>JAFOVD010000001.1 GCA_017392525.1 Lachnospiraceae bacterium
AAAAAAAGGAACTTGCATTTGCAAGTTCCTTTGAATGGTAGCTGTTTTATTCGGTTGTGGTGGAGCCTTCACTCTGGGCAGCCGCATCAGCTGCTGCGGCCTGAGCTGCAGCCTGATCAACTGCGGCCTGGTTTACCACACCCGGGAATGCAGCTTCTGCTGCTTCCAATGTAGAAAGGTTTGTAACATATGGTTTTGCATCTGCAGGAAGTGCTTCGTATGCTGCACGAGCTGCTGTAATTGCATCACCAGATGCTGTTGTTACCTGTCCAATAGCATTGATTGCGTCAATAACCGGCTGAGCCAGGTCTGTTTCAGGTTTTGTATTCTCTGTTCCCGGAAGTTCATAAACAAGGACAGGGAAACCTGCTGAAACATAAGAGAAGATCGTCTTTGCAGCAGATGTAGGTAAGTTTACACATCCGTGAGAACCACTTGTCTTATAGATTGTTCCACCAAAACGGCTTCTCCAACTTGCATCATGAAGACCTTCACCATTGTGGAAAGGCATCCAGTAACTTACTTTCGATGTATAGTTTGCGCCTCGAAGAGTCGCATCCTTTTCACAGTATGCAATTGCATATGCTCCTGTATGAGTAATTGTGTCATGGGAAACATTTCCTGTTACACAATCTGTATCATATACACATGAACCGTCCACATATAAGTAAACATGCTGTGCTGTGATATTTACTTCCACATAGCTGTTTCCGTAATCATTTCCGGAACGGCTGGCAGCCTTCTGAGAATAAACAAAGTCACGTGAGACGTCTTCGCCTGCCTCAATGTCCTTCTTAAGCTGCTCCAGTTCGCCATCTTCATTAATCTTCCATCCGTAATTTCCGGCACCAACAGTAACTGTTGTACCGTAGGATGTAGCCAATGATTTAGACTTACCTGCTGTATTGTATTTGGATTCCATTGTCTTGATGAAGGCACGCATTGCATCCTCATCATATGTAACATTTCCTTCATCATCGCAGATGATAAAAGAAGCAATTGTCTCTGTTGGAATCTTTTCAGATTCATCCCCTACTGTATAAGTAATGGAGATACCAATCTTATCATTTAAAGAATCCACTGTATCTTTTAATTCCTCTGAATCAGCAGTTACTGTTGGCTGAGCATAGAGCTTATCCTTCTCTACATCCAGAGAAGAAGTAAGTGTCATAATTGCATCATGTGCCTTTTCTGTAAGCTGATCAACGTCAACATTGTCACCGTAAACTTCATCAACGATAACAAACTTGTTCTTGCCTTCAGAATACTCAAATGTAGCATTCTTTGTCTCTGTCTTAGCTTCTCGAGTTACAATATCTAAACCGGAAACTGCTTCTTTAAGCTTATCTTCATCAAAGGAAACAATACTTTTACTCTGATAATCCTTGTCTGTAAACAGATACTTGACCCATGCGAACCCGTTCTGCTTCTTGACAATTTCAGATACAGTTTCCTTGTCTGCTGTTGTTACCAAATCAATTGCGTCAGGGGAAATAGTTTCTTCACCGTCTTCCTCCACAATTGTAAGTTCATATCCCTTTGTTGCCTCATTCAATCGATCAACCACTGTATCTACAGATGCTGCCGATGCTGAAACACCATTTACTGTACTTCTAAAAAAGAAGTGACTCTGGAAAAAGATAGAAAATCCTACATAAATTACTGCGAGTACTGCAACCACAATACCGGAAATCAAGCCGATTTTCTTCCAGTTCCACAATTTCATTTTTTCTAACATTTCTCAATGTCTCCCTACTATAAACAAAATCTAATCGCTCAATGAATCATTCTAAAGCCGCCCGTTTCAATTGTCAAATGGCATACAAGCCAAGATTTTATTCCGATACCACCATATTTTTGTCATATTTCCCTACCCGGGCCAGAAATTTCTGATCCCCCAGATGATAGACAATAACGTAAAGCACTACGGACATCAAGATTCCGGTCAACACGTCAAATATGCTGTGCTGCTTTAAGAATACTGTCGACAGCACGATACCTACCGTAACAAATAAGCTGGCCCACTTCACCAAGGGACGATTTCCAAAACGGCTGTTATTGGTAATACTGATATGCACTACTATCGCATTGAACACATGGATACTAGGAAATAAATTCGTTGGCGTATCCACTGCATAAATCAAACCTACAAAATAGGAGAAAATATTATCTCTCGGAAATACCACCGGACGTAGGAATCCTCTGTTCGGACACAATGCCGATATCAAAAGAAAGATTGTCATTCCGGTAAACATATATGCACAGGTCCGGTAGTAATTCTTGCCGTCTTTTTCAAAATAAGCCAATACTACTCCTAGACCAATATAGAAAAACCAGAAATAATAAAACACAACGAAATATTCACAAAACGGAATATACTGATCCCATTTGGTTCCCACTATTGTGTACTCTGACAGCGGAAGTTCCCTATAATCTAAGAAAAAGAAAATAAGCAGGTATACCGGAAAATACAGCAAGATATATAATCTTCTTCTCGTCTTAATAACATGTTCTTTTAAAGCTTGCATAATCTCTACTCTCTCATATTTGTTCTAATCCAAAATTACAAAGCATCGATTTCTTCAATCCAAATCTGAACGGCAGTATCACTTGCCATTCTTAAATCCCCTCTTGGTGATACAGAAACTGTACCTACCTTTGGTCCATCTGGAAGACAGCTTCTCTTAAACTGCTGTGAGAAAAATCTCCAATAGAACTTTTTTAACCATTTTTTAATGGTCTCATCATCATATACCCCTTCAAAAGCGATTCTCGCTAACCGATAAATTCTTCCCGGTTCTGAACCCATACGCATCAGGTGATACAAGAAGAAGTCGTGGAGCTCATAAGGTCCCACCACATCCTCTGTCTTCTGGGCAATCTTGCCATCCTCTGTCGGTGGCAAAAGTTCCGGACTAACCGGTGTATCCAGTACGTCGTAGAGTACCTCCGTCAATTTACCGCTGGTAAGATGGTCTGCAAAATAGCGAACAAGATGTCGCACCAGTGTCTTAGGAACAGAACTGTTCACTGCATACATAGACATATGGTCTCCGTTGTAGGTTGCCCAACCCAATGCCAGTTCAGACAGATCTCCTGTACCGATAACCATTCCGTTTTCCTTGTTGGAAAGGTCCATAAGAATCTGTGTACGCTCTCTTGCCTGACAGTTTTCATAAGTCACATCATGGATACTGTCATCATGGCCAATATCCTTGAAATGCTGATTTACAGAATCCACAATGGAAATCTCACGGAATGTACAACCCAATTCCTTTATCATAGCCACCGCATTGTCATAGGTTCTGTCTGTTGTACCAAATCCCGGCATAGTAACAGCTACAATTCCTTTTCGATCCATCTCTAAACTATCAAAAGCACGTACCGTCACCAGTAATGCCAATGTAGAATCCAGGCCACCTGAAATACCAATAACTGCCGTCTTAGCATGGGTATGTTTCAGTCTCTTCTTCAGACCCATAGCCTGAATATTTAAAATCTCTTCACATCGCATTTCCAGTGTATGCGGATTTGATGGAACGAATGGTGCCGGATCAATAAATCTGGTGAGTGCTGTTCTCTCCTGTTCTAAATGGAATTCAGAAATAACATACTCACTGTCATCCATCTCTTCATAAGTTGTCATTGTCTCACGACGCTTCTGAATACCCTGAATATCAAGTTCTGACATAATACATCCATCCTGGAACAGATTGCTCTCTTCCAGTAATCTACCATTTTCTGCAATGACATCATGTCCACTATATACAACATCCTGTGTTGACTCGCCGCTTCCGGCTGAAGCATAGATATATCCACAGTAAAGACGGGCTGACTGGGTAGTTATCAACTGTCTTCTATAATCTGACTTACCGGTAAGTTCATTACTTGCAGACAGATTCACAATCACTGTTGCCCCTGTCATTGCATGACGGATAGACGGTGGGCAAGGAGTCCACAAGTCTTCACAGATTTCGGCAGCAATAGTAAGTCCATCAAAATCCGGACAAGTGAAAAACAGATTGGTACCAATCATAGTTGTTATTTCCGATGTAATCATCGTCACTTCCGGAAGGTCCATCCCCGGAGTAAACTGTCTTGCTTCATAGAATTCATGATAATTCGGAAGATAAGTCTTTGGCACCAGACCGAGAATCTTACCCTCACTGATTGCTGCAGCTACATTATAAATCTTATTCTTATGCTTATATGGGAGACCTACGAAGAAGATTCCACGTAAGTTTAAACTCTCCTCTGCAATCAGAAGCAATTCCTCTTTTGCTCTTCGAAGAAGTGTTTCCTGGAAAAACATATCTCTGCAGGAATATCCTGTAATACAGAGTTCAGGAAATACTACGATTCTTGCTCCTGCCTTGGAAGCCTTCTTCATATGTGCTCTGATGATTTCACCATTTGCTGTTACATTTGCAACCTCCACCTCAGGAGTAATGGCTGCCACCTTGATAAATCCGTCTTTCATGCTAATGCTAACCTCGATTCGAAATTTGCTCCTAGAGCATTTCCTTTAAATCTTCTACTGAAAATTCATATTTCTTATTACAGAACTGGCAACGTACTTCTACCGGCTTGCCCGCATCAATCATTTCCTGAATGTCTTCTTTTGCGATGCTGGCAATAGAATCATGTACGCGTTCTCTACTACAATCACACTCAAATGCAACATCGGATCTCTCTGTAATCTCAAAATCCATACCATCCAGTACAAGTGCCAATACTTCTTCCGGAGTCTTGCCTTCATCAAACATAGCTGTAACCGTTGGAAGATTCTTCAAATTTTCCTCTAATTTAGTAATTGTCTCATCACTTGTATCCGGCATCAACTGAATAATAAAACCACCGGAAGCTCGAACAGAATAATCTGTGTCTACCAGAACTCCAAGACCTACTGCTGATGGAGTCTGCTCAGACTGAGCAAAATAATAGGTCAAATCTTCGGCAATCTCACCTGTCTTCAGTTCTACAGTACCTACATATGGTTCCTTGAGTCCGGTATCACGAATAACTCGAAGCACACCCACACCAATGGCTGCACCTACATCTAATTTACCCTCATACTTTGGTGGTACCTCAACGATTGGGACATTCGGGAATCCCTTTACATGTCCATGAGAATCTGCAGTAACTGTAATTCCCTGAACAGGACCGCTACCAAGAACCTGGAGTGTAAGCAAATCCCTGTCTCCCTTCATCATAGAGCCCATCATAGCTGCTCCTGTCAGAAGTCGACCCATAGCAGCAGTTACCACAGGGCTTGTCATATGAGAAGCTCTTGCCTCTTCCACCAAGTCCTTGGAATTAATTGCAAATGCTCGAATTTCTTCATTACAAGCAGTTGCACGAATAATATAATCTGACATTAATAAAACCTCTTTCTATTTCTGTTTCTGCGCAATAATATACATGCGCTCTGTCTCCGATGTTACAGGTCCCATGGTATCTGCATCCAGACTCTCACAGAATGTAAGACCGGCCTCTTGTAATAGTGACACAACTTCCTCCTCTTCATATCCTCTCTGAAGATGTGTCTCCTCATATCGTGAGTATGACCCCGTATCATTTCCAATATATAAGGTCAAATCATACTCATTGATTTTCGTCTCTTCATCATAGTAATTCTCCCAGATGAAACTGCCCTCATCCCGGTTCTCTGCAAAAGTATTCTCTGCAAGAAGATTCCGATATTTATAGAGGGTATTCATATCAAACAGGAAAACCCCATCCGGATCCAAAAACGTATAGACACGATGGAATACAGTTTTCAAATCCTCCTTTGAAATAATGTAATTCATGGAATCGCAGATAGAAATCATAGCTCGCACCGTACCGAACAGATCCAGTTCTCTCATATCCTGTTCCAGATAGAGAATCGGCTTTTTATCCATCGCACTCTCATCCGTAGCAGCTTCCCTGGCAATCATCAGCATCTCATTAGACATATCGATACCAATCATGTCGTAGCCTTTCTCCTGCATACGTCTGGTTATTGCACCGGTTCCGCATCCAAGTTCTGCCACCAGTTCTCTTGGCACATGATACTTATCCAATAATTCAACTACATGCTCTGTCCATAGGTCATATGGCACATTATCCATAAAGAGATCATAGACCTCTGCAAAGCTTAAATAACTGTCCATGCAGACTCCTCCAATTTATTACGTATCCTTTATACTAACACAATTTTTCCTACAAAAAAAGGCACAGGTGCGGTATACTGAATTCATGCGAAAAATGATACAGAAAATGGGAGTTTTTTATGAGTGAAACGTCATTTGATCAGCAGTTTGATCATTATATAACGAAAAATATCAGAGATTATTATAAGAGAAGAATTATAGGTCCAATCGCATTTCTTCTGTTTCTTATTGTATTATCACTGTTTTTGCCGATTCGTTCCCTTGTATTTCCAACGAAAATATCCGGTGCCAACAGTATCTCAACCCATTACAATAAGAATCAAGACTATGTCAATGTCACCCTTAAGGATTTGTATTTCACAGGCTATACCAAGGAATGGCTGGGACAGAGAAATGGTTACTATTACTATACGATCATTAATGACAAGGGATATATCGTACTTCTGGATCCAAAGACCTGTGACCAGGGAATCTCTACCATCGATAAGGTTACAATCAATGCAAAAATCATACCAAATTCCATCGCAGCTTCTACCCTGATAGAAAAGCTGTCTACGGATTTAAACTGGACCAATGAGAGTATGTCCGATTCCTTCAGCAAATACATGCTGAGCGAACCTGCCACCTCGGGATGGTTTACCAAGTTGTTTGTGCTTCTTTTGGAAGTATTCGTACTTTACTCCATTCTGCATCTTTTCATCTGTGGGCTGTCGATTGCATTTCCGGTATTATCAAGACCTTGCCGAAGACTCTATGTCTATGGTAACCCGAAGAAGATTCTGGCAGAAGCCGAAGAGGAATTGAAAACCCTCCCTCAGCTTGCCACAGAAGATATGTTTATTACGCAGCACTACTTTATTGAAACAAGTAGTTTTGGTGTAGCGATTGTTCCGATTAAAGAGATTTTATGGATTTACAAGTACTCTACTTTACATAAGATTCTCTGGCATCACTTCAGTATCTCCTATACCCTTCATATCACAGCTAATAAGCACAGATACATCCGATGCCCTAAGAATATGAAATCCGATATCGACGGTATTATGGACTATCTGGCTGAGGCCAACCACAATATCCTGGTGGGATTTAATGAAGAAAACAGGCAGAAGGTGGAGAAGATGCAGGGAGATTATATATTCCTCCAGAAGTTCTTTGCCTTCCTCTCAAAAAAGGTATAAGAAAGAGCTTGTACGGATTACCATCACTGAGGTAAATCCATACAAGCTCTTTTATTATTTGCTCTTTTTGAACCGATCGATACTCAATTCCGGCATCAACTCTGTATTGATAATGTGCAGATACTCTGCAAACTTCTCATAATCTTCCGAACTGAAACGTTCTTCAGCGCGGTCAAGTACCGTGTCCAGATAAGAGGTATTGATTCGAAAATACTCCTTGGCACGCTCCGTAGGTTCAAGATAATAGATTCTAGCATCTTCATTGGAACGGACCTTGGTCAAATACCCCTTTTTCTGCAGCGCATTTACACGATATGCCGCATTGGGAGATGAGATATTCATCATCTTAGCAAATTCAGCCACGGTTGGGCGACCGAGAATCATAATTGCCTCAATACTAAAGGATTCCACCGTTGTTAGCGTTGCTTCGCGGTTTTCGAAGTTAGATAGAATCTGTGTATAGAAATGCAATCTGAATTTGTTATACATGGTTCTCAATTCTTCTTTTAGCATCATTGGTCCCTACCTAATATATCCCTTCAAAATCTTTGTCATTATATTACCACAAAATACCAAAAGAAATGAATTTTATTTTATAGCAAATGTTATTTCTGCCTTCACAGCAATTTCTCCATCAACATACGCACATCCTTC
This sequence comes from Lachnospiraceae bacterium, assembly GCA_017392525.1. GTDB lineage: Bacteria > Bacillota > Clostridia > Lachnospirales > Lachnospiraceae > FD2005. Next base: position 7,988 of record JAFOVD010000001.1, read on the forward strand.
AGCAATACCGATAGGACCGTGCATCTTAATCAGTTTGGTATCCAATTCTACCACATCCCCCGGCACAACCTGCCTTTTAAATCGGGCGTTTTTCACTCCGCCGAAGAATGCCAGTTTTCCCTTATTTTCCGGCATGGCAAGAACAGCCACAGCACCGGTCTGTGCCAGAGCTTCCAGAAGAAGTACTCCCGGCATAACCGGATAATCCGGAAAATGTCCCTGAAAGAATGGTTCATCCATGGAGACACATTTTCTACCCTTTGCCCACTGGCCCGGTTCATAATCTGTGATTCGATCCACCAGTGCAAAAGGATAACGATGTGGAAGAATCTTAGCGATTTCCACAGCATCTAATGTATTTGCCATCTTAGTCCACCTTTCCGAAAATAATGCTGGCATTATGTCCACCAAATCCTAAGCTGTTGGAAAGGACATAATTCACCTCTGTTTTTCTAGGTTCATTTGGAACATAATCAAGATCACATTCCGGATCCGGCACCTTATAGTTTGCAGTTGGCGGAACTGTCTGTTCCATAAGTGTCTTAACGCTGATTACTGCCTCTACACCACCGGCGCCACCCAGAAGATGACCGGTAACACCCTTTGTAGATGAAACCATAACTGAACCGGAATGTTCTCCAAATACCTGATGAATTGCCTTCGTTTCACCGGAATCATTGAGATGAGTAGATGTACCATGGGCGTTGATATAACTAATCTTCTCCGGTGTAAGATTGGCATCCTGAATAGCCAGTGACATACAGGCTGCTCCACCTTCACCACCCGGTGCCGGGCTGGTAATATGATATGCATCACAATTGCTGCCATAACCCACAATTTCAGCAAGAATTTTCGCACCACGTGCCTTGGCATGTTCCATTTCTTCAAGTACGAGAATACCTGCGCCCTCACCCATAACAAATCCGGAACGTTCATTGTCAAACGGGATAGATGCACGATTCTTGTCTGTTGCCTGACAAAGTGCCTTCATATTGCTAAATCCGGCAATTGCAAGCTTTGTGATACTCGCTTCCGTACCACCACATACCATAATATCCTCGTAGCCATCACGAACTCTGTGGAAGGCATCTCCAATTGCATTGGTTCCACCTGCACAAGCTGTAACAGGGCAAGAACACATACCCTTTAAATTGTGATTGATTGCGATACGTGCCGCAGCCATATTGGAAATGGTCATTGGGATAAAAAATGGATTTACCTTGTCATATCCCCTCTCTACACCACGCATATGCTGCTCTTCGATTACATCCAATCCACCGATACCACAGGATACTATAACACCTGCTCGATTCTGCTCTTCCTCACTAAGTGCAAGTCCGCTCATTTCAATTGCCTCAGCTGCAGCATACAGTGCAAACTGTGTAAAACGGGCTTCATGTCTCGCCTCTCTCTTATCAAGGCGCTTTGTCAAATCAAAATCCTTGACTTCACCGGCAAGGGTTACCCCTACACCGACCTCATCAGGATCAAATTTCGTAATTCGGTCAATGCCTGTAACACCATCTCTAATATTTGGCCAGCTCTCTTCAACGGAATTACCGGCTGGATTCACGGTTCCTATTCCAACAACCGCTACTCTTCTTTTCATCATAAAAACATTCCTCCATCGACTTCTAATGTCTGACCTGTGATATATGTATTATCTTCTGATGCAAGAAATGCCACCGCCCGGGCAATCTCTTCGGCTCTCGCTCCACGCTTTAGTGGAATCGCCTCCTTCATCGCATCTCTTGTTGCTTCCGGAAGTGCTGCTGTCATATCGGTTTCCACAAATCCCGGAGCCACTACATTGGCAAGAATTCCTCTCGCAGCACCCTCTTTGGCAAGAGATTTGGTAAATCCAATCACCCCGGCCTTGGAAGCTGCATAATTCGTCTGACCTGCATTGCCATGGACACCGCAGACACTGGAAAGATTGACCACTCTACCCTGTCTCTGCTTCATCATAGGGCGAAATACTTCTTTACAGATTAAATATGTTCCTCGTAAATTAACACGGATTACATCGTCAAAAGCTTCCGGCTTCATGCCTACCAATAATCCGTCTCTTGTAATACCGGCACAATTAATCAGTACGTCAATGCGACCATAGAGATGCAGAAATTCCGATACCACATCCTTTACAACTGCTTCGTCGGATACATCACCCTTGAATTTATGAAAAATTCCTTCCGGATTTATTTCTCTTAAGAGCTCTATTGTCTCACTAGCCGCGGCTTCATTTCCGGCGAAATTAATACCTACGTGATAGCCTCTATTTGCCAGCTCCAGGGCACATGCCCGGCCTATACCACGGCTTCCACCGGTAATCAATGCCGTCGGTGTAACAGATTCATTGACTTTATTCATACAATACTCCTCTCAGGGCTTCTACATCTTCGTAAGACTCAACAGTATAAGTCTTAATGTTTGATGCCTTCACTCCGGCCGGAAGAAGATTTCCCTTCTCCATAGCCTTGGCAGTTCTCTTTACAAAACCGCTAAGCGTCTTACCCGGTCCAACCTCAAGAAATGTATCTACCCCCTGTCCAATGAGGTAGATTAAACTCTCTCTCATTCGAACACCGTTCTGAACCTGCTTTACAAGAAGATCTGTAACATCTGCACCTTCCTTTGGTTCTCCAAGGAAGTTATAAACAACGGTCTTGTTCATAGCCTGATTTGGAATCTTTGGCAAAAATTCAGCCAGCTTATCACCGGCCTTAGACATATAAGGTGTGTGGAAAGGACCACTTACCTTTAACGGAATTGTCTTCATTGCGCCAGCTTCTTTGGCCTTCTCGGTTGTCTTCTCAACACTTTCTCTCTCTCCGGAAATGACCAGCTGCGCCGGACAGTTATCGTTGGTGATATAACAGTTTTCAGAAAGTAATGGAGAAAGATCCTCCCTCTCCAATCCAATAATGGCTGTCATACCACAATCCAGTCCCTTTGCAGATTCCATCATGGCCTTTCCTCGAAATGCTGCAATCTTAACCGCATCTTCTGCTGACCAAAGACCTGCTGCCTGAAGTGCAGAGTATTCTCCAAGAGAAAGTCCTGCAACATACTCCGCTTTATCTAAAACACCTGCATCTGAAAGCATTGCTGTTAAAGCAGTCTGAAATGCAACCATGCATGGCTGTGTGTACTCTGTCTGATTCAGTTTCTGCTCTGCATCTTCAAAACAGACTTCTTTTAAATCGAAATCAACCGCCTGGTTGACGCGGTCGAAAGTTTCTCGAAAGACAGAATTGTTGTCGTATAAATCCTGTCCCATGCCAGGGTGCTGACTTCCCTGACCTGCATATAACATTGCTAACTTCATCACAAACCTCCTATTTTGAAGACTCTTACTCAAAAAGATCCGCTAAAATCTCAGCTACAGGTCTGATTGATGTAAGCTGACCACAGGTCTGTCCTGACATCAGGCTACCGGTCTTCGTATCACCATCTTTAACGGCTTTTCTCAAGCTACCCAGAGTAAACTTCTCCAATTCCTCCAAGGTTGCTCCTTTTTTCTCCGCCTGGATATATTCTCTTGTCATCTGATTCTTCAGTACACGAACCGGTGTACCACCAATTCTGCCGGTTACAACCGCATCTGTACCCTTGGCTTTAATCAATGCCTGCTTATAATTCTCATGAATCGGACACTCCTCACTGACAAGAAGACATGTTCCAATCTGAATACCACTGGCTCCCAGTGCAAATGCAGCTTTGACCTGTCTCTTATCTGCAATACCACCTGCTGCGATAACCGGAACGTCCACTGTATCCACTACCTGAGGAACCAATGTCATAGTAGACATTTCTCCGATGTGACCTCCACTCTCGGAACCCTCAGCAATAATCGCATCCGCACCGATAGATGCAAGCTTTCTCGCTAGGATTGGAGCAGCAACTACCGGCATAACCTTGATTCCTGCTTCCTTCCACATTGCCATATACTTGGCCGGATTTCCCGCACCGGTAGTAACAAACTTCACACCTGTTTCAACAACAATCTTGGCAAATTCATCTGCTGCCGGGTGCATAAGCATGATATTGACACCAAATGGTTTATCCGTCTTCTCCTTGGCGATTTGAATCTCTCTTCTAAGTCCTTCCGGATCCAGTCCACCGGTGGCAATAATACCAAGAGCTCCTGCTTCAGAACAGGCTGCGGCAAATTCACCTGTAGCGATATTTGCCATTCCACCCTGAATTACCGGATACTTCGTACCTAGAATTTCATTTATTTCTTTCATATAATTATCTGTCTACTCCTTTGTATGTCAGGAATGCGCCTCCCCAGGTTAATCCTGCACCAAATCCCACCAGAATAAGACACTGATCCGGGATTAGGAGTCCCTTTTCATACATCTCATTTAGTGCCATTGGTATAGAGGCACCACTTGTATTCCCAAAGTGATCCAAGTTCATATAAAACTTCTCACTTGGAGCTTTCATTTTCTTGATACAATGCTCGATGATTCTTGCATTTGCCTGATGACAGACAACCCAATCCACATCATCGAGTACATGATTTGATTTTTCTAAAACATCATTGATGCATTTCGGAATTGTTGAAACCGCAAATCGAAATACCTCTTTTCCATCCATCTGGATGCGGGTTTTAGCTGTTCCAACTCCCTCGGCTGTAATCGCCATATCCCCTTTTGCTCCCAGAGAAGTGGTAAATGGAGCTTCTTCTACGGCTTCCACAACCACGCTGCCTGCGCCATCTCCAAACAGTACACACGTACTACGGTCTGTCATATCAAGTAGTTTGGACAGCTGTTCCGATCCGGTTACAAGTGCATATCTGCCACCCGTACTCTCCAGTAATCCTCTTGCCACTTCCAGGGCATAAATAAAACCGGAGCAGGCAGCACTGACATCGAGAACCGGTATGTTATTTGGCAGTTTACATTCCTTCTGTATCATGCAGGATACAGAAGGGGTAGCATAATCACCGGAGATACTTGCTGTTACGATACAGCCAATCTCTGATGGATCAATTCCACTTCGATCCAAAGCCTGTTTTGCTGCTTTGATGGCCATGGAATTCGTCGATTCCCCTTCTCCACAAAAGAATCTGGATTTGATGCCGGTTCTGGTTGTAATCCACTCGTCACTTGTATCTACAATCTTAGCCAAATCATCATTGGTAACTGATCTCTCCGGATGAGATCCTCCACAGGAGAGAATTCTCAAACTTCTCATTAGCCTACCTCTCTCCCGATATTTCTATATTTTTCGTTACGATCATAGCAAATCTCTTCTCCTGAAAGACCGCTATATGCTTTCAAAGTATCGTAAAGCATCTGATCTAATGTCTGGTATAGTGTTTCTGGATCTTCCTGTGCACCACCAAGTGGTTCAGGCACAACTTCATCTGCGACCCCTGCGCGTTTCAGGTCGCGAGCTGTAAGCTGCATGATCTCACAAGCTTCATCACGGCGTCCTGCATCTTTCCAGAGAATACTTGCAAAGCCCTCTGGTGAAAGAATGGAGTATACCGCATTTTCAAGCATCAATACACGGTTTGCAACAGCAAGTGCCAGAGCACCGCCGGAATTACCCTCGCCGGTTACGACGGCGATGACCGGTACGGTAAAGGTGCTCATTTCCGCAAGATTCTGAGCAATTGCTTCACCCTGTCCATGCTCTTCCGCCTCGAGTCCGGGATAAGCTCCCGGAGTATCAATAAAGGTGATGATTGGTCTGTGGAATTTCTCCGCTTCCTTCATCAGACGAAGAGCTTTTCTATAACCTTCCGGACGAGGCATACCGAAGTTGCACTCGATATTTTCCTCTACGGTCTTGCCTTTTCTATGGCCGATAACCGTAACAGGTAGCCCGTGGAAACGAGCAATTCCGCCGCGAATACTCTTATCTTCATCATAGAGATGATCGCCACGCTGCTCAAAAAAGTCTGTAAATAAACCGTCAATAAAGTCATCGATATGAGGACGGCTGCTGTATCGGGCGAGATAAACTCGTTCCGCAGGAGTCAGGTCTCTGGCCTGCTCCAGGATGTCCTCCTTTAATTTCTCGAGATGACTGATTTCCTTTTCGTAAGTCGTCCAATTGTCATGGTGTTCCTGATAGTCTGCTCTTGTAATAGCATCTCCGGAAACCCTGGCTGACATTTCTCTTGTTGCTTTGGCAGATAGATCCTTTAATGTCTCTAATTTGGAATCTATCTTCTCTGTCTGCTCTAGGATTTTACGAATCATGAAAGTACCTCCTTGCCACAGTGAAGCGCGAGTAAGCGAACCAGAGTATCTCGCATATCTTTTCTCTTAACGATGCGATCAACAAAACCATGTTCGTACAGATACTCCGCTCTCTGGAATCCCTTTGGAAGTTTTCTGCCAATTGTCTGCTCAATAACTCGAGGTCCGGCAAAACCTACAAGTGCATGAGGTTCCGCCAATGTGATATCTCCCAATGTGGCAAAACTTGCTGTGACACCACCCGTTGTAGGATGTGTCAGATAACTGATATAGAGTCCGCCATTATTGGAAAACTTCTTAACTGCAGCAGCTGTTTTCGCCATCTGCATCAAACTATATATACCCTCTTGCATTCTTGCACCACCACTAGCTGAGAAAATAATCAGTGGAAGCTTATTTTCATCCGCATATTCCACTGCTCTTGTAATCTTCTCTCCAACTACCGTTGACATACTTCCCATGAAGAAACGGCTGTCAAGAATTGCAACCACAACCTTGTATCCGCCAATTTTACCGGTAGCTGTAACTGCTGATTCTTCCAATCCGGTCTTTGCCACCTGTCTCTCTATTTTTTCTTCATAGTCCGGGAAATGCAGAGGATCCTGTGCTACAATGCCAGGATTCAAATCGTGTTTGGTTCCCTTATCCAGGATCAAATCCAGTCGATAATCTGCGCTAATAGGACGATATGCCCCACATTGGGGGCATACGAAATAATGTTCGTTCCAGTCTGTTTTCGTGGAACGTCTCTTACATGCTTTGCATGTAACAAATTCAATTTTTCCTTTTTTATCTAAGGCTTCTGGATAATCTTCCTTCTTTGAAAAAAAAGAAAAATTAAGCTGCATATTTTTTAATTGCATCATACACGTCCTTTACTGTGTGAAGATTTGGGATCTCCTCATCCGGAATCTTAGCTCCGGTCTCATCTTCGATGTTCATCTGAAGTTCCACGATAGACAGAGAGTCTGCCTTCAAATCTTCAATCAGATTTGCTTCCGGCTTAACTTCTTCCACATCACAAGCCAATGTGTCAGCAATAAGCTCTTCTAACTTCTCAATAGTCATTTCTTTTCTCCTTTACATGTTCCTTCTTTGAAAAATAATGTGTGTGTGAGTAACCTATCGGCCCATCAACCGTTAAGTTAATTTAGTTAAAATGTTTTAACTAATACATTTCGAATATTACACACTTCTCTTTTGAATGTCAAGTATTTTATTTAAATATTTTTAAGTTTCTAAACACACGTACATAAAAAAATAGGACATAAGGGATATTTTCTAACCCTTATGTCCTATAATCTTATGCCATATGCTCTTCAAACCACTTCAGAATATCTTCATAGACATCCTGTCGATCCAATTCATTTAATATCTCATGACGATCATTTTCATACAGTTTCATGGAAACGTCACGTACGCCGGCTTCCTTAAACTTCTCATAAGCAAGAGTAACACCAGCACCGAGGTTACCCACGGGATCATCCTTGCCAGAAACAAAGAACACCGGTATATCCAGATTCATCTTCCTGATATTCTCCATCCTGTTATCAAAACCGGTACACTCTAAAAGTACACGGTAACCATTCAGAGAGAACATATATGTATCCTTGGGATCGCTGTAGTATTTCGTAACAGAGTCAACATTTCTAGACAACCAGCTATTCGCCTTGTCCCGGCCTGTTACATCAAACTTCTTATAAGGTGCACTGAACATGAGACCAGCCACAAACTTACTCTTATAATCCCAGCCCTTGCAGGCAGCCACCATCTTAACTACCGCCATGCCGGCCTTGATTGTAATATCCGATTCCGTACCGGTTCCCATAATAATCGCACCGTTAACGCCCTTAAGCTCCCCTGCTTTCTTTACAAGGAACTTTCGAAGCAGGTAGGACCCCATACTGTGTCCCAGAATAAAATACGGCTTATCCGGATACTGCTCCTTTGCTATCTTATAATTCGAAAACATATCAGATACCATCGTATCACTCGGTGTATCCGTATGCATGATTCCCCAGTCCGCTTCACTGCTTACTGAATCCCCATGTCCGATATGATCATGACCAAAAACAACAAATCCATGCTCTGTCATAAATTCAGCAAACTCTGTATACCTCTCGATATACTCCTGCATTCCATGATTAATCTGTAAAACAGCCTTCACATCCCCATGTTCCGGCATCCATTTTACTCCATGGATGGTAGTCTTCTCATTGTCACAGGACAAGAACGTATAATTCTCTTTTACTGCCATCTTAAACTGTTTCCTCCTATATTGCCCTTTTTCCCTATTATATATACCAAAAATCTCTAATTTGTCGCTTTGATTTCTTCGACCTTAACCGCAATTTTCTTGAAGCTTTCATATGCTTCCATGTAACTCTCCCCGACTTTTTCCATCTCTTCCAGAATGGTTCGCTTCATCTCCACACTTTCTTCAGATGCATCCTGAATCTTTGTCATCTGCTCAGACATATCCACAAAACCGCTAGCGGCATGTCCATGCTTATGCTCCTCCAGGAAATGATTCATCTGCTCCGTCGAATCAGCGATCTTCTGAAGCAGGATATTATTATCTTTCAATAATCCAATCAACTTCTGAATATCCGAAGCTGTCTCCCCGAAATTAGACTGCAGATTCTTCGCATGCTCTTCTGCTTTGGTTGCAGACTCCTCATACTCTTCTGCAAAAGAACGTACTTCATCCGCCGCCTTGACAAACTTCATACTTCCTTCACCCAGTCGTCCTGCTTCAATGGCTGCATTCAGAGCAAGTGTACTCATATTTGAAGCCAACTCAGACATCTTGCCGGTCTCTAGAAGGACAGCATTATTCTCTGCCTGGAAACCCTCTACTGCAGTAGACAATTTCTTTGTAATACCGGTGTAATGCTTGCTTCCCTCCATTAATTTCTTGGATTTCTCCTGCAAGTTCTTTACATCTCCAACTGTCTTATCGTAATCGTCTTTCAGACCCTTCACAGATTCCTTTTTCTCGTCAATCTGTCCTGACAAAGTCTGTAATTCCCGACCCAATGCTTCCTGCATCTGTCCAATCGTCTTTATCTCTGTAACAACACGGTCCAGTCCGGTATCAATACCTTTCGCACTGATTTCCACCTGGTCCAATTCTACTCTTACATCTGTAATATTCTGATAGGAACGATTTAATTTTAATTCAAGTTCTTCAACGCGATCTTTGTTTCTGGTTAATTCATCCTGTAGCTTTTCTTTTTTTCCAAACATCACATCTACTCCTCTCCCCGATTCTATCTGTTATTTTTTATTTTATCTGTTTTAACACCTGTAATCAATGCCTGCAGCGAGATATTACCACGGTATTCATTGATTTGAGGAAAATAGGTGATAGTCAGATAAATATCATTTGCCTGACCACGCATGGCATTCTCCCAGGCAAGATCACCATAAACCTCACGGATTTCTGCCTCAAGTTCTTCACTCCCTCGGAAATAAAGCCCTGTCATCTCACGGCCATCCTCAATCCTAAAGATAATACGCAGATACTGGTTCTCTTTTCCCATATATGATATCCGCTTTATCGGTATATGTTTCACAGCGAAAACCGGTTTCTCATTACCATTTCCAAATGGTTCCAGTAAATCCAGTTCATGAATCAACTCCTCTGACACATAGGCCAACGGCATAGGAACATCTATGTGAATCACCGGGGTCTTGTCATCCTCCGTCAGATTTGCCAGCTGATTCATCTTACGACGAAATGCCTCCAGATTCTCCTTTGGAAGAGACACCCCTGCTGCCATAGGATGACCACCGTATTTACTTAAAAACTCCTGACACTCATGAAGCTTATCATACATAGAATAAGCCGGAATGGATCTTCCACTACCCTTTAATCCACCGTCTTTAGCGTCTGTAAATACAAAGGTTGGCTTAAAGTAACGTTCCTTGATGTGACCAGCTACAATTCCCGCAAGACTCTCATGGAGTTCCGGAATATAGACAATAAGAACATCATCCTCCGCCATATTCTGACTTTCGATTAAATCAAAGGCCTTCTCATCACCTATTCTGGTAAGTGCCTTTCTCTCCTCGTTCATATTGACAAGTTCCGCTGCTCTTGAAATCGCCCGGGCACTATCGGTTTCCTCCATAAGCTCTATGGCATCCACCGCCGTATCCAATCGTCCACTGGCATTGAAACAAGGTCCCATTAAAAATCCAAGGTGGTAGGTACTCAGATTATTCCTATCAATCTGCAATCTCTCTATCAAGGCATTAAGTCCCGGATTTTTAGTGCCGGCAATTGCTCTAAGTCCAAGCTTTACGATACTGCGGTTCTCATCTCTGAGAGGCATAATGTCTCCCACAGTTGCAAATGCAGCATTTCCAAGATAATCATAGGCTGCCTCCGCTCCTAATCCGGCACGTTCAAACAGCACAAATACCAGTTTCCAGGCCACTACCGCTCCGCAGATTTCAGGAAATGGATACCGGCAATCCGACTGGTGGGGATTCACTATTGCATCTGCCTCAGGCAAAACCTCGATTCTCTCTCCATTTACTTCCTCATAAGGGATTGCATGATGATCCGTAACAATCACCGTCATATCATGCAACTTTGCAGTAGCTATGGCAGAACGGGCAGCGATACCGTTATCACAAGTTATAATCAGCTTTACGCCTGCCTCATATGCCTTCTCCACCATGGATTCATTGATTCCATATCCATCTTCCATACGATGCGGTATAGCATAATCCACATCTGCGCCAACTCTTATCAAAGCCTGATGCAAAATGTAGGTAGAATTAATCCCGTCAATATCATAGTCTCCGATAATTCGAATCTTGCTTCCATCCTTTACAGCTTTCATCAGTAACTCCACTGATAAATCCACGTCCTTTAACAGATGCGGATCATGCAGATCTTCAAGAGACGGTTTCAGATACTGTTCCATCTCATCCTCCGAAATATCTCGGTTTACCATGATTCTTGCTACCACCGGATCAATATGGTAGGTCTCTGCAAGACGTGCGAAGTCAGCTTTCTTCGCATACATATTCCATTTACTTTCCAAATTCTATTCCTGCAACTTTCTAATCTGTATTTTCAAGTGCCTCCCTGTAGAAATGATCAATCACTTCAAAAAACTCCTCTGCCGGAGCATTGGCACGATCTTTATCCACTTTATCAAAGAATGCTTTTTTCACATCCTGTGGAACAATCCCCTTTTTATACTGCTTCTTAAGTTTCTCATAATTTCCGGTAATCTCTGCCATATACTCTGCAGCTTCCAGACTCAAAAAGAAATCCGTATGGCTGTAATGTCCAGGCTCCTCTATCGTATGAATTCTCAACTTTGGATTTTTTATCTCATCCTTTTTACATACGATACTGGAAATATCATAGCGGATAAAATCATCTCCTCTTCCATGGGTAAGAAGAACCGGTATATTAGCGTGATTGATGCCACTTACCGCTGTCAGTCTATGATATTTAGGGAAACGAATCCTATCCAGAATCCAGATCCATGGCCGATTTAATGCACCGATTGGTCCCAGCATCATCTTGGCTGTCTCCACTGAAATCTTAATGGGATCATTGAATCCGGACATACCACAGGCAGCTACAACCCTATGATCGAAATTCAATCCTGCTGTCGTAGCATAGGCGCCCCAACTATGTCCAAGAGTCAGAATCTTAAGATGTTCCCACTCTTTCACAGACTCAACATAGTCAAGTGCTGCATTCTGATCCAGAGGCGACTGCGGCAATCCATTGGCACTGTTTCCTTCGGAACCGTTGTATCCCGTATAGTCATAAGTAAATACCGCATAGTTTCGATCTAAAAACCAGGTGATTAAAACCATGTATTCCTCCGGTCCGGACCAGATTCCATGAGAAAAGACAATCAACGCTCTTGCGCTCTTTGGATTTCCATACATATATCCCTGCAGCATATGTTTGCCTGATGGGAAATGTACAATTTCACGAGGATATTTATCTCTATAATCTTCATAATGCTTCATTGGCGAAACAGGATCGATTTGAAAGGAACGATAGCTCATACGAAACATCACTTTCGTCACCGTAAAGCCAAAGACTGCCAATAGAAAAACAATTATTAAAAGAACAATAATAAAAACTCCCAAAACCTTCATATGTAACCTCTTTCTATATTTCTATACCCAGTGAAATTTTAGCATTTACGGGGTTTGTTGTCATTAAACATTACCGATATATTGTAAACAAAAAAATCCGAGAGCCCAGCATCACTGAGTCTCTCGGATAATAAAATACTACGATTTTTAAATATTAGATTATGCCAACGCAGCTGTAATAATAGCCATAGAATATACTTCCAATGCATTACATCCACGAGAAAGGTCATTGATAGAACCATTTAATCCAAGGAGGATTGGTCCATATGCATCGAAATTACCAAGACGCTGAGCAATCTTGTATCCAATATTACCAGCATTGATGTCCGGGAAGATAAATGTGTTTGCATGTCCTGCTACAGTAGAGCCCGGGCACTTTGTAACTGCAACACGTGGTGAAACAGCAGCATCAAACTGAAGTTCACCCTCTACAGGAAGATCAGGATATCTTTCCTTTGTCTTGGCAGCTGCATTTCTCATCTTATCAACATCTTCGCCCTTACCTGAACCAAGTGTTGAATAACTTAAGAACGCAACTCTAGGATCCACACCGAAGATTCTTGCACAGTTAGCTGTTTCAGCAGCGATTTCAACCAATTCATCTTCATTTGGCTTGATATTGATTGCACAATCAGACATAGCCAATACTTCCGGATCACCGGTAGCGGAAGGACGAACCAGGATGAAGCAAGAACTTACGATAGAATTGCCCGGCTTTGTCTTCAGTAACTGAAGTGCAGGACGAACTGTATCTGCTGTAGAATAAGTTGCTCCACCAAGAAGTGCATCTGCAACACCCATCTTAACTAACATTGTTCCAAAATAGTTGCTATGAGAAAGTGTCTCTCTTGCCTGCTCAGGTGTAACACCTTTCTTTTTACGAAGTTCACAGAACTCTGCAACCATCTCATCCATCTTGTCATATTTTGCCGGATCAATAATCACTGCTCCACGGATATTATATCCTTCTTCCTCAGCAACAGATTCAATTTCTTCTTTGTTACCAAGTAAGATTGGACGTAAGAAATTCGCAGCCAATAATCTTGAAGCTGCCTCTAAAATACGTGGATCGCTGCCCTCTGTAAATACGATTGATTTAGGGTCTTTCTTTAATTTTTCGATCATCTGACCAAATCCAAATTCACTCATTGTAAAAACTACCTCACTTTATTACTTCAATTGTTATTCTTCTAATTTCTAGATGCCCGACCATCTAGCCTTTATCATCATAACATCGGTAGCAATTATTACAATAGATGTACTTAAAAAAGTTCATTTTTCGTCAAGATTACCATTTTCATCAATCTGTACCGTACTACTAATGCTTTCGAGGTATGTATAAATAGACTCCGCCTTGGCTGAATCTGCCAGCTGTGTCTTCGCCCCGCTGGCGGTTGCAGGAATCAGCTGAACCTTTACATCCTCCCCGGAAACCGTAAATCTAACCGCCATTGTTGAATCAATATTCTGGTTAAAAATGAAGTTTCCAAGACTGTAGAAAATCGGTTTTCCACTATAATACTCAATTCCCTGTAACACATGAGGATGAGATCCGATTACTGCATCTGCTCCTGCATCCACAAATTGATGTGCCATACTTGTCTGATAATCCGTTAACTCGTCCGTATGCTCAACGCCCCAGTGAACACAGACAAATACATAGTCACAGCTTTCCTTGGCTGCCTTGATTTTCTCCACCAGCTGTGTCGTATCATATGTGCAGAATACCCCGGGCTGTGAATTGTCAATATTCCAAGAGCCAACAGGTATCACTCTACTTGCTGCCAATATACCGTAGGTCTTGCCATTCACTTCATAGGTCAGTAGCTTGCTTGCATCTTCTCTGCTCTCACCTGCACCGGTATAATCGATACCCGCATCGGATAGAGTTGTAAAGGTGTCTTCTAGAGCTTCTTTTCCATAGTCAAGAACGTGATTATTTGCCAGCCCTGCTGCATCCACACCCATTTCCTTTAGGATACTTACATATTTCGGATCCACTCGAAATGTATACTGTTTGTCCGGCGCCTGGGTTCCCCGGGTGCTATAAGGGAACTCATTATTGACTTCCAGGATATCCGCATCTTCCAATTGCGTCCTAAGATTCTCTGAAATCACACCATCAATCCCGCCAGCATTGTAATTATTTAAAACATAATCACTGAGAAGCACATCACCTGTAAAAATCAGTTCCGTCTCTTCTACCTCTGTTTCCTCGGAAGGATTCTCATTTTCCTCTTTGGATGCTTCATCCTCTTGGCTCTGATTTTCTTTTCCCGTCTGGCTTTCATTTTGGATTTCCTTTTCACTGTTGCCCCGAATAGAACTGAAAAAAGATTCTGCTTTCTCCGGGTAGACAAAGGCATACAATCCGCCGGAAACCAGAAGCAGTACCACAACGCTTAAGATTGGAACCCATATCTTTCGTCTGTTTTTCCTCTTGTTCCGTGACTTACTTTTCTGTGTTAAGTTCATGGAATTTACCCTCTCTATAATCCTGAATCAACTGTACATACTCATCCGCATTCTGCTTGTTATGAAGTATATCCTCTTGTCTCATCTCTCTAAATACTTTGGCAGGGCTTCCAAATGCTACGGAATTGTCCGGAATCTCCTTGCCCTCTGCCACCAGAGCGCCGGCACCGATAATACAGTTCTTGCCAACCTTGGCTCCATTTAAAATAATAGCTCCCATACCGATAATCGTATTATCTCCAACGGTACAACCATGAACAATTGCGCCATGTCCAATGGTTACTCCCTTTCCTACAATACAATCATGCCCATAACCTACATGTACCACTGCATTGTCCTGCACATTGGAGTCATCTCCGATTTCAATAGAGGCCTCATCTCCTCTTACCACTGCGTTATACCAGATTCCGACATGCTTGCCGATTTTCACATCTCCGGATACAACTGCGCCCCTTGCAACAAATAAGTCATCTTCTACCTGTGGTGTTCCTTTACTCATAATCTTCTCCTTATATATCCAGTCATTCCACTATTTATGTGGTCTTATCCTATTTTAGCGCAATCTATGAAATTGCGCCAAATAAAAAAAGATATGATATAATACCGAAGAGAAAGTGAGGATATTATGAATCAATTACCTAAAGATCCTATGCTGTTATTATCCGTTGTTAATACACAGCTACGTGATCATTTCCCAAATTTTACAGAATTTTGTAAATTTTACTCTGTAGAAGAAGACAGTATTACAGCTAAATTAAGAGATATCGATTACGAATACGACGATGTCACAAATCAGTTTATCTAGATTAGTATCATAGACAGGAGGAACCCATGAACGTAGGGCAGATTTATTTTACAGATATTGCAAATGGTGTGGGTTGCAGAACTGCAGTATTTGTCAGCGGTTGCACACATCACTGCAAGGGCTGCTTCAATGAAGACACCTGGAGTTTTGAATATGGACATCCCTTCACCAAAGAGGTTGAAGATAAAGTTGTGGAATCCCTGAAACCGGATCATATTGACGGCATCACCCTTCTCGGCGGAGAACCAATGGAGCCTAAAAATCAGGAGGCCATCCGTCCTTTACTGGAACGCATCAAAAAAGAGGTTCCACATGCAACAATCTGGATTTACAGCGGATATACCTATGAAGAATTAACAGATCCTAATAACCGTCGTTGTCACACGGAGGATACGGACGCCATTCTCTCTATGGTAGACATTCTGGTGGATGGAGAATTTATACTGGAGAAGAAGGACATCACCCTTCGTTTTCGTGGGTCATCCAATCAGCGAATTATTGATATTCCTGCCACACGTAAGACCGGCGAGATTGTCCTATCTGGATATTCCGAAAGTTAATTCTCGCATGTAACTCTGCATCGCAGTATGAACTTTACACTTTACAAAATAAATACCGGATTTATGAAATATAAGCGTATTGTTGGAGCGATCTAATAATACGCTTTCATTATCTGTAGAAAGCAGATTCCCATTCACATCATATACGCCTAAGATCGTTACGCTCTCATAATCTCCATCAATATTTACCAAATCCTCTGCACTATATGTAATTCCCGATTTTAACCCTTCTTTAACCGTCACTTGAGGTTGTTCGGATTCCACCGCTGCAATTACTTCCTGTGATGACGCATTGCCTGTCAGCCTCTGTTCTCCATTTTCCTCTACTGTACTTTCATAATCTGTACCAACTTTATGTAGCACACCGCCATTGGTTCCAAGAAAATGAACCACCACCATGGATACTATGCCAAGCGCTGCCAGGGCAGCCAACAAAAAATTGCCGTATTGTCGAATAATCTGCTGCATGTTACTCCCTCCGTTTAAAGCATCTGAATCATGTATTCTCTAAAGGGACCGTAAATAATTCCAATAATCAATAAAAGAATGATTCCTCCCCCAATAACTCCATAGATGGTCTCCCCATATTGCTCTATGATTTCTTTCATAATGTTCTCCTACCTTCCAACCAATAAATAAAACAGGACACAACACATAATTATTCCAAAAGCTTCCTCCACAATTGCCAGACCAAAATCCTCTAAAATCTCTTTCATATACGCCCTCCTAAATTCCCATAACAATTTTTCGATTCTCTACGATATTTAGAAACGGCACCTTGATTTCATAGTCCAAAGACAAATTCCCATATTTTGTTCCCCCATCATTGGACTTGTGAATTTCTGTTGTCAGAACATATCCATTCTCTTTGGCTTCTTCTTCACAAAGTGCTGCTGTGCTTTCCATATAATTTGAGGAACGTATCTCGGTTGCCACCGTCGATGCGTAACACTGCGCATTTCTCATGGAGATGGATGCCGAAATCAGCCCCAGTCCAAGAAAAGAAATCAGCAGTATAAAAAACGTTCCAAGAAATGCTTTTACAATTGATTCCATACTTTCCTCCTCTCTATCCAAAAAACAGTTTCTACTCACTGCATAAGAGACTCTGCCATCTGACTCATATAGACAGCCAGCAGAAGTATCATATCCACAAGTAACTTGGCACCTGCAGTCATCTGTGGTGCAAGAAACAGTGCGTACATACCGGCCATCCTGTCTTCGTTCTTAAGACGTTCTGCCTTGTCGATCATCACCTGATTTCTGCGAATCATGTCCTGAATCTGATCATCCGCATCTCCACCATTTCCCTCGGAAATGGAATAGAGCATCTTCATGGTAGAACGTACCTCAGGTAAAACAAATTCCTGTAGAAATTCAAGATACGGTTTCATAGATGCGGGATTTTGCTGCAATGACAGTATCATCTTGCGAAGAGATGGTTTAATAACCTCCGGTGCACTCTCGTAGGATTTAAAGATTGCCACCTGAACATTCTCACTCTGTAACAGAAGAGAAACCTCCATCAGCCACTGAGGAAATCTCTTCTCTATCTCTCTTGAAATCTTTTTCTTCAAAATGTTATATCCCATGCGATCCGTAAGATGTTTACTATCTTTGTATCTGTAAAAACGCTTCCAGATTTTCTCCATATCTTCATCAGACTCTCCCTGTTCCTTCATATAATCAAGGCTTAATTTCTTGTCTGCAGCATAGAAAATAAAGAGATCCAACACCAGTACAATTAACGTTATCCCCTGTGCAAGAGGATGTGAAGCGATATCTATATCCAGATCATCTGCCATAAGATAAATCAGAGAACAAAGTAAAAGAGATGTTGCTATTGATAAAAATATCTCCACCCTTCTTCTTCGTTTCTCCTTAAGAAGAGCATAGATTCTATCTGCCCACATTCGTCGTGCCTCTAATAGGAGCATAATGGAACGATGATAATCCCCACCGTCCTTCTCAACCTGAAGCGAAAACCGGTGCATGGTAACAAGCCCTGTATATCCATACTCCTCCTCAATCATTTCCAGGCCGTGCAATTCCACATCCGCCTCGTTAAAAGTATTGCTGATATGTTCTATCGCGTCTCCGATAGTATTTCGCATCTCCCCGGACTCAAACAAAAGCTGCACTTCTTCTAAAGTCTTTAGAATCTTTCCAGTCTTCTGAAAGGAATAGAGATACTGCTCCATATAAATATTCAGATCCGAAAATCTCCTCTGTAAAAAACGTCCCTTTAACATGTTTCTAAGAAACAGGGGTACCATCAGAACAACAACGATACAGAGGATGGTCTGGCAAACCATTCCCAGTCGGAAGAATCTACCCAGAAGAATCAAACCTGTAACCACAAGAAGATACAGTAGAAATCCCTTTTTTAAAGAAAATACAAATCCGTACTTACGCAGTTCATCCGACAATGGATTTCTGGCCCATATAGGTTCCTCTTTCCTGAATTTCTTCATACATCTCCTCCTTTACTTCCTCCAGCCATTGACGCACACAATCCTCTCTGTGCTTTCTCATGCTTTCCTCCTCACTCACATGGATTTTCGTGTCTATCCGAGTACGTATCTCCTCTTCCATCAGTTGTCTTGCAGACTCTTCCAGTTTAATTCGCATATCTTCCTCACAGAAAAACGGATCTTCAATGCCGGCAATCAAGAACTTCTTTTTAAAATACTCCGGCAACTCCCGGTTGATAATCTCACCATCCTGGGATATCATCCTAAAATAATTCTCCTTATCTTCCCGATAGAAGATACCAATCTGATCAATAAATCGCTTAACCACAGTTCTGCCTTGTTCTGTCACCTCTCTTCTGCGGATCAAAAGGGCAACATCCACAAAGGTATAGATATCATTTTCCAGACGATCCTCCGCCTTACTCTTCTGCGCCATATTGATCATACGATCCGGAACTGTCCTCACATCATCCGTATGCAAGGTTGTTATTCCATGAACTCCCGTGGAGAAACCCTCAATCAGATACTGTACCTCCGTTGACCGAACCTCCGATAAGAACATCCACTTAGGATTCAACCTCAAACAGGTCTTAATGGCCGTTGTGTAATCCATCACATCACTGACCTTTAATTCTATGCTGTCCTTATTCGGGTTAACCTTGGCATAATGCCACTCCGGATTATCTTCAATAGTAATAACTCTTTCATTCTCCGGAATAAACTGTGAGAAGAACTTCGCACATTCTGTCTTGCCGGAACCCGGCTCCCCACAAACCACAATATTGCACTTGCTTCGAATACAGTTTTTCAGGAAATACAACATTTCCTGACTGCAATACCCGCTGCTAAGCATCTCTTCCTCATGAATGCGTACCTTGGGAAGTGACTTTCGGATGCAGAAACTTCTTCCGGAAATCGCAACGGATTCATGGACTACCGTAATTCGAAGCTTGTCTGTCTCTGCCTCCAGCACCGGATTCTGCTTATGAAACGGCTTACTCACAGTATTGGCAATTCTCTTGGTAAATTGCTCTACAAACCCCTCCGGAAATATACAGTCCTCACATAAAAAACGACGATTGTTACTGTCTGTCAGCCACAGTTCTCTTCCGTTATAATCGATATCTGTAATCTCTTCATCCACAATATAAGGATATAAAGGACCAAAATACTCTCTGGACTCTGAGATTTTTTTCTCTTCTTTCAATATGTTCCCTCCTTACATATCTAGGCTCTACAGAAAATCCATCTGTAGAGCCCATCCATTATGAAACCGGTACAGCACTGCTTAACTGATTCAAAAAGGCATTCAATAAATTCGAAAAAGCCTTGCCCACAGTGCTGGATTCTGATGTTCCGATCATTAGCTTAATAATGATAACAAGCGAAATAATCGCAACAACTGTGATCAGTGCCGGCCCATATTCTTTGATAATGTCCTGCATACCTTTCCCCCCTCCCTATGAAAATAAATAAATTTGGATTCTACAGGCGATTCGCCCTAAGAAATATAGAAATGTGTATCTTTATCTTAGACCCGCAAATGGCGCATTTCAAATAAAAGAAGTATTAATTTTGCCCGGCAGATGGAGCATTTCCCGACTTTACTTTCCACCCTGTATCTCGTAAAATAGTGTACGAATCTGAATTTGAAAGAGATGAATTCCATCCTTCAAATTCTAAACAAAAATTTAGAATTATATAAAGAGAGGATATATCATGGCACAGAATCCAATTGTTACCATCGAAATGGAAAATGGTGATGTAATGAAGGCTGAACTCTATCCAGAGATTGCGCCAAACACTGTAAATAACTTTATTTCCCTTATCAACCACGGCTTCTATGATGGCGTAGGTTTCCACCGCGTAATCAAGGGCTTTATGCTTCAGGGTGGCGATCCTGACGGAACAGGTATGGGTGGCCCAGGCTACAGCATCAAGGGTGAATTCGCCAGCAACGGTTTTAAAAATGATTTAAGACATACACCTGGTGTTCTCTCTATGGCTAGAACCATGTTCCCTGACTCTGCAGGATCACAGTTCTTTATCATGCACAAGAACGCACCTCACCTCGATGGTGACTACGCTGCATTTGGTCAGATTACTGAAGGTATGGATGTTGTTAATAAAATTGCTGAAACAGAGACTGATTACTCTGATCGTCCGGTAGAACCTCAGGTTATGAAGTCCGTTTCCGTTGAAACATTCGGTGTTTCTTATCCGGAACCTGAAATCATTGAATAAACTATAAAATAAGAGCTTCGAAACCATTGTGGAAATGATTTCGAAGCTCTTTCTTCTTCTGATACTTTATTTATCCAATGCCTTTAAGACATCTACTGCCTTGTCAAGGTCTGTAACCTCTCTTGTGTAAATCTTGCCGGCATCTGCAACCTTTGCAAATTCCGGATCAAGTGGCATCTTACCAAGTACTTCCATATTTAATTCTTTCGCAACTTCATCGAGATTGCTTTCACCAAATGGCTTTAACACCTTGCCGCAATCCGGGCATGCCAAATAACTGTAATTTTCAACTACACCAAGCACTTTAATATCCATCATGTTAGCCATGTTATAGGCCTTCTTCACAATCATACCAACCAGTTCCTGTGGAGATGTTACAATTACAATTCCATCAACAGGAAGTGACTGGAATACCGTAAGCGGTACATCACCTGTTCCAGGCGGCATATCAACAAATAAATAGTCCAGATCCCCCCAAATAATATCTGTCCAAAACTGCTTTACTGCTCCTGCAATTACAGGTCCGCGCCATACAACCGGCTGTTCTTCATCATCCAGTAACAGATTGATGGACATGATTTTTGTACCATCTTCTGCTTCTACCGGAAATGTACCGTTTTCATTTCCAAGAGCAGGTCCGTGTACTCCATACATCTTCGGAATAGAAGGTCCGGTGATATCGGCATCCAAAATACCTACTTTGTATCCTGCCTTAACCATAAGACCAGCCATTGCTGATGTGACAGAAGACTTACCTACTCCACCCTTGCCACTGACTACACCAATGACATGTTTTATATTGGAACCAGGATTCCCATCAATATGAAAATCAGGCTTCTTTGCTTTTAAATCTTCAAAGCTCATTACTATTCTCCTTTATACATTTCTTACCAAACTATTATAATAAATCCATCTCAAATTTAAAACCTTCTTGTGAATTTTATATCAAAGTAATATAATTTAAACGGTGTTTTTTACAACGAAAATCACAAAATTTTAGTAAGAAGGGAAAAGACCTATGAAAACAAAAAAATTGAATACTGTTACCATGGTGGAACTTGCCGTCCTGATTGCAGTTGTTTTGTTAATGGCTTTTACCCCAATCGGCTATATCAAAACATTCGGTCTGGAGATTACACTGATCGTTGTTCCGGTTGCGGTAGGTGCTGTTACACTTGGCCCTGTTGCCGGATTGATTCTCGGAACAATTTTCGGTATCACAAGTTTCATCCAGTGCTTTGGAATGAGCCCATTTGGAGCTATGCTTCTTAGCATCAATCCTGTTTCCACATTTATCGTATGTGTTCCAACCCGTATGGCTATGGGATGGTTAACAGGTATGATTTTCCGTGGATTAAAGATGACTGATTTGGACCGTAAGGTATCAACATCCATCGCTTGTCTCCTGGGACCATTCTTAAATACATTTTTCTTTATGAGTGCACTTTGTGTATGCTTCTATCACACAGATTACATCCAGTCTATGGTTACATCTGTAGGAGCAACCAATGTATTCGCTTTCATCGTTGCATTTGTAGGATTAAACGGTATTGTAGAAGCGCTTTCCTGCTTCGTCATCGGAACAGCAATTGCCATTGCGCTTATGTCTGTTCAGAGAAATACTTATCAGTCCAAATAATCTAAAAAATAAAGCTCCCGGCTAGATATCTAGCCGGGAGCTT
Organism: Lachnospiraceae bacterium; assembly: GCA_017392525.1. Lineage (GTDB taxonomy): Bacteria > Bacillota > Clostridia > Lachnospirales > Lachnospiraceae > FD2005. The sequence continues at coordinate 30,596 of JAFOVD010000001.1, forward strand.
TTTCTAATGTTTATGAAATTTGAAAACTAGTTAGCATGATTCTTTAAAGCTTCTGTAAGAGCAGGAACAATCTTGTTCAAGTCTCCTACAATACCATAATCAGCCACATCAAAGATAGGAGCTGTCTCATCCTTGTTAATGGCAATGATGATATCAGATTCTTCCATACCTGCTGTATGCTGAATAGCACCAGAAATACCAATTGCAAAGTAAACATTTGGACGAACTGTCTGTCCTGTCTGTCCAACCTGAAGATCCTTTGGCTTCCATCCTGCATCAACAACGGCACGTGAGCAAGATACTGTACCGCCAATTGCTTCTGCAAGATCATCTAAGAGCTTGAAGTTCTCTGCAGAACCAACTCCACGACCACCGGAAACAAGAATCTTGGCATCAGCGATATTTACTGTTTCCTTTACATCTTTTACAATATTTAAAATCTCAACATACTTGTTATTTTCTGTTAAGTCTGGCTTAAAATCAATAATATCTGCCTTTGCTCCAACCTGTCTTTCACGCTTTAACATAACACCAGGACGAACGGTTGCCATCTGAGGACGGTTGTCCGGACAAGCGATTGTTGCGATTGTATTACCACCAAATGCCGGACGAGTCATAAGTAACTGATTCTGCTTTGCATTTTCCGGAGCAGCATTCAGTGGGAACTGTCCAATTTCAAGTGATGTACAGTCAGCTGTAAGACCTGTCTTAACACGAGCTGATACTGTAGGACCAAGGTCACGACCGATTGCAGTTGCACCTACAAGCATGATTTCAGGCTTGTATTCATTGATTACACCTGCAAGAGCCTGTGCATATGGTTCTGTTCTATATGTTTCAAGCTTTGGATCATCAACAACGATAACGTGATCAGCGCCGTATTCTGCAAGCTGATCAGCCAATCCTCTGATATTAGATCCAAGTAAAACAGCTGTTACTTCTGTTCCTAAATCATCTGCTAATTCTTTACCCTTGCCAATCAGTTCGAAAGCGATGGAACCAAGTTCACCGTCAACCTGCTGTGCGAAGGTAAATACACCCTTATATTCTTCTAAACCCATTCTATTCACCACTTTCCTTTACTAAATGACATGTTTCTCTGTTAATTTGCTCATGATATACTCTACAGATTCCTGTGGATCAAGTGTTACCTTTTCACCTGCACCCTTACGAACCTTGTCAGAAGCCTTGGCAATCTTTGTAGGAGATCCCTTAAGACCGAGGTCTGAATCATCTACATCCTTAAGATCTGCTCTACCCCAAACAGTAACTTCACCATTGTCATAAGCATCAAAGATTCCGCCCGGTGTCATGTAACGTGGTTCATTTAATTCAGAAAGAGCTGTAACAAGTACAGGCATCTTTGCTTTTACTTCATGATAACGATCTTCATACTGACGCTTTACAATTACAGAATCACCTTCAACCTTGATATCTTCTGCATATGAGATAACAGGAATTCCAAGATGTTCAGCAATCTGAGGTCCAACCTGAGCTGTATCACCATCGATAGCCTGACGACCTGTAATAATCATGTCATAATCGATATTTCTAAGTGCACCGGCAATTGTTGTAGATGTTGCCCAAGTATCAGCACCACCAAGTACACGGTCAGTTACAAGGATACCCTTGTCAGCACCCATAGCCATAGCTTCACGAAGAACATCATCAGCCTTTGGAAGACCCATTGTAAGTGCTGTTACTTCTGCGCCTGTTGCATCCTTGATTCTAAGTGCTGCTTCCAATCCGGCTTTATCATCCGGATTCATGATAGTCAGCATAGCTGCTCTATTTAAAGTTCCATCCGGGTTAAACTGAACGCCACCCTTTGTATCAGGAACCTGTTTAATACATACTACGATTTTCATGTATCTTCTCCTTTATTTTACAAATGTGCTATTTCCAATTATTTCAGTAAATCACCAGAGATTACCATTCTCTGAACTTCTGATGTACCTTCATAGATTTCTGTAATCTTAGCATCTCTCATCATACGTTCCACATCGTATTCTCTTGTGTAACCATAACCACCGTGTAACTGAACAGCCTTTGTTGTTACATCCATAGCAGCTTCTGCAGCGAAAAGCTTAGCCTTTGCAGCTTCTACAGAGTATCTAGGCTTGTTCTGCTTAGCCATAGCTGCCTGATATACAAGAAGCTTTGCAGCTTCCATACGTGTAGCCATGTTTGCAAGCTGGAACTGTGTATTCTGGAAAGCACTGATAGAACGACCAAACTGCTTTCTTTCCTTTGTAAAGTTAACAGCTGATTCAAGTGCACCTTCACCAAGACCAAGAGCCTGGGCAGCGATACCGATACGACCACCATCCAAAGTGTGCATAGCAATTGGGAATCCCTTGCCTCTCTGTCCAAGAAGTGCATCCTTAGGAATCTTGCAATCTTCAAAGATTAATTCGTATGTAGAAGAACCACGGATACCCATCTTCTTCTCTTTTGTACCAAATGAGAATCCCGGTGTTCCCTTCTCAACAATAAATGCTGAGAACTTCTTCTGCTTTCTGCCTCTCTTATCTTCTACGATATCTGTTACAGCGATAACGATGTAGATATCTGCTTCCTTACCATTTGTGATGAAGCACTTAGAACCATTTAAAATCCATCCGTCTTCAACTTCTACAGCCTTTGTCTGAGCACCCTGTGCGTCTGTACCTGCACCAGGTTCTGTCAGTGCAAATGCACCGAGCTTCTCACCCTTAGCAAGTGGTACCAGATACTTCTGCTTCTGTTCTTCTGTACCATATGTAAGAATTGGATCAGCACAAAGTGATGTATGAGCAGAAACGATAACTGCTGTTGTACCACAAACCTTAGCCAATTCTTCTACACACATTACATATGTCAGGACATCGCAGCCCTGTCCACCATATTCCTTAGGAATTGGAATACCCATGAAACCGTTCTTCTGCATCTTTGTAACAGTTTCTCTTGGGAAAACTTCTGTTTCATCAACTTCCTGAGCCAGTGGCTTAACTTCTTTTTCTGCAAATTCAGCAAAAAGAGCTCTAGCCATCTCATGCTTTTTATCTAAAGTAAAATCCATGATTTATCTCCTTTTTTTCTATACTAATCCCAAACGGGAATACGTAAAATTCTACTTAGCGTCAACTGGTGTCTTTGTACGATCAGCATTGTAAACATAGAATCCCTTGCCGGACTTCACACCAAGGTTTCCACCACGTACCATCTTACGAAGAAGTGGACATGCACGATACTTGCTGTCTCCTGTTTCGTTGTAAAGAACATCCATGATTGCAAGGCAGATATCAAGACCAATGAAATCACCAAGTTCAAGAGGTCCCATTGGATGGTTAGCACCGAGCTTCATAGCAGCATCGATACCGGCGATATCAGATACACCTTCCATCTTGATAAATGCAGCTTCATTAATCATTGGAATGAGGATACGGTTTACTACGAAACCTGCAGCTTCATTAACCTGTACAGGTGTCTTTCCAATTTCTTCTGCAATCTTCTTAATCTTTTCAACAGTTTCAACCGGTGTATTTACACCTGCGATAACTTCTACGAGCTTCATTCTGTCAGCAGGATTAAAGAAATGCATACCAATCATAGGACGATCAAGACCATTTCCAATCTCTGTGATAGAAAGTGAAGATGTGTTAGAAGCGAAGATACAGTCAGGCTTAGCAATCTTGTCTAATTCCTGGAATGTTGTCTTCTTAACTTCCATATTTTCAAATGCAGCTTCTACGATTAAATCGCAGTCCTTGCAGAGATCTTCCTTAAGACCCGGTGTAATAGCTGCAAGAATAGCATCAACCTTAGCCTGATCCATCTTGCCTTTTTCAACAAGTCTTGCATAACCCTTAGCAATCTTGTCCTTTCCACCTTCAGCCCATTCCTGCTTGATATCGCAGAGAGCTACTTCATATCCATCAACCATTGCAAATGCTTTTGCAATTCCCTGGCCCATTGTACCGGCACCAATTACTCCAACCTTCATTTTTCTTCTCCTTTTTTTCTATATACTAACTAAGTAATCATTTCTCTAAAGAACTCCCGGCCAAAATGGCCGGGAAATATTTTCCATTAGTCACGTTCTACAACTGTAGCGCAACCCATGCCACCACCGATACACAGTGTAGCAAGACCCTTCTTAGCATCTCTCTTCTGCATTTCATGAAGAAGTGTTACTAAGATACGGCATCCGGAAGCACCAACCGGATGTCCCAGTGCGATAGCACCACCATTGACGTTAACCTTATTCATATCAAATCCAAGATCCTTAGCAACTGCTACAGACTGAGCAGCAAATGCTTCGTTTGCTTCGATTAAGTCCATATCAGAAACAGAAAGACCTGTTCTCTTCATAACATTGTTAACAGCTGCAACCGGTCCAACACCCATGATAGATGGATCTACACCACCCATTGCACCACCAACAAATGTTGCCATTGGTGTAACACCAAGTTCCTTAGCCTTTTCTTCAGACATTACTACAACTGCTGCAGCACCATCATTGATTCCGGATGCGTTACCAGCTGTGATTACACCACCTTCTTTACCTGAGCAACACTTAAGGTTTGCAAGGCTTTCTGCTGTAACACCAGCACGTGGTCCCTCGTCTGTATCGATTACGATATCGCCCTTCTTACGATCATGAATTGTAAATGGAACGATTTCGTCCTTGAACTTGCCTTCTGCAATAGCCTTTTCACACTTCTGCTGGCTGTTTGCAGAGAACTCATCTAATTCTTCTCTTGTTAATCCGTACTGTTCAGCAACATTTTCTGCTGTGATCATCATATGATACTGATTGAATGCATCCCAAAGAGCATCATTAATCATAGTATCGATTAACTTTCCGTTATTCATTCTATATCCAAAACGCGCCTTATCTAATGCAAATGGTGCACGAGACATACTCTCCATACCACCTGCAACAACGATGTCAGCTTCCCCAGCTAAGATCATGTTAGCAGCTTCATTTACGCACTTCAGACCAGATCCGCAAACTACATTTAATGTAACTGCAGGTACTTCGATAGGAAGGCCAGCCTTAAGAGATGCCTGTCTTGCCACGTTCTGTCCAAGACCAGCCTGGATAACGCAACCCATCTTTACTTCATCAACCTGCTCCGGCTTAACACCTGCACGGTTTAATGCTTCCTTGATTACAGCTGCACCAAGATCCACTGCTGGAACATTTGTGAACTGTCCACCCATTTTTCCGATTGCTGTACGACATGCGCCTGCTAAAACTACTTTCTTTGCCATACTAATTTTCTCCTTTTTCTAAACATTAGATTATTAAGTTTAGCGATTCAACCTCCAAACAACCCCCGAATTGACTTCGTTGTTTCTCTTTCCTTACCCTCATCAAAACTTCTAAACCATGTCCATGTTGAGAATTTTCCATTCTGACCGCTGTGTGTGTTTATGCGGTTGTCTTCGGAAATGTACAATGGTCGTTAATTTTTTAACGAGTTCACGTAAAAAAAATGAGATTCGAAGCGTCCTCGCTCTCGATAGTTAAAATATTAACACACTCGAAAATAGACTTCAACACCATTATTCATGTTTTTACAGAAATTACACATGTTTTTCAAACAATTTTGTATACACTTAAAAAAATCGATGGAATTTTTGCAAAAGTTTGAGTGATACTACACGTGTGGGTATAAAAAAAGATGTATCCCCTAGGCTTTCCGGGAATACATCCATTTCATTTTTATATTAATTTCTATTATAGAGGCTAGTTAGCTCCCCACTTTTTAAAGAACACATGATTTCCAATGGTTGTATATCCGGTAACCTCCGGATATTTCGCAACCGCCGACGGTGTCATGAAAAACAACCAATCTCCAGATCTTGCACCATTGATGCATTCCTGTGCAACCGATAAGCACTGGGAATCCGGTCCTTTTTCCAGATACTTCTGAACCATGCCGGAACTCCATGATGCAAACTGATTGTTCTGCGTCACTACGCCGCAGACAGTATTTGGGAATAATGAACTCTGTACTCGATTCATAATAACAGAGCCTACCGCCTTCTGACCGGTATATCCCTCTCCCCAGGCTTCCGCCTGGATTGTAGCTGCCAGAAGCGTCACTTCATAATCTGAACCGGCATATGCAGCGGAAGTATTCTCTGTTGTTCCCGCTTCTTCCTGTGCCGCCTGCTGGGCTGCAATCTGCTGTGCCAATGCAGCCTGAGCCGCATCCGCCTGACTCTGAAGAGACTTCATCTTGTCATGAAGTGCCGAAAGCTGAGAATCATAATCGTCTACTACTGACTGCGCATCATCCACCTCTCCATTCTTCGCAGATACTGCATCACTGGCATTATTTACCAACTCACTCATCTCGCTCTGTGAATCGGAAAGTGATGTCTGATAATCTGCCAAATCCGACTGAGTCTTCTGCAGTTCTTCTGTTTTGCTGGTAATTGTCTCCTGCAGTTCCTGATAACTCTTAAGCAGATTACGATCATATTCCATAACGCTGCTTGCATATTCCACCCTGTTTAAAAACTCTGCAAAAGAACCTGATTCCAAAAATGTCTCCAGCATGGACATATGGCTGTAATTCTCATACATATATGCAATACGGGTCTTCATAGCCTCGTACTGCGTAGACTCATTCTGCTTTGCTTCCTCAAGCTCCGCCTGAAGTTTGGAAACATTAGCTGTCGCATCATCAATCGCCTGCTTCGTGCTCTCTATCTTCGCATTTACAGCAGACAACTGAGCTGTATAGCTATCCAGTGTGTCCTCCAACGCATCCGCCTGATTCTGTAAATCCTCCACAGCATCTTCTGCATCCGACTTCTGCGATTCTATATCATTAATCTTATTTTGCGTTTCATTCTGCTGTTTTTGAATGGAATCCAAGTCACTGGCTTTCACCGTACTCGGACAAAATGCAAGCATGCAAAACGACAGAACCAACGCTAGCCATCTATAGTTTTTTTTCATTTCTGCTCCTAATCCCTAGCATTCCAGTCAATGATACCACACTTTTGCAATCATTTCCTCAAGTGATTCTTCATCCGGATAAAATTCATTAAAGCCTGTGTGCTCATAGGTCTCACCTTCTAATTCATAGGCCTTCATATTCTTATTTGAAACCAGAAGTGAACGCACTCTGTATCGAAAGATGTCTATATCTTCAATATTGGAAATGATTACGCTCTTTGAACCTACAGTATCCCACAAAACATTGCCGGAATCCCAACTTGTCCAGGCATCCTTTTTTATATTCTCCTGATAATCACTAATCATCTTTTCCACTGATTCCGTAGGAAGTAACACATAATTATCCACAGTAATCTTCTTATTCATAAGATTCTCCACAGCGCTAACTGTTAATTCCACTCCGGACTGTGCGTCACTGCCGTAAGCAAACTGATAGGAAATCTGCATATCCTGTTTCTTTTTGGCCTTCGTTCCATCTGTATAATACACTTCTACCGGACATACGGTATCCGTAGAAACCGGAATCATAGATATTCTGTTAGAAGTTCTGTCCAACACAATCAATGCCATGGAATCCAGATATCCATTATCTCCCTGAAGATGTTCCCGTTCCAGAGCTTTCTCATCATGGAGCCCCATAACAAGAATTGTAGTGGTCTGTTTCTTTTTCCCGCCCTCTGACTTGCCGGTTGTCATACCTCTCTCATAAAAATTCCATCCTAATACCGCAAGAAACAGTATCGTCGTTACACTTATTAAAACATAGATTAATCTTCGTTTATTGTCTTTCAAAATATTCACCCGTTTTTTAATTTTTCTTTTAAACATCAAAAATAGCGAGGCAGCTACTGCCTCGCTATTATCATATCATATAAAATCCAGGGATTAAAACCTACAACATCATCTACCTCATATTCTTCTCTCTTTTTCTCTGAATAACAACCAAGCCGGAAATGATTACGAGAGCCCACTTCGATTTACTCACCTTGCTCATTTACCTGCTCCTCCCCACTCATAATATGTAATGCATTCTCAGCCTCTGTCTGAACGCTGTCTGCCGTTTCTTCTCCCAGATTTGAAACCTCAGCATCACTTAAGAGTCTACCGATTACCAGATATCGAGTGGAGCTGCTTCCATTACAGGTGGAAAGTGTGAGTATTTTATCCTCCACAGTAAACTGCATCTCCTGATTTGTATTGCTTTTTAAACTGGTATTATGTTGCACATCATCCAGATATCCAAGAAATGTTGCGTCGTCCTGAAAATAATCATAATAATCCAAAATCAGCTTATCATCCGATGCATAGGCAGCAAAAATCTGATATACCAGATTCTGTTTTGGCGTATAAATATAGATATAAGGATGCTCATTAAAAAATGTTTCGTCTTCGTAATTATGAAGGCTTCCAAACATGGTATCATTTCTCATGTTATGTCCGTAAACAATCGTATCCCTATCCGTAAAATCCTTGGAGTTGACTTTCTGCGTATAGATGCACCCCGGCAAGCCGGCAGTTCCATCCAGATTATGTTCCAGATAATAATCCGTATCCACATCCTCCCCGGACTGCAAAATCGGATAATTAACAAGTGTTCCCGGCACATAAACCCAAGCATAGATATCCGGATACTTCTCCTGAAGCGCAGAAAAATCAATTGTCTTAAGCAATGGAGTCGTCTCCTCCGCCTCATCTTCTTCAACCTCAGTATCTACATCTGCAATCTTCTGCACATCCTTCAAATTCTCATCATTTTTCTTAAAAAGCATGAAATGCAAAATAAGCATGACAAATGACACCATAAAAATGGTGCCAAATATCATGCTTACTATCCTATAAAGCGAATCCTTGTCAAACCCTTTATTTTCCATAAACTCATCCCCCAAAGCAAACCTATGACCTTATCTGCAGCTGGTACTGATACCTTCCATGGCCACTGCACCACCTCGCACAACATCGATATGCTTAAAGCTCGCTCTTAATATTTTCACAAGTTCATCATTTCTTCGCTCCGTAAGTGTACTCTCTAAAAGCACGCTGTCTTCACCGATATCGATTGGCTGAATACCAAACACCTGAGCAATTCGAAAAGCCTCTTCCTTCTCTGCCGGTCCCACGCGCTTAATCTTGGCAAAGAGAACTTCCTTCATATGAATCGGTACATTGGTTAAATCCATAACCTTAATAACTTCCACCATACTATTAAGCTGCTTCTTAATCTGCTCAAATGTCACATCATCCGAAGCAACTCCAATCGTCATACGAGAAATGTCCTCATGCTCCGTCGTTCCTACTGTAAGACTCTGCAAATTATAAGACTTCGCAGAGAAAAGTCCGGAAACCTTGGCTAATACGCCGACTTCATTTTCCACATATAATGCAATCCAGCGATTCTTCATCTGTCCCATAATCTGCCTCCTACTTTAAAATCATCTCTGTCATCGGATTACCGCCTTTAACCATCGGCAAAACTATCTCATCCGTGGAAATGATAAATTCGATTAATGTTGGTGCATCTGTATACTTCTTCGCAAGTGTAAGGGCAGACTCGATTTCTTCCTGATCCGTTACGCGAATTGCATGTGCGCCATAGGATTCTGCCCATTTCATAAAGTCAGGTACATATGGCTGACAAGATGGATTTGGACCTTTGCACTGCTCAGGGCAATCCAGTCTTCTTGCCAGACAGGTAATCTCATATCGCTTACCATAGAACACCTGCTGGAACTGGCGAACCATACCAAGGTACTGATTATTAAGAAGACAAATCGTAATCGGTAACTTCTCACAGATTGCAGTTGCCATCTCCTGCATATTCATCTGGAATCCACCATCACCGGTAATACAGACAACCTGCTTCTCTCCAAACTTGCCCATATCACGAAGTCCCTCTGCCGCACCAAGAGCTGCTGGGAATCCGAATCCCATGGTTCCCAGGCCTCCGGAAGTAACAAACCTCTTGTTCTCTGTAAGTTTGATATACTGACTTGCCCACATCTGATGCTGTCCTACATCTGTAACCACAATACTGTTCGGATATACTTTGTTGATGCCTTCCATAATCATCTGTGGAGACATTCCCTTATCGCGTCGCATGGCAAGAGGATTTTCCTCTGCCCACTTTCCAATCTTTTGAATCCAGGCAGAAGTCTCCATAGGTTCTGCCCATTCCATAAGTTTCTGAAGTGCAAGTTTCGCATCGGAAACCACCGGCACATCAACCACTACATTTCTGGAAATAGAAGCGGTATCAATATCCACATGAATAATCTTTGCATGCGGAGCAAATTCATTCAGATCTCCCGTAATTCTATCATTAAATCGCGTTCCAATAGAAAATAACACATCACAGGCACCGATCGCCTGATTTACTGCATATCGGCCATGCATACCTGCATTACCGATATAGAGAGGATGCTCCTCGCTAATGGCTCCTTTACCCATTACCGTAGTTGCCACCGGAATATTCATAGTCTCTACGAATCTGGTCAAAGCTTCATTGGCTCCGGCGATATTGATTCCGCCGCCAGCCAGAATCACAGGCTTTTTAGCGCTTCGAAGCAGTTTATAAGCCTTTTTCAACTGACCGATATGAACAGATTGATTTGGCTTATAACCACGGATTTCCACATGATCCGGATATTCATCCGAGCCCTTCTGAAGCTGAATATCCTTTGGAATATCAACCAGAACCGGCCCCGGCTTTCCTGTATTTGCAATATGAAATGCCATCTTAATCACACGGCCGAGCTCATGACGATTTTTCACTGTGACCGAATACTTTGTGATATTTCTGGTCATGCCGACAATGTCAACTTCCTGAAACGCATCATTTCCAATCAATGCCTCAGGAACCTGGCCTGTAAAAACAACCAGCGGAATGCTGTCAGAATGGGCATCCGCAATGGCTGTAATGGTATTTGTCGCACCCGGTCCGGAAGTGACGAGAGCTACACCGATCTTGCCTGTGGCACGGGCATAGCCCTCGGCCTCATGGACCAGAGCCTGCTCATGACGTGGCAATACCACATGGATATCCGGTGTCTTATATAACTCATCCATAATATCCGTAATCATACCTCCCGGGTATGCAAATAAAGTCTCTACTCCTTCTTCAAGCAGAGCTTTCACAAACAGCTTTCTTCCTGTAATCTCCATATTGTTTTCTTCTTTCTTTCCCTGTGTTTTGTCAAACGATTCTCATCTAAATCGTAGGTATATCCTATTCTGAAACTTCCTGATTCTGATAAATCGAGAAATGATAAATTACATCAAAATATGTCTCTTCCTCTGCAAGTTTCACAAGCTTCCAGTTTGGTTTCTCATCCAGATTCGGGAAATGTGCATCCGCCTCATATTCATAATCAATCTTTGTAATATAGGCGATGTCACACTTATCTACAAACTGCTTGTAGATACTCTCTCCACCGATAATATAGATATCATCGCTATCGTATTTTTTCAGTTCTTCCATCAGTTCTTCTTCGTTATGAACAACAATTGCTCCACGAACCTCATAGTCTTCATTTCTTGTAAGAACGATATTGGTACGGTTTGGAAGCGGTCTACCGGCCGGGAAACTTTCCAGCGTCTTTCGTCCCATAACGATGACATTGCCGGTTGTCTGCTGACGGAAGAACTTCATGTCCTCCGGAATACTGACAAGAAGCTGATTCTTATTTCCGATTCCCCAATTGTTATCAACTGCTGCGATTAACTTCATTTAACCTATCCTCTCATTTATGCAAAATATACTACACCAAAACAAGCCTTAGACGGCAATTGGAATATTCTTAACCTGTGGTCCTGTCACGTAATCATCCAAACGGATGTCATCTCTTGTAAAATCATAAAAATCCTTGATTTCAGGATTAATCCAGAACTTCGGTGCCGGATACTGCTCACGTTCAATTAATTCCTTGATAATCGGAACATGTCTGTCATAAATATGTGCATCGGCAATTACATGAACAAATTCGCCAACTTCCATATCACAAACCTGTGCCAGCATATGTGTTAGAATCGCATACTGGCAGACATTCCAGTTATTTGCAGCCAGAATATCCTGACTTCTCTGATTCAAAATAGAATTTAAAACCAGCTTTCCTGTCTCTTTATTCGTTGTAACATTAAATGTCATACTATATGCACATGGATAAAGATGCATTTCCGATAAATCCTGATGCACATAGATATTTGTCATGATTCGGCGGCTGAATGGATGTGTCTTCAGGTCGTAGATTACTCTATCCACCTGATCCATATAATATCCACCCTTTTCTTCATCTTTAATTGCATGAAGGCTTGCCTTATCACCAAAAGCTATCTCTAAATCAGCTTCATTAATATCTCTGTAAAAATGCTTCACACTCATCTGATATCCATAAGCTTTACCAATAGAGCCACTCTCATCAGCCCATTCATCCCAGACTGTACTGTTTAAATCGTTAATATTATTTGACTTTCTCTGCCAAATCCATAACATCTCATCTGTACAGCTCTTAATTGCTGTCTTACGAAGTGTAAGTGCCGGAAATTCTTCCTTGAGATTATAACGGTTCACCACACCAAACTGTTTGATTGTATATGCATAGGAACCATCCTCCCACTTTGGGCGAACCTTCTCACCCTCTGTGCTATAACCATTTTCAATAATATCCTTACACATGTCTACAAAAAGCTGATCTGCTCTACTCATTCTTATTCTCTCTTTCTATTCATTCATTTTCGATTCGGTAGATTCCTGCTTTGTACCGAATTCTTTTTGATATGCCTCTAAGGACGTAATCTTATGAATCATTTCCATAGGAATTACCAAAGGTGACTTTCCAAATCCATTGATCAAAAGTCCCGTATGATTTTCCTTCAGCATGTTAAGCACATTTGGAAATGTAAAGATCATCGTCTTTGGTGGATTGTCCTCATCAAACACACCAGTCCATCCCCTGAGTTCTTTCCAGTCCGTAAAAAGTGGAAATACAAACTTGTCCTCCGCATTAGGATCTTTTACTGAAAGGAAGCCTATCTTAGCTCCTTTCTTAAACTTCACTTTGCCATCTTCCATCTTCTCCTGCTCTCCGATAATTCGAAGTGGAGTGATAAAGTTGCTGTGAACCAGTTCAAACACAAGAAGGTTCATGTAATTCTGATTGCCGTGAAATCTTCTAAACTCCTGTGCCAATCCCAGCAGATATGGATTTTCTATAGCTGTATTAACATCAATCTTAGCCTGAGGAACGATAGATGTCAGCACACAAAACGGAAGCACTTTCTTTGCATCCTTAATAGCATCAATTCGAATTATAGCTTCCTCATCCTCGGCATAATCTGCGCGCTGTGCATTTAACTCAATTCGATCAATTGTCACTTTGCTGATTCTACGCCCCGGATGAAGCAACACCACTTCATCATCTACGTGACATCTACCATGCACTACACCCTTGATTGCAATTCCTGAATTGTCAGGAATCTGCGCAACCGCCTCAACTAAAAGTGTAAAACGGTTCTGCACCTCATCTTCGCCCTCTGGCTTCTGTGGTGTTGCGACAACCGGTGTATGTTCATTGCTAGATGTATCTGCCATCTCTGTGATACTCTCACTCTGTTTCTTTCGAAATAAATTAAACCCCATAACTAGTTTCTCCTTTATAACCAACTCATAGTTATACTCTGATAACTACACCTTCATATTATACACAACATTTAGTGTTTCTTCTACATCTTATGCCCAAGGGAACATATTGATTTTTCAATATAAATACGATACGATTATTACGATTTTTATTTATTGGAGGTTTGATCACATGAGTCAGGAAAAAGTTGATCAGAAAAAAGAATTAAAAAAGAATCGTAAGAAGATTGTTAAAAAGAATAAAAGAAATGCTATTATCGGAACAGTCTGTGGTGTTGTTGTAACACTTGGAATTGTCGGATGGCTTGGATACAGCGGATACTCCAAGTATGAAGCATATCAGGAAGAAAATGCAGTCACAACTGCTATTGATTTATCAGCCATCACTGATTATGAAAGTTCTATTACAACGGTGCAGTCCGAAGATACAAACGATACAACAACAGATGACACTAACACAGAAGATTCTGCTACAGATGATTCTTCAGACGATACTACAGAGGCTTCCGAGGACGCTGAATAAGATCGTCATCAATATAGAATCAAAAATCATGATTTTAATAAAATTTGTAATTTTATTTTAAAAAACCGTTGACAATGTGTATGGTTTCGGATAGAATAATTTTTGTCGTCAGCGATGATGACTCCCATACACATTGCAAATGCGACAGTGGCGTAGTTGGTAACGCGCGACCTTGCCAAGGTCGAGACCGCGGGTTCGAGCCCCGTCTGTCGCTCTATATTAAAAGAAGCAAGTCGAGTGACTTGCTTCTTTTTTCTTTCATATTTGTATTATTTGATCCGCCTCTTTTAGAAATTCTCGATTGTGCGTTACCAACACAATTGTTTTTCCTTCCGCTTTTAAGTTCTTTAAAGTATCCCAAACAACTTTAGCATTCTTTTCATCTAATGAACCCGTCGGTTCATCCGCTAATATCACATTTATTATGTTATTATAATTTATAACAACACTTCATAAATCAAGGAGGTTTCTCATGTCAAACATAAAAACTTCAATTAATAAACTATGGAACTCAACGATTTTTCGGGCTTGTATGCTAATACTTATCGCCCTAATCTCATTCTTCCCAATTGCAAATAGGGCTACTTCTATCGAAACACACGAGGCAACCATTTCGGCATTAGATGATAAAAAGCAGACTGTTCTGGAGTTAACCGGAGCATCCACTGCAGCATCTGCCGCTATCACATTACTCCCCGGGGATGTCGGCACACCAATTGCAGATAAGCTTGCCGATTTGAGCGGGTATTTCCTATTTATCCTAGGCGCGCTGTATCTCGAGAAATATCTCGTAACCATTACCGGGTACCTGGCATTTAAAGTTCTAATCCCTGTAGCATGCGCGTTGCTCTTCTTAACAGTAACTGTATTTAAAGATTCTGAAACATTAAAAAGAATTGCAATAAAGATTTTCGCTTTTTCTATTTTGATCTATTCCGTAATTCCTGTATCTGTTAAAATCTCTGACATGATTGATGCAACATATCAGGAATCTATCGAAGAGACCATAGATAATGCCAAAGATACCGCAACAACAATAGATGAAAACACCTCTTCCGATGAAGATAACTCCGATACATCTAGCAAATCAAAGGATGATGCTTCCGATAATTTCTTCTCAAGTTTATTTGATAAAGCTAGTAACACCGTGTCCGATACAATTGATACTGTTACCAATACCGTGAGCACATCTACAGAAGACCTTGAAAATATGCTCAGTAATTTTATCGATGCCATTGCTATTCTGATTGTTACATCCTGTCTGATTCCAGTGGGAGTACTGCTCTTCTTTGTTTGGATTATTAAAATAGCTTTAAATATTAACTTACCAAGACAAAAGTAGATTCCATAAAAATACCGACCTCCAATCATTAGATACTACTATCTAACTTCTGGAGGTCGGTAAGAATTCACTTCGCGACTCTTCTACTATTCACTTATTGTAATTTTACGTACACCTTTTCACTTGTCCATACTCATTATTTATCCTTGCATCAAATTGTAAGGTCTAATATCTGACATATCAACAGTCTTACCTGATACCTTAAGCATATCCAGATCATACTGATTTTGAATATTAAGCCAGAACTGCGGAGTAGTTCCAAAGAATCTTGCAAATCTCATAGCAGTGTCTGCTGTTATTCCTCTTTTGCCACTTATAATATCACTGATTCTTGACTGCGGAATGTGTACCTCCTTGGCAAGTCTATATGCAGTTACTTTCATTGGTTCCAGAAACTCTTCCTGTAACACTTCTCCTGGTAATATAGGTTCTAAATCCATCATATAGATCACCTCCTTAGTGATAATCACCAATTTCTTGAATGATTACATTTCCATTATTCCAATAAAAACATATTCGATATTGATCATTAATTCTTATACTATGTTGTCCCTCTCGATCACCTTTTAATTCTTCAAGACGATTAGATGGAGGTATTCTCAAATCATTTATACTTGCAGCTGAATGAATCATTACAAGCTTTCTCCTAGCTACTCTCTGAATGTCATGAGGCAGCTTTGTCGAAAATTTCATATTCCATATTTTTTCAGCTTCTTTATCATGCCATTCTGCTATCATTTGCTTCTGCTCTCCATTAGTACTTCTGATTTAAAGATATATCACCCTACCCATTTTGTCAATCACTCCTCAAGAATAATATACTAAAAAAAGAGACCTCCAGTATAATAATATACCAGTGGTCTCATTGAACTCTATTGATCTTCTGTTGTCACCTGGCCTTCGCCCTCATTCAACATTTCCTCTAATGTATGCCATCCTAAAACCGCGCACTTAACTCGCGCAGGCATATGTGAAATATCCTGAAGAATAGAAGCCTCTTCCAATTCCTCTTTCTCTTCCTCTGTGATCTCACCCTTGATCATACGAAGGAAAATATCAGAAAGTCGAAGTGCCTCCTCTTTGGAGCGTCCAATTACCAGATCGAGCATCATATCTGCAGATGCCTGAGAAATAGCGCATCCATCACCCACATAGGCACCATCTACAATCTTGCCATCTTCTACTTTAAGGCTCAGGATGATATCGTCTCCACAAGAAGGATTAATTCCTTCCAGCGAGAAGTTCGCCCCTTCTAATTCATGTTTATGAAATGGATTCTGATTATGTTCCGTCAGAATCTCATTATAAAATGTACTTGCCATTACATGTACCTCATTTCTAATCTGTATATCCCATCAATCCACGAATTTTAGACAGACAGTTAATAAATGCATCTATATCATCATGATTATTATAGAAAGCAAATGATACTCTTGTCGTCGACATCAAGCCCAAATGCTTATGAAGCGGTTGCGCACAATGGTGTCCTGCTCGAACCGCTACATGCTCAGAATCAAAAATTGCTGCAATATCATGTGGATGCACATCATCAATTGTAAACGTGATTAAGCCATGATGTTCCTTCGGATCCTGTGAACCAACAACATGCACATGAGGAATATTTGCAATCTTCTCCATGGCATAGCGAGTAATATCATCTTCACGTTCCATAATAACATCCCATCCATATCTTTGGATGAACTTAATTGCTTCCATAAGTCCAATTGCACCACCAACATTTACGGTACCTGCTTCAAACTTATGAGGGACATCCGAATACTTCACACGATCTTTAAATACATATTCAATCATCTCTCCACCATAGAAGAACGGTGGCATTGCTTTCAGAAGTTCCATCTTGCCATAGAGCACACCAATACCCATTGGTGCAAACATCTTATGTCCACTAAATGCAAGGAAATCCACATCCAGATCCTGAACATCAACCGGCATATGAGGAACAGATTGAGCACCATCCACAGCAATAACTGCTCCTACCGAATGCGCAATCTCTGCAAACTTCTTTACATCATTCACACGTCCAATCACATTGGATAACTGTGTAACAGCAACCAGTTTCGTATGTTCATTCACAAGTTCCTGCAATTTCTCCGGCTTTAATTCTCCGTCCTGCTCACAATCAAACCAAACCACCTTGGCACCATTTCTGGTTGCCACTTCCTTCCAAGGGAGGAAATTGCTGTGGTGTTCGGTTACCGCAACGATAATCTCATCGCCATCCTTCAGGAATTTGGAACCATAACTATAAGCAAGCAGATTCATGGATTCCGTCGTATTTCTTGTGAAGATAATCTCCTCAGGCTGACTTGCATGAATAAAGTTCGCCACCACTCGACGAGCCTCCTCATACGCATCTGTCGCCTCTACAGAAATATCGTACAAACCTCTCATAGGGTTCGCATTGTAATATTCATAGTAATGCGAAACCGCATCGATAACGCACTGAGGCTTCTGTGAAGTTGCTCCATTATCTAGATAAACAGTTTCCCTATCTCGAAGTACCGGAAACTCATCTCTAATTTTAAGATCTAATTCTGTCATATTGTCACCCAACCTGTTTACTTTTCAAGTAATTGACGTACTTCCTCGCGAATCTCTTCCTGTGGGATCTGATTTGCTATTGCTTCAATCTTGGCCTTGGCCATCATCTCATAGATTGCTTCTTCCTTGATACCTCTGGACTGCATATAGAACATCATACCTTCATCCAAACGGCCAATGGATGCACCATGTGTTCCGGATACATCTTCCTCATCACAGAGGATAATCGGAATTGTCTGGTTTCGAACAGATTCATCCATGAGAAGCACATCTTCCATCTCTGCACCGACTGCACCAGCGCAACCTCTGTGGAAATCAATCGTTCCACGGAAAAGTTTACGTGACTGATTACGGAGAACACCGGAAACCTGAATATCACAAAGTGATTTTTTTCCCGTATGATCTGCATCGTAATTCATGTCCAAGAAATTTTCATCCTTTAACATATATGCAATCTTAGTTTCAAGTTCTGATTTCTTGGCATGAAGTCCGGAATAATTACCATAATAAGACTGATCACCCTTTAAAACCAGCTGAATCAGTGTGAACTTACCATTTTCAGCATGTTCTCCACCGATATTGTTATAAAAACGGAACTTATCCCCAAGGTACTGCACCTGAATCAATGTCAAATGTGCATTTTCTCCGATTTCATAACGTGTTTCTATCGCAGCATCTCCCGCTTCTTCTTCAGAACGAAAATCCATAAACACTGTCATCTCAGCATTATCTGCGACCTTTAACTCTACTGCGTTGGCAGTAGCATTTCCATCAAACTTATAATCCAGTTTTAATACTTCCTGAACTTTGTCTGATGTTTCAAATGAATGAACTAACACAGCGGACTCCTTTAGAAGTTTCTCCATGTTTTCACCCATACCTGTTTTTGTATCAATTGTAAAATCCTGATTTGATTTTTCAACAATTCCTGCAGGTGTACTGTATGATACTGAACTTTCCCCTTGAAGTGCTTTTACTTCCTTCACCGTAAGTTCATTCATGCGTAGCCAATTCCAGGTCAGTGCAGGAATCTGATTTACTTTCACGTCCATACTCTCCTCCTTAACCTATGCTACCCTTCATCTCAAGACCGATGAGGTTGTTCATTTCTACAGCGTATTCCAGTGGAAGTTCCTTGCCGACATTGTCTGCAAATCCACGAACAATCAATGCTCTTGCATCTTCTTCTGACATACCACGGCTCATGAGATAGAATACCGTCTCATCACTGATTCGACCAATCTTAGCCTCATGTCCGATATCTGCATCATCTGTACGAATATCCATTGCCGGAATGGTATCTGAACGGCTGATATTATCTACCATCAAAGATTCACAAGACGCAGCGGACTTAGAACCCTTGGCATTCTTATTTACAACAACAGCACTTCTGAATGTAGAAATACCACCATCCTTACTGATAGAACGTGTGTTGATATAAGAAGATGTATTAGGCGCATTATGTACAACCTTTGTACCCGTATCCAGGTTCTGTCCATGTCCTGCAAATGTTACTGACGTAAATTCACAACGAGCACCTTCACCCTGAAGTACACTCATAGGATAGAGGTAAGATACATGTGAACCAAAGGATCCGGAAATCCATTCCACCTTACCGCCTTCTTCTACTCTGGCACGCTTTGTGTTCAGGTTATACATATTCTTGGACCAGTTCTCAATAGTCGAATAACGAAGTGTGGCATTCTTACCTACAAACAGTTCAACACAACCGGCATGAAGGTTTGCAACATTATACTTCGGTGCAGAACAACCCTCGATAAAGTGAAGGTATGCTCCTTCATCAACGATAATCAATGTATGTTCAAACTGACCTGCTCCCGGTGCATTTAAGCGGAAATACGACTGCAGTGGAATCTCTACTGATACTCCAGGTGGAACATATACAAATGATCCTCCTGACCATACCGCTCCGTGAAGGGCTGCAAATTTGTGATCAGTTGGCGGAACCAGCTTCATAAAGTGTTCCTTGATCATATCTGCATATTCTCCATGAAGGGCTGACTCTAAATCTGTATAGATTACACCCTGAGCAGCAACTTCATCCTTGACATTGTGATATACCAGTTCCGAGTCAAACTGCGCACCTACACCAGCCAGAGACTCACGCTCTGCCTGTGGGATACCCAATTTCTGGAATGTATCACGAATATCCGTAGGAACTTCTTCCCAATCCTTTACCATCTTATTGTCCTTCGGACGAACATAGGTGACGATATTATTCATATCCAGTCCCTCAATTGATGGTCCCCAATCCGGAACAGGAATCTCATTATATTTTTCCAGAGACTTCAGACGAAATTCTGTCATCCATTCCGGATCATTTTTCTCTTTACTGATCTGACGAACGATATCCGGTGTCAGACCCTCTTCTACCTTGAAGGCATCCTTTTCTTCGAAGCGAAAATCATATAGGCTTCGATCGATGTCCTCAACACGTGTCTTCTCTTTCATAAATCTATTACAACCTTCTCTACTTTAAGAATTTCTCGAATCCATTTTCATTGATTTCATCGATGTAGCTTGCATCACCATTTGCTACAATCTTACCATCCACTAAAACATGTGTTGCATCTACATCAAGCGCCTCTAAGATTCTTGTTGAATGTGTAATAATCATAAGGGCACCACCTACGGTCTTCTTGTATTCTTCAATACCCTGAGATACAGTACGGACCGCATCAACGTCCAATCCGGAGTCTGTCTCATCCAGAATTGCAAAAGATGGTTTTAACATGAGAAGCTGTAAAATCTCAGCTTTCTTCTTCTCTCCACCGGAAAATCCAACATTCAAATCTCGATCTGCATAGCTCTCATCCATATTTAAAATCTTCATTGTCTCAGAAAGCTGCTTCTTGAAATCCCAGAAACGAAGTCTCTCACCTGTCTTATTTTCAATTGCAGTTTTGATAAAGTTTGCAAGTGTAATTCCCGGAACCTCAATCGGATTCTGGAAAGATAAAAACATACCCATCTTGGCGATCTTATCAGTAGATAACTTCGTAATATCTTCCCCTTGAAATTCGATAGATCCTCCTGTAATCTTATAACGTGGGTCTCCCATAAGTGTAGAACCAAGTGTAGATTTACCTGCACCGTTTGGTCCCATGATTACATGAGTTTCACCCGCATTAATTGTTAAGTCAACACCGTGAAGGATTTCCTTTTCCTCTTCATCTACGCAAGCGGTAAGCCCCTTCACCTCTAATAACTTATCTGACATAATTGCCTCCCTGATATATCATTTCAAATTCTTTAGCAATTCCTATCGGAATACTAGGTTTTGTTCTCAAAAAAATTTTATTCAGCATGCATTATTATACGTGATACTACTATTTCAAGCAAGGAAATATAGCAAAAAAATTGCCTAAAATAAGCAAGATGACACGTAAGAGATATAGCATCTCACCGTGTCATCTTGTATTCTAATGATTTCTCTTTACTTTGCTGTTGTATTTCCAACAAGTTCTGCCACTTCATTGACAAACTTCTTCATGTCATATGTCGGCTCATAACGCTTTACAACTTTTCCCTCACGATCAATTACAAACTTGGTAAAATTCCACTTGATATCCGGATTATTCTTATAATCTTTGTCAATCTTCTTGAGAAGAGCTGCCATTGCAAGTGCCTTAGGCCCCTTACCAAAGCCTTCAAAAGGTGCCTGGCTCTTCAAATAACGGAAAAGCTCAATTGCGTGTTCTCCATTGATGTCAGACTTCTTCATCTGTGGGAATTGTGTATTATAGTGCATCTGGCAGAAATTATGAATCTCTTCATCTGATTCCGGAGCCTGTCCTGCAAACTGATTGCAAGGAACATCTACAATCTCAAGTCCTGCCTCATGACACTTCTCATAAAGCTCCTCCAACGGTTCATAATGAGGTGTGAAACCACATCCCGTAGCTGTATTTACAACTACCACCACCTTACCTCGATAATCAGCCATTGACTGAAAGCTTCCATCTGCTCTCTCAACACTCAAATCATAAAAATCAGCCATAAACCATCCTCCTTTTATCTAAAAACCTTTTATATGCGTGGTATAACTTTGTTCTTTGTTAATTATATTGTGCGCAATTTAATTTGTCAATTACAAAATTATATTTCGCAAAATCTACTTATGTTCTTCTAATCATCCTCAGCTTTATAGTAATTAAGGATTGCTTCGATGGCTCGAGCCGTCCGAATTGCATTAATCTTGTCCATTGCTTCCTTGTATTCCTGTTCCTGCTTTTCCTTCCACTTCCGGTTTTCCTCTTCAATCCGGCGTCTCTCAGCAGCCTGCTGCTCTAACTTCTTTTTCTTTTCTCGAATTGCCTGCTGCCTACGTTTCTCCTTTTTCGCATTCTCTTCACGAATTTTTCTCGAGAAACTCGCCTGCTCCAAATCCTTCTTAGAACCAAAAATCTGTGGAGCCCGATACATCCGGTTGCCTTCCTGAATCTCAAATACCTGTTCCTTCACCGTCATTAAATATTCATAGGCATCCCGAATATCATAGAATTGTCTGAGGATTTCTCCATCCGGATTTTCATCGGGATGATACTGCTTTATCAGCCCATGATATACCATTTTTATTTGCTCATCCGTTGCACCACTTTCCAAACCAAGTAAATGCAACGCTTCAATTCTTGATTGAAATCTCATCTCTCAACTCTCCAATAAAATAAAGCGAACCAAATGCCACTACTTTACGATTCTCTTCTCTTTGTGCCCGACCTGCTGCATCAGCAATATTCCATGGGAAAACAGGTATGTTTATTCCCATTTCTTTGGACAGTTTCTCCACTACCGAAGCCAGCTCCTCTGCAGTCATAGCTCTCTCATCTTTTGGTGTCAGTGTCCATATCTCCGATGAAACCGGCAGAATAGTACGTATCATTTCCTCGTACTTTCTATCCTTTAAAACTCCAATTATAAACACATATTTTTCCCCGGGAAATGCCGTCTCCAGGCTCTCTCTTAAAACAGCAACGCCCTCAGGATTATGTGCGCCATCCAGCATCATCCATGGATTTTTCTCACTTAAAATCTCCAATCTACCGGGCCATTTTGTCTCTCTAATACCGTAATCTATAGCCTCCTTGGAAACAGGTAGATTAAGAGCTCTAATAATGGCTCTTGCACAGGCCTCATTTCTACGTTGGTACCCCAGACTAATAAGGCCATCCTGCAGGTTATTAATCCTCTCATAGGACACCTTCTGATTTCTGCAGACTTCCTCCACCACTCTGGCCGCTTCATCTGACATATAACCGATAACCGCCTTGGTACCGCGCTTGATAATCCCGGCCTTTTCCGATGCAATCTGTTCTATCGTATCTCCCAGAATTGCCGTATGTTCCAAAGAAATACTTGTAATCGCAGCCACAAGTGGAGTTACAGTTAGTCCATTGGTAGAATCCAGTTTTCCACCAAGACCGGTCTCTAATACAACGTAATCCACGTTTTTCTCTTTAAAATACGAAATCGCAACCATCAATGTGTAATCCAACATATTTCCCCTAGGCAGTCTGTCATCCTCTAAATACTTAGCAGACAAACGCACCAGATCCGACCTTGAAATCTCCATCTCCGTAATCATTTCCACCGGAGTTATTCCCCCGTCAGATTTTTTTGAGCTTACGAGTCGGATGCGCTCCGTAAAATGCGTCAAATGGGGAGAAGTAAATAATCCCACTGTATATCCGCCGGCAGCGAGGATATTTGAAACCATGGCTGAGGTAGATCCCTTGCCATTGGTTCCGGCAATATGAATTACCTTTAACCCTTCATCCACCGGGCCTAAGATCTCCATCCACTTCCTTATATCATATGCTCCGGGAGCCTCTCCAAACTTTCCCTTTGCAAGTATTTCATCTACAACCTGTTCATACGTCTTACTTTGCTTCATTTTCCGTTTCTTCATTCCCATCGAATTTTTTACATGTACTCTCTTACATGAATTATAGCAAAAAACACCGGTGATTGAACAACCATCGTCAATCACCGGTGTCAATAATCAAACTGTATAATATCCTCGATTATACAACCATAATCAGGCCGCCATCGTTGGCATACATACTGGAAACTCCCTGTGTATCCACAATAAAGATTTCTTTAAAGTTCGCTTTTGCCATAACTTTTTCCATCAGAATCTTTGCACGTTCCGGGCAGTTACAATGTGAAATTGCAAGTACCTTCTCTTCACAATTCTGAGTCACTTCAAGCATACACTCAACCATTTTATCGAGTGCTTTCATCATACCTCGAGCCTGTCCAAGCTGCTGGATACTACCAATCTCTGTAGAACCCATAACTGGCTTGATATTCAATGTACTGGCAAGTTTTGCCTTGAGATTAGAGAGACGTCCTGCCTTGCGGAGGGTCTCTAGTGTTTCAAGAACAAAAAATGTATGCTGCTCTGCAATATAAGCATCTACCGCCTTGATTACTTCTTCAAAACTCATTCCGGCCTCTTCGCACTCCTGAATCTTAAGTCCAATCAGAGACTGTCCAATTGATGCTGACTTGGAATCAAATACATGAACCTGAAAATCTCCATCCTCATCTTCATGATCTTCTTCAAACAAATCCTTTGCCAGACAAGCACTATTGTATGATCCGCTTAACTGAGCGGATAAGGTTACGATATATATACGTTCTGCTCCTTCCATCTCATCCATATACGCACTTGGGGATGGGCAAGCAGATTTTGGTCCTGTTGGTGATGCAGCAACTTTTGCTAAGAAGGATGGCTGATCAAATGTATCATCATCAATTATATCCTCACCATCAACTTCCAATGTCAGTGGAACATTCGCAAAATGAGAATCCTGCTTCATTTTCTCATTAAGTTCCCCACAACTATCAATAATTATTTTATACATAAACTGCCTCCGTTCGTGCTTTTCATTCACACGTGGTTATCATTACCACATCATTCTACACCCTATGATATTATTTGTAAATGTAACATTGCAGTTTTATTTCAATTATATTTTATCCAAATACCAATACCAGAACATTGGAACTCTGAATCTCAACATATCGAATATCCTTTATGCCATGGCAATACTTCGTAATATTAGACTGTACAATAAAATAATTATAAACACTATCATATGTTGCTGAACTATTAAACTTCATCGAAACCGTCTCATCCCCACGGTTATAAGCAGTCTGAATCAAATTGCCCACATCCCCCAGCTGTCCGGATTCAAAATACTGTCCCTCTTTGTGATAATAATTATCCTCTGTAGCAGTGCACTCCGGAAGTTCAACATTCATCTCTACCGTATGATTTTGCGAAATTTCTTCTGAAGTAACATTTAAATACGCATAATTAATGAATTTCGCATCCGTCGTATCTGAATATGTACTATTTCCCCAGGTTGTATCCATGAAATAATACTGGTCATCTAGCCGTACCATATTCCATGCATGCGATTCATTATTTGCTGTACCGATAATAATCGTAGATTGAATTCCTAATAAATCCAGCAAATATGACGTTGCATCTGCGTATCCCTGACAAACAGTAGAACCATTAAGAAAGACACTTATAATGTTCTGATTATCTTCTGAATTAATATCATAATCACACTTTGTTATAAGTGTTTCGTAAACATACTTTGCCTTCTCGTAATCTGTCGCATCTGCAGGAAGATCCATAAGCCACTGTTCCACAACAGCATCTATCTCAGCCTGCTTTTCTTCCTGCTCTGCTTGTGTCATCGTATAGGTAGGTGAAAATGTTAATCCCAGCACAGTTCCCACTGTGTGATACGTATTTGCCTGATAACCATACACCCAAAACAACCCGCCATAATCTGCCATCACTGCATCATAAGCATTCTGTAATACATCTGTATCCTCTGTTGATACCGTAACTTCTGTCTCATAATTCAAAATAGCATCCAGCACCTGATTATACACTTCCTTCGTGTTCTCATCGAGCACCGAATATGCATATTTATCCTCTGAAATAGATGTAATCTCTTTCGCATCTCCCACAACAAAGGAAGATACTGTATCTTTAATAGAATCCTTTGCAGAATCTGTAACCTCAGAAATTGAACACCCTGATAAAAAAATCGAGAACGCCAACACTCCCGCCGTAATCATTTTCTTATATTTCATAGATTAAGCTTCCTTAAAAAATGCGCTAATCAACTGGTTCAATGAATGTATATCTTCCTTTCCCATCAATTCTCTTGCAGAATGCATTGCAAGAATTGGAATCCCTACATCTACAGTCTTCATCGGAAGAAGTGCCGAAGAGATAGCACCTAGCGTACTTCCCCCACGAAGGTCTGATCGATTTACAAATTTTTGATATGTAATTTTATTTTTCTTACATATCTGCTCCACAATACTGATTGCTTCTGCATCTGTAGCATACGACTGCGAAGATGCTTCTTTGATACAGAATCCACCATTTAACACCGGTTGATTCGTCACATCTTCTTTATCTGGATAATTTGGATGATAAGCATGCGCAACATCCGCAGAAATCGTCATTCCCTGATAAATTGCAGAAATCACCATTTCCGAACTTACCCCTAT
Source organism: Lachnospiraceae bacterium (assembly GCA_017392525.1). GTDB lineage: Bacteria > Bacillota > Clostridia > Lachnospirales > Lachnospiraceae > FD2005. Next base: position 57,183 of record JAFOVD010000001.1, read on the forward strand.
TGAAACAAAAATCTTCTCAACTAAATCTCTTAGAAATGCAGATGCTGCCCCCTTATTACTGCGTGACCCAATCTCTTCATGGTCAAAAAGAACTGCCATATTCAAGTGATCTGTCTCACCCGCATCCAAAAGACCATAAATACATGATTCAACAGAACTAATATTATCGATTCGAGGAGACGAAATCATATCTTCTGTAACACCCACGTATTCCGCCTGCTCTGTTGCAAAACAGGTAAGTTCAAAATCCAGAATTTCTTCCTTAGAAACTTCTAGCTCTTCTGCAAGGAAATCCACAAACGTATGCTTTTCTACGTCCGTTGTAAACAATGGAAGCATATCTTTCTGTGGATTCAATTCTATTCCCTTATTTACCTCACGATTCATATGAATTGCAAGATTTGGAATAATGAGTACCGGTCTATCACTCTGATATAGAACCGTTCTAGGTGCAAATACATCCTCTGATTTCAGAGAAACGCGACCAGCCACACCAAGCGGGCGATCCATCCAAGTCGGATTGATTGCTCCACCATATACTTCCGTATTGATCTTACCATACACTCCAGTCTTCATATCTGGAGTTGCTTTAATTCGAAGTGCTGGATAATCAGTATGTGCAGCCGCAATTCTAAGAAATGGATTCGCTTTCTCTAATCGCTTTGCCAATGATTCCTCATCCAAAATTTTATCAGGCATACTAAATGCAACCAAACTAGAGTCATGCTGATTCACGATATATTTTCCACCTGCCTGTAGATTCCATGGTTTTTCCATTGACAAGACCTCAAATCCTTCATCCACAAGTTGATCCAAAGCATCTAGTACAACAAACTGAGGCGCTACGCCATTGTTTAATCTCTCTATTAACTGTTCTGCTTCTAACATAATCTTTCTCCTTCCAATTCTTCGAACCACTCTCAGTCCGCATCTACTTAAATAAAAAAACAAAATATATACAGAAAAAGGGGCGATATGCCATGCACATCGCCCCCTCAAAACAAATTACATATAACTATGAAACTGCTTTAACGTTAACAGCCTGAGGTCCGTTCTTACCTTCTGTAACTTCATACTCAACCTCAGCGCCATTATCGATTGTCTTATAACCATCCATCTCAATAGCACTGTAATGGAAAAATACGTCCTTACCTTCCATGTCGGAAATGAATCCGTAACCTTTACCACCATTAAACCACTTAACTGTACCTCTCATTGTAAAAGTACCTCCAATAAAATATATCTCTATGTAGATTTTCATCCACACAAGAATAAATTTACCATAGTGGTTTTAAATTGTAAAGCAAATTCACTAAATATTATCCCATTGTATATCTAATTTTGTTAAATATGACTGAATGTAGGAATCCCACATCTGATCAAGGCTTTTGTCTGTCGTAAAGATACGATATGAAGAGCCTGTAATCAGCTGTAATTCACCATTTTGGAAACGAACATTGCATACCAGACCAAGTACATCCTGCTGTTGTATGCTATTGTCAGTCTTTTCCAACAATTTCTCTATCAGCACTTCGGGAGCCATAAATATAAATTTAAAATAAGTTGGTGTTCTCTGTCCCTTGATTAAATCGAATGCCATTGTACGAAACTCCTTATACGGAAGTAAATCGCCGACCTTCTGTCCACTTGCATCCAATTCCTCCCGGGAATAGTATCCCTCCTCCAGATGGCCATCCAGCACATAACTGCCCTTTGCCTGAATGGTGATTTCCGATAACAGGAAAAAATCAAATGCCTCTGTACGAAGCATTTGATTCATAAAATTCTTTACATCCTTAATGACATAAGCCTGCAAATTAATCATTTCCTTTCATTCTGTGAAGGACTTCTGCAATTACACCTGTTCCATCAGAAAGTGTACGACCTACACGACTGATAGTAGCTGTACTTGCATTTGTAGTATTCTGGATTGTCAGATATGTCTCTCCTTCTTCCAGTAATTTTGCAACGTGATAACGCTGTTCCATAGTCAACATCTCTGTATCAGAACAGATATCCTGGAAAAATGCAAAACATTCCTCCTCACTCTGTAATGATAAAATCGCCTTATATAACTCGTTTGAATGTGGCTTTTTTTCGCGTCTTGCCATAAATTACTCCACCTCTCTAATTTTGTGTCGCCTGTCGTTTTTCAACGATTAACGGACGACTGTCAGTACGCATTTCAATCACAGGTCCTCCCTTTTTCAAAAGATAGTCCTCTGTAATCGTAACTTTGCCAATCTCATCATCCTTAGGAATCTCATACATAATATCCAGCATGAATTTCTCAATGATGGCACGTAATGCTCGTGCGCCGAGTTCCTTTTCCCTTGCTTCCTTCGCAATCTCATGCAATGCTCCATCGGTAAACTCCAGGTCCACCTCATCCAGAGCAAGTAATTTCTGATATTGCTTTAAAATCGCATTCTTAGGTTCTTTCAGAATACGCACAAGCATATCCTCGTCCAGAGCCTTTAACGTAAATACGATTGGTAATCTACCAATAAATTCCGGAATCATACCGAAATTCTTGATATCTTCTGCAGTGACATTGCTGAGAATATTCTCATCATTGTCATATTTATCTTTTAAAGTGGCAACAAATCCCATAGAGCTCTCCTTATTCAAGCGCTCCTTTATAATGTTTTCAAGATCTGGAAATGCTCCGCCACAGATAAACAAAATATTCTTCGTATTAATGGTTGTCATAGGCACCATAGCATTCTTGCTGCTGGCTCCGACAGGCACTTCTATCTCAGCACCTTCCAGGAGTTTCAGCATACCCTGCTGCACAGATTCTCCACTAACATCTCTCTGATTGGTATTCTTCTTCTTTGCAATCTTATCAATTTCATCGATAAAGATAATACCCTGTTCTGCTCTATCCACATCATTATCTGCTGCTGCCAAGAGTTTCGAAACAACCGACTCAATATCATCGCCGATATACCCTGCTTCTGTCAAGCTTGTTGCATCTGTAATTGCAAGTGGAACATCCAGAAGCTTCGCCAATGTACGAACCAGATAAGTCTTACCGGAACCGGTAGGCCCGATCATAAGCATATTGGACTTCTCGATTTCAATCTCATCCATCGTATTGGTTGCCACACGCTTATAGTGATTATAAACGGCAACAGACATAACCTTTTTAGCATAGTCCTGACCAACCACATAGTCATCCAGCTTTGCTTTGATTTCATGTGGATGTGGAATATTGTTTACATCAAAAATCGGCTTAATAGGTTCGTCCTTGGACTTTCTCTTCTTGACCTTCTGCGGTCCCTGTGTAAGCCCCATTAAGTCGCTTAAATTAATCATGCTGATATTTGGCATTCTACCAAAATCAACATTATTCAAATTATGCATATCGTCGTGACTGATATCATCCGGCTCATCATCCGAAGTGACAACCTCATCCGGATTCTTCTTGTCCTGATCTATCGTCTCAGAACCAGTAGGATTCATAAAGCTCATATCCAGGCCACCTAATCCGAATCCACCCATGGAATCAAAAGTCTTCTGCATACAGTCGCTACAAATATATATATTATTTGGAATTTTGATCAGCTTTCCAGTAACTGATTCCGGTCTGTGACAAATATAACAAACCTCTTCATATTCGTCTTCCGTATTATTCTTGTCTTTCTCTTCAAATTCTGCCATAAATTGACTCTCTTTCTATAAATAAGGCTGAGATTATTATAGGAAATATCCCTCACAATCTCAACCTAAACGCCCCCACTTAATCAATTTTTAATTATTTAAAGCGTTACACTGCTTTATTTCCTGTTTTTTTCAGATAACTCCTCGAAAAATGTAAAGATTTCTTTATAATATCGCTGTATATTTTCCGGCGTGGAGTTATATATTTCATGTCTTGCATCCGGAAATTCCACCACACGAATATCCGGTCTTCGACGAAGAAATTCTTCTTGCCCCCGCATGTCCACCATGGTATCCGCACCGGCACGACACATAAGAACCGGTGTTTCCAGAAGCTTTGCTCTATCCTGTAGGATTTTCTGTGCCTTTAAACCAGCCATAATCCAGCTATAAGTAGCTCCACTCGTCTGATACTCAACATGTTCTACCCTCTGTTTAAACTGATACATATAACGGGGTATGGATGAGGCACTACTGATTTCCGGGCGGGCAACCCCATCAAAATCGTGTTGTCTCGGGCAATATCTCTCCTCCCAACGAAGCAGTCGCGCCACCCCACTGCACGCAGGTACAAGCCAATCCGGAATCTTACCGGTATTAACTGCCAACATCGGGGAACTAAGCACAGCACCGTCAAAAATATTTGGATTCTTTTCCAGATAAAGCATGGATACCATTCCGCCCATAGAATGTGAATAAAGATACATCGGTCCATCCGGCTTCTTACTCCGCACCACAAAGTGCATAAACTCCCTAAAATCCTGCACGTATTCCTCATATGAATTTACCACCACTTTGGAAAGATTCTCCGTCAACCGATCAGAAAAACCATGCCCTCTCTGCTCCAGAAAAAAGAATGCATACCCGGCCTGATAGAAATAATACGCCATCTCATGATATTTTCCGAAGAATTCACAGAAGCCATGCACCATTACAATTGTTCCCTTAATATCATCTGAATCCGTCGGAATACAATAGTGATAATGCAGTCTAAGAGCATCTGTCGTATAGAAATAGCCCTCTCGCACGGTAGATTCCAGCCAGGGCCGAATCCCCTCCATCTTTTCTTCAAAATTCTCTTCTCTAAAAATCTCTATCTGTCTCCAGTCCATAAACTCTCCTAATATAACTTAGTCGTCCATATCCTCGTAAGCTTCCAGTCCACGCTTGGCTTCTCCCTTACAGTCTCCATGACGAACCAGCTGCATAGTCAAGAATGCAGCCCCCATAAAGATAGCTGCGTATACAAACAATGTAGAATATCCCACATGTTTCATCAGAAAACCTGCCAGCACCGGCGTAATAATCTGCGCCGCCATACTAAAGGTATAGTAAAATCCTGTAAATCTGCCGATATCAGATCCCTTACACATTTCCAATACCATCGGCAAACTATTGACGTTGATCCCCGCCCATGACATTCCAATCAGGAAGAACAGCACATAGAGGTATGGCTGGAAATAATCAAATGCCATGGTATAAAGAAAGGCAAGGAAAAATCCCACCGTCATGGTGCATACACCAATCAGAATTGTCTTCTTACGACCAATCTTTGCAGCCAAGGCCCCCACCGGTACATAAGAAATAATCGCACCTCCTGTAGCAATGGTCAGGCAGAGATTTGCTGACCCCAGAGACATGGACCACATCTTATTGGCATAGGTTGTAAACCATGTCTCAATAGCATTATAGGAAATGAACCACAGCGCAATAGATACCAGCAGAAAGATTAAGCTCTGCTTCACCTCTCGAGGCAACTTTGCATTTCCCGACTCGTCAGATACCGTAAGATTCTGCTCCGGATGCTCTCTCTCATACGTTTCCATTTCCTGATTCAGCCGAACCTCATCCACTGTAAACATGACAATAAGAAGTGCCACCAGCATGATGATTCCCACAATCAGAAACAGCGGATAGTAATTAACATGCATACGTCCCTTGGTTCTCGCCTCGGAATATAAAACAGCCGAAATAATAAGATAGAGTATTCCACCGACGGCCCCCATCAGGTTGATGATGGCGTTGGCGCGGGAACGAAGCGGCTTCGGTGTAACATCCGGCATCAAAGCCACCGCAGGGCTTCGATATGTTCCCATAGCAACAAGTAGTGCACCGAGAATCGCTATAAAAAGTATCTCCTTATAGGCTGCAGGTGCAATTGAAAAACTGTTGTCCAATGCCGGCAGTAACATCATAAGAATTACTGCTGCAACCGTACCAAACAGGATAAACGGTTTTCTTTTTCCCATAGCCGCCTTGCTTCGATCGGAAATTCCACCAAACAGAGGCAACAAAAACAGTGCAAGCACATTATCAGCCGCCATAATCATTCCTGAAAATGTCTCGTTCATATGAAATGTATTCGTAAGTATTAATGGAATTACTGTATTATACATCTGCCAGAATGCACAGATTGATAGAAATGCAAATCCTATTCGGATTGTTTGACCTGTCTTTAATTTCATGTGAACCCCCTTATTATCCCCGTGTATTACCCCTTCTTCACGGATTTACTTACTAAAATTTTACCATTCCCCTCAGGTCGAATCAATCAATTTGATTGAAACTTCACTCAATGCTAAAATAAGATAAGATGAATTTTGAGCGGGAGAAAACTTATGTATATTCAATTGAATAATCAGGTTTTATTTTATGAAAAAACAGGAGAAAGCGGTCCTGAAGTATTACTTCTACACGGCAACGGGGAGACTCATGAAATCTTTGATGAGTTAACCCAAAAACTGTCTATAGATCATCAGGTCATCACTATGGATTCACGTGGCCACGGTCTCAGTGCTTCCCCGGGAGAGTTGCACTATACTGATATGGCTTCCGATGTGATAAATCTAATTTCGGAACTGGAAATGGACAAGCCGCTGATTGTAGGGTTCTCTGATGGTGCAATTGTCGCTATGATTGCAGCTATTCAAAAGCCGGATATTGCCTCCGGCCTCATACTCTGTGGTGGCAATCTGACACCAAAGGGATTGAAAAGAAAAGCTCTCCATGAAATAAAAAAAGAGCATAAGAAACATCCCAGTGCCCTTACAGCTCTTATGTTAAATGAACCGAATATCTCCGAAGATTCTCTTGCACGAATCCCGGTAAACACTCTTGTACTTGCCGGACAGCATGATATGATTCGTGAAAAGGAAACCAAACTGATCGCCGCCTGTATCCCAAAAGGACGTTATGAGATTCTTCCGGGCGAGGATCACGGAAGTTATGTAGAACACAGCACCAAATTGCTGCCATATATCTATCGATTTACAAAATAAAAAAGGTGTGAAAAGCAAAACCTGCTTTTCACACCTTTTATTAGTCTATTATTTTGCTGCAATAACATCCGCCATATCATAGAATCCAACGGTCTTTGTTGCCAGGAATTTTGCTGCTTCAACAGCGCCCTTGGCAAATACAGCCTTGGAATATGCGGTATGTCTAAAAGTAATGACTTCATCCTGTCCTGCGAAAATCACATCATGTTCACCAACAATGTTGCCGCCACGTACAGCGGAGATTCCCAATTCCTTCTTGTCTCTCTTCTTTCGAACCTGACTTCTGTCGTAAACATATTCAAACTGATTATCCATCTCTTCATTGATAGAATCCGCAAGAGCAATAGCTGTACCACTTGGTGCATCAAGTTTCTGATTATGATGCTTCTCTACAATTTCAATATCGAAACCGGCAGGTGAAAATACCTTAGCTGCCTTCTTTAAGAGTTCCATCAATGTATTGATACCAAGAGACATATTCGCCGAACGAAGAACCGCTACAGAATCAGATGCCTTCTCAACCTTGGCAATCTGCTCTTCTGTAAGTCCTGTTGTACAGAGAACTACAGGAATCTTCTTGGAAACACTGTAGTCCACAACAGCATCTACTGCTGCTGCATTGGAAAAGTCGATGATTGCATCTGCTTCCACATCACAATCTTCAATCTTTTCAAATACAGGATAGTCGTTGTCGACTGCTGTGTATGGATCTACTCCGGCAACAATCTGAACTTCCTCATCCTGTGCACAAATATCTGTGATTACTCGTCCCATGTGACCATTACAGCCATGCATAATAATTCTAGTCATTTTTCTACCTTCTATTCTATTTCAACAATCCAAAGTTACGCATTTCCTGTTCCAGAATCTTGGCCTTTTCAGCACTCATTTCACAAAGTGGAGAGCGAAGTGATCCAACTTCCATTCCCATGAGATTTAAAGCCTTCTTGACCGGAATAGGATTAACCTCTGAGAACAATGCATCTACCAGAGGAAGGGATTTCATCTGCAACTCTCTTGAACGTGCTACATCGCCATCCAAAAAGCTCTGGCAAAGTTCATGTGTCTGTGCCGGTGCGATATTGGCAATAACGGAAATAACACCTACTGCACCGATTGACATCAATGGTGTAATCAAACCATCTTCACCGGAATACATCTCCAGCTTTCCATCTGTAAGGTACATATTCAAAGAAGCCTGTGCCATGTTACCGGTCGCTTCTTTTAAACCAACAATATTTTCCTTGTCCTTGAACAATCTCGCAACTGTCTCAGGTAAGATATTGCAACCTGTTCTACCCGGTACGTTATATAAAATAATTGGAAGTTTTGTCTCATCAGCAATCTGACTATAGTGACGATATAAACCTTCCTGTGTAGCTTTATTATAATAAGGAGTAACAATAAGCGCTGCGTCTGCTCCATCTTCTTCAGCTTCCTTAGTAAGCTGAATCGCTGTCTTAGTACAGTTTGAACCTGTTCCTGCCACTACCGGAATTCTGCCCTTTGTAAATTCGACCGCAGATTTAATAACCTTTCTATGTTCTTCCATTGTAAGGGTTGCTCCCTCACCGGTTGTACCTGCAATAATAATTGCATCAGTTCCATTGTCTACATGAAAATTAATCAGTTCTTCTAACTTATCGTAATTTACATCCTGTGTGGCATTATCTTTCATAGGTGTAATAATAGCAACACCGGAACCAGTGAAAATAGACATAATGTCCTCCTTAAAATACTCTTTTGGCTTAAATACTTAAATTACTTTATAGCATTTCTTTCAGGCCTCGTCAATAGATTCTATAAACTGTAGAGAACTTCAATCGCCGCATTTACAACGACCGGATCATAGTAAATGTTCTCTTTACTCTCTAAAAGGGATACCACTTTCCATATGGCAGACCCCTGCGTCCTCTCATTTACAATTGAATCCGCAACAGCCACAATACGCGCAGACATCGGTATCTCTTCTCCCCTGAGCCCCTGTGGGAATCCCGTACCGTCATAATTCTCATGATGATACATAGCCGCGTCCGTTATTTCCTTCGGCAGCTGCAGATGCTTCATAAAGATACTTCCCTTTTCCACATGGAACTGATAAGCACCTTCATCTACTTCTCCCTTTAACTTTGTCTCCTGCTCACTTGCCTCTCGTCTCTCATCTTCATCCAATTCCAGTTTCAAATCACGAATCTGCATCTTACCCACATCATGAAGCAATCCCGCATAGTAAATCCGATCCTGTTCCAAAGATGACATACCCAATCTATTGGCAATTTTCTGAGACAATTTTGCCACGCGTTCGCTGTGCATTGTTATTTCCGGAGATTTTGCGCTCTCCGCATGAAACATCGTTGTAACAAGATGTACCGACATGTCTCCCAGCTTATCCTGCTCAACCCGGATTCTATCCTCAAGCTGTTTTGTATACTGCTTATGCTTCTTGTCATAGTTTCGAACCTTGTAACAAATGATATAGGCCATCCCGATAAAACCAATCAGAAGAAGTGGTATACGTCTCAGGTAAATATCTCCATACAGAGCTCTCGTGTCCGGAAGAAAGGGGGTCCAGCAAACCGTACACACAAGCACAATATAATATACTGCCAGAATCGTCCCAAGATATGTTCCTAGAATCAAAAGCCCGGAAACCGCCATAATCAAAACAAAGAAGAAAGCCATCGGAGCCAGTTCTATGCCATGAAGAAAAATGCCGGTAATAATAACTGTGCAGATTATCATTATCACCGAATCAATCATATGAATGTATTTGGTTCGATTGGAAATGATACATATCACTATTAGACATACGACTGCCAACAATCCGGAAAAGGATTTCTGATAATCAAGTGCATAGCAAATGATAGCAGCCACCATAAAGAACAGGGAAAGAAATGTTTTAACTCTTGTTGTAACTGCCTCTTCAAAAAAAGCTTCGCTCATTCTACAACACCTCCTCTTCCATTCTATGTATCTGCTTTGGCATTTCCGCCACATCCTTTACTTCCTGAAGTGAAGATATCTGAATTGTTCCGTCCTCAATCAATTCACATACAATATCTGCCAGATGTGCATCAAACTGCTTTCCACGTCCCTGCTTAAACTGCTCGATAATATAGTCCTTACCACAGCAGCTTCGATAGCAACGATTTGAATTCATAGCATCCAGACTATCTGCTACACTGACGATACGTGCGTATTTTGGAATCTCATCTCCCGCCAGTCCCTTGGGATACCCTTTTCCATCAACTCGCTCATGATGGTCTCCGGCAACCTCCTGAGCCTCAGGAATAAATGTAAGATTCTTAAGAATCTCACGTCCCCAGATGGTATGCATCTTCATCGTCTCATATTCCTGGTCCGTCAGGCGTCCCTTCTTAGTCAGAATTTCATCCGGAATTGCCATCTTACCGATATCATGCAAACGTCCGGCTCTGATAATCGCGTTTATCTCACGCTCATTTTCTATTCCCGAACGTCTGGCAATAAGTCCCGCATATTCCGCCACACGTTCACTATGCTCAGCGGTAAGCGGGTCCTTGGCATCCAATAACTCACTGATACTCGTAATTGCCTGTAACACCATATTCTCATTTTTACGTTTTGTCCTCTTGATCTCCATTTCCAAACGTTTTTCATCCAGAGAACTTCTATGCTGATAAGTCTTCAGCAATAAATTACTATAAAAAATAAGTGCTAACAGTGAGAGAAATGTTACCGGAAACCATAATCTATACTCGAAAGTATAAGCCGACGCACCCGGCAAAATTTTATATAGGGGTGTCCAAAGCACCGCACAAATAATAATGGAATGATAGATACATATGAAATGTGCAGTTCGCATTCCAAGAATCAGAAGAATTCCATAATCGACCAAGGCAAACCAGAAATTGCCAAAGCCCTCCAATGTTCCGTTAATCAGATACAACGTCTCTACTGCACAGATAAATGTGAAGAAGATACGAAGTAGTCTCCTAAGATTTTTAGAATGCTTTCGAATAACCGGCTCCAATAACATCAGTACTGCAACCATTGCTCCGGGAAATGCACATATATAGTTTTTTTCTATGAAATTGTAAGGATTTGTAACCGCAAGCAAGATGCCTCCAAAGACAGATACAACATCAATAATCTCTTCGTCGACACCCTCTTGCTTTTCATATTCATATACTCCGCGGATTTTCTCACGAAATATCTGCGTAATATTCTGGATTTCAGAATCGCCCTTTATCATTACATAACCAACCTAACTAAACTCAAAGCTCCCCAGCTTTTAGATTAAGCAAATCATGGTTTCTCTGAAACGATATTCATAACCTCATCTGCAAAATCCTTGATTGACTCCGGTAAATTTGTACCTGTCAAAATAACACTTGTAAAAAGTGATCTCGCCTTCAACACATTAAGAAGCTCTTCCTCTGTCGTCATCCCCTCTTCGACAACACCAAGAATCTCATCCAACACCAACAAATCACACTCTTCTGTAACCAATGCCTTCTTAGCGAAATTAAGTCCATTTATAATATTCTGCTTCTCCTCTTCCTTCTGCTCATCAGAAAGATCCTGGAAGCATTCCACGCAGCGCTCAAATCGGAACACCTTCACTTCCGGTTCCAATCGTGCAATCAAATCAATATTGTTCTGTTCCTTCATAAACTGAACAATATATACGCGCTTACCATTTCCTGCGGCACGGATTGCATTTCCCAATGCAGCCGAACTTTTCCCCTGTCCGTTACCATAATAAACCTGTAACTTACCTTGTTCCATTTCGTCCTCCATAAATCTGCAGTCCACGTGCATATTTAACAACAATAAACTTTTCACACTATATCATAACTGCACTTCTTTATCAAATCAAAGCATTTTTCGCGCAATTCTCCGGGGGTGAGCGAAGAAAGCACCCGCCTCAACAGCCTCTCCTCCCCTCTCCCATCAAACTGCACTAGTCAACAGATTTTGAGAATTAAATATTGTATTAAAAATTTATTATAATAAGGAAAAGAGTATTGTATTCACGTGAAAATATGATAAAATAGGTCAGTCGGTCTGTAACGTTATGCTTGGATTTATATAGCGTCAGGCCTTGATTTTTGTTAGTAACTATTAGTGATTTATATATGAAAGAAGGTTCGTAATGAATATTTCAAGAGATGATGTACGTAATGTGGCCATTATCGCTCACGTTGATCATGGTAAAACTACTTTGGTCGATGAACTCCTGAAACAGTCCGGTGTATTCCGTGACAACCAGGACGTCGTTGAGCGTGTTATGGATTCAAATGATATTGAAAGAGAACGTGGAATCACAATCCTCTCTAAAAATACTGCTGTAACTTATGGCGATGTAAAAATCAATATCATTGATACTCCGGGACATGCTGACTTCGGTGGTGAAGTAGAACG
>JAFOVD010000022.1 GCA_017392525.1 Lachnospiraceae bacterium
AGCAAGACGAAGATGCAGATCGAAACGGCAGACAGTGGAGATGCCTGTATCCAGCTCTTCAAGAAGAAGCATTATGACTTGATTTTCCTGGATCATATGATGCCGAATAAGGATGGTATAGAGACGATGAAGGAAATGAAGACGCTGCAGGATACACCAAATACAGATACACCGGTGATTTGCCTTACCGCAAATGCGATATCCGGAATGCGTGAGATGTATATCGAAGCGGGATTTCATGATTATCTGACAAAACCGATTGATACGAGTAGATTGGAAGATATGATTCTTCGATACTTACCATCGGATTTAATAGAGCATCGTATTTTGGTTGTCCATGAGGATGTCGCATTTCTAAAAAAGATCAAGGAGTGGTTGCCGGATTGTTATAACGTTATTGTCGTAAAGTCCGAAGAGCAGGCAGTAACATTTCTTCAGAAGCAGGAAGTAGATTTGATCTTGATGGATGATGGAATCCAATTACAAAAAGAATGGGAGGAGTCGAAGGTCATCCGAAAGCATTTCAGTGAAATCCGTCAGGACGAGATTCTTACGCTGGTAAGGGACTTTTTTAACGAAGATTCTTGAGGTAGAAAGGAGCGCATATGAGTAAAAGTGTTAAGAGAATGATTTCTATGACTCTTGTGGCAATGCTATTACTTGGTGCAACGGGATGTGGAGAGAGTCAGACAGAAAGTGAGGAATTTAGCCCGAAGATCGATGCGGATACGGAATATAAGATATCTGTTGTGGGCACGTATTCCAATTTTGAGTCGTTGGAAAGTGAGTTTGAGCGATTTTACGCACAGTATCCGAATGGGGAGATTACGTATACGTACCTGGATGATTATGGTAATACGATTGGCCAGGCCTTGGCTGGTCAGGAGCCACCAGATATCTATGTGGTTCAGCCATGGATGTATGGAAATGATCAGTATGCGGATTTATTTGACAGTGCGGAAGTTCTTTCCAATCCGGATTTGGAAATCGATTTGGATTGTATTCGTTCCGGGGTCAGATGGGAGATGGAGAATGGAGAAATCCTGACATTGCCGATATTTGCGACATCCTATGGAATACTTGTGAACAAGGACATTTTTGAAAAAGAGAATCTTGAAGTTCCTGAGACTTATGAGGAATTGGTAGATGTATGTGAAAAACTGAAGGCAGCAGGCTATGAGTCTCCGGTGATGGGAGCGAATACGACGACGACACCTGGTATTGGTTATACCTTTGCTTATCCGATGTTTGCACATACGGTAAAGGAAGATCGAAGTGTGGAGGAAGGTTTAAATAATCTGGATCCATCGGCGGGTGAGGCTATGAGGGAATCACTTACCAGACTGCAGGAATTTGTCGATGCGGGTTGTATTGATGTTGCGAAGTGTAGCGCTGAGATGGAAGACGATTATAATTCTGTGATTATGCGTTTCTTTGAGGGAGATGTTCCGATGATGCTTTGCTCTGGCGATGTAGTTTCCGGAACGAAAAAGCGTGAGAGCAAGTCAGAGGCATTTGCAGAGAATCCATTTGCCTATGATTTCTATGTGGCTCCGTCCGGAGATGAGGGTGGATATTATATGGATTCGATTTCCCTATTATTCTGCGTGAATAAGAATAGTGAAAATCTGGATATGACAAATGAGTTTATACGTTTTTTGGCAAGTGAAGAAGAGCTCGGACGGATGGCGCAGGAAAAGAGACTGATTACACCAACCAAGGATTATTCGCTCGATGAAGTCTATGCATCCTTATCCGATTTCCCGGAGGAACGTACGATTAATTTTAGAGATACAGAAATCCTGGATACAACGGTTAAGCAGTTCCGCGCGGCAGCATATGCTGTTGTGAATGGCGAGATGACGGTGGATGAAGCAGTCGCAAGTTATGGAACGATACCGACGGATTAACTGGTATTACAGAGAATCCAGAATGTCTCTGGCATGTTCTTTGGCTTCTTCGTAATCAAGGTTGGAAACCAGCTTCGCTAATGACGATAGTTTCGAAGAAAGTTCTTCGTCACATTGGTAGGTTAACAGCTGGTTTGCAGTTTCTTCGGAAGTGCCGAGATCAAAGTCGTCAATCGCATGAATGAGTTTATTTAAAAGTGTAGAGATGGTGCTCTTGTCGAAATCTCGGGTTGGTTCATTCGCTTGAGAAGCGTAAGGTTCCAAAGCGGATTTTAAAGAGCGAAAGGAAGATAAAACCTCTGGAGTAAGTGCTTCTATTTGCTCCAGATGGTTTTCTTTTCCTAATTTTTCAAGTGTAAAGAATTCCTCGCCGAGGTCCATGGCGCCAATCATACGGCAGGTTGTCTTTAGAGAGTGCACCAAAATTGTATAGTTTGTAAGGTCCTTCTCTTTGACATAGGTTTCTACCAAATCGCTTTTTTCCTCTATGATTTTATAAACATCATTTAAAAGCTCTAGGAAGAGTTCCATAGAGCCAGAGTTCTGTACGGCTTTATCGATATCGATACCAGGAATGTGTAGATTCATAGATGGTTCCTCCATGGCATATGCGTGGTTGATACTTTTTTTCAGTATAGCACGGAAAAATTGATAGATAAACGATTTTGGATATCATAAGGAAATGGAGATTTCCGATTGGGGAGGTTATGTATGATTCCGCAGATTATAGTCGTTGATGACGATGCCATTATTTTAAAAAGATCCTGGAATACTCTGACAGATGCAGGGTTCAAGGTGATTGCATTGAAGTCTGGAAAGGCGCTCTTGGAGTACACGGTAGAGCATCCGGCACCAGACCTTATTTTGATGGATATCAATATGCCCGAGATGAGCGGGTTTGATGTGATTCAGGAGTTGAAGAGGAGTAACATTTCCTGGCGGGAAACGCCGGTGATTTTCTTAACAGCGAATGAAGATGAGGAAATTGAGACGCAGGGACTCTCTCTTGGTGCAATGGATTTTATAAGGAAGCCTTTTGTCCCGAGCGTTCTTGTGCTGAGAGTTAAGCATGCGGTCGAGCTGACAAGACTACAACGTAATCTGGAGAGCATGGTAGATGAAAAGACCAAAGAGAATGAGAATCTATTTTTTCATGTTGTGGAATGCCTTGCAGATGCGATTGATGCGAAGGATAATTATACCAATGGCCATTCGGGAAGAGTGGCGGCGTATTCCAAAGAGATTGCAAGACGCTATGGATATGATGAGAAGCAGCAGGAGAAGATTTTTATGATGGGACTTCTGCATGATGTCGGTAAGATTGGGGTACCGGATGAAGTGATTAATAAACCGGGGCGCCTGACGGACGAGGAGTTCGCATGCATTAAGAAGCATCCGGCGATTGGATATAAGATTTTAAGCAATATCAAGGAGATGCCGGAATTGTCAGCCGGAGCGAGATTCCATCATGAGAGATATGGTGGAAATGGTTACCCGGAGGGAATTTCCGGTTTGGACATCCCGGAAGTGGCTCGGATTATCGCTGTGGCGGATGCCTATGATGCGATGACGAGTAATCGTAGTTATCGAGGGGTTCTGCCACAGGAAAAGGTGAGAGACGAGATTGAAAAGGGCAAGGGAACGCAGTTCGATCCCCAGTTTGCGGATATTATGCTGGAAATGATAGACGAAGATCAGGAATATCGTATGCGAGATATTTGTGAGTAAATAAAGAGAAAGAGATTGTGAGTTGTAGTGTTGACATGAAGAAGTTGTAGTAGAATCGGATATCTATTTCATAGTTCTTTATTATAGCTGGTTATAAATCACTAAAAACCCATTGACATGGTATGTTGATATGCGTAATATGGGTTTCATCAAGAAACAAGGACAGAGAGTTATTGGAGGAGGAAAAGAAGATGAGTGATTACGCATTTGAAACATTACAGTTACATGTAGGACAGGAACAGCCGGATCCGGCAACTGATTCAAGAGCAGTTCCAATTTATCAGACGACATCATATGTGTTTAGAAACAGTCAGCACGCAGCAGACAGATTTGGTCTCGCAGATGCAGGAAATATTTATGGTAGACTCACAAATTCAACACAGGATGTTTTAGAGAAGAGATTAGCAGCACTCGAAGGTGGTAGCGCAGCACTTGCAGTAGCATCCGGAGCGGCAGCAATTTCTTACACCATTCAGGCACTTGCAGCAAATGGTGGACATATTGTAGCTCAGAAGACAATTTATGGTGGAAGCTACAACTTACTTGCACATACACTTCCACAGTATGGAGTGACAACGACATTCGTAGATGCTCATAACTTAAGTGAAGTTGAGTCAGCAATTCAGGAAAACACCAGAGCAATCTATCTTGAAACTTTGGGTAACCCAAACAGTGATATTCCTGATATCGATGCAATTGCTGAAATTGCACATAAGCATGGTTTACCACTGGTTATTGATAATACATTTGGAACACCGTATTTAATCAGACCATTTGAACATGGAGCAGACATTGTAGTTCATTCAGCTACTAAGTTCATTGGTGGTCATGGAACAACACTTGGTGGAATCATTGTTGAATCCGGTAAATTCGACTGGAAGGCAAGCGGTAAGTTCCCTAACATTGCAGATGCAAATCCAAGTTATCACGGTATTTCATTTGCTGATGCCGTTGGACCGGCAGCATTCGTAACTTATATTCGAGCAATTCTGCTTAGAGACACAGGGGCTACATTATCTCCATTTAATGCATTCCTCCTACTGCAAGGCGTGGAGACACTTTCGCTTCGTCTCGACAGACATGCTGAAAATACAAAGAAGGTAGTAGAATTCTTGAAGAACCATCCAAAGGTAGCTAAGGTGAATCATCCATCTTTGGAAGATCATCCGGACCATGAACTTTACAAGAAGTATTTCCCTAAGGGTGGTGCATCTATCTTTACATTTGAAATCAAGGGTGGCAAAGAAGAAGCTTGGAAGTTTATCGACAATCTTGAAATCTTCTCACTGCTTGCAAATGTAGCAGATGTGAAGAGTCTTGTAATCCATCCTGCATCAACAACACATTCTCAGCTTTCAGAAGAAGAATTGCTTGATCAGGGAATTACACAGAGCACAATCCGTTTATCTATTGGTACCGAGTATATTGACGATATCATTGCCGACCTGGAAAAGGGATTTGCTGCAATCTAGAGGAATGGAATACAGTAGATGATATAGACCGTGGAGATGTTTTACATTTCCACGGTTTTTTTTAATTATTTTTTTGTTAGGATTGACAAACAGTTCGAGTTAGTGTAAACTAACGTTGAAGAAGTTAGGTCTAACTAACGAGAAAGGGAGTGTTTCTATGAATTTATCAGAAGCAGCTTTAGAAAAAGAATATATCGTAACGGAAATCCAAACAGATGATGATGAGATGGAGTCCTTCTTGTTTACACTGGGATGTTACAGTGGCGAACCGATTACTGTAATCTCACATCTTAGAGGTGGGTGCGTAGTATCAATTAAGGATGCCAGATACAATTTTGATAGACAATTGGCAGAGGCAATTCATATTGCTTAGCCTAGCTATAAATGCAATGCCTATATGACAAAAGAAAATTAGAGGAGGTCTCAACATGAGAATCGCATTAGCAGGTAATCCGAATAGCGGAAAAACAACCGTGTATAATGCTTTGACAGGCAAGAATGAAAAAGTCGGAAACTGGGCAGGTGTTACAGTCGACAAGAGGGAAAGTCAGATTAAGAAGGAACTTTGCAATAGTGCAGAGGAATTGATGGCAGTGGATTTGCCGGGAGCATATTCCATGTCACCTTTCACTTCAGAGGAAAGCATCACAAGTGCATTTGTTAAAAATGAAAACCCGGATGCTATCATCAATATCGTGGATGCAACAAATCTTAGTCGTTCACTGTTCTTTACAACACAGTTAATGGAACTGAACATCCCGGTAGTTGTAGCATTGAACAAGGCAGACATCAATAGAAAGAAAGGTACAAAGATTAATGTCGAGAAGCTTTCTGAGAAGTTGGGATGCCCTGTAATAGAAACGACAGCAGCAGCTAAAAACCATGAAGATTTATCCAAGGTTGTTCAGGCTGCAGTGTCATTACGCGGAAATGGTCAGGTTGCGCCGTATTCAGAGGGCGAAGTAAATCTCCATGACAAGGCAGAGGTTGAAAAATCCGATCGAGCAAGATTTGAATTTGTTAAGGGAATCGTAAAGACGGTTGAAAGCCGTAAGGTATTAACAAAAGAAAAGACAGCATGGGATAAGCTGGATGCAGTTATCACGAATCCATGGATTGGTATTCCGGTGTTTGCATTTATCATGTTCCTGGTGTTCTATATTTCTCAGACAACGGTTGGTACATGGGTGGCAGATTGGCTGACCGGTTATATTGGTAATTTCCAGAGTTGGGTAGCGGAATTGGTAGTAGATGCAAATCCGTTCTTACAGTCTGTTTTAGTAGACGGTATTATCGGTGGTGTAGGTGCCGTTGTCGGATTCCTTCCACTGGTAATGGTTATGTATTTCTTGATTGCACTCCTTGAGGATTGTGGTTACATGGCTAGAGCAACAGTTGTGCTTGATCCGATTTTCAAGCGTGTTGGTCTTTCCGGAAAATCTGTAATTCCTATGATTATCGGTACAGGATGTGGTATTCCGGCAATCATGGCTTGTCGTACAATCAAGAATGAGCGTGAACGTCGTACAACAGCTATGCTTGCAACTTTCATGCCATGTGGAGCCAAGCTCCCTGTTATTGCTCTTTTTGTAGGTGCATTCTTCCCGGATGTTCCATGGATTGGCACAGTTATGTATTTCGTAGGAATCATTTTAATCCTCCTTGGCGCTCTTTTGGTTCGTGCGATTACCGGTTCGAAATTCAGAAAGTCATTCTTTATCATGGAACTTCCGGAATATAAGCTTCCAAGTTTAAAGAGAGCAGTATTATCTATGTTGGAGCGTGGTAAGGCGTATATCGTAAAGGCCGGAACAATCATCCTGGTTTGTAACACCATCGTACAGGTAATGCAGTCCTTCAACTGGCAGCTTCAGTTGGTGGAAGAGGGTCTGGAGCATACATCCATCCTCGCAACAATCGCTTCGCCGATTTCTTACATCCTGGTACCAATTGTTGGTGTGGCTGCATGGCAGCTTGCAGCAGCTGCAGTTACCGGATTTATTGCGAAGGAAAATGTCGTTGGTACACTGGCAGTTTGCTATGGATTAAGTGCATTTATTGATACAGATGAGTTGGCACTTGTCGGCAGTGGAAATGCAGTTGCATCCGCAATGGCAATCACAAGAGTTGCTGCACTTGCTTATCTGATGTTTAACCTGTTTACTCCTCCTTGCTTTGCTGCACTTGGTGCGATGAATTCCGAGATGCGTAGCAAGAAATGGTTATTTGGAGCTATTTGTCTGCAGTTGGCAACAGGTTATACAGTAGCATTTTTCGTATATCAGATTGGTACACTTATTACAACAGGTGCTCTTGGACAGGGATTCCTGGCAGGACTTGTAATCGTTCTTTGCAACGTAGCAGTAGTAAGCTATCTGATTTATAGAGCAAATAAGAATCTTGACGCAGAATATGCACTTGGTTCAAACTAAGTAATAAGAAAAGTAATTGGAAATGAGGTGACTGATATGAGTGGAACACTGGTTTCAATCCTGATAGTAGCGGTTATCGCCGTGATACTGGTTCTGGATATCAGATACATAATGAAAAAGAAAAAACAGGGTGGCTGTATTGGTTGCCCGGAATCCAAATGTGCAAAATGCTCATCTTGCGGTACTTCTAAGTAGTAGATGAGTTTTGGCAGAGCCTGATTTCAGGCTCTGCTTTTTTGTTTAAGGAAATATTAGATTTTATGGAGAGTAAATTTGTTATAATAGGTCATTGCGGGGAGAGTTAGGAACGAGGAGATATAATAATGAAATCATTTGTAATAAAGGGCGATATTGCCTTCAATGAAACAAGAGAAAAGATAAAAACATTAGAGAATGGTTATCTGGTTTGCGTGAATGGCATCTGCAAGGGGGCTTATAAAAAGCTTCCGGAAGAATATAAGAACTTAGAAATCCGAGACTTCAGCGGACAGCTGATTGTTCCGGGTATGACGGATTTGCATGTTCACGCGCCTCAGTATACATTTCGTGGAATCGGAATGGATTTAGAGCTGTTGGATTGGTTGAATCAGCATACATTTCCGGAAGAGGCCAATTACAGCAATCTAGAATATGCCAAGAAAGCATATTCTTACTTTACATACGATTTAAAGAGATCTTTCTCAACGAGAGCGGTTATCTTTGCAACTATGCATACAGACGCTACAGTAGAACTTATGGATCAGCTGGAAGATACAGGAGTCATAAGCTATGTTGGTCGTGTCAATATGGACAGAAATGGTGGCGTGAATCTGGAAGAAGAATCAGCTGAGGTATCTCTTCAGGAAACCGGGAAATGGTTAGATCGCGTGAAGGGACGTTATGCAAGAACATTTCCAATTCTGACACCGAGATTTATTCCATCCTGCTCGGATGAATTGATGCAGGGCATCGGCAAGCTCTCCAAGGAGCAAAATCTTAGAATCCAGTCCCATCTTTCAGAGAATCCTTCGGAAGTAGCATGGGTCAAAGAACTGGTGCCACAGTCAACATGCTATGCCAATGCCTATGAAATCTTTGACACCATGGGAAATGAGAACTGTCCAACCATCATGGCACATTGTGTTTATTCCGATGAAAAAGAGATGGACATTTTGAAAAAGCATGGAGCTTACATTGCCCATTGTTCGGATTCCAATATGAATCTTACCAGTGGAATAGCACCAATCCGTAAATTTATGGATGCAGGAATCCACGTTGGTATCGGAACGGACGTTGCAGCAGGTTCCTCTATGAATATGTTAAAGGCGATTCTCAATGCAATCCAGGCATCCAAGATGTACTATCGCCTGGTGGACCAGAGTGTAAAGCCGTTAACATTTGAAGAGTCCTTCTATCTGGCAACAGAGGGAGGTGGAAGTTATTTCGGACAGGTTGGTTCGTTTAAAGAAGGATATGAGTTCGATGCTTTGGTATTGGACGACAGTAAGATGTATTCTATGCGCGATTTGACAGTTCGGGAAAGACTAGAACGTACATGCTACAATGACGCGGACGTTGTCATTCGAGAGAAGTACGTACAGGGAGAGAATACATTTCATAGAGAGTAATCTTATATGGAAATAAGACGTATATAGTAATATAATTTATCCATGGGCTGCGTAATTGGTGGCTTTACAACAAAAAAACAATTGAGAGGAGAAGTTGTTATGAGGTACAGAATTGAAGGGGGGAATCTCCCGGTATTATTGGTTCAGCTTGAACAGGGCGAGGCGATTCAGTGTGAAGCCGGCGGTATGAGCTGGATGGATGACGGTTTAATTATGGAAACACATACGGGAGGCATTGGTAAAATGCTGGGCCGTGCTTTTACTGGTGAGAATTTATTTACAAATACGTATATTGCCCAGAGACCGGGAGAAATCGCTATGGCCAGTTCATTTCCTGGAGACATCCGCGCATATGAAGTACATCCGGGACAGACTCTGATTTGTCAGAAGAATGCATTTATGGCGATGGTCGGTAATGTTGAGATGTCTGTTGCTTTTCAGAAGCGTTTAGGTGGAGCCCTCTTTGGAGGTGAAGGACTGATTATGCAGCAGTTCACCGGTGAAGGACTGGTATTTATTGAAATCGACGGTTCGTCTTATGAATATAACCTCGCTCCGGGTGAGAGAAAGATTATCGACACCGGAAACATGGTTATGATGGATGGAACCTGCTCTATGGATGTGCAGACAGTCAATGGCATTGGAAATGCACTTTTCGGTGGAGAAGGACTTTTCAATACTGTTGTAACAGGCCCTGGACGTGTGGTAGTTCAGTCTATGCCGATTTCATCTACAGCCATGAAGCTGTATAGATACATGCCACATAGCAATTAAAACTGATGTTAAGAGAAGAATCGAGAGCGGTTGATTTATTTAACATGATAAAAGAATGAGAATCTATTAGAAAAAATATATTGCCACAGACGGACAAAATTGCAATAATAGTTTTCGGTGCGTTGACACAGTGAAGCGCACCGGAAACTATTTTTATTTTGGAGAATGTAATTTATGGACAATCGTCAGGAAGAATACGAGCCACATAAGAGAGCTCTATTACCTATTTTTGTATTTTTATTCTTATATCTTGGATTTGGAATTTATTTTACCTATGTGCATCCTATTGAAGGGCAGATGGGATTCTATGTGATGTCCACAGTTGTGGCTTTTGGATTTGCCTTAATTGTGGCTTTTTTACAGAATAAAGAGTTGAATTTCGAAGAGAAGATACACATATGTGCCCAGGGAATCGGGGATGATAATATTACGATAATGATGTTTATATTCCTTATGGCAGGGGCATTCTCAGGTATTGCATCTGAAGCCGGAGCGGTGGAGAGTACAGCGAATCTGCTTCTAAATATTGTTCCCGGTCAGTTTGCAATTCCCGGGATTTTTGTGATTGCGTGTCTGATTTCTATGTCGATGGGTACTTCTGTTGGTACGATTACAGTACTTGTACCAATTGCAGCGTCTGTTGCAAGCACAGGGAATTTTAGCTTGCCTCTTTGCGTAGGAACGGTTGTAAGTGGTGCGATGTTTGGTGACAATCTGTCATTTATTTCTGATACAACTATTGCTGCTACCAAAACACAAGGGGTTCAGATGAAGGATAAATTCCGTATGAACTTGCATATTGCGCTTCCGGCAGCAGGTGTGACATTTGCTATCCTTGTAGCCAATGCGATCGCCGGTGGCTCAGCGGAACTTGGACACTACAGTTATAATTTCTGGCTGGCCCTTCCTTACTTTGCTGTACTTGTTATGGCGTTGTTTGGCATGAATGTTTTCGCGGTTCTCGGTACAGGAATCGGACTCTTTTTTATAGATGGTCTGATTACCGGTCATCTGTCATTTGCAGACGCATTTACTTCTATGGGAACCGGTACAACCGGCATGTTTGAGACGATGATTGTTACGATTCTTGTTTCTGCAATCAGTGCTCTTATGGAGGTTCACGGTGGATTTTCCGCAATCCTTGGTTTTATTCGTAAGTCATTCCATGGAAAGCGTGGAGGAATGCTTGGAATCGGATTTTTAACCGCTTTTATGGATATTGCCACAGCCAATAACACGGTTGCTATTGTCGTTGCTGCACCAATTGCAAAAACAATTTCAGAAGAATACGAAATTAAACCGGAGAAGACAGCATCTCTTTTGGATACTTTTGCCTGTATTGCCCAGGGAGTTATCCCATATGGTGCCCAGCTTCTTATAGCGGCGAATTTGGCGAATATCAGCAGTGTTTCGATTATGCGTTATCTCTATTATCCTTACTTGCTGTTAGTTTGTGTATTATCGACCATTTTCTTGGAAAGGAATACAAAGTCGAAATAAATATGTCTTTTTTATAAAGTTTTCTGAAAAATGAACACAAATTAGAAAAAAGAGTATAAAATATGCTCACGAAATATTTTGTTACAGTGTGATTTATTTTAAGGGAGACAAGCTATGAAAGAGAAAAAGAAGGCAGTAGATGCTGCAAGACCAAAGCTGAAACGTAGCATCAGCAGAACATTATTAACCGTCATTTTACCGGTTGTAACAATCGGTATTCTGGCAATTATTGTTTTCTTAAATCAGCAGGCATCTGCTTCGATGATGGAGTTGTCGAAGATGGATCTGAAGGCTGAGACAGAGAGCAATGCAAGAGAGTTGGGAACACCTTTCCAGATGCTTACATCCAAGTTTGGAGAGTATGCAGATACACTGGAGAATGTCCCATTTGCAGATCACGACGCAATTGCCGCTTATATTGCGCCATCAGTTGATTATCAGCCTGTGAAAAATACGGGTATCTACCTTGGATTTGACGATGGTAGTTATCTGTTTGCAAATGGTACGGTTCAGGCAGATGATTGGGATCCAAGAACCAGAGGATGGTATCAATCTGGTATGGAGAATGACACATTTGTTATTACAGATGCATATACAGATTCTGCTACAGGTGAATTATGTGTTTCCTATAGTAGAAGAGTAGATTTGTACGATGGAACCAAAGCTGTTATGGCTATGGATGTTTTCCTGAATGATTTGCAGTCAACAGTAAATGAGTTGACACCTATGACTACAGGACGTTCTGCTATTTATTCTCCTACGCAGTTTATTTCTTATTCTAAGAGTGAATATAATGGTACATTAATCGCAGATAGTACAAGCAATTATCTGAAAGATCTTCTTACATATGCATATGATGAGAATGAGACGGATGTTGTTGAACGTACAATGGATGTTGGAACTAAGAACTATGTAGCAAAATATGCAATTCCGGGCACCAATTGGGTGATGTTATCTGTTGTATCTGAGGATGATGTACTGGCAAAAGCAACTAGGTTTAGAAATATTGCCGTTGTCTTTATGATTGGCGTCCTCGCACTGATTACAATAATTGTATTGATTGCAATTCGAAAGATTATTGCTAAGCCGGTTGGTTTACTTTCCGAAAGTATTGTAAAGGTATCTGAGGGTGATTTCACTACGACATTGCCGAAGAGCAAGGGTGATGAAATCGGTTTGATTTCTCAGGAAATGACAAACTATGTCAATAAGATGAAGGAAACAATTCGTGGAATTCAGGCCCGTGCAGATCAGTTACGTACGGATTCTGATTCATCCAAGGAAGCTTCAAACTTCATGACAGGTGAAGCTAATGATCAGTCCATTTCTATGGGACAGATTCAGGAAGCTATGGATGGTATTTCCAGAGCTGTTACTGAGTTGGCAGAGAATGCCACAGATCTTGCACAGTCTGTTTCTGAACTTACCAATAAAGGTCATAGTACCAACGATGTAATGCTGGATCTGGTTAAACAGGCAGATGTTGGACAGAAGGATATGATCAGTGTCGAAGAGAATATGGGTCATATTACAGATTCCATGAGCGAGATGAATGATGTTGTTAATGTAGTTCGTGAATCCGCTGAGAAGATTAATGAAATCGTTGAGATGATTGATTCTATCGCTGAGCAGACCAATCTATTGTCTCTCAATGCTTCTATCGAAGCAGCAAGAGCTGGTGAGGCCGGCAAGGGATTTGCGGTTGTAGCAGATGAAATCGGTAATCTGGCTGCTAATTCGCAGGACGCTGCCAAAGAAATTGCAACTATCATTTCAGAGATTACATCTGAGATTGTGAAGCTGTCTGATAAGTCACAGAACAATATGGCAGCAATCGGAGAAAGTAGTGAAGCAGTGAAGAAGGCTGGAGAGAGTTTCCAGCTAATCTTTGGTGAATTGGATAATGCAGCCAACACGATGTCTTCTATGATTGAGATGATGAACAGTGTAAATGATATCGCATCCAATGTAGCCGCAATTTCCGAAGAGCAGTCTGCAAGTACAGAAGAAGTTATGGCAACAGTTGAGAATCTGGCAGAAAGTGCAACAGATATCGCCGGAACAAGTAAGAATGTAGAAGAATCTGCAAATTCTGTTTCTGATTCCGCAGTATCTATCCATGATGCATTGAGTCAGTTCAAGATTGAATAGATGTTTTTTAGGACGCCATGATTTCCAAAGTTTTGGAATCTCAAGTGTCGTTTGTTAAGTATAATCAAAAAGCCTGTGCTATTATGTGTTGTCAACGTAGTATATCGACATTGTGTCTCAGATACTACTTGCGCCGTCATCCATGGCGTCACATGACGATACATAATAGCACAGGCTTTTAATTATATAAAACAAGCGACAACTATTTCGTAGTTTTCGTAAAATGCTATGTTATACTGTATTTATTGTTTGGCAGAGTGTCCATTTCCAATTGATAGAAGTGGCTGGAGTGCCAGACAGAGGGATTTTACAACGAGAGAAGGAGAATAAGATGAAAACATTTACAGGTTTTCAAAAGGGAGTCAACCTGGGCGGTTGGATTTCCCAATTTGACAAGTATGACAAAAAGCATTTTGAAACATTTATCACGGAGGAGGATATTGTAACGATTAAGAACATGGGGTTTGATCATGTTCGTGTTCCGGTGGATTACAATGTACTGCAGAAAGAGGATGGCACATTAATAGAGGATGGGTTTAACTATCTTTTAAATTGCAGGGAATGGTGTGAGAAGCAGGGATTGAAGATGTTAATCGATCTTCACGAGTGTTATGGATATTCTTTTGATCCCCTGAAGAAGGGAATGGACCGTAGGAAGTTCTTCTACGATGATGAGCTGCAGGGACGTTTCCTGGATTTATGGAGAGAGATTGCAACCAGATTCAAAGACTATACAGATATGGTTGCTTTTGAGCCACTTAATGAAGTGGTTTTGCAGGATGTGGCTGAGGCTTGGAACACGTTGCTGGCTAAATACATTAAGCTGATGCGTTCCATTGTTCCGGAGGCGTATCTGATTATTGGTGGTGTCTGCTACAACAATGTGCTGTCAGTTCCGTTGCTTTCTGTGCCGGTGGATGATTATATTGTTTATAACTTTCACTGTTATGAGCCAATGGTGTTCACACATCAGGGCGCATACTGGGTAGAAGGCATGCCACTTGATTTTCGAATCAGTTATCCAAAGACCTTGGCGGAGTATCGTGAGGCAGGAGAGGCTTTGACAGCAGATTTGGCAGGGGCTGTATACAAAGAGGGAATTCGTGATATTGGAAATGGTTTCTTTGACGATATTTTTGCGCCTGCTATTGAAAAGGCTGAGAGAGACGGCGTTACACTCTATTGTGGAGAATATGGTGTGATTGACCGTGCAGCAGAAGATGACAGACAGAGATGGATTGAAGATATCGACTCTGTTTTTGATAAATACGGAATCGGTCATGCACTTTGGAACTATAAAGAGAAAGATTTTGGCTTAGTTTCGTAAGATTTTTACCTTGAGAATCTCAAAAAAAGATAGTAAACTATTTTAGTTATTGTGTTTTTGAAGAGAGGATATTATGAACAAGGATAAGTTGAAACCGATGCTCTTCTCGGTGATGAAGAGTTATAACAAAGAACAATTTGTAAAGGATGTAATCTCCGGTATCATCGTAGCGATTATTGCGCTTCCGCTTTCCATTGCACTTGCGCTCGCTTCTGGTGTAGGCCCTCAGGAAGGTATCTATACTGCTATCGTAGCAGGATTTTTGATTTCTTTCTTTGGTGGTAGCCGTGTTCAGATTGCAGGTCCTACAGCAGCATTTGCAACAATCGTAGCTGGTATAGTGGCTTCTGATGGAATGGATGGCCTGATGCTCGCGACGATTTTTGCTGGTATTCTGCTTATGATCATGGGATTCCTTCGTTTGGGAAGTCTCATTAACTTTATTCCATATACAATTACAACCGGATTCACAGCCGGTATTGCTGTGACGATTGTAATCGGTCAGCTGAAGGATTTCTTTGGCCTGACTTATCCAAAGGGAATTGTAACTATTGAAACAATTGATAAGGTGAAAGCCGTTGTTTCTAATTTCAGTACAGTAAATGTGCAGGCAGTGATTGTTGGTCTTGTTTGTCTGGCAGTTTTAATCGTATGGCCAATGATTCCAAAGGTGGGAGAGAAGATTCCGGGATCATTGATTGCCGTATTCGTCGGTGTTGGAATGGTAAAGGGCCTTGGTATGCATGTAAATACCATTGGCGATTTGTACACAATTACAAATGAGCTTCCAAGCCTTCATATCCCTTCCCTGAACTTAAGTGGTACGGCATGGCGTGGTGTTATTACAAATGGTTTCACAATCGCGGTATTGGCAGCAATTGAATCTCTGCTTTCTTGTGTAGTTGCCGATTCTATGGTGAATTCACATCATCGTTCCAATATGGAATTGATTGGTCAGGGTATCGGAAATATCGGATCTGCTCTTTTCGGTGGTATCCCTGCAACAGGTGCAATTGCAAGAACAGCAGCGAATATCAAGAATGGTGGACGTACACCAATCGCCGGAATCGTACATGCGATTGTTTTGATTCTGGTTCTCGTTGTTTTGATGCCATATGCAGCTTTGATTCCTATGCCTACAATTGCAGCGATTCTTTTCCTTGTTGCATATAATATGTGTGGCTGGAGAACATTTCTTAAGCTGTGTAAGAAGGCGCCAAAGAGCGATATTCTTGTACTTGTAGCAACATTTACACTTACAGTAGTATTCGACCTTGTAATGGCAATCGGTGTTGGCATGGTTCTCTCCTGCGTACTTCTAATGAAGCGTATGGCTGATGAAACAAGTGTCGAAGGCTGGACATACTTTGATCCGGAAAATGATGCCGATGCGATTGAATTGAAGCAGGTTCCAGAGGGCGTGCTTGTATATGAAATCAGTGGACCAATGTTCTTTGGTATGGCTGATCAGATGGCTGAGATTACGCTGCAGGAAACAACCAAGGTACTGGTTATCCGTATGCGTTCTGTTCCGGCTGTGGATGTTACAGCATTACATTCGCTCAATGTATTAATTGATACATGTAAGCAGAAAAATGTACGACTTGTATTCTCACATGTTAATGAGCAGCCGATGAAGTCCATGGACAAGGCCGGTATCATTGATGCTGTCGGAAATGAAAACTTCTGCAAGCACATCGACGACGCTCTCGCAAGAGCTGAGGAAATTGTGCAAATGAAATAGTGTATAAAAGTTGAAATATACGATATAATATAGGAAATCAGTAGTTTATTGTATGTCTTATGGGAGAAGAGTTATGGATGAACGAAAGATTTCTTGGGTAAAGAAGAACGACCTAGCTGCGCTTCTGCTCATTTCCATCTTTATGAATGGATTTGAAACAGGAGGGTATCAGGCCGTTCTTTTGTCTATTGGACAAACTTATCAGTTAGACGAGAGAGGACAGGGGATTCTGGCGGCAGTAGAGTTATTTGCCACTATGATTGCGCCGATTATATTTGGTACAATAGCGGATCAGGTTGGTAAGAAGATTATGCTGGTGCTGTCGACATTTGCCAGAGTTGTATCGGGAGCGATTATATTTATTGCATTTCACTCGGTAATATTTGCAGTTGGAATTGCAATTCTCGGTTGTGCTACAAGCATTATTCAGTATGTTGCCATTGCAGCAATGGACGATATCTATCCGAAGACCCGTCATAATCGAATGGGATTTATCGCAGCAACATATGCGTTGGGAGCCGTTGTTGCACCGCTTCTTGTGGGAGCAACGATTAATGGCCCTCTAGGCTGGCGTGCATTTTTCCTGATGGATTGTGTGATTTCTCTAATTATGACAATCCTTTTATGGAAAATTAGTTTTGCAGTTCGTGAAGAAGTTGAAGATGCAGATTCCATGAATGCAAGAGCAGTTGTAACCGATCAAAAGAAAGGAAATACGACGCAGATTTACTATCTGGGTGTGGCCCTTCTTTGCTTCATAATGTTTGTTTATGTTGGCGTGGAGAATGGTGTTGGTTTCTTCCTAAACGGATTTATGTATAGTACCATGGACTCCGAAAAAGGTTACCTGGCACTGTCGCTTTTCTGGTTTTCTATGATTCCGGCGAGAATCATGTGTGGCATCTTCGCAAAGTATCGTGCAGTATTGCTTTGTTTAGCATCCATTGGAGCGACGGCATTTCTATTGGTGCTTTCCATGGTGAACACGGAAATGTCAGCGTTTGTAGTAGTTTTTATTCTGGGATTCTTCTGCGGAGCTGTATATCCAAATGTTTTGACCTATGCCGCCGACTTTGCCGGGGAACGAACAGCGACAGTAATAGCGGCTATTACAGTTGCAACAGGTGTAGGTGGAACACTTGTATCCGGTGTTTTCGGTTTTCTGGAAACGGCACTGGGCTATCGTTCTTCCTTTGTGGCACTGATGTTTTTCATGGCTTTAGATATTGTTGTATCTATATGGGTGGTTAAAATTGCCAAACCTGTGGTACAATAAGTCATGTTATGGAAAGAACAATAGTAGAATTAATCAATGCATTCTGGACAGGGGTTAAGCTGATACCATATGCTTTTATAATCAGCGCAGTAGCCATGATATGCATGAAAATTATATATGGAAAAGCAGACGGGAAGCTATTTATTAAAACAATTCTGTGTAACATTTATTTTATTGGGGTTTTTAAAGTTACCGGGATAACGTATCATTTCCATACGATTGATGAAATCATGGCTGGAAATTATGCGTTGCCAAATCTTATACTGTTTCGATATCTAACGACCTGGGACATGCTTTTGAATATTATTATGATGATTCCTCTGGGTTTCGTTATGATGGAAGCGAAGAAGATGAATTTTGTCAAGGCGGCGCTACTGGGACTTGTGGTCACGGTGACTATTGAGTGCATGCAGTTTATGCAGGGACGCTGTTTTGATATTAATGACATTTTCTTTAATGAAATTGGAACGATAGTTGGTATTATTTTGCATGGCATGTACCGTTGCGTTCGTAAATCAGAGAAATAAGTAAAAGTGGAGCAGGTTTCTGTTCCACTTTTATAGATTTGGGAAAAAGAATTGGAGGAAAATAAAATGGGGTATCAAGAAAGGTACGAAGAATGGTTGGCACACATTGAAAAATCGGACGTGCTCTATGAAGATTTACTGGCGATTGAGTCAGATGAAAAAGAGAAGGAAGAAAGTTTTTATCAGGATCTTGCATTTGGAACAGCAGGACTTCGTGGCAAGGTTGGAGCAGGAACAAATCGTATGAATGTCTATACGGTTGGCAAGGCAACCCAGGGAATTGCAGACTATATACGTTCTGTTGACAGTGAAACAGACAACACACAGACAGCAGTTGCAGAGTCCGGCTCAGCTGCTAATCAGAAGAATGGAAGTCAGCGAGGCGTTGTAATCGCGCATGATCCTCGACATTATTCAAAAGAATTCGCCTGCCTTGCAGCATGTATTCTTGCAGCGAATGGAATCAAAGTGTATACATTTCCATCCCTTCGACCAACACCGGAGCTTGCATTTATGATTCGAAGACTCGGTGCTGTTTC
Organism: Lachnospiraceae bacterium; assembly: GCA_017392525.1. Classification (GTDB taxonomy): domain Bacteria; phylum Bacillota; class Clostridia; order Lachnospirales; family Lachnospiraceae; genus FD2005. Next base: position 18,988 of record JAFOVD010000022.1, read on the forward strand.
CGGAATTAACATCACAGCATCCCATAACCCAAAGGAATACAATGGCTACAAGGCCTATTGGGATGACGGTTGCCAGGTTTCTGCCGATGTTGCAGATGGCATGACAAAATGTATTGAGAAAGTGGACATGTGGCACGGCATCAAAGGAGCCGTTTTTTCTGAAAACGTAAATTTGGATTCTGTAGACGGGCTTGAGCAGGAGGATCTGTTTGAGATGTTTGTTTCGGATGGAATGATTACGGTTTTGGGTGAGGAGTATGACCGAGAGTACCTCGACAAAATCGAAAGTCTGAAAATCCATGATGGCGACGAGCTTGATTTATCCATCCCCCTTGTATACACGCCACTTAACGGCTGCGGTGCGCTACCATTTCAGGAAATGTTACGTGACCGCGGATTCAACAATTGGACTATTGTGCCGGAACAGAAGGACCCGGACCCTGATTTCACGACAGTTGGTTACCCTAATCCGGAAGATCCGAAGGCCTTTGCGCTGAGTGAAAAGTACGGTCGTGAATTTGGGGCAGAGCTTCTGATGGCAACGGATCCGGATGCGGATCGCTTCGCTATTGAAATCAGGGATGCAGATGGCAATTATGTGCCGTTGAATGGTAATCAGACAGGATATTTGCTGGTTAATTATGTGCTGGAAGGTCACAAGACAGCGGGTACATTGCCCGCAAAGGGAGCTATGGTGAAATCCATCGTCACCTCCACACTTTCTACGATAATGGCAGAGGATTACGGTGTGGAAATGTTTGAAACTCTGACAGGTTTCAAGAATATTTGTGGAAAGATTCCTTATTTACATGAAAATAATTACACATATTTATTTGGCTATGAGGAGTCTGTAGGGTATGCAGCATGCGAAGAAATTCGTGACAAAGATGGTATTTCCGCCGGAATGCTTGTTGCAGAAGCTGCTGCATATTACAGAAAGCAGGGCAAAACTTTGTGGGATGTTCTGCAGGAAATCTACGCGAAGTACGGATATTTTGCCGAGGATGAGCCAAATCTTGTGCTGGAGGGAATTGCCGGTGCAGAGCGCATCGGTCGCATGATGAAGTGGTTTAGGGCAAATATTCCGGCATCGGTTGCAGGTGTTGGCGTTAGAGAAGTTCGCGATTATCAGAATGGTTATACGGATCCTACCGGAAAGTCTAACATTCCTCCTCAGAATGCGATTCGACTGTTTTTGGAAAATGGCTCCTGGTTTGCGGTTCGTCCGAGCGGCACAGAACCTAAGATCAAGTTTTATTTTTATTCGAACCAATCTTCTCGAGAGGAAGCGCTGGCAATGAATGCGAAAATCCGCGACGCTGTTTTAGAGATGATACAAGCTGTTGAATAGTGTTGGAGATGGATGTAAAAGAGATTATTGCAAATTGTAAAAAACGCGTTTTGCAGTGATAAAAGAAGTACCACTAAAAAAGAAGCATATGCTAAAATATATCCCATGTCAAAGATAATTAATTTCCTAAAACAAGAAACGGTTTTATCGGTCGCAGGAGTACTGGCTTTGCTTTCGATTGGACTTATAAAACCGGATAAACAATACCTAAATTACATAGATTTCCGTACGTTGGCGATTTTGCTCAGTTTGATGGCAATCATGAACGGCTTTCAGAAGATTGGAGTGTTTGACTTTGCGGCGCGCGTACTGATTAAGCGCGCGGGAAATGTTACCGCGCTAGTTTTGTTACTTGTGCTCTTATGTTTTTTCAGTAGCATGCTGATTACAAATGACGTTGCGCTGATTACATTCGTTCCGCTTACAATTATCACCTTTGAAAAAATGTATCCGGGCAGCGTAGTGAAGCCGGAAGAGAATTTGTGCCCAGGCAGCGAAAAGAAACAGAGTCTCTTTATAATTAGCACGGTGATTTTGCAGACGATTGCAGCAAATCTTGGAAGTATGCTGACACCTCTAGGCAATCCGCAGAATCTTTATCTTTATGGAATTTCCGGAATGAGTTTCCTGCAGTTTTTGATGATAATGCTACCTTACAGTGTGGTATCACTTGTATTGATTCTGGTTTCGATTTTATTCCTTAAATTTTATAGTAAGAAACTAATTTCAGAAGAATGTATTTCCGGCATTGCTGGTGCAAATGAGAGTGACGTGAATTTTCTCTGGAATCGTGAACGAAAAATTCTGTGTACTTGCTATGGAGCACTATTTGCCTTGAGTCTTTTGACGGTTCTTCATGTGATCTCATTTCCAATTCTATTTGTAATTGTGATGGTGAGCCTGATTGTTCTAGATTATCTTTTTGGTAGAAATGTTGTCCGAACAACAGATTTGTCACTTATATTTACATTTATATTTTTATTTGTATTTATAGGAAATGTTGGAAGAGTTGAAGTATTTAAGAATTTCCTCGAAGAATTTATTAGTGGCAGAGAAGTTATTTCCGGAGTTGTGGCATCGCAGGTGATGAGCAATGTGCCGACAGCTATATTGCTTTCTGGATTTACGGAGGATGTTAGAGGACTGATTATCGGTACAAACCTGGGAGGCCTAGGAACTTTGATAGCATCTATGGCAAGTTTGATTTCCTTTAAGTACATCGCTCGATGGAATAAGAAGAAACGATTGCAATATTTTATTGGCTTTACAGTTATGAACTTGCTTTATTTAGGAGTATTGCTGATCTTTAATATTTATCTAGTGTAGCTGACGGTTGGTGCAGTTGCCTACAAATGGGAGAATAGAGTGATTTTCTTAAAGATAGGATGTCTCCCCAAGATAGCCCAAGAAGAAATACACCCCAAAAGCAAACTCGACTCGCTCTATTAGTGTCCTCTTGGCACTTTGTAGAGTAAATCTTTCTCATAGGTCAGATCGGCAATTGCAAGCTTGATAAACATAAAAAGCAAAATCGGGATTGCGCCCCAGATAGCATACAGTCCAACAAAGCTGCAAAGTACAGCAGAGTATGTTCCGCCTAGCAGGAAGAACAGGAGCATCGCGCCGTGCATTCGGAAACGATACGCTGCAGCGGAATCTTTGTCGCGGATGGCCTTTACGAGGTTAGAGGCTGTCTGACGAATATGATTTGTGACAAATGTTGTTGCCATTGGCATGCCTTCATTCTGGCGGAAAGTATTAAACTGCATAGCGCAGAGGAAATTAAGAGTTACCTGACAAATCTGATCCGGCGCACTTTTGGGAAGGAATCCAAGCCCCAGAATTACAAATATATCAATTCCGATAAGGATTGTATCCCAACGTAGTATTTGAAATTTCTTGATTTTCTTTGCGAATATTTCAGAGAGAATAGTTCCGAGAAAATAAGATGAGATAGGGACACATAGATAGAGTGCCTGTGCCCAGTCACGGGTTCCGATGGCCATTGACAGGAGAACGACATTTGCTGTCTGCGCGTTACAGAATACGCCGCCGCGTAGTGTGTATGTATAGGCACCATAGATGCCACCAATCATGATAAGTGCCCAGAATACCCAGTGTTTTTCGCATTCCAGGAAGAATTTTTTCTCAGAAGATTTTAGTGTTTGCCCAACATGTTTTATATCACTATCGATTTGATTGATATCTTTATCAAGAAGTTCCTTTTTTCCCTCGATATCTTTATCAACTAGCTCTTTCGCTTGTTTGAGATATTTCAGTTCATCTTCGATTGAGTTTTCTAATTTCTTATTCATGATATTCTCTTTTCTTTGTCAAAATACTATTCTCAGAATTTACCATAATTCCCATATTTCATAATCTAAATCCTCTACGATTTAACCACAAAAAAAATCTGAAAACAAGGGAATTGGATGGAAATGACTATGCAAAACACATAGACAAAATCCACCAATCCCAGAAGAAAATTGTGCACTTTGTATGTCAACCGGTTGACAGAAAGAAATAAAAGTGTACAGAAAAACCATATATAATCGAAAAATCAAGTGCAAAACGTGCAAAATCCCCAAATTGCTTTTCTTAAAGACTCCTCTTATGGTAAAATCGAAATCGACTGTCAGAATAATATGACAAGTCAAGGAGGAAAAACAAAATATGTCAACATTACAGATTTTAGTCCCTCTTGTAGCAGTAGTCGCTCTTTTATTTGCAGTGATCAATGCTTTAACTGTTAAGAAGCAGAATGAGGGAACAGACCGCATGAGTGAAATTGCGGCTGCAATCAGAGAAGGTGCAAATGCATTTCTCGTTTCTGAGTACAAAGTACTCGTAATCTTTATCGCAGTCCTTTTCTTAATATTAGGATTTGCACTTCATAACTGGGTTGAGGCTGTATGCTTCCTTTTTGGTGCTGGCTTCTCAATCTTAGCTGGTTTCTGCGGTATGAGAGTTGCAACATTAGCAAACGTTCGTACAGCAAATGCTGCTAAGGAATCCGGTATGGCTAAGGCCCTTAACGTAGCTTACCGTGGTGGTGCCGTTATGGGATTCGCAGTAGTTGGACTTGGTCTTCTTGGTGTCAGTGTTATCTATGCATTCACTGGTGATACAGAAATCCTGTTCGGTTACTCACTTGGTGCATCTACAGTAGCGCTTTTCGCTCGTGTAGGTGGTGGTATCTATACAAAGGCAGCCGATGTAGGTGCTGACCTTGTAGGTAAGGTAGAAAATAACATTCCTGAAGATGATCCACGTAACCCAGCTACAATCGCCGATAACGTAGGTGATAATGTAGGTGACGTTGCAGGTATGGGAGCTGACCTTTTCGAGTCTTATGTAGGAGCACTTGTTTCTGCAGTAACTCTTGGTGTAGCTACATATGCAGGTACAGATTTAGCAGTAAAGGGAGCATTCTTCCCACTCGTACTTGCAGCTTGTGGTGTCATTGCTTCTATCATTGGTACATTCTTTGTACGTGGTTCTGAAGGTGGAAACCCACAGAAGGCTCTTAATACAGGAAGTTATGTTGCATATGCTCTTATGATCATTGCAGCATTCGTTCTTTCACACACAATGTTAAATGACTATAAGCCAGCTATCGCTATTGTTTTTGGTCTTGCAGTAGGCGGTATTATTGGTAAGATTACAGAAGTATTTACTTCTGATAAGTTCAAGTCTGTACAGGGTATTGCAAAGCAGTCTGAAACTGGTGCTGGTACAACTATCATCTCCGGTCTTGCTGTTGGTATGAAGTCTACAGTAGTACCTATTCTTTGCATCTGTATCGGTATCTTAGTTGCATATCAGTTATGTGGACTTTACGGTATCGCTCTTGCAGCAGTTGGTATGCTTGCAACAACAGGTTCTACAATCGCTGTTGATGCATATGGTCCAATCGCTGATAATGCTGGTGGTATCGCTGAGATGTCAGGTCTTGATGAAAGCGTTCGTGACATCACAGATACACTTGATTCTGTAGGAAATACTACAGCTGCTATCGGTAAGGGATTCGCTATCGGATCTGCAGCTCTTACAGCACTTGCTCTGTTCGTATCTTATGCACAGGCAGTTAAGCTTGAGTCTATCGATATTATGGATCCAAAGGTAGTTATCGGTCTTCTTGTTGGTGGTATGCTTACATTCTTATTCTCAGCTCTTACTATGGAGTCTGTTTCTAAGGCAGCTTACCAGATGGTAGAAGAAGTTCGTCGTCAGTTCCATGAAGATGCTGGAATCCTTGCTGGAACAAGCAAGCCAGATTACAAGCGTTGCGTAGGTATTTCTACACAGGCTGCTCTTCATGAAATGATTATTCCTGGTATCCTTGCAGCAGCTTCTCCAATCGTTGTTGGCCTTCTTCTTGGTACAGACGCTCTTGGTGGTATGCTTGCAGGTGCTCTTGTTTCTGGTGTACTTATGGCAATCTTCATGTCAAACGCAGGTGGCGCATGGGATAACGCTAAGAAGTTCATCGAAGCAGGTAACAATGGTGGTAAGGGCTCTGAAGCTCACCACGCAGCCGTAGTTGGTGATACTGTTGGTGATCCATTCAAGGATACATCAGGCCCAGCTATTAACATCTTAATCAAGCTTATGACAGTAGTATCTCTTGTATTTGCTCCACTGTTCATCAGCCTTGGTTCATTATTCTAGTTTTAAATTACTTCTTGAAGTTTTTTAGAAGGTATAGAATATAAAATCCCTTAGTACCCATTTCCCCCGGAGGTTCCCCTCTGGGGGATTTTTTTGCGCGTGTTCTTACCTTGGCTTTGCAATTTTGGCGCTGGTGTAATTGAGGCACAAACACATCTGGAAATAACATATAGACTTCGAGGTATTTTCTGATACTTGCGTTCCTGTTACGTTCACTAAGAAAAAATTACGAAGCAGGTTTTGTATATATAAGCACCGTGGCACATTCAACATCGTGTTTCAGGTGACCACTTGCGCCGCCGTCCTGGCGGCGCATGCTTATATATAACAAAACCTGCTTCTATTTTTCTAAGTTCACTTCA
>JAFOVD010000002.1 GCA_017392525.1 Lachnospiraceae bacterium
CAGCCTTTGTCTGCATAGCTGCAATTTCAGGATATGTTACCGCAAGACGGCATCCTCTGTGTCCCATCATTGGGTTGAATTCCTTCAAGCCAGAGATGATGGCCTTGATATCTTCTACGGTCTTACCCTGTGCATCTGCAAGTTTCTTGATTTCTTCCTCTGTATTCGGAACGAATTCATGAAGTGGTGGATCTAAGAAACGGATCGTTACCGGATCCCCTTCCATTACTTCGAATAACTGTTCAAAGTCACTCTGCTGATATGGAAGAATCTTATCCAGAGCCTTCTCACGATCTTCTACTGTGTCAGAGCAAATCATCTCACGGAAGGCAGCGATTCTGTCTTCATCGAAGAACATATGCTCTGTACGGCAAAGTCCAATACCCTGTGCGCCAAGTTCACGAGCCTTCTTTGCATCGGTTGGCGTATCCGCATTGGTACGAACCTTTAATTTTCTGAACTTATCAGCCCATCCCATGATGCGACCGAATTCACCGGCAATCTGTGCATCCACTGTCTTGATAATACCTTCGTAGATATTTCCAGTAGTACCATCAATGGAAATGAAATCGCCCTCGTGGAATGTCTTTCCAGCTAATGTGAACTTCTTATTCTCTTCATCCATAATGATATCGCCGCATCCGGAAACGCAGCATTCACCCATACCACGGGCAACTACTGCAGCGTGGCTTGTCATACCACCACGAACGGTCAAGATACCCTCAGCAGACTTCATACCTGTGATATCTTCTGGTGATGTCTCAAGACGAACCAGGATTACCTTCTCGCCCTTAGCAGCCCATTCTACAGAATCTTCTGCTGTAAATACGACCTTACCACAAGCAGCACCAGGAGATGCTCCCAAGCCCTTGCCGAGTGGTGTTGCTGCCTTAAGTGCAGCTGTATCAAACTGTGGATGAAGAAGTGTATCTAAGTTACGAGGATCGATCATAGCAACTGCTTCTTCCTCTGTCTTCATTCCTTCATCTACTAAATCGCAAGCAATCTTAAGAGCTGCATGCGCTGTTCTCTTACCATTACGACACTGAAGCATATAGAGCTTACCATTTTCAACAGTAAATTCCATATCCTGCATGTCATGATAATGATCTTCCAAAGTATGGCATACCTTGATGAAATCACTATAAGCTTCTGGGAATTTCTCTTCCATCTGGGAGATTGGCATTGGTGTACGAACACCGGCAACTACGTCCTCACCCTGTGCATTGGTAAGGAATTCCCCCATCAGCTTCTTCTCTCCGGTTGCAGGATCACGTGTGAATGCAACACCTGTACCAGAGTTATCATTTAAATTACCAAATACCATTGGCATGACGTTAACAGCTGTTCCCCAGGAATATGGGATATCATTATCACGACGATAGACATTCGCACGTGGGTTATCCCAAGAACGGAATACAGCTTCAATAGCAAGCTTTAACTGCTCTACCGGATCGGATGGGAAATCTTCACCCAGCTGTTTCTTGTATTCTGCCTTAAACTGTTCTGCCAATTTTTTAAGATCCTGAGCATCAAGCTCAACATCATATTTAACACCCTTCTCTTCTTTCATCTTGTCGATGAGCTGTTCGAAGTACTTCTTACCAACTTCCATTACTACGTCTGAGAACATCTGAATAAATCTTCTGTAAGAATCATATACGAAACGCTCAAACTTAGGATCTGGATTCCCCTTAATCATGGCTTCTACTACTTCGTCATTCAGTCCAAGGTTTAAGATGGTGTCCATCATACCAGGCATAGATGCTCTCGCACCGGAACGTACCGATACCAGAAGTGGATTATCTAAATCGCCGAACTTCTTGCCGTTCAGCTCTTCCATCTTCTTAACCCCTTCCATTGCCTGTGCCATGATTTCGTCGTTAATCTTACGACCATCCTCATAGTACTGTGTACAAGCCTCAGTAGTAATTGTGAAACCCTGTGGTACAGGGAGCCCGATGTTGCTCATCTCTGCAAGATTCGCACCCTTTCCACCGAGGAGTTCTCTCATGTTAGCGTTTCCCTCGCTAAACATATAGACCCATTTTGCCATTTTAAATTTCCTCCTATACATTATATAACTATTGCATGGAGCCCAACCGACTCCTATACAATATACACCCCATGCGTGTTTATCCACACACAAATAATTTTATCACTTTTACTATCTCATGCAATTAAAAAAAGACGAAAAGTCACAATATGTAACCTTTCGTCTCTATATTTTTTAGTAAATATTACCAAGCAAACTTCTTCTGGAAGTAAGCATCGAGGTCTTCAATCTTAATTCGTTCCTGTTCCATTGTGTCACGGTCACGAACTGTAACTGCATGATCCTCTTCAGAATCGAAATCGTATGTTACACAGAATGGTGTACCGATTTCATCCTGACGACGGTAACGCTTACCGATATTTCCTCTATCATCAAATTCACAATAGTAATTCTTAGAAAGCTGTTCAAATACCTTCTCTGCGCCTTCGTTGAGCTTCTTAGAAAGTGGAAGCACACCGATCTTAACAGGTGCAAGAGCTGGATGGAAATGAAGCACTGTTCTCATATCAGGCTTCTCTTCTGTTCCGATATTTTCTTCATCATATGCTTCGCAAAGGAAGGCAAGAACCACACGGTCTGCACCAAGTGATGGTTCGATAACATATGGAAGATACTTCTCATTCTTCTGATCATCGAAGTATGTCAGATCCTGCTTAGATTCTTCCTGGTGACGACCAAGGTCATAATCTGTACGGTCTGCGATACCCCAAAGTTCTCCCCAACCAAATGGGAATAAGTATTCGATATCTGTTGTACCCTTAGAATAGAAGGATAATTCATCTGCATCATGATCACGAAGTCTCATGTTTTCTTCATTAATACCAAGAGAAAGTAACCAGTCACGGCAGAATGCTCTCCAATACTGGAACCACTCTAAATCGGTACCTGGTTCGCAGAAGAATTCCAATTCCATCTGTTCGAACTCACGTGTACGGAATGTAAAGTTACCAGGAGTGATTTCATTTCTGAATGACTTACCAATCTGTCCAATACCAAATGGAATCTTCTTACGAGATGTTCTCTGAACGTTCTTGAAGTTTACGAAGATACCCTGTGCTGTTTCAGGACGAAGATATACGGTATTCTTAGCATCTTCTGTTACACCCTGGAATGTCTTGAACATCAGGTTGAACTGACGAATTTCTGTGAAGTTATGTTCTCCACATGATGGACATGGAACATTGTGATCCTTGATCCAGCTTTCCATTTCTTCATTTGTCCATCCATCAACAGATGTCTTTAATTCGATTCCATTTTCCTGTGCGAAATCTTCGATAATCTTATCTGCACGGAATCTTTCATGACATTCCTTACAATCCATAAGAGGATCTGAGAAACCGCCAAGATGTCCGGATGCAACCCAAGTCTGAGGGTTCATCAGGATTGCACAATCAACACCAACGTTGTACTTGTTTTCCTGGATGAATTTCTTCCACCAAGCTTTCTTTACATTGTTCTTAAGTTCTACACCAAGGTTACCATAATCCCAAGTGTTTGCCAGTCCACCGTAGATCTCTGATCCCGGATAAACAAAACCTCTTGCCTTAGCCAAGCTTACGATCTTGTCCATTGTCTTTTCCATGTTTCTCTTCCTCATTTCTTTATATCTAAATAATCTATTATTTGTAAACAATATAGGTTCTTACAACTGCATCGTCGTCTGTATCTGAAGCAGAAATAACAACGGTATCATCATCGGATACTGTAGTTCCCTTATCAGTTACATACAAAATGTTACCCGGAACTACAACGGTACAATTTTCTTCAAGCACCAAAACATTGTTATCACCTGTTTCTGTGACTTTGCTGACCTTTGCAGTATCACCCTTCTTACCGGATGAAACACTTACAAAAGAATCATTGAAGTCTAATCCTTCAGAATCTGTGGCGTCAGAAATTGTACCTGCATATGCATAGTAGGATGTGAAATCCTCATAGACATCCACTGACTTATAGGTTGTTCTGCAATATACCTGATCTCCACTGGATGTGAAATACTTCAGTTTTACAGAACCACTGCCATTCTCGTCATTGTATTCCTTAATTGTCGATTTAATAAAGCTCTTCAAGTCCGATGCATCATAATAATTCTCTGATAGCTTCGTAACTTCTTCAAATACAACACTTCCGTCAGAATTCAACTTCAAAGTTGTTGTATCGGCTTTTTTATAAAATGTACCACGTAGCGCCAGAACTAATAGAATTACTGCAGCGATTACTGCAACAATTGCTCCAATCAATAGTCTTCTACGTCTTCTCAAAATTTTCATGCGGGCCTCTTTACGCTGCGTGCGTAACATATCCCTTTTCTTCTGCTCTTCTGTGCGCATGTCAACCTCCCATGCAATAAACCGCGGTTCATTATACAACTACCACATGCTTTTTTCAAGGAACTCCTCGGACTTAAATACGTGAGTAAAGTATCGTTTCCGATAGATTCTCATAAGTTCAATCAACTCAGACTGCACTCCTTCAGACAACTTAAAGGTATACAGTTTCTCCACCGGGGTACTTACAATATACTGCATCGTATAAATTGACGAGGATTGCAGGACCTCTCCGCCCTCTTTTTCTCTGCAACTGTCGCATACCAGCCCTCGATGTTTCATGCTAAATGCGTGCAGATCTTCTTTTTTCCCACATACCTGACATGTATATACATTGGGATACTCTCCATTGATAACCAGCGTTTTAAACTCATAAATAAATTTAATAAGTGAAAGGGACAGAACTTTCTTCTCCATCACCTTAAGGGTAAGATAAAGCAATTTCAATCTCTGTCTCTCATCCATATTCTCCTGAGCATAATACTCCGCTATCTCCAGAAAATAAAATCCGTAGTAAACCATTTCCAGATCCTGGGTAAGTTCTCGAAAATACTCTTTGATATCCGTTTTGGAAACCGTATAACTGCTCCGTCCCTCATAGATTTCGAAGGTTCCGTAAGCAAAAGGATTCGCCGCTGCCAGATTGGGACTGTTCGGTCTCCTGGCTCCACGGATAAATGCCGAAATCAGCCCACGTTCTCTGGTGAGGATCATTATTCTCTTGTCATATTCCCCAATGGGCATCGCCGATAAAACCATGCCCTCCACTAATAGACGTTCCGACATATATTCTTCCTACGCTTTAGATATCTTTTTTATTAAATCCATAATTCTGAAGCAGGAAATCAGATTCTCTCCAATCCTTCTTTACCTTTACCCATAGTTTCAGATTTACTTTCTGATCCAGGAAATGCTCAATCTCATAACGAGCATCTGTACCGATACGTTTCAGCATCGCGCCCTGTTTTCCAATAATAATTCCCTTATGAGAATCCTTCTCACAGACAATAGTAGCGTCGATGTCCACCATCTTGCCGCCCTTTCTTGTCTTCATCTGATCTACAGAAACTGCAATACCATGAGGAACCTCATTCTTCAGAAGATATAGAGCCTTCTCGCGAATCATCTCTGCCACGATTTCTCGCTCCGTCTGATCCGTAATGGTATCCTCGTCATAATACATTGGTCCAAATGGAAGACACTTGAAAATCACATCCAAAAGTGTGTCGGTATTGGTTCCCTTCATTGCTGAAACCGGTACGATTTCTGCAAAGTCCAGAAGCTTACGATAAGCATCGATTACCTCTAATACTTCATCCTTCTTAATAGTATCAACTTTATTGATAACCAAAATAACCGGAACACGTGCATTCTTCAAAGAATTTGCGATTTCCTCTTCGCCCTTTTTGATTTTCGCATCCGGCTCCACCAGCCAGAGCAAGCAGTCCACATCCTCCATGGTCTTCTTGGCTACTGTCATCATATATTCACCAAGTTTGTTCTTGGCCTGATGAATACCCGGTGTGTCCAGAAAGACTATCTGTCCCTTATCAGAGTCTGTATAAACAGTCTGAATACGGTTTCTCGTGGTCTGTGGCTTACTGGATGTAATGGCAATTTTCTGTCCGATCAGTTTATTCATAAGTGTAGACTTGCCAACATTTGGTCTACCAATGATCGTAACAAAGCCCGATTTAAAAGTATCGGTCATAGATTTCTCCCTTTCTTTCTATCTTATTCACTATGCAAACAACGGTTTTACTTCCTGGAACATATCTTTCTGCTCCTGAATCTTATCTTCATTACCGATTACACAGAGATAACCCTGTGCCATAGTCTTTTCAACAACATCTGCCAATGCCTGAATATCTTCGACAGTAGCATTGATAACTTCATCTCTGGTCTTCTGAATCATTTCCATAGACACGCCTGTCATATAGGCTGTCAGACCTCGGATTCCCTTCTGATATGGTGTCAGAGGTGTGTCCATATTGGAAATGGTACCGATGACGTATTTTGTCATGGTTCTCTCATCCACCTTGAAGTTTCTTAAGTACTCCGGTGTCTTTTCAAATACATCATATGTATTTTCAAGATTCGGATCTCGGTAGGATACAAATGAAATACGACCTTCTCTTGTGAAGTCGCTCATACATCCGTAAGCGCCACCCTCCACACGAATCTTCTGCCAGAAATAATCATATCCCAAAATAACCTTGAGGACCTTCATGGCTCCACTAAACTGATATCCGGCCTTGGTGAAGTCACCGGTTCTTGCAACATACTGGATCTTGGCTGCATTCTTAAATCCTTCGTTCTTCTTCTCACAGTCCAAAATCAGCTTCGCAGGTTCCACAGGTGAATCGTAAAGCTTCTCCACAAGAGTTGGGATATACTGTTTCATCTGCTCCAGAGCAGTATCATTTCCAGTTGTGTCACCCATCAGATTCTCTTTACGCAAAATATTCTTGCGAAGAACCTCAACACGTTCTCTAAACACCTTGACCTTGTTATCGAAATCCCTCTCAAAATCTTTGAGGTACTGATAATATGCGATACCGGATGACTCCTCTGTAAGAGCAGCGGAAGGTGAATAATAACTTGCCGCACGAAGAGCTGCCGCAGTATGTCCGGCTGACTGGAACTTCATCTCAAGTCGTGAAATATTCTGCTTCAAAAGGTCATGCAATCGCTTGTCATCTGAGAAGTCAAAGCGGAATAACATCTCTTCCAGAAGCTCTGTGGCCTTGGCAAAATTCTCGAAGATAAACTTCGTTCTAGCCTCCCAGGCCAGTGTGACTTCACCATCCATATGCGGATAGATCTTAATCTGGGCGCTCATACCGCCTGTGTAGATATTTACCGCATTTGCAAAATCATTGAAGCTGTAATTCTCGGTATCTGTAAGTCCGATAATATCGGAAAGGAATCCCAGTCGTGGAATATCTTCCCTGGTAACATTATCAATCTTAAATACCAGATTCATGTAGTGGATTCCATTCGTCTCCAGTGCATGATGAAGCACCTTGATATCGCCGGCCTCTTCATGATGTACGTGAAGTGAACGTACCTCTTTTCTTAAATCCGATCTCTTCAGAAGTGGAATCTTCTCCAGATCCTCCTGGGTCTCAGGTTTCTGCTGGTACTCGCGAAGTGCCTTTGTCTCCTCCACAATCTGCTTCTTCTGCTCATCTGTAAGGGTTGCCTTGTAATCCGCCAGCTTCTTTTTAAGTTCTTCATCCTCTTGGGATGTAAGTCCCGGCTCCGGTTTTACCGTGAGGATGGATACATGATGATTATCCAGGAAATATTCCTGCACCAGATCCTCGAAATATCCTGTATCAACCTGCTCCATCAGGTTTGTCAACACTTCTATAGCATGCATATGCATAAATGGCTGTTCTCTATCATAAAGCCAGCTATCCAGCATATTTAATCCGTAAATCAGGCCCTTTGGGTACACGCCAAAGTCCGCTTCACGATAACGGAACTGTGAGCTATTGATTGCGGCACGAAGTGCATCGTGATTTAATCCATTTCTCATCTTCTTCAGCGTATCCATGATTACCCGAACGAATTCATCCTTCTGAGACAGCTGTGCACCCTTGGCAACAATAGAGAATATTGGCTGAAGTGTGCCACTGTCATAGCCGCCCTGGATATCCTTACCGATACCTGCATCCAAAAGTGCCTGACGCACAGGAGCTCCCGGCGAACTGATCAGCGAATAATCCAACACGTCAAATGCCTGGTAGAGTTTTGGATCTAATACTGTACCCACAACAAAGTTCATAGCCAGATATGTCTGACCATCTGTATCTTCCCCTGAGGAGATACTGTACTCTTTTGTTATTTCCAAAGGCTTGTCAAACGCCTTCTGCTCTTTAATCTCAGAATCCAGTTCGAAATACTCATACTTGGATAAATATTCACGATCCAGATAATCCAGACGTTCATCCATATCCATATCACCATAGAGGTAAATATAGGAATTGCATGGATGATAATATCTCTTATGAAAATCCAAAAATTCATCATATGTCAGTGATGGAATCACCTTAGGATCTCCACCTGATTCATAATGGTATGTTGTATCAGGGAAAAGAGAGTTGAAAATCTCACGCTGGAGAACATCATCCGGAGATGAAAAAGCACCCTTCATCTCGTTATATACAACACCGTTTAATGTAAGTTCAGAATCCTCTGATTCCATCTCATAGTGCCATCCCTCTTGCTTGAAGATCTCTTCATGCTTATAGATGTTCGGATGGAATACCGCGTCCATATAGACGTCCATCAGATTCTCAAAATCCTTTTCATTGGTGGATGCCACCGGGAATACCGTCTTGTCCGGATATGTCATGGCATTCAAAAATGTATTCAAAGATCCCTTAACCAATTCTACAAATGGATCTTTCAGAGGATATTTGTCCGATCCGCATAACACTGTATGCTCGATAATATGAGGTACACCTGTTGAATCATTTACCGGTGTACGAAATCCGATATAAAACACTTTGTTTTCATCATCGTTTTCAATCAGAGTGATATGTGCTCCACTCTTCTTATGTCGGAGTAAATATCCATTAGAATGAATATCTTTTAATTCTTCCTGTCCAAGTAATTCATATGCCTCATGTATTTTCAATCTATCTGTCCTCCTTCATATTTACGTCAACCTGCTGGAATGGAATTGTAATGCCATTCTCGTCAAATGCGTATTTGACCTTTTCCAGCATGTCCCATCGAATATTCCAATAGCTTGTTGTCGGTACCCAGAATCGCATTCCAAGTTCTACAGAACTTGCTGCCAGCTCCTTGACAAAGATATTGGTATCCATATCTTTAAATCTGCGGGGTTCTGCCGAAACCAAATCCTCCAATATCTTCTTGGCCTTCTTAATATCGTCATCGTAACCAATAGAAACTGTCAGATCGATCTGTCGTCTGTCACTGTGGGTTGCATTGGTCAGTGAATTATTCGCCAACGTACCATTTGGAATTACAATCAGCTTGTTATCTATTGTTCTAAGCTTTGTATAGAAAATCGTAATCTCTGTAACCGTACCCTCGTTGCCATGGGTATCCTCGATGATATAATCACCCACCACAAATGGATGCAGTACCAGAATCAGTACTCCACCGGCAAAGTTGGAAAGTGATCCCTGCAAAGCCAGGCCTGCAGTTAATCCCAGGGATGCCACACCTGCTGCAACGGAACTGGTTTCGATTCCGAAAATATTAAGAATACAAATCAGCAGAAACACGTAGAGAATCACTTTGACAACAGAGTTCACAAACTGTCTGACCCCTGTATCCACATCATGCTTCTCCATGGATTTCTGTATAATCTTTAAAATGAGTAGTATTATTTTGCGGCCAACCACGTATGTAATCAGTGCAAAAATTACTGCCCATAGAAATGCAAACGCATCCGGCAAGAATTTAGATAGCGCATCCTTTACCAGTCCATCATTCATATTCTGTAATAGGCGCTGTGTTGTAGTTAACGTCTCTGTAACTGTTTCCAAAGTTTCACCTTGCATATTCTACATCTCCAAATCCTATTTTTCGCATATCTGCTATAAAAAAGCACAGACATACAGGGTTTATTTTATCACATCTTTTAACCGCTAACAATCGCCATTCCCCTGTATTTTATGATAGCGAAAAGGGTCCTGCTGTAATCGCAAGACCCTCTTCTAAAACCCTACATTATATGTTGATCTCTTAAAAAGATAGCAACCTATTTTACAACGTGAACGCGAATAACTTCTGCAATCGCATTCAGCTTTTCAATAGCACATGGTGAAATCGGAGTATCTAAATCCAACAATGCATATGCATAGTCACCACGGCTCTTATTTGTCATATCTGCAATATTAATATCGCTGTCCCCAAGGATGGTAGCAAACTGTGCGATAACACCCTTGTTATTTCTATGAAGAATTCCGATTCGACCTGCGGATGTGCAGACACCGTTGTCACAATCCGGATAGTTAACGGAATGCTTGATATTACCATTCTCCAAGAAGTCTCTGATTTCCTTAACAGCCATTACAGCACAGTTGTCTTCTGCCTCTTCTGTAGATGCACCAAGATGAGGTGTAAGGATAACATTTTCCTGACCTGCAGTAACAGGATTAGGGAAATCGGATACATACTTACGAACCTTACCACTCTTAATAGCATCTAAAACAGCTGCTTCATCAACCAGAAGATCTCTCGCATAATTTAAGATGACAACCCCGTCTTTCATCTTATCTATGGCTTCTTTGTTGATTAGATTCTTAGTTGAGTCGAGAAGTGGAACATGCACTGTGATAAAGTCACATTTCTCAAAAATCTCATCATAGGATGCACTGTGATGAACAGATCTGGACAGATCCCAGGCTGCATTTACAGAGATAAACGGATCACAACCATATACTTCCATTCCAAGATGAACGGCTGCATTGGCAACCTTGACACCAATAGCACCTAATCCAATGATACCCAGTGTCTTACCTGCAAGCTCTGTACCTGCAAAGTTCTTCTTGGCCTTTTCCATCGTCTTACCGATTTCAGGATCTTCCTTGTTCTCTTCACACCATGTATTACCGCCAATAATATCTCTGGAAGCGAGAAGCATACCGGAGAGAACCAGTTCCTTAACCGCATTGGCATTGGCTCCCGGTGTATTGAAAACTACGACACCGGCCTCTGCACACTTGTCCAGCGGAATATTGTTAACACCGGCACCTGCTCTTGCTACAGCCTTGAGATTCTTTGGCAATTCCAGATCATGCATCTTCGCAGAACGAACCAGTACCGCATCTGCTTCTTCCAATGCTTCTGTCTTCTTATAATTTGTATCGAATAAATCCAGACCCTTTGCGGAAATCGGATTTAAGCAATGATATGTAAACATCTTTTTTCTTTCCTCCTGTAAAACCCCTGATACTATTTCAGATTTTTCTTTTCAAAGTCTTCCATAAAGTTTACAAGTGCTTCTACACCGGCCTTAGGCATAGCGTTGTAGATACTTGCTCTCATACCGCCGACTGTACGATGTCCCTTTAAATTCTCAAGACCGGCTGCCTTGGACTCTGCTACGAACTTCGCATCCAAATCTGCATCTCCTGTAATGAAAGGTACATTCATAAGAGATCTGCTCTTTGGTTCAACGGTTCCCTTAAATAACTTTGACTGATCCAGATAATTGTAGAGGATTGCAGCCTTTTCTTCATTTCTCTGCTTCATAACTTCCAGACCGCCCATATTCTTTAACCACTTGAATACCAGGCCGCAGATATAGATTGACCAGCAGTTTGGTGTGTTATATAAGCTGTCATTGTCTGCCTGTGTCTTGAACTTTAACATAGTTGGTGTTCCCGGCAGGCAGTCATCTGTAATCAAATCCTCACGGATCACATCAATTACAAGTCCTGCTGGTCCTACATTCTTCTGAACACCACCGTAGACGATACCGTATTTGGAAACGTCCATTGGTTCAGATAAGAACATGGAAGAAACATCACTGACCAAATCAACCCCCTTGGTATCCGGAAGTTCAGGATATTTTGTTCCGTAGATTGTATTGTTCTGGCAGATATATACATAATCCATATCTTCAGTAATTGGAAGATTGGATACATCCGGAATATACGAGAATGTCTTATCGGCAGAGGATGCAAGTTCTACAACCTCACCATACTGCTTTGCTTCAGCAGCAGCCTTCTTAGCCCACTGACCAGTAATAATATAGCCAGCCTTCTTATTCTTCATCAGGTTCATTGGAATCGCAGCAAACTGCTGAGAAGCGCCACCCTGTAAGAATAAAACCTTGTAATTATCCGGTACTCCAACGAGTTCACGGAAGTCCGATTCTGCAGTTTTGATAATATCATCAAACATCTTAGAACGGTGGGACATCTCATTTACCGACATACCACAGCCCTTGTAATCCAACATGTCCGCTTGTGCTTCCTTCAATACTTCTTCCGGCAGAACCGCAGGTCCCGCAGAAAAGTTGTAAACTCTACTCATTTTCTTTCTCCTTTAAATCAACCTCATCAAAACAGTCACTAATTGGTGTACCCGGTGCAACCATCGGCCAAACCTTGTCATCCGAACCAACAATTACATCAATGAGTACCGGCCCATCAGCCTCCATTGCCTTGTCAAATACTTCCATGAACTCCTTTTGACTCGTAGCACGATACCCCGTCGCACCAAGCGCCTCAGCCAGCTTTACGAAGTCTACGCCATCGTCCAGAATTGTGCTGGAGTAACGTTTCCCGTAAAAGAGGTCCTGCCACTGACGAACCATACCCAAAACGTGATTATTCATAACCACCTCAATCAATGGCAATTTCTCTCTTGCTGCTGTTGCAAGTTCATTCATATTCATACGGAAACAACCGTCTCCGGCAATGTTTATAACTTTCTTGTCAGGGTTACCAATCTGCGCACCAATCGCAGCCCCCAGTCCGTATCCCATGGTTCCAAGTCCACCGGAACTTAAGAAATGTCTCGGACTCTTGTATTTATAATATTGCGCTGCCCACATCTGATGCTGTCCAACTTCTGTAACAATCACAGCATCTCCGGCAGTCTTCTCATAGATATAATTCACCGCAAAAGGACCGGTTAATCCTTCTTCCGGTACAACCGTCGGGAATTTCTTCTTCAGTTCACTGATATGCTTCATCCATTCTCCGTGATTCTGCTTATCCAGAAGCGAATTCACTTCTGCCAATACAGTTTTAACATCACCGATCACCTGAGTATCAACGACAATATTCTTATTGATTTCAGCCGGATCAATATCGATTTGTACAATCTTGGCCTTCTCCGCAAATTTCTTAGGATTGCCGAGAACACGATCCGAAAATCTCGTTCCGATGGCAATCAGTAAATCGCAATCACTTACACCCAGATTCGATGTCTTGGTACCATGCATACCAAGCATTCCGGTATAACGTTCATTTGTTCCATCAAATGCTCCCTTGCCCATAAGGGAATCGCAAACCGGTGCATCCACAAGTTCTGCAAACTTTGCCAGCTCCTCCGAGGCTCCCGAGATAATGGCACCACCGCCGACGAAGATAAAAGGTCTCTTCGATTTCTTGATACGATGTATCATTTCCTCAATTGCCTCAACTCCGGTTTCCTGACTTCTTTTCAAATCCGAGGCATTGATAGTCTTTGTCTTCTCTCCCGGTACAGCCGGCTTATATTCACACTTATTTCCGGTTGCATCCTTGGTGATATCCACAAGTACCGGTCCGGGTCTGCCCTCTTTTGCAATTTTAAACGCTCTTCTAAGAGTCTCTGCCAATTTATGCACATCTTTTACGATGAAATTGTGCTTGGTTACCGGCATAGTCACACCGGCAATATCCACTTCCTGGAAACTGTCCTTGCCCAGAAGTGGCACTGTAACATTGCAGGTAATCGCCACCATCGGCACAGAATCCATATAAGCCGTAGCAATACCTGTAACCAGATTTGTAGCTCCGGGACCACTTGTGGCAAAGCATACGCCTACCTTGCCCGTGGATCTTGCATATCCGTCTGCCGCATGGGATGCGCCCTGCTCATGACTTGTCAGCACGTGACGGATTTCATTTTTATGTTTATAAAGTGCATCGTATACATTTAAGATTGCACCGCCGGGATAACCAAATACGGTATCTACCCCCTGCTCTTTCAGACATTCGATTACAATCTCTGCTCCACTTAACTGCATCTTTTTCTTTCCTTCCCAACTTACAGGAAATGTTACTTCCCGCGTTCTATCGTTATGCCTTAGGCACTTCTAGGATTGCTCCTCGATTACCTGAAGTAACCATGGAGGCATATCTTGCAAGATATCCTGTTGTCACCCTTGGTTCTCTAGGTGTCCATGCCGCTCTTCTCTTCTCAAGTTCAGCATCGTCAACCAAAAGCTGAATTGTCATATTTGGAATATCGATAGCAATCTGATCGCCCTCTTCTACAAGTGCAATTGGTCCACCAACAGCTGCCTCCGGTGATACATGACCAATAGAAGCACCTCTGGATGCCCCTGAGAAACGACCATCTGTAATTAACGCAACGGTTGAGCCAAGACCCATACCTGCAATGGCAGATGTTGGATTTAACATCTCACGCATACCAGGGCCTCCCTTAGGTCCTTCGTAACGAATTACCACAACATCGCCGGCCACTATCTGACCACCTTTAATTGCCTTGATAGCATCTTCTTCACAGTCAAATACTCTGGCAGGGCCCTGATGAACCATCATCTCAGGAACAACGGCAGAACGCTTAACAACAGAACCATCCGGTGCAAGATTACCCTTTAATACGGCAAGTCCACCGGTTTTACTATATGGATTATCCAGTGGTCTGATAACCTCCGGATTCTTATTAACTGCATACTTAATATTCTCTCCGACAGTCTTGCCTGTAACTGTCATACAGTCTGTATTTAACAGACCTGCATCCGCAAGTTCCTTCATAACTGCATAGACACCACCGGCTTCATTTAAGTCCTCCATATAAGTTGGACCTGCCGGTGCAAGATGACACAGGTTAGGTGTCTTCTCACTGATTGGATTGGCATAGGAGATATCAAAATCAAATCCCACTTCATGAGCGATTGCAGGCAGATGAAGCATGGAATTTGTGGAACATCCCAGTGCCATATCTACGGTTAATGCATTGATAATTGCATCCTTTGTCATAATATCTCTTGGTCGAATATCCTTCTTCAGCATATCCATAACAGCATATCCGGCTCTCTTGGCAAGACGAAGTCTCTCAGAATAAACTGCAGGAATTGTACCATTTCCACCAAGTCCCATACCAAGAGCCTCTGTCAGGCAATTCATGGAGTTGGCAGTATACATACCGGAGCAAGAACCGCATGTAGGGCAAACATTCTCTTCGAAATCACGTACATCATCCTCCGTCATGGTACCGGCTGCATAAGAGCCAACTGCCTCGAACATAGAAGACAGAGATCTCTTCTGACCATGTACATGGCCGGCAAGCATTGGACCTCCGGAAACAAATACGGTAGGGACATTAATTCTGGCTGCGGCCATTAAAAGTCCAGGAACATTCTTGTCACAGTTTGGAACCATAACCAGGGCATCAAACTGATGTGCAATTGCCATACACTCCGTAGAATCTGCAATCAGATCTCTTGTGACAAGTGAATATTTCATGCCCACATGTCCCATGGCAATTCCATCA
Organism: Lachnospiraceae bacterium; assembly: GCA_017392525.1. Lineage (GTDB taxonomy): Bacteria > Bacillota > Clostridia > Lachnospirales > Lachnospiraceae > FD2005. The sequence continues at coordinate 15,610 of JAFOVD010000002.1, forward strand.
CATACGGCGATAGCCGGAAATACAACCGGTGTTCCTCCTGCTTCCGCTACACCGAGTTTTACAGCATCCACAATCTTATCGATATTCATATGTCCCGGTACAATCTCATTGTAGGAACTTACAATACCAACCATCGGTTTTTTTATTTCTTCTGCTGTAAATCCCAACGCATTTAACAAACTTCTGGCAGGAGCCTGCTGCATGCCGGATTTCATATTGTCGCTCTTCATACTAATATTCCCTCTTTCTTGTTACTTTTTATTGAATACGCTGGCAAATCAGGTCGCCCATTTCTCTGGTTCCAACCTGCTTTACTGTCGCCTTTTTTTCTTCTTCCTGAGGCATAATATCAATTGTTCGATAGCCATCCTCGAGAACCTTCTGAACTGCATTCTCAATAGCATCTGCCTCTTTGTCCAAATCGAAACTGTATCGAAGCATCATCGCTGCCGAAAGAATCGTTGCAATTGGATTAGCAATACCCTTGCCTGCAATATCCGGAGCCGAACCGCCACTTGGTTCATATAGACCGAACTTGGTCTCATTTAAACTTGCAGAACTTAACATACCGATAGAACCGGTCACCATACTGGCCTCATCCGACAGAATATCGCCGAACATATTCTCCGTCAGAATTACGTCAAACTGCTTAGGATCTTTGACAAGCTGCATAGCACAATTGTCTACAAGCATATGCTCATAAGTAACTTCCGGATAATCTAAAGCAACCTCTTCTACAATCTTTCTCCAGAGTCTGGAGGAATCCAGTACATTGGCCTTATCTACGGATGTAACTTTTTTTCTACGCTTCATGGCAATATCGAAACCACGAATCGCAATACGTCGAATCTCTTCTTCGTTATATGTAAGTGTATCTGTAGCTGTCACTACACCATCCACTTCTTCTGTCTTTCTCGCACCAAAATATAAACCACCCGTTAACTCTCGCATAATCATCATATCGAAACCATCGCCTATGATATCCTCTCTCAGAGGACATGCTTCCCGAAGTTCCTTATAGAGATATGCAGGGCGTAAATTTGCAAATAAATTCAGGGATTTTCTAAGTTTTAGAAGGCCGGCTTCCGGTCGTTTCTCCGGTGGTAACTTATACCATGGAGAAGTCGCTGTATTGCCACCAATTGAACCCATCAGCACTGCATCACTGGCTTTCGCCTGAGCAATTGCTGCATCTGTAAGTGGTTCACCTGTCGCATCAATGGAACAGCCGCCCATTAAGATTTCATCATATAAAAAAGTATGACCATAATGTGCTCCGATACAATCGAGCACTTTCTTTGCCTCGGCTACAACCTCCGGTCCGATACCGTCGCCGCCGATTACTCCAACATTCAATTTCATCTTCTTTCTTTCCTTCCTTTACCGTCAAAAGTAACATTTTCGAGATGAGAACATCCCATAGAGCAAAATGTATATACAATTCGTTATATTTTTCAGACATATGTGAAAATAACGAAAAACTTCAACAATTGACTTGAATCTATCTTAGTAGATTTAGAATAATATTTCAACCGGTGATATAAGATTCGTGATTATGTCAAAAAAAAGAATGCCAAAGGAGGTTTCCTTAGGCATTCTTACTTTTACACATAAAATCGTTAAATTAATTCAAATTTTTTCATAGCATTGTAGATTCCATCATGATAAATATCGTCCGTAATATAATCTGCTGCCTTCTTGGCATCCTCAATAGCATTTCCCATAGCAACGCCGAGATTTGCATAGGAAAGCATATCCAGATCATTAGGTCCATCTCCAAAAGCTACAGAATCTTCTCTTGAAAGACCATAATAATTCAATACATATTCCATTCCGGTGGCTTTGTTAACACCCTCAATGGTAATCTCTCCACTGTATAAATCATGAATGTCAAAACTTGAGAGTTCAACATGGAAATAATCCCCCAAGTATTCCTTGATATAATCAATTGCAAAATTGGAACGATTATAAAAAAGCTTTTCAACCGGCCCTAAACTTCTTAAATCCTCTACCGGATGAAACAGCGCAATATTGGCTTCCATCTGTTCATTATTACAACCTGCCAACAGAAAACGTTCCTTTGTCTTTTCATAGCCGCTTTTCGTTGTATAGATTCCGTCTTTTGTCTGCACACCAAAACTGATATCTTCATGTTCAAACAAACTGAGGAAACGTTCTTCATGTTCCTGGTCAATCACTTCTTCGTGCATCAATTTTCCGCCAATCTCAATACAAGCGCCGGCAGCAGCTACGATTCCATCATACGGAAGTTCTTTCACCGGTCCAATAAGCTGTGTGCGTGATCTGCCACTGCAAAGAAAAATCTTATGTCCATTTGCTTTTGCCAGATTTATAGCTTTTTTAGTAGACTCTGAAATCCCTCCATCAAAAGGCACAAGCGTACCATCAATATCAAAAAATATGACTTTCATTCTTTTCACCTTCCTACTTTTCACTGTTTAATAATAACAGAATCCGGCGTTTATTCCCAGTGGTGTATTATCTTGAAACAATAAAAAAGCCAGAGACGACTATTCGTCTCTGACTTTACCAACAGATTTATATAATGATACGATCATTCACTGAAATTGATACCATGCTTACCGCCGGATGCAACCTTCAGTCGAGCCATGGCTCTGGCAAGTGATGCAGAGGAATGATAGTATTCCTGAACACTCTGCTTCTGGCGCATCTGCTCTTCTGCACGTTCCTTGGCAGCTTTTGCTCTGGCAATATCAATATCTTCCGGACGCTCAGCAGATTCCACAAGAAGAGTTACTCGGTTGTTGGCAATCTCTAAGAAACCTCTACCAATTACCGCTTTTCTCCACTCTGCACCTTCTGATTCCTGGAAACGAAGCTCACCATCATATACGGCAATAACCATATCTTCATGATGTGCAAGAATTTCCTTCTCACCATCGATTTCCGGGATAATCAGCGAACGAATCTGTCCCTTAAAGAACACTCCGTCTGCAGCTATGATCTTAGCATAATAAGTACTACTCATAGTTTCACTCTTCCTTAGGCTTCAGCCTTCATGCTCTCTGCTTTCTTCTTAACATCCTCTACTGTACCGACATTGAAGAATGCAGCTTCCGGATATTCATCCATCTCACCGTCAATAATGGCCTTAAAGCCCTTGATTGTCTCAGCAAGAGGTACGTAAACACCCTGGATACCTGTAAATGTTTCAGCAACATGGAATGGCTGAGACAGGAATCTCTGAATCTTACGTGCTCTGAATACTGTCATCTTATCTTCATCAGAAAGTTCTTCCATACCAAGAATTGCGATGATATCCTGCAATTCCTTGTACTTCTGGAGGATTTCCTGTACCTGACGAGCAACAGTGTAATGCTCTTCACCAACAACATCCGGTTCCAGAATTCTAGAAGAAGATTCCAGAGGATCAACTGCAGGATAGATACCCTGTTCTACAATCTTACGAGAAAGAACAGTTGTAGCATCCAAGTGTGCGAATGTTGTAGCAGGAGCCGGGTCAGTTAAATCATCCGCAGGTACGTAAACAGCCTGTACGGATGTGATAGAACCACTCTTTGTAGAAGCAATTCTCTCCTGTAATTCACCCATTTCTGTAGCCAGTGTTGGCTGGTAACCTACAGCGGATGGCATACGTCCAAGAAGTGCAGATACCTCTGAACCAGCCTGTGTGAAACGGAAAATATTATCGATGAAGAGAAGCACATCCTGATGTCTCTCATCACGGAAATATTCTGCCATTGTAAGACCTGTTTCAGCAACTCTCATACGAGCTCCAGGTGGTTCGTTCATCTGACCAAACACTAGCGCTGTCTTGTCAAGTACTCCTGAATCACCCATTTCTGTCCAGAGATCGTTACCTTCACGGCTTCGTTCTCCAACACCTGTAAAGATAGAGTATCCACCGTGCTCTGTAGCTACGTTACGGATTAACTCCTGGATTAATACGGTTTTACCTACACCGGCACCACCGAACAAACCAATCTTACCACCCTTAGCATATGGAGCTAAGAGGTCAATTACCTTGATACCTGTTTCCAGAATTTCAACAGCCGGAGACTGGTCTTCAAATGTAGGTGGCTCTCTGTGGATTACCCACTGCTCGCCATCCTTTAATTCTTCTTTATTATCGATAGTTTCTCCAAGAACATTGAAGAGACGTCCAAGTGTCTGCTCACCAACCGGTACCTTGATACCAGCACCTGTAGCTACAACTTCCATATCTCTGTGAAGTCCTTCTGAGGATGCTAACATGATACAGCGAACGGTATCATTTCCGATATGCTGTGCAACTTCCATTACACTACGCTTACCGCCATTATCTACTTCAAGGGCATCCTTAATCGCTGGCAAATCACTGTCAGCAAACTGAACATCGACGACAGGTCCCATAACCTGTACAATCTTACCTGTTTTCAATTTATGAATGCCTCCTTTCTTATCTTCTCTTCTTACGTTTCTGCGCTTTTGCACCTGCACAGACTTCGGTAATCTCCTGTGTGATTGCCGCCTGTCTTGCGCGGTTATATAAAATATCCAATTCCTTCAGCATCTCTTTCGCAGCCTTGGATGCAGCATCCATAGCCATCATACGCGCATTCTGCTCTGAGGAATAAGACTCTACGAGTGCACCATATACGAATCCGACTACATAATCCGGCGCAATCTGACCCATAACCACTTCCGGAGAAGGGTTAAAGTTCAAATTCTCTAATTTGATACCCACCGGGATATTCACCTTGAAGTCTGTCTTCTCAAGTGGAAGCAGCTTCTGAACATGAGCGGAACTTGAGATTGCATTATCCATCTTTGTATAGATGATATTAATCTCGTCAAGTTCTCCCCGCAGATACATTTCCAAGACAGTCTCGGAAATGTTACGTGCTCTGTTCAACGTAGGATTCTGGACAGTATAGTTGAACTGCTGATCAATCTTAATATTTCTCTGTTCGAAATAATGACGACCCAGCTCACCAAGTACGAAGAGCTTGGAATTACCATACTTCTTCAACTTCTGCTCCGCCAGCTTAAGTACGTTGTGGTTATATGCACCGGCCATACCCTTATCAGCTGTGACAACAATAAAACCAACCGTTCTATCTTCACGAGCCTTCTTTGTATGTTCATTTACAAAATAAGGGCTTTCCAGGTCCGGAATATGTCTTAAGATTCGTGCCATGGCAGACTGCAGAGTATAGAAATAGCCCTCTGTTTCCTCGAGGCTTTTCTTCGCTTTTTTCAATTTGGATGATGAAATCATGTACATTGCATTGGTAATCTTCAATGTATCTTCGATGGATTTCATACGATCCTTGATCTCTTTTGTGTTTGCCATAGTATCACCTTACACTTCAGCTTCTACGAGGTTTCTGCTCTTCTTGTATTCCTCTGCAGCAGCAAGAATATCAGATACGATTTCGTCATTGATGGCTTTCTCGCTCTCAATTCTCTCACCGATTGCCGCATGAGTGCTGTCCATAAAGGACAGAACATCTGCCTGAGCTTCCTTAACCTTATTTGTATCAAACAAATCAAAGAAATTATGATTTGCAAGAATCAATGTCATAACCTGTTCATGCAATGCCATTGGCTTGCAAAGTGGCTGCTTCAGGAGCTGCATCAGAGCGGAACCATGCTTCAGCTGTGCCTTGGTCTGGTCATCCAAATCAGATGCGAACTGTGTGAAGACTTCCATTTCTCTAAACTGAGCCAGGTCAATACGAAGAGAACCGGAAGATTTCTTCATAGCCTTAGTCTGAGCTGCACCACCTACACGGGATACAGATAAACCAACGTTAACAGCAGGTCTCATACCCTCGAAGAACAGATTTGACTCAAGGAAAATCTGACCATCTGTAATAGAAATAACATTGGTAGGAATATATGCAGATACATCGCCGGCCTGTGTTTCGATGATTGGAAGGGCTGTCATAGAACCTCCACCAAGTTCATCAGAAAGACGACTGGAACGCTCCAACAATCTTGAATGTAAGTAGAATACATCACCAGGGTATGCTTCACGTCCCGGAGATCTCTCTAACAGAAGAGAAATCGCACGATAAGCAACCGCATGCTTTGATAAATCATCATATACAATCAAAACATCCTTGCCCTTTGCCATGAAATATTCACCAAGTGCTGTGCCGGCATATGGTGCAATATACTGCAAAGATGCAGGATCGGAAGCTGTGGAAGAAAGTACAATTGAGTACTCCATAGCTCCGTGTTTTTCTAACATAGATACTACTTTAGCAACAGTAGATGCTTTCTGACCGATTGCAACATAGATACAGATTACATCCTTGCCCTTCTGATTCAAAATTGTGTCTGTTGCGATACTTGTCTTACCTGTCTGACGATCACCGATAATCAATTCTCGCTGTCCACGACCAATTGGGAACATTGAATCAATAGCCAAGATACCTGTTTCCATAGGGGTATCTACCGATTTACGATCTACAATACCAGGGGCTTCATTTTCGATTGGATTATATCCATCTGCTTTAATTTCGCCCTTGCCATCTACAGGTTCACCAAGTGCATTGATAACACGTCCTACAAACGCATCGCCTACCGGGATACCTGCTTTTTTCTTTGTTCTTGAGACACGAGTTCCTTCTTTAATACCGGTATCTCTACCGAAGAGGATAACACCAATTTCATTCTGGCGGATATCCTGAACCATGCCCTTAACTCCATTATCGAAAATAACGATTTCGCCATACATGGCATGATCGATTCCGTAAACAGTTACGATTCCGTCACCTACCCAGATGACTTCACCGGTTTCACGGCTTTCTTCATTCCATTCGAAATCTTCAATTTCCTGTCTAATAATGGAGATAATATCTGTAGCGCTTATTGCTCCCACAGAGTTCACCTCCTGCTTAATTTATTTTCTAACTGCTTCAAATATCCTTCATAACTTCGATCCAGTTCATGATGATCAACGCGGATTACATATCCACCCATAATCTCTGGATCTACTCTAAGATTCATCTGAATCTCAGAATCCGGATACTGTTCTCTCAATAACTTCTGAATCTCATCCATGCGCTCTGCACTTGGATCCTTGTCCACAATGACCTCCGGACGCACTACATGATGTTCTCTATCCCATCGATTGCGATATGCCAGAAGAATATCTGATATCTCATCGATTTCACCGATTTTGCACATCATCTTTACGAAGTTATTACAGAGCTTGTTCATGCCTGTTTTCTCTGCAAGATTATCACAGATGTTCCATTTCTTATCCAAGGAAATGGTAGGGCTGGACAATACGTCAATCAGCTCCTGAGAAGAAAAAATCTCTTCCAATAATTCCCAGTCAGAAATCTGATCTGTGAGATCGTACAGGGCTTTCGCCATATTAATTGCTTCCTGCGTCACTCTGATCACCTGTCTTTATAATCTTTCTTGCTGCAGCAATTGCCAGCTTGGAGATTTCGTCTTTAACGCTCTCTTCCGCGCGTCTCTGCTCTGCAGCAATATCAGCTTTCGCTTTATCCAGCATCTTTTCAGATTCTAAACGAGCCTCATCCAGTAACTTCTCGCGTTCCTGTTCAGCTCGATCCTTCGCTTCATTTACCATCTGCTCTGCAGTCTTTGAAGCATCTCGCAGCTTATCCTGATAGTCCTTCTTCAGGTTCATGGCAGACTCTTCTGCACTCTTGGCACTAGCAAACTGCGCCTGAACCATCTCTTCTCTCTTATTCAAAACTTCCATAATCGGTTTGAATAAGAACATCTTAAGTCCTACAAAAAGTACGAGGATGTTAATAATGGTAAAAATAAACGTTGGTAATGATGTATTAATCATATTCTTACTCCTTCTATCCTACGAACTTCCAAATCTATCTTTCCGAAGGAAAAATAAATTAGCCAAGCATAAGGATAATAAGAAGAGCTACTACGAAACCGTAGATAGCTGTTGCTTCGGCAAGAGCACAACCAAGAAGTAAGTTCTTAGAAATCTTGCTTTCAGCCTCTGGCTGTCTAGCGATTGCATCTACTGCTGAGCTAGTTGCCTTACCGATACCAATACCGGCACCAATACCTGTTAATACTGCTACACCTGCACCAATTGCTACAAATAATCCTGTTGACATAATAAATATCTCCTTTTAACTCAAAATAATATCTTTTTCGCTACTCCATTGCTTCCTTCATAAATAAACCTGTAAGGAATACAAAAACATAAGCTTGAATCAGTCCATCAAAAATATCAAAGTATAGACTGAATACTACTGGGACAACCGCTGGAACAACAAGTTTTAAAAGTTCCATGATTACAAACGCACCTAGGACATTACCGAATAGTCGCATACACAGTGACAACGGTTTAATAAAGAGTTCTAGAATGTTGATCGGCATAATGATTGGTATAGGCTCAACAAAGCTCTTAAGCCATCCTTTGCCGCCCTTCTTACGGAAACCGGAAACGTTAATGAGGATAATACTCATGATTGCCAGTGCCGCAGTTACATTTACATCTTTTGTAGGTGGTTTAAATCCAATCATACCAATTAGATTTGCGATTCCGATGTATACCATAACTGCCATCAGGTAAAAATAGTACTCTTTACCTTCGCCACCCATAATATCATCGAAGAAATCGTAGAGCCACTTGACGGATCCTTCAAGGGCAAGCTGCTTCTTGCTTGGATTCTCCACACTTAAGTTTCGAACCAATATAAAACAGAGCAAGAATAGTACTGCCATGATAATCCAAGTAACTACAACGGATTCCGAAACCGGAATCCCTCCGAATAAAGGAATTGTAAAAACGGTCTCACAGTTTAGCTCTTCCAGTAGATTTTCTACAAGAGCATCCATCTGCTTTCCTCCCTTCCTATTTCGATGTATTGATTTTAGCACCGCCGGGAATTAAGTCAATCACTTGGACTGACCACTCGTCAGTGTCTAATTTCCTTAATTTTTCTTCTTTTTTGCACAATTTTAACAATTTATCGGCTCAAGTTTTGTGAATACTCACAATTACATTTTTTTGATAAAACTGTTGAAGCGCAAAAAATGCGCTTTACTTTGCAAAATTGACCATAGTTTTTCTATATATACGTAGATTTTTGTAAAAAAGTGTCAAAGCTGTTGTATTTTATCGAATTGTTTGTTAAAATCCGACGATTATATACAAGAAATGGCGATAGCCCTAGTAAATACAAGGATTATCGCCATTGACAATTCATATTCAATTTTAATAATTAGGGTATTTTGGAATACAATTTACACAATTTGACGTCCATCCCCTATTTATTAAACTTTTATTAACTACAATTTCTGAAGGACTTCTAATGCATTTCCATGAACCAGACACTGTCCATGCTCCACAATACTAAGTGACTCCGGTGTCTCATAATACATCTTGTCACAGTACTCACCGAATGCAAATGCCAGACGCGCTACGTCCTTTCTCGGTGCATTTAAAGGAAGCTTCAGATAGTAAGTTCCACGGTACTTATAAAGAGAGGACTCATTATTCTGAAGTTCCTCTGCAATATGTGCAAGACGCATTGCCTTGTCCATGCTCTTAAACTCCATCCAGATAGTGGTTTCCAACATTTCTTCAGGAGATTCCTTGCCATCTTCTTTCTTATGGCTCTTTTTACTATCTTCCTTGTCAAAGACTTCCGGCTTCCACTTTGATACAAGCGCATCGTCAATCTCTGTTCTGCGGATGCGACCGGCCTCGCCTTCACTCTCCTCAATCATTTCTTTGATATCCTTGATGGAATCCTTGAATTGAGAAATCATATGGTTAATAGCTGACTGTGCATCATCCGTAATCATCATGGAAACATCTCCGGAAGGAGTCACTGTAAGCTGTACATTAATTGATTCTGCATCCGTCTTGAAATCCAGCTCCTCGTCCGCTTCATGAAGAACATAGCGAAGGAATGATTCCGCCTTCTCTCGGTCATCCATTAAATCATCGATACCGATGCCATGCTCATCCATTTCTTCCTTGGAAATGATACAGCGTATAGAATTTTCGTCTAATCTCCTAAATTTCATGTTACCACCCCTTATTTTTTAAGGTCAAAATCTATTTCCTTATATATCGGAAAACAATCCAAAGTTCTGAAGTAATCTCTGGCAGTTTGTGCTCTACGAATCATTTCATAAGATCCGTCCTCATGTAAGAGAACCTCTGCTGACCAGAGTCTTCCGTTATAGTTATATCCCATGGAAGAACCGTGAGCCCCCGTATCGTGAATAAAGAGAAGATCTCCCTTTTCAATCTCAGGAAGCATACGGTCAATCGCAAATTTATCATTATTCTCACAAAGAGAACCTGTAACATCATACATGTGATCACATGGCGCATCTTCCTTGCCCATGACAGTAATATGATGATATGCACCATACATTGCAGGACGCATAAGATTTGCCGCACAGGCATCTACACCAATATATTCCTTATATGTATGCTTCTCGTGAATCGCTCTGGTAACCAGTGCTCCATAAGGTCCCATCATGAAACGACCCATCTCTGTGAAAATCTTAATATCTCCCATACCTGCCGGTACAAGAATCTCATCGTAGACCTTGTGCACGCCTTCACCGATTGCATAGATATCATTCGGTGTCTGATCCGGACGATATGGGATACCAACGCCACCGGAAAGATTGATGAAATCAAACTTGCATCCGGTTTCCTTGGAAATCTCGACAACAAGCTCAAATAATGTCTTGGCCAGTGCCGGATAATAATCATTCGTTACAGTATTACTTACAAGAAATGCATGAATTCCAAAGTGTTTTGCACCTTTCTGCTTCAAAATCTTATAAGCTTCCACAATCTGTTCTCTGGTCATACCATACTTTGCATCTCCAGGGTTATCCATGATACCATTGCTGACTTCATAGACTCCACCCGGATTGAAACGACAACAGATTGTTTCCGGAATATAGCCCAGTGTATCCTCTAAGAACTGTACATGTGTAAAGTCATCCAGATTGATAATTGCACCCAGCTTATCCGCATAAACAAATTCTTCTGCAGGGGTATCATTGGATGAAAACATAATCTCATGACCATGAAAACCGGCTGCATCAGACAACATCAGTTCTGTAATACTAGAACAATCAACACCGCAACCATATTCTTGCAAAATCTGCATAAGAACAGGATTCGGATTTGCCTTTACAGCAAAATACTCTTTAAAGCCGGGATTCCATGCAAATGCTTCCCGGACAGCCTTGGCATTGTCACGCATTCCCTTTTCATCATAGATATGAAAGGGGGTTGGAATCTCTTTAATAATTTCTTCCAGCTTCTCTTTTGTTGTAAATGGTGTTTTCTTCACTGTTCAAATCCTCTTTTCTTTGTAATCTCTTTTCCTTTTTCCATGTACTATAACTGTTATTTTCAGTTGTGTCAAATCAAAAAAGGACACCGACAAGCGGTGTCCCAAAATCATGCAGGAGAAGGGACTTGAACCCTCACAATGTTGCCATCGTCAGATTTTGAGTCTGATGCGTCTGCCAATTCCGCCACTCCTGCAGATATATGTAATTCGTCTCCTTGCGTCGACTTTGTAAGTCTAGCATATTGAATATGAAATTGCAACAATTTCCTAATTATAATTTTAGTGTTACACTATATATAGTTTTTGAGGAGGAAAAATATATGTGGGCAAATGAATCTGTATTCTATCAAATCTTTCCCCTGGGATTATGTGGGGCACCTTATGAAAATGACGGAAAGCCGGAGCATCGTCTGCTACATGTTCTGGACTTTATCCCTCATCTAAAGAAACTCGGTATCAATGCTATCTACTTCTCTCCGCTCTTTGAGTCGGATACCCATGGCTATAATACAAGAGACTATAACAGAATTGATGTACGTCTTGGAGACAATAATGATATGAAAAAAGTCTGTGAGACACTTCATAAAGAAGGTTTCCATATTATACTGGATGGCGTTTTCAATCACGTCGGTCGTGGTTTCGCACAATTTCAAGATGTAATAAAGAATCGGGAAGCATCGCCATACAAAGACTGGTTTTATATTTCCTTTGACGGAAATAGCAACTACAACGATGGTCTCTGGTACGAAGGCTGGGAAGGCAATTATGACCTGGTAAAGCTCAACCTCAAGAATCCTGAGGTTCAGAATCATCTTATGAATGCCGTTCACAACTGGATTCAGGATTACGATATCGACGGGCTTCGTCTGGATGTTGCCTATATGGTTGACCCGGATTTCCTCCGTCGCTTAAGACATGATACCGCCAACTGGAAGGAGGATTTCTTCCTGGTGGGAGAAACACTATTCGGCGACTATAATCGTATCATGAATGACGAAATGTGCCATTCCGTAACCAATTACGAATGCTATAAGGGCATCCACAGCAGCTTCAACAGTCATAATATGTTCGAAATCAACCACTCTCTTATGAGACAGTTCGGCCCGGACCAGTGGTGTCTCTATCGTGGCAAGCATCTGTTTAGTTTTGTAGACAACCACGATGTGTCACGTATTATTTCAACTATTGAAAATGTAAAACAGGTGCCCCTTGCCTATCTGTTCATCTTTACCATGCCCGGAATTCCGATTGTCTACTATGGTAGCGAATGGGGCGAACCGGGAGATAAAAGAGATGGTGACCCTGCTCTGCGACCTTATTTCCCAGAGCCGGAATGGAACGGTCTTACGGATTTGATTCAGCGTCTGGCAGAGATTTTCAAGCAAGAAAAGGCTCTTCAGTACGGAACATTTCGTTCCGTCGCCCTTACTAATCAGGCGTGCGCTTACGCCAGAGAACTGGACGGCGACAAGATTATTGTCTGCATCAATGAATCCAGCGTAAACCAAACATTAAATTTTAATGAAGGAAATGAGGCCGTTAACCTCTTAACAGGTAAAGAATTCAGCCTCTCCAACGGGATTACGCTTCAACCGTATCAGGGAGTCATATTGAAGGCCTAATTGCACCTTTCAAATCCCCTATGCTATAATAGATACACACTTTTTGAAACGTAATTTAGGAGGGTTCCATGAAGATTAAAATCATAACGGACGGCAATGAATCAACTGCCTTTACAGAAGTCATTGCCCCTCTTGAAACTAAAGAAGTTTTTCAGGACAGTCTCGATCAGGCTACAGAAGATATTTCAGAAACTGAAACGGTAACAAATACCAACAGTCTGGAATCTATCTTCCAGGAAGCTTCCGAGACTTATAATGTTGACATCAAGTTGCTTGAGGCCGTTGCAAAGCAGGAATCCAATTTTAATCCGGATGCTACCAGTTCCTCCGGTGCTATGGGCATTATGCAACTTATGCCGGGAACAGCCCAGTCTCTCGGCGTAGAGGACGCATATGACCCTTATCAGAACATTATGGGCGGTGCCAAGTATTTAAGCCAAATGCTCAATCGTTACAATGGCGATGTAACCCTGGCTCTTGCCGCATATAACGCCGGACCGGGCAATGTTGACAAGTATGGCGGTGTACCACCATTTGAACAGACACAAAACTATGTCACCAAGGTTAGCGCGTACTATGAACAGGGAGTATCTGTACCGGAAGTCACCTATAATACACCTTCCAAGACAGATGACAGTAATCTGTCTGAACAACTGGAAACTCTACTGAAAGAATTCCCAGAGCATCCGGATCTCTATACAGATTTTACGTCCCGCATGGTATCCATCACAGCGTCTTCTAACGAAGAGTCCACAGACAGTCAGAAGGCATACCAGCAACTGCTGGGCAATACAAACCAAGTTATTTTAGATATGTTGTCAGATTTATCTTGACACTCCATATACGTTATAGTATATTTAACAAGTCGCAAATATGCGAAAATGCTGACGTGGCACAGTCGGTAGCGCACCTCATTGGTAGTGAGGAGGTCACGGGTTCGATTCCCGTCGTTAGCTGATTTTAAGACACTTTCCAATTTTGGGAGGTGTCTTTTTTTGTGCCATTGTTTCAACTATCGTTCTCTACGTAAAATAAAAAGACACTTCCCAAAATCGGGAAGTGTCTTCATTGCTATTCATTATCTTCGGTCATCATTGACTGTAATTTCTCGACAATCACGTCCAGTGTCTCACTTGGAACGGTTCCATCACGATACAAATCGGCGATGGTGCTTTCTGAACCGACTAAGGCGCCGGCATCAAGCCATGTGTGACTATCCATAAATGCCTGATGAAAAACATCAAACACAACATGGTCAGATAATAACTGAGCCAGTGGTAAATCCTGAATATTCATTCAATACCCCATTTCTAAATTAAACTCTAGATAAGTATTCTCCAGTTCTTGTATCAATCTTGATAACATCATCCTGGTTGACAAAGAGTGGTACCATAACCTTAGCACCTGTCTCAACGATAGCTGGCTTTGTAGCACCTGTAGCTGTATCGCCCTTGAATCCAGGTTCTGTTTCTGTAATCTGAAGTTCTACGTTAATAGGAGGTTCTACTGCGAATACGTTGCCGTTATGTGAGCAAACCTTAACCAATTCGTTTTCCTTAACAAACTTCAATGCATCGCCGATATCTTCCTGGCTAAGCGCGATCTGATCATATGTTTCAGTATCCATGAAGTAATTTAAATCTCCATCCTTGTAAAGATACTGCATTTCCTTACGATCGATGTGTGCTGTTGGGAACTTCTCTGTAGGACGGAATGTTGTTTCTACAACACCACCACTGACGATGTTCTTAAGCTTTGTACGAACGAAAGCTGCACCCTTTCCTGGTTTAACGTGCTGAAATTCTACGATCTGGCAGATATTTCCATCATATTCAATCGTGATACCGTTCTTAAAATCTCCGGCTGTAATCATGATTCTTCCTCCTTAAAAATGACTAAATCAATGTTCTTATTTTATAGTAAAATCGTACTATTTTCAAGTACACTTTATTACTGCTGTTTTATTGGCTCTAATTAGTGAGCTCCGTGCTTCTTTTCGATTTCGTGGATATAAGCAATTCTCTGCTCATGTCTTCCACCTTCGAACTCTGTTTCAAGATATGCATCCACAATTGCCTTGGCAACTTCGCCACCGACAATACGTGCTCCAAAACAGATAATATTAGCATTGTTATGCTGTTTTACAAGCTTCGCTGTAACTGGTTCTGAACAAACTGCTGCACGGATTCCAGGTACCTTATTTGCTGCAAGACTGATGCCAACTCCGGTTCCGCAGATTAAAACTCCACAATCAACCTCCTTGGCCGCAACTGCATTGGCAACCTTTTCACCATATTCTGCATAGTTACAGCTGTCATGAGTGTCCGTACCATAATTTACTACTTCATGGCCCTTTTCCTCAAGATAAGCTTTGATTTCATTCTTTAATTCAACTGCTGCGTGATCATTTCCAATTGCGATTTTCATTTAAGCCTCTCCGTCCTTTTGTGATTTATTTTTATCAATCAATGGCACCTTGTTGCCATTTCCATTCTTCACATAGAGTGGATATGGAATCAAAACAAGCGCTTCGATAAAACGCTTCAAGACAATCTGAATCTCCTCATGCCACTTCTCCACCGGCTTGACCATAACAGAGCGAATACCTGCACGATTGGCTCCCCAGATATCAGTGAATATCTGATCACCGACAAATATCGTATTTGCCACTGTAGTATTCATATTCTCCATAGCCAGACGATAGTTTTTCGGACTTGGCTTATTTGCCTTATAAATATAGGTGGCAAATTTCACTTTCTCGCAGAATGACTTGACTCTTGGTTCCTTATTGTTACTCAAGAGAACCACGCGATATCCCAGATTATGCAACCACTGAAACAGCTCAACAGCTCTATCATCCGCAGGTGCACCGTGAGGTACCAGTGTATTATCTACATCAAAGATAACACCCTCATATCCCTGCTTCGCCAAGGCTGCAAAGTCAATGTCATATGTGGACGATACATAATCATCGGGGTAAATACTATGTTTCATCTTTACTCCTTCTAAGCAAAAAATCCTATGCTATTATATCAGATTTTACACATTTATCAAGTATCCCGGAAATGACTCATTTCCAGACAAAAAAAGAAAGCCCTCTCGAGCTTTCTTGAAAAATCATTATAAGCTGAAATTTTCTTCTACCGGACGAGTAGCTGAAGTAGTCTGTAATGCTCCGGCTTCCTCTCCAACGAAGAACTGATACTGATGAATCACCTGATCCTTCTGCATATCTGAAATCGCCTTCTCAACATCAAGTGTCTTCAAATCGCTCTCTTCGCCCTTCATGCTGTACTGTGCATTAGGGTCGTACTGAGTAGCATACTCATAAGCGCTAAATGTCTGACGGTTTCTGGCATCCTGAAGACTGTTTTCTGCAATATCCGCAGTAACATTCTGCTTTGCCTCAGCTTCCTGAGTCGCCAAATCCGTAGTAACGTCAGTAACATTGGATGTCAGTATGTTGTTGTATAATCCCGGACCAGCATACGGTCTGATACCTGAAATATTCATGTATCATCATCCTTTCTCATCTTAACTCACTAACAATATCGGTCAGCAATCAAAAAACTTTATACCTCAAGTGTGAAAAAAACACAATTACTTATCGTTCAACATTTTTTTCAGCTCATTCATAAACGTATTAACATCCTTGAATTCACGATAAACAGATGCAAAACGGACATATGCAACTGCATCTAAATCCTTTAGTTTGTCCATAACGATTTCACCGATTCGATCAGAAGGAACTTCCTTCTCTTCACTGGAAAAAATCACTGTTTCCACATCATCTACAACTTTTGTAATATCCGCTGCAGAAACAGGACGCTTATGACAAGCACGTAAAATACCGCCTTCAATCTTGGAACGGTCATACTGCTCACGATTATTGTCCTTCTTTATTACAATAAGAGGAATCGTCTCCACCTTCTCGTAGGTAGTGAAACGTTTTCCACAATCATCACAATTACGGCGACGGCGGATAGATGTATTATCATCTGCCGGTCTTGAATCGATTACTCTAGTATTATCGCTGCCACAAAATGGACATTTCATCAATAAATCCTCCCACAATACCCTTTACAAACAAAACAATCTCTAATTCTCCACAAATTTGTGAAGAATCATGTACAATTAATTAAATTATAGGATAACTTGTGTGAGAAATCAACAAAATTCCTTTTTATTAACTACATCTTGTGTTTTGACTAAACATTGAAACGGAATGTGATTACATCACCATCCTGCACTACATAGTCCTTGCCCTGTAAACCAACAAGTCCCTTTTCCTTGGCGCCGGCCATACCACCATTGGCAACCAAATCCTCATAGCGAACTGTTTCAGCACAAATAAATCCACGTTCAAAGTCTGTATGAATCTTACCTGCTGCCTGAGGAGCCTTGGTACCCTTTACAATTGTCCAGGCTCTAGTCTCATCTTCTCCTGATGTAAGGTAAGAAATAAGACCAAGCAATTCGTAACTAGCCTTAACAAGCTTATCAAGACCGGATTCCTTGAGGCCAAGATCCTCTAAGAACATCTGCTTCTCATCATCATCCAGTTCAGAGATTTCCTGCTCGATTTCAGCTGAAACCACATATACTGCGCTACCATCTTTTGCTGCATATTCACGAACAGCCTTAACATAATCATTGCTTGCACCTTCATCTGCAAGATCATCCTCTGCAACATTGGCAGCGTAGATGATTGGCTTTGCAGTAAGGAGTCCGTACTGATTGAAGATTGCTTCTTCATCATCATCCTTGCATTCAAATGTACGTGCCTGATTTCCTTCTTCAAGGAATGGGCGAAGTCTATCAAGAAGTGCAAGTTCCTTCTGCAGAGACTTATCATTTCTAGCCTGCTTCTGCACCTTGGCATAACGTCTCTCTAAAATCTCCATATCAGAGAATAACAACTCAAGGTTGATTGTCTCAATATCACGAGTCGGATCAACAGAACCGTCTACATGAACTACATTAGTATCATCGAAGCAACGAACAACCTGAACGATTGCATCACATTCACGAATATTTGCAAGGAACTGGTTACCAAGACCTTCTCCCTTGCTCGCTCCCTTAACAAGACCAGCGATATCAACGAATTCGATTGTCGCTGGAACTGTCTTCTTAGAATGATACATCTCTGTGAGGACCTTAAGTCTCTCATCCGGTACCGCAACGACACCTACGTTAGGGTCGATGGTTGCGAATGGATAGTTGGCAGCAAGTGCGCCAGCCTTTGTAAGTGAATTAAATAAAGTGGATTTACCAACGTTTGGTAAGCCTACGATTCCTA
>JAFOVD010000023.1 GCA_017392525.1 Lachnospiraceae bacterium
AATATTTGCGTTATCGGTTCATATGATAGCGTCACTGAATCTTTCACGGAAGAAAACGTACAGGCAGTCGATTATGGTATTGATTTTTATGCAATGCAGACAATAAAGACAGCTGACGGAAGACGTGTAATGATTGGATGGATGCAGAACTGGGATACAACCGGTGCACATGACGGTAGTGAACCATGGTTTGGTCAGATGTCTCTTCCAAGAGAAATCTCTATTAAAGATGGTAGATTGTGCCAGTGGCCAATCCGAGAAGTCGAAGATATGAGATCAAATAAAGTGGAAGTTCAGGATGCAGTTGTTGAAGCAACAAGAGATTTAAAGGTTGGTGACAGCGCGCTTGTAAAGGGCGGAGTATCCTTTGAAGGTATCAAGGGTAGATGCTTAGATCTGGAACTTGAAGTAAAACCAAAGAAATTTGATGAGATGTTCGACCAGTTTGTTATTTCTATTGCAGCAGATGAGAAATTTCATACAGATATTGTTCTTCGACCAAAGGAAAATATTGCAAAAATAGATAGAAAATTTTCCGGTTCAAGACGTGCTATTGTTCATCAAAGACGTGCCCATATTCCATGGAAGAATGAGTCAATTAAAATGCGTATTATCATGGATAGATACAGCATGGAGGTCTTCTTTGAAGATGGCAAATACGTTATGACGGCAGCACTTCCAACAGACGTATCTTGTGATGGAATCTATTTCAACACAAATAAAGACGCAATACTGAATATTACAAAATACGATTTGAACTAGAGAAATGAGAGGCTACCTTCGGGTGGCCTTTCCTTTTTGTGAGAAATATCTGCAAAGCATTGCATCACAAATTATGTAACGATATAATCATTTGCATATACTTTTACACAAAGAGTAGGTATCGGGTAACAGAATTTTAAGTACAGACTGAAACGGGGGATTATATGCTAAACACAGTAGTGATTTATGGACAAAATCATAAGGGATCAACCTATCATATTGCACATGCATTGGCAGAGGAAATTGATGGAAATCTGACAGAATTTTTCCTGCCAAGGGACTTTGATGAGTTCTGTTTTGGATGCAACAGCTGCTTTAACATTTCCGAAAAAAAATGTCCGCATTATGAAAAACTTGCTCCATTAACCAAGGCTATGAATGAGGCAGATGTAATTATATTGGCTAGCCCGGTATACGTGTATCATGCATCAGGTGCAATGAAAGCCTTTTTGGATCATTATGGATATCGATGGATGGTGCATAGACCGGAGGGATCCATGTTCAGAAAACAGGGTGTATGTATCTGTACCGCTGCCGGCGCCGGAATGAAGTCTGCCCTTAAAGATATGGCGGACAGCCTGTTTTTCTGGGGAGTTGCAAAGACTTATAAATATGGACTTGCAGTTGCTGCTGTGAACTGGGATGGCGTTAGTGATAAGAAGAAGCGAGCAATCGAAAAGCGCACAAGCAAACTTGCGGATAAAATTGTACGTAAGAGCACCAGTGTTTCCCCGGGAATAAAAACAAGATTAGTGTTCTTTGGAATTCACCTTTTCCAGAGAAAAGGATACAATCCAAAGGACGTTTCTTACTGGGCAGAAAAGGGTTGGACCGCAGATAAACGTCCGTGGAAATAATTATTGAAATTGGGTGTTAACTATTATAGTGGAAATGCTACCGCATCACTATATAACTAAGGAAGCGGCATGGGACACAGCGAAAGTGATATTAAAAAGTTATTCCCTGAAGCAACTGTAAAGAGCGGACTTGCTGTTACAGGAAGTTATACGTCAAATGCAGGGGCATCTGTGAAAAAATGGCTTTCGGAGAATGGCCTGTTATAGGATGACAGAAAACGATGGATGATAAAAAACAGATAGAACAGTTATATCAAGATAAGCAGGAATATATCCAATCTATTATGAGCGGAGTTCTGAATTATTACGAATCTGAACATGAAGGTCTTGATATCTCAAGTTTGTTCCTGGTTTTGCGACAAAGCCGGTAGTAAACCAGGTGTAATTTAACCCTCTGTTCCAACAGAAAGAAATCAGGGAACTGATGGCAGAGAGTGATTACTCTTCCGAAGTCAACGAACCCGGAGCGTATCAAAACAAACCTGGAAGGGTTTGATTTTGTACTGACGAAAGAAGAGATGCTTCGAGGTGCATTTGTAATCAAGGATTAAAAATAATCAAAAGATAATTGAGCTAAGACCTACACCGGTCTTAGTTCAATTATATTATCACCAACGTTTATATTATGTTTTCTTAGAAAGTCTGTAAGTCCCGGCATCTCATCAGGCTGCATCATATCAGTAGGAAGATGTGCATCACATCCAATTACAAACTTAGCTCCCATTTCGGAAGCCATAGAGAAGAATCTGTCGCTGGGATAGTTTCTCTCGTAATAGAAGCCCTGCATATTAACTTCAAGTGGAATGTCTAAATCTATAGAAGTTTCAACAATTCGCTTCATATGTTTCTTAAAAACTGTATCTTTTCCATTGTAGTAGATTAAATCTGGGTGAGCCAGGTAGCTAAAGGAACCGGTCTGCATACCCTCGATTGTTAAATCCACATAAGCTTTTAATCTGGCTTCATCAGAGGTTTCTGAGCCTGCATAAAAACCTTCGATTTCGTCAGGGATGAAGTGCTGCCCCTGAATAATGTAATCTAAAGGATATTGTCTGATATGTTGAAGGAGCTTATCAAAGTATTTTCTCGTGTATTCAACTTCATAACCAATCAAAATCTTAATGTCGTTCTTGTATTCATCACGTAACTTTATTAGCGTTTCGGTGTAGTTTTCAACCTCATCCATACTCATTCTGATATGAGAGTTAATTCCCATAGGATATGGCTGAGGAGTATGATCTGAAAAGCCTAAAATTTTATATCCGTTTTGAATTGCAGTTTCTATATATTCTCGTTCTTCACCGTGAGCATGATTACAGCGCGGTGTATGTGTATGGTAATTAGCAATCATCTTTTTCCCTCCATAGGCATATTTTATCATAAGAATAGATTTGTTGGTTTGGATTAAATTGTAATTACTATATCAGCAGGAATTCTTCCCCCTTCCTCCAGATTATAGAGTTCTCCTTTTTGATTCCTTCGACATATTAAATAATCCTAGATAAAAACGACCTTATTAGAGGTGAAGATGGCTCATGTGATAGGAACTTGGTAAGATGAGAATAAAGAGATTAACTGGTTCATGGGAGATAGAACGATTATGGTAGAATTAAAAACATTGGATTCTGATGATAGGGAACAATTTATTCTTGATAACCAAGAAGCCTTTAATTATGGTGCATTGGAAGAATTCGGTTGCAGAGACAATCATTTCGAAGAGGATGATCAGATCATATCTCGGGAAACGATTGAGTGTTCAATTGACGGCGGTGAAGCATACCGCATTATGCAGAACGGAAAATCTGTCGGCGGTGTGATTATTAAGGTTGATGGAGAACGCGGTGACCTGGATATACTTTTTGTTTCTCCGGGCGTTCATAGCAAGGGAATTGGATATGCTGCCTGGTGTGAGGTGGAAAAGCTTCATCCGGAGGTTAAAGTCTGGGAAACTGTCACCCCATATTTTGAGAAGCGGAATATTCATTTCTATGTGAATCGATGTGGATTTCATATTGTGGAATTTTACAACCGTTATCATCCAGATCCAAATAATCCGGATGAGTCTGAACAGATTGAGGAACAGTTTCCAGATGGAATGTTCAGATTTGAAAAGATGATGGATGTTTGACGGTGCTTATTACATAGGATGAGACGGTTATTATGGAACCAAGCAAGGAAATGAAAGTAGGAATCTCTCAAAATCGAGCATTTAGATAAAACTGCACGTTAGTGGTAAATTTTTATTGAGTCACAATGAACCAATAAATGACCCGATAAAAATAGATGGGCGTGAGCTTAAAATTATAGAGTTGTTACGCAACGAAATGGGATGTGTCTCGAAGAAGAGCATCTCGATAATAATCGAAGTATTCAAGAAGCAGAAAGAGTCTCTTATTGTAGTAGGTGCGTTGGCGGTTGGTTATATTTTAGTCTCAGCACTGGTTGTGATAAGTATAGAGCCGGAGACGTTCCCAACATTTTTTAATGCGGTTTATTGGGCAACAGTTTCATTAACGACTGTTGGATATGGCGTATCCGTTGCCTCAATCTCTAACTGGAAACGCGCTTACCGCGAAGAATGCCAAACAAACGATGAAGAGAAAACTCAACTCGAACTTATGGAGGAAGTCCGTAAGCTCTGCTAAGAAAAGGCAGAACTTGAAAAAGAAAATAATTTGGCCATAAAACCACGACGGGCAACTTGTCGTGTTTTTTTTGTTGTTCCTTGCGCTTTGTTCCGCGCTTGAGATTCTTGTTCAGATTCTCAATAAGATTTGTCGTATATATACTTCTACGAATTGCCATTGGGAATTCGTAAAATACAAAAAAGTGAGGTTAAGTCCTCAAGAACAGCTACCGCTTTCGGATAGATTTTTGAGTATTTAACCATAAAATTATAAAGAATCGATTCTGCCTCACCGGCAGAAGATGCATTATAAACACACTTTAGTTCATTCATAACAGTTGTTTTATCTTTTGCTCGAACGTATTTCATTACGTTACGGCACAGATGGGTCCAGCAAGCCTGATGCTTTGCATTGGGAAAGACTTCCAGGCAGGCGTTACGAATGCCGTTTAGTCCATCGGTTATAAATAAAAGAACTTGTTCAAGCCCACGATCCTTTAAACTTAAAAGCATCTCCTGATAGTTAGATGCTGATTCTGAACCGCCTTGGTGATGTTAGAAACTGTTTGTGGTGTATATAGTAGTGACCATACATCTTCTCAATTAAATCAGAGATTTCACGGGTAGTAATACCTTTCTTGTAAAGCTGGATGATAGTTGTTTCCAGTTCGTTAGAACTTCTCTGATAAGAAGGAATGATATGTTGCTTAAATAACCCTTCACGGTCTCTTGGAATCTTTAAATTAAGTGTTCCAAAACGTGATTTGTACGTGCTGTCATAGAATCCGTTACGATAATCTCCGGAGTTTCTTCCGGAATAATCATATTTCTCGTAATCGAGGAAAGCGGTAAGCTCGGTTGATAGTACCTCGTTTACAGCGTTTTCCAGGTCAGAACGAAAAACTTCATCAATAGATTCATTATTAAGTAGAGCAGACATTAAATTTGTGCTAACATTAGCCATGGGAACGAATTTCACTCCTTTAAGTATTTTTTGTTTGGTCACTTAAAATCTTAAAAGAAGTTCGTTCCTTTTTCTATGACTAATTTTATTTACACAAGATATTTTACGCTATCTAGAAATAAGAAGATATAATCTAATTATGATAGAAAAGGAGGAAAAAAGATGTTTTGTGATTATCATGTACATACAGACTTCAGTGATGATTCTATATATAAAATGAAAAATGTGGTTAAGGATGCTATTTCTCTTGGGTTAAAAGAAATCTGTTTTACGGATCATGTGGATTATGAGAAATATTATATAGAGTATTTGCAGTTGGTCGCAGAATACAAGAATAAGATTAACCTAAAGATGGGGCTGGAGTTTGGTATGCAACGTCATACGATAGATGATTTTGAAAAACTGTTTAAGAGATATCCATTTGATTGTATATTGCTCTCAGTTCATCAGATAAACGATGTTGAATTCTGGACGGGAGAGTACCAGAAAGGTAAAACGCAAGAAGAATATAATCTGGAATACTATGAAGAGCTTCTTTACCTTGTAAAGCACTATCATAACTACAGTGTGCTTGCACATCTGGATTTGATTACACGATATGATTCGGCAGGCATCATTTCTTTCGAGCTTATAAAACCAGTCATTACTGAAATACTAAAAACAGTGATCGCAGATGGAAAAGGTATTGAATTTAACACATCATGGCATCGATACGGTCTCCAAGATACTACTCCATCGAGAGAAATTTTGAAACTGTACAAGGAACTTGGATTTACACGCTTTTGCACCTATGACAAGATGAAACCTATATTTCACAGATTGGAGGAAATATAAGATGTACTCATTATTACTTGCAGTAATATACTTAATTTTTATAAGTTTGGGATTGCCGGATTCACTGCTTGGCTCCGGCTGGCCTACCATGCATGTAGCATTTGGCGTGCCATCATCCTATGCTGGATATGTGTCTATGTCGATATCATTTATGACAATTATTTCAGCATTATTGAGCCCTAGAATGATCAAAAGATTCCATACAAAATGGATCGTTATTGTATCTATTTTTTTAACGGTTATGGGACTGGCTGGTTTTTCTATATCTAGCTCATATGCGATGTTGTTTGTTTTTGCAGCTCCATATGGATTAGGAGCTGGAGCTATCGATGCTTCAGTAAATCATTATGTAGCGAATAATTATTCCGGTTCCGTTATGAATTTTCTACATTGTTTCTATGGAGTTGGAGCAGTTATCAGTCCTAATATCATGGCCGTAGCTTTAAGCAAGGCAAGATGGAATGAGGGGTATCGTTGGACTGCTTATATTCAGATTTTCATATTACTAATCTGCATCATTTCACTTCCGTTATGGAGAAAGAATGAATCAGATTTTTCAGAAGAGAAAGAAGAAGTTGCAGGTATCCGTGAAGCTTTAAAAAGACCGGGAGTTATTCTTACTTTGATTGCATTTTTTGCATATTGTTCTGGTGAAGCAACCTGTTTCCTTTGGACTTCCAGTTATTTTGCTGGAGTCAAAGAGGGAATTTCAGATAGACTTATTGCCTCATTTGGCTCGCTGATATTTGGTGGTTTGATGTTGGGAAGGTTAATATCTGGATTTATATCTAATAGACTGGGAGACAGGCTGCTCATAAGAATAGGTATTGTAGTAGAACTGTTTGGTATACTTCTTGTCATGATTCCTGTATCAAGCTACATTCCATCGGCAATAGGGTTTGTTGTAATTGGAACAGGTATGGGACCAGTGTATCCTGCAATTCAACATATGGCACCAAAAAATTTTGGTGAAAAATATAGCGCTGCTGTTATTGGCCTTCAAATGGCATCTGCGTATATTGGAAGTACATTTATGCCGATGGTTTTTGGAAATATCCAAGAGAAGGTAGGGATTGGTATTATGCCATTTTATCTATTGATATTTACGATTCTTAATATTGCTATGTTAGAAAGAACCTATCTGGTATTAAAAAGTGAATAATGAAAAAATGATTCTCTGACCGTCAGTGTATCATTTTCATAAAATCGGAATTTTTAGAGGCAAATTATAGTTCAGTTTTATAGACAAGCATACTAATTCTTATGGAGGTATTATGAACCATGACATGACAGTTCCATGTGAAGAAGGACTGATCAATCTTCGCGTCGGAGCGATTATTATGAAAAACGGAAAAATATTGATGGTGGGAAACGATAGCGCGGATTATCTCTATTCCGTTGGTGGACGTATCAAGTTCGGCGAGACATCCGAAGAAGCTGTGATACGTGAGGTGTATGAGGAGACTGGCGTTAAGCTCGATGTTGATCACTTAGGTTTTATCCATGAGAATTATTTCTATGGAGATGCCGAATCCAATCGTGGTAAGCTTATTTATGAGGTTTCATATTTCTACTATATGAAGGTTCCGGAGGGCTTCGAGCCTGTTTGTATGAGTATGACGGAAGATGACCATGAGGAATTCCTTCGCTGGATAGATGTAAATGATCGCATCAGGTATTATCCTGAGTTTTTCAGAAAAGAGCTATTACATCCTACAGACGGAGTAAAGCATTTTGTGACAGACGAGAGAATTATATAAAAAGTTAATTAAAGTTATATATGAAGATAATAGAATGAAAAATAAAGAAGATTAAGAAACAACTTCAAATTTTTCGACCTAATTGAATATTGAACGTAATATAGAGCAGTTATCTCAAATTGAGATAGCTGCTTTTTATACCTGATTTGCTAAAGCGCGTTGCACAGTCTTTTCGATAAATTTCATAGCAATACAATAAGAAAGGAAATATGCTATGGGAAAGAATTTAAAAGGAAGATTCCGGTGGAAGCTATGAAGAAGTTGCCACAGGCCATGAACTTGATATAGATATAAAGAAACCTGCAATTGAACAGGTAAGAGCTGCCGTTTATAAAAAAATAGGCAAGTTTACAAAGAGTGAAATAATGGAAATGTGCCCAAAGCTAGGGCGTGCATCGGTGGAAAACTCGTTAACAGCACTTGTTTGATTATTGAACTTATTTTTACTGGAAGTAAGTCACTTGTAGTCATGAGGACATGCACCGGCTTCCTTCGCTATTTTCGCCTGTTCCGGTGTCGTAACATCCATAATTACGCCGCCTTTTAACATCTGTGCTAAATTTTTGTTGAGTTCATATCGTTTGTTTGCCATTTTTGTAATCTCCTTCTTTTTTTTCTTGTCATTAAAATTTAAAATTGGATATATGAAATATCCAGTTTGAATATATTGTTTATATGCAGAAGGAAATGATAGGATGGAATCTAAAAAAGAAGCTCGTTATATTCAGATATATCAGCATTTAAAGGAGGGGATTTCCCCTTATCGAAGTTTTCCATCGGGCATAACGGCAAGTGCGTCTAAGAAATATGAATATGTACGCTGGGCAGAGCGGCCAAATCATTATATCATTGAAGATGATTTCGAATCGGAGTTTTCTCTATCAAGGAAACCGGAAGAAACGATCTATACGCTGACGTCGCACGACAATGTTATCTATATGAATAGTTTTTCAAAGAGTATTTCGCCATCTCTTCGTGTGGCTTATATGGTATTGCCGAAGAAACTGGTGGAAGTGTATGATAAAAAAATGGGATTCTATGCTTGTACCGTCCCGACATTTGAGCAACTTGTTATTCATGAATTAATACAAAATGGCGATTTTGAACGCCATTTAAATCGTATTCGTAGAAAGAAACGAAAGGAAATGAGATGATCATTAATACCGGTCAGAGAACGGACATCCCCGCCTTCTATCCAGAGTGGCTTGCAAATCGCTTAAAAGAGGGGATTGTCTGTGTTCGAAACCCATTCAATCCCATACAGGTCAGTCGCTACAAACTCAGCCCCGATACAGTGGACGTTATCGGCTTTTGCTCCAAGAATCCAGGTCCATTTTTTAAATATATGGATCTCGTCAAGGATTATGGACAGTACTGGTTTGTCACCATCACGCCATATGGCCGGGATATCGAGCCGGCGGTTCCTGACAAGCATAAAATTCTGGAAGATTTTAAACAGCTATCTAAAATGGTTGGAGTGAATAGCATCGGTTGGCGCTATGATCCGATTTTTGTGAATGAAAGATATACGATAGCATATCATCTGAAGGCTTTTGAACAGATGGCATCGACGCTCGAAGGCTATACGGAAACGGTGGTCATCAGTTTTATCGATTTATATGAGAAAGTAAAGCGAAATTTCCCGGAAGTCCGTCCCGTAACAAGAGAGGATATGCATTTCTTAGGGAAGGAAATGGTTCGTATCGCTGCAGATCACGGTATGGTTGTAAAACCATGCGGTGAGGGGCAGTTTTTAAAAAAATATGGTGCAGACTGCAGTGGGTGCATGACCATTTCTACCTATGAGAAAGCCATCGGGCAAAAACTGATTGTTCCTAATAAGAAGCCTGCAAGGGCTGAGTGCGCTTGCTATCTGACAAGTGATATCGGTGCCTATGACAGTTGCGGACACCTCTGTAAATATTGCTATGCGAATAATGATATCGAGGCGGTTAAGCGGAATCTGAAATTGCATGATCCGCAGTCACATTTCCTGATTGGAAATTATACGGCGGATGATGTAATTCATGATGTTGCGATGGAATCGTATGTAGACCGGCAGATGAATCTGTTTCAGATGAAATCGATGGAAATTTAGACGGAAGGAAGAAAGACATAGGACTTGTTGTAAGATGAAAAAGCAGATATTGATACTCGAAGATGATAAGGATTTAGCAGAGGGAATTACGCTCTCTTTACAAAGTGATGAATTGGAATTCTATCAATGTTATACGATAAAAGAAGCGAAGAATCTGGTTCAAAACAGGAAATTTGATTTGTTGATTTTGGATATTAATTTGCCGGATGGAAGTGGCTTGGATTTTTGCCGCGAAGTAAAGCCAATTCTAAATATACCGATTGCGCTACTTACTGCAAAAGATATGGAAATTGACATTGTAACCGGATTGGAAAATGGAGCGGATGATTACATCAC
>JAFOVD010000005.1 GCA_017392525.1 Lachnospiraceae bacterium
GCATCTGGCATTGATATCATCTTTGTGATAGGATTTTGCCCATCCGTGAGTATCATGTGGAATATACTGTCTTGCAAGAATAGGGAAGCCACTAGCATCACGGCAGGTCTGGTACTGTTTAGCACCGTCATTAGTTTGTCCACCCAATGTCTGTGTTGAATTAACATTATACCCGGCGCACTGCGGTAAATTCGGGAAACGCTGACCACCTATAAGAATTCTCTTTACAATATCCATTCTGGAGGAAGTCACATAGTTCAGGAAATTGCCACTCCAATGACTACCATCACATTTATAAACTTTGTGTCCATTGTAAGAATCCGAATCAGATGCCAAAGAGCTCATTCTAAACATTCCGGCATCTGAATCATAGGTATAGCACCAGTTCGATTCGAAAATACCATCATAAACCACATGCGGCGTAAATACTCCATCAACACCGCCATCTTCATCCAAATCGGTAAGATCATTATATGCCTCATAATACATAGAATGATCTCGTCCAAGCATCAGCATTATCAGTGGTTGTCCGCCTGATGCAGTATTAATAGGATAACTTGCGATGTCCATATCAACTGAAGTTGGGACAGCCTCGGCGGCATGTGACGCTTGGTTTGCAAAAGCAAAACAGCAAGAGGCTGCCATTACTTTAAAAAACAATTTATTCATACTAAAAATCTCCACAAACTACCAACATGCATTACCAATCTCTGAAGTCCCCTCATGAGGGATTGAACCCCGGGTTCCATTACGATACAAATACATTACCTCACACTCTTTGTCATCAGTGGCCTGAGAACCTTTAGCGGTAGCAGCAAGCCGATACCCGCTCTGCATGGTACAAGAATAAGTGTAGAAATCCGACGCTTCAGACCCATTCGGGAAGACTGCACAGTTACCTTTTGCATCATACCTATGATTCAAGGAAAAATACTCCTCCATTTTCTGCTGATACTGCATCAATTCTTCCTGAGCTGCTGTTCTTCTTGCTTTAACAATATAACTGCGGTAACTAACAGCAGCCAAAGATGTCAATATGGCAATAATTACAATAACAACCATAATCTCTATCAGAGAAAAACCTTTAGGATAGTTAGTTTTTCCTATTTGAAAAAAAGTTTTTGTTTTCATTTTTATCCCGCAAACTAGAATTCATAACTTATCGGACGTGTAATATCCTCAACACAAATTTATCAAAATAATCTACTCATGGACACTCAATGGTCCGATACACATGCCTGACGGACAGCCACCAGATCCACCATCACCTCCAAACATAGGCTGAGTATCAACTTCCATCAGCACTGCAATCTGTCCCTGAAGCTTGGTCAGACCTTCACCATTACCAGTTCCGATGTCACCATTACCAGTTCCGATGGAAGTTACACGGAAGAAGCGACGCCCCATACTTTGGTTCATCTCTTGACTTCCAGCAGGCCTCTTATCAAGACGTCTTTCAACTTTAAAATAGGTATTTGCATTAGGATAATTATATATTTTAGTCGTAATGCCGGGCCCAGCATCTATCTCATCTGAACCAATATGGGACAGAAAGAAAGAGTTATTATAATCGCTATGTATTACGTCGCCAAGCCACCAGAAGCAATTGCCGGCCGCTGAAAGATCATTAGGTTTTAAACACTCGGATGAAATTTCATGAGCCAAAAATTTATCATTACTTCCATCATTACTTCCATCAACACTAAAAGTTCCAACATTCTCCAATTCATCACTTTCTGCTGTTAACAGAATTGTCTCACCTAAATTAAGTCCAGCCTGAGCATTAACATAACTGGAAGTCTGATCATAGACAGATCCGGACAAATGCCGGTTAGCTAAAGCTGTACTGGCAATTGCAACCGCAACAAGGGACACAATTAAAGTAACAACAACAGCAGCTACCAAAGCAATACCATTAATATTCTTATATGACTTTAACACTAACATTTCAGTCCTCACTGCTAATTTATCTCGAAAAAACGGTTTTTGGCTATAACCAAACCCGACACCAAATCATACATATCATGCAATGCGCTGTTATCACCCTCTATTTCTTTCGGTATTTCAACCAAATCATCATTTCCAGTCATTCCTAAAACATGATACTGCAAGGCATTCGCTTTAATTGAGTTCGCCTTCTGATGCGTAGACTGTCTTACTATGAATCCGTATCTTATTGCATTAACCTTAACATAATCATCGTCATTCATTTCCGAAGGCAACAAAAAATCTGCCGAATCATCAGTCCTAAATGCAAACATCATGTATTTTACATTCGGATTAATTAACACAGTAGCAGCACTCTCCGATCCATCATCTGTGTTGATAATCTTCTGCTGACAAAACAACCCGTTATCCCCATCTACATATAATCGAACTACTGCTAACTGTTTCCTATTTAAGGGATTTCCATTGCAGTCAAACATCCTCTGATTAGAACGATCTAATTTAGCATTTTCTTCTACATATTGAGGAGCAAGATCATCATATATACTTGAACCATAATAACGCAAGTACAAATCTATATTAGGAGAACTCGTATCCGCCTGTTTTGCCGAAACAAAAGAATTACGTTTAA
Source organism: Lachnospiraceae bacterium (assembly GCA_017392525.1). GTDB lineage: Bacteria > Bacillota > Clostridia > Lachnospirales > Lachnospiraceae > FD2005. The sequence goes on from JAFOVD010000005.1 coordinate 2,579, forward strand.
AACTTATATCCTCATCAAACTCATAATCTCCTTTAGGAAACGTTGCTTGATCTATAATTCTTGCATAATTTCTAAACCCAGCCATTTTTATATAATCATTTATATTCCGGTTGGCCCCCTGCATTGAACGGTTAACACCGTCATTTGCCTGAACAAGGGTAAAACTCCGCTGTGAAGAAGTGAGGAACGAATAAATACCGATTATTATGATTGAAGCAACCACCAGGGAAATAAGCATTTCAATCATACTAAAACCATTTTTCTTGTAACTACTCATGGCAATAAATACTCCATTGAAGAAAATCCAACATCTGCAGACTCGTCTTTACTTGGATCAGATGAATAAACCGGCGGGTTCAGTCTGTTATTTTCAAAGACACAGGCTTTCGATCCATTTTCGCCCCACTTACTGGATGAAGGGTTCTTTCTCCATTTATACTCCACTATTACTCTAGGTAAATTGTAATCAAAATCTTCTTTATACTCGTAATCACGAATATCGGTTATAAACACATTTGCACAAATATCAGTTGATTCAACGAGATTAAGAGAATTACGAACAGAAAAAACCCACGCTTTTATTTCACATTCTATAGCAAGATTCGCCTTGGAACTGTCACTGTTCTCTTCATCGTGTGTCGGTAGTGTATTACATTTATCATCTTGATCGGCACTCTTCAATTGGTACGATACATTGTGACTGGTCTGAGCATCAAGCAGTGTCCGCAATCCATCCCGGTGACCACTTAATCTTTCCAAAAGGTTTACGGTACTGACAGTAGAACTTGTGGACTGTTTTGCACCATGCGTTGTCTGCATACCGGTAATCTGAATTTTTGCTACTGCAAAAAGTGAAACCGCCACAACAACCAAAGACACCAAAAGTTCAATAAGATTAAACCCTTTGGACTTCGTCATTAAAAAATAATCACGCATTTTCATCATTTGTTTCACCTTTATTACTGCGCTATTGAGCAGGACCCATCTTGTTTCCTATTCTCAACGGAATCAATTACTCCGCTTCCTGTAAACTTTACACCAATACAAAGATCATCATGACTCAACAAGCCTTTTTCATCTCTCAAAAAGAAGCCGAAATAGTCACCACTGTGCTCTATATCACCAAGCAAACTATCAGATACCTGTATTTTTCCAAAAGGTGTGAAAGCAATAAATTTATCAGACCCAGAAACATTATCTCCCAAATTTAAGCTACCAGCGCCATCCACAGAACCAACAAACAATTCCGGACGGCTGAAAGCTACCAAATCATGACTGAATGCCGCATCAGCATCTGATGACATCGACCCACACTTCCCTGCTTGGCATGCCCGCACCTTATAATTTTTGTAAGTAACAACATAGGTAACGTTATCACGTTGAGCCGCAGCCATCGCGCTTGTCATTGCATTCATAATCTGCTGACGCGCACTTGTTAGATTCTGTCTAAGTTTATAATCACTCATCAGGTTAACAGACAGTGTTGCCATAATAGACAGGATTATGATCGCCGATATAACCTCTATTATGGAGAATCCTTTCGACATCCATCTCGAAGGATTTTTTATTTTGCCCATACATCTCTCTCCATTGAAATTAAAGCAGAACTATTCTAATTATATTTATCATTCATGATATTTTAAATCCGCACAAACATTAGCCAAAAAAAAATAAAGAATAGATTCCAATATATTAGAACTATTTCACACTATCGATAAAAATATCTATATTCGATAGTATGGTTCTTCAGAAACCAAATATTGAAATCAAACTCTCAATTTATTTCAATATCAGCTGTATTTTCTTGAATTATTCACAGGTGCCGCATAATACCTGGTTACAAATTCCTGCTCCGGCTGTGGAATTCCTTTAAGTCTACATGCAAATTTTTCTTTATCTTCTGCTGAAACCAGTGAATCATCCCCTGCAGCTACCAGATTTGACGGAAACAAATGGTAATTCTGATGAATAAATCTGTCGATATGAGCAGCAAGTTCATCCGGAGTTTCAAAATCATCCGTTATAACGTCGCCAACTTTAACATAGATCCGTCCCTTATAGCCGGTAATTCCATTGACAATACTGTCTATATCCTCAAATTCACTTTTCTGGTATTCTCCAGTTCTACTCTTTTCGTACAGTTCATGGGCTTTACCTGCATCACCAGGATCAAATTCGTACGAAATCGAAACCGGTACAATATTAAGCTCTTTAACATATTCATTAAAAGGGATCTTAAGTTTCTTTCCAGACATATAAAACATCTTTAATATAGCCGGATCTGTCTCGTCATTTCCATCCTTTGCCCTACCTTCCCGCTGGGCAATCCAGATTGAATGATTTTCCTTTAATGACAATCTTATATAGTCTGAAAGTTCAGCCAAAGCCTTTAACAGTTCCCTGCCCTTGGATGATCTGTTCACAATAAAACTCTGGTTAAGTTTCATCAGATCAGTTGCAACCGGTCTGCGCAACAGATTATCACCAATGGCAATTCTTACCGTCGGAAGATTATTCTTATGCAGGCCGAAATCCACCAGCGCAGGATCCAGGGCAATATCCCTGTGATTTGA
>JAFOVD010000024.1 GCA_017392525.1 Lachnospiraceae bacterium
ACGTGCCGGATTGGGGCCTCTCAGAGATGGTCTTCAAATAAACTCCAGCCGAAACGATTCCACCACCCGTTTCTCTCTCTTGACCTTCTGTCTATCCTACTTTTCTCGTCAACGATTTATCTTTTCTAATTGTTTAGAAAAATGCGGGCAACAGGACTTGAACCTGCACGGTCTCCCACTAGAACCTAAATCTAGCGCGTCTGCCAATTCCGCCATGCCCGCAACTATTTTTCACAGCCATTAAAATCTATCACATTTCCACCACTGTTTCAAGTGCCTTTACCAAATTTCTCACACCTCTTTCCCCTCTCCTCCTATCACTAACCCTGCCCTCTCCTACATTTCCACCTCTGCCCCTGGCTCCCTCCTTCACCCAACCGCCGGCTCCCCCCTGCTCCGGTAGCACCTCTGCCCTAACTGCCACCAATGAATTTTCGTGAATATTGTAATTTTCCAATATGCGAAAAGCGAGCATCGTGCATGTGTTTTTTGCAGGATGAACAGTTTCTACGGTGGTGTTTTCAAAGGGCAGACATAAAGCGTGCGTATAAGAACTTCCTAATACTGCAGCCACTGCGTATTCAGGTATCGTTTGCTAAGAAAAATAAAAGAATCAGGATTTGTACATATCGTCACCGTGACACATTCGACATCGTGTCTCAGGTGTCACTTGCGCCGCCGTCCATGGCGGCGCATGACGATATGTTGCAATCCTGATTCTTATTTTTCTAAGCTCACTTTAATTCATACGCAGTGGCTGTAGCATTAGGAAGTTCCTATTCTTTTTTGTGTGTCTGCCCTATTTGAAAACACCACCGTAGAAACTGTACAGACTTACAAAAAACACATGCCAATCAATGATGCGAGACTTCGCATATATGGAAAATACAATATTCTTGCGAACCATTGGTGGCAGTTAGGGCAGAGGTGCTACCGGAGCAGGGGGGAGCCGGCGGTTGGGTGAAGGAGGGAGCCAGGGGCAGAGGTGGAAATGGCGCAGATAGGGTTAGTGATAGGACTCCAGCCATTCGACGTATTCTGTGAGAACATTTCCAGCTTTGCTTTTGTAGATGCAGGTCTGGACCATTGGCACATCGTCTGTGATGATATTGTCCACGCCCAGTCGAATCAAGCGCTTCGCACCAACCTTTGTATTGACCGTCCAGCCATAAATTTCCTTTCCTTCATTGTGCACTCTGTCAACCAACTTCTGCGAAATACTTGATGCCTCCACACTATAGCCATCTGCGGCATCCAGATGTCCTACATCTCCATAAGCCAAGGAAGTTACATAGATCGTCTTTATATCCGAATCATATGCCCTGATATTCTTTAAAACCTGATACTTCTGTGAAGTTACTACACAGTTTCCGGCGAAATGCTCGTCATTAATAATATCAATAACGGAAGCTTCAAAATCGGTTTCATGTCCGGTAGGTTTTAACTCTATATTCAGCTTCAGGCCATGAAGCTTTGCATAATCGATTACTTCGATTAACAGAGGCATGTATTCATCGGAGAATTCTTCCGAATGAAATGTTCCTGCATCCAGCTTTTTAATATCCTTGTAATTCATTTCCCAAGAATTCTTATCAACTCCTGTGATCCGCTTAAAATTCGTATCATGTGACACAAATATATATCCATCTTTACTCTGCTGGACATCCAATTCTATCCAATCTGCCCCCTGTTCCATCGCTCCTTCAAATGCGGACATCGTATTTTCCGGATAGGCTGTCGACGCACCTCTATGGGCTGTAACAGCAATAGAGTGAATCTCTTCCATTCGAATACTATAGTCACCTTTTGCAAAACCGACGATATATGTGGATGTAAGAATGATGGCAATCATAAATGCAGCCAGCATAGCGCGTATGATGTTTTTCCGATAGCGTTTACTGATATGAATTTCCTTTGCAGGTATATGGTGTCGTTTCTGGCCACCCATATAGCGATAATATCGAATGCTGATAATCGCAAAACTGATGGGCGTCGAAGCTGCTGACAGAATCGTGAGAATCACCGTCATCAAAACCATCGCACCGGATAAAAGCACAACCGTAGGTGCACTGTAATCAGAGACCATTTCCTGAATCAGATTGATTAAAGCAATTCCGATTCTGGATGTAACTTGATACACCAAATAAAAAAGTAGTTGAATCAAAACTAAACAACCTATATCAAACAGATATGTCAAAACCGTTCGTCTTTTACTTCTTGCATTTGCACGAACGCTATAGTCCTGCTCTAATGTGAAAAAGAAGAAGGAATACAGGTTTCGAAGCAAAAAGAAGGCCATCAGAAACAGTCCTAAATAGATCAACACCTGTATATACCAGGTTCTGTCAATTACCCTTTGAAACATCTCTGGAAGGCGAATTACGCCTACATAGCCATATACAACTGCAGCCTTTAGGTACGCAATTGAAAGAAGCGTCGTCACGCCCATAGACCAGTTCTTGGGATAGAAAATACGCGCGCTGTTCCATACAGCAAATCGAAGCGTTGTAAAGAGTCCCACCTTTTTCCCAATAGAAGCCTGATCAAACAGGAAAATAACACCACTGATATCAATAAAGGTGAACAATACAAAATAAAATACAAGTAACAGTGCACCTACCGCAGTCAGTGGATGTATTAGAAATGATTTAATATTCTCAGCTGTCAGATATTCATAACCTGTAACTATCAGGATACGATTCACTCCCCAATAGAAAACCGGCATGAAAATAGCAGCTGCCATTGCCTTATAGAACAATTCAAATATGATTAACGTTCTGAGATTTACACTCCAGATACGAAAAAACTCTATGACGTCCTTTTTTATTCTGTCTATAACCTTCCCCATACCAAACCTACTTTTTAACAATCTTATACACAGTTCGTGTTGATAATAATCCCTTTTATGCTATCTATTCTACAACTTTCCCTTTAAAATAGGCAATTTACTTATCCACAAAAATGTGAATAACTTGTTGATTACTTTTTCAACCCATATAGTTATCCACAAAAAAGAGAGAATCCGTAGTTGGATTCTCTCTTTTTTAACACATTTATCGGTTTTATATTATAGTCATAAATATTTCCTATTCGACTTATAAATAATCAGATACATTGCTTGCATCTACCTTCTGGAATGGTACCCATACAAATAATCCATCGTCTGAGCCGCCATCCACATCTGTAATCTGGCCACCATTTACCAATGTAGCACATGCCTGAACGGCTGCATTTGCCTGTCCCTCAGCATCCTGAAGTACGGTAAACTGCATATCGCCAGCATTAATGCTTGCACATCCATCCTCTGTAGCATCTACACCGCAAACAGGAATCTTATCCAAATCATATCCATGTGACTTCAATGATTCACATGCACCTAACGCCATCGTATCGTTATTACAGAACACAGCATCAAAACTCTGACCTGTCTTATAGAATACTTCCAGCTTTTCCTCTGCAGTCTTATCTGACCAATTACAGAAGTCTACGAAAACATAATTTACCTCTACACCCTGATCTTTGAAATAATTCTTAACCGCAGATGTACGACCGATGGTACCGGAATGTCCCTGCTCACCTTCCAGGATAATCGCATTCAGACTACTAGGCTTACCAAGCTTCTCCCAAACATATTCTGCCTGGTACTCGCCGGCCTGTTCTTCATCCGAACCGACAAATACATACTGATTTGCTTCTAACACGCTATCGTCCGGTCTCGAATTGACATAGACAATTGGCAAATCATTGGATGCCACCTGCATCTGAAGCGCTGTATCACTATCTGCAAGAATCATAATAATCGCTTCGTATCCATTGGATTTTGCATCCTCAACCAACTGAAGCTGTGCATTGACATCACTTCCGGATTCCTCCACATCAAGTTCAACACCGGAAGCCTCTGCAGCAGATGAAATCTTATCCGCCAATAACGCTCTGTATGTATCCTCCAAATCAGTAACAATAAACAATACCTTGGCAGAACCGCTCGTACTTCCTGAACTGCTTCCGCCACAACCAACAAGGAGTCCCATCGCAAGACATCCCATTAAAATAATACTTAATACTTTTTTTAATCTCTTCATGAAAATCAGCCCCCCTTAAATCTTAAAGCGACGAACATACTCGGTCAGAGTATCTGATGTACTTGCTAATTCTTCGGAATTATTAGCAACGTCCTGACTGCTCTGTGTGATGTTCTGGGCCTTTTCAACCATACTCTCGGATGTAGCCAAGATTTCATCTGCTGAAGCTGCCTGTTCTTCAGAGATTGCAGCTACATTAGAAGCTACATCATTTACCTTGTCAACGCCTTCTACCATTGCCTCAATAAGCTTATTTGAAACCTGAATATTCTCATAAATCTTATCGAATGTAGCTACGGCTGCATTGATCAAATCTGTATTTGCTCGGATGCTTTCTGCAGATGCATTTGCACGGCTAACAACATCCTGAATTAATTCTCGAACCTGATTGATAAGTTTTGCAATGTTGTCTGCACTATCAGAACTGTCATTTGCAAGATTACCAATCTCTGAAGCAACAACTGCGAAGCCCTTACCTGCTTCACCAGCTCGTGCCGCTTCAATGGATGCATTTAAGGAAAGCAGGTTTGTCTCCTCTGCAATCGAACTAATCATACCTACGATATTTGTGATTTCTTCAGAAGCCTCTCCTACCTTGCCGATAGAACCAACAAGTTCATCATTTGCAGACTGAATTCCCTGCATTGCTTCGGAAAGTCGTTCCATATCTCTACGGCCTTCCTCTGAAAGTTCAATTGTCTCCTGCATACTTTCGCCAGCCTTCTGACTATGATCTCTTGTATCAGCGACAACGCCGGCAAGTGTAGTAGCGTTTTCTGCAATTTCATTAACTGCAGATGCAAGTTCATCTACTGTCTGGTTCAGACTCTCCATAGCCTCTTCCTGAGACTGAGATGATTCAAACATGCTCTTGGAAACCTGATCAGAATTCTCTGACTGAACCTTCAGTCTCTCTGATTCATTATTAATGTTAGAAAGCATATCTCGCATGCTGTCTACGAATTCAGAAATCTTAGAGCCCATCGCTCCGATCTCATCATTACTTCCCGCTTTCACTGCAATTGTAAAGTCACCATCTGCCATTGCTGTAATATTCTTTGTGATATCAGAAAGTGGTGCAATTACTCTGGATACTACAAAACTGATTAAGATAATCAGAAGTAATACCGCAACAATACCTACAATAATCAGGATTGTTACTACGTGAGTTACATTTGCATATACGATAGATGTTGGGATATAAGAAACCAATACCCAATCGGTTCCTGTAATCTGCTTAAACGCAACCAGATTACCATCAATCTCAGTATCTGTATAATCTCTGTCTGCGAGCTTCTCTGCAACGCCGGCAAGAAGTGCATCAGAATCACTTGCAGATAATGTTGTGGAAATCAGAGATGCATCTCTGTGAGCAAGAATTGTATCATCTGATGTATCAACCAAGAAGGAACTTGCATCGTCCATCTTGACACCAGAGTTTACAATTACAGAAATCTTATTTAAAGATAAATCCGCTGCAATAACTTTTACCTGATCACTACCGTCATTTAAAATACCGGATGCAGAAATAACGTATTCTCCCTCCGCATTCTTATATGCAGAACCATAGGCAATACCTACACGAGTGATACCCTGCTGATACCAGGTTTCTGATGTTACATCGGATACAGACAAATCTGATTCTTCCGGCTTAATGAAGGTTCCTTCACCACCGATATACATACCCTCCGGCGCATTGGAATTGAATCCATACGTCTCATCAATTAGCAACTGAAGTGTCGCATCATCCGGATGCAGAGCTTCGATCATTGTCTTTGTAGTCTGAAAATTCTTTAGATTTTCATTCATCCAGGAACTGATATTATCCGCCTGATTTGTGATAGAAGAATCCAACTCATTCTTAGCCATCGATGTAAGATTCTTTCTTGTTAACTGTGCAGATACAGTAATCATAATTAAAACAATTACCATAACTACAGGAATGATAAACAGTAACAGCTTATTTCTAAGCTTTCCTGTCTTTGCTTTGGCAGCTGTACTTCCCACTGCCCTTTTCTGATTTTTAGCCATAACGTTCTCCCTTCCTTTACTCTATGCCTCTGTAGCTTTTGACATAGTCTTGTTTTGGCTTTTATTTTTCG
>JAFOVD010000025.1 GCA_017392525.1 Lachnospiraceae bacterium
TGATTCCATTCAGAATTATAAATCCTAAGTATATTTGCAGTGAGTATAGTTTAAAGATTGATTTATGACGCTTTCGGGTTTGAGGTACGAAAGCGGGAGGGAGAAGATTATGGACAATAATTTTAACAATGGAAACCAGTACGACCCAAATAATCCATATGGTCAGCAGCCACAGGGACAGTGGAACCAGGGACCTACCAATCAAAATGGATATCAGCAGAATGGAAATTATCAGCAGAATCCATACGGTCAGCAGAATCCTTATAACCAGCCGGTGGGACCAAATGGTAAGAAGCAGGGCAATGGATTTGGACTTGCAGCGATGATTCTCGGTATCATTTCTGTCGTATTATTCTGCAGTTGTATCAATATTCCAATGGCGATTGTTGGTATCATCCTTGCGATTGTTTCCATCACACAGTATGAAGAGCATACGATGGGAATCATTGGTTTGATTCTTTGTATCATTTCAATTGTGTTATTCATTGGATTCTATGGATTATCTATTGCAAATGATGATTTTGATGATATGGTAGAAGACTACTATTACACACAGGATTTGGATTCGACAGATGCACCAAATTATGTGATGGATCTGTAAGAATGCATTTAGGGGATTTATATGGATCAATTTCTTAATCGTTTTAAGTGTTTGGATTGTGATATAGACGTTGAAGATGAAGAATATATTTCACGATTAGAGGAGATGTATTTCAAAGAAATCATTTCACCGAAGAAGAAGCATGGTGAGATGGTATCGTTTATGGAAAATCAACTCGGTGCTAGTAGAAATAAAATCGCTGACTTAGGTAGGATGACTGCCGAATCTGTAGATTTATTATTTGATTTAGAGAAATCTGAGGATGATGAATCGAAAGCAGACAGATTGGTATGGGTTTTGCCGGAAAATGAGAACAATAAGGTATTTTATGATGATTTTAACGAATGTTATTATCGGATGAATGCAGAACCAAAAATTGTAATTGTTTATCTTAAAGCAAAAGATAGCTTTGTTTCGAATTCTTCGTTACTAGAATTTGCTCTTCTTATTTATCGTGGTATGAATCAAGAAGAGATCGACAAGAAAACACCGGAGTATAAGAACTATCTAAATACGATATATATGCTGGGTGAAATGCTAGAAAATATAGACGAATAAAGAATGATTCTTGACATATAAAAATATAAAACATATAATGAACAAGATTAAAAATGCAATAAGAGATAGACTACAAGAGAGACAGTAGTTAGAAAAGGAAAGCCAAGCGAGTCGGGTATGGTGTGAGCCGATGTAAGTAATTTTCTAATGAATATCACTTTCTTAGCTTCTTTTAAGGAGGCCAGACGAGAAATGGTTTCTGATGGAGAGGCAGGTTGCAAACTGAACGTCATAGATTAGTAGGTGCGACGGATGAAATCCCGTTACGATTTCCATGTATGTTGGGGCGTATGCTCACAAAGTACAGCGTATTAGGTGGTTAAACGAAGTTTATTCAGGCTTTCGTCCTATGCGGGCGAAGGCCTTTTTTATGTAATAGGATATTGCTTCGCAAAATCCTATTACATAAAAATACTCCGCTAAGGATGCGCACTCGCGCGAAAGGTAAATAATCTAAAAAAAGGAAAAAAGAGAAGGAAAGGATTAGACATGTATCAGAAAGTTAACTCAGATCTTAATTTTGTAGATCGCGAACATGAAGTTGAGAAATTCTGGAATGAGAATGACATTTTCCAGAAGAGCATGGACAGCCGTAAGGAAGGAGAGACATACACATTCTACGATGGCCCTCCTACAGCAAATGGTAAGCCACATATCGGACACGTATTAACACGTGTTATCAAGGATATGATTCCTCGTTACCAGACAATGAAGGGTAAGTATGTACCTCGTAAAGCTGGTTGGGATACCCATGGTCTTCCGGTAGAGCTTGAAGTAGAGAAGAAGCTCGGCTTAAATGGAAAAGAGCAGATTGAAGAATATGGTATGGAACCTTTCATCAAGGAATGTAAGGAATCCGTATGGAAATACAAGGGCATGTGGGAAGATTTCTCAGGAACTGTTGGTTTCTGGGCGGATATGGAAAACCCATATGTAACTTATGATGATAATTTCATCGAGTCTGAATGGTGGGCTCTGAAGCAGATTTGGGATAAGAAGCTTCTTTACAAGGGATTCAAGGTTGTACCTTACTGCCCTCGTTGTGGAACTCCACTTTCTTCTCAGGAAGTTGCACAGGGATATAAGACAGTAAAGGAACGTTCCGCAGTGGTTCGTTTCAAGGCTGCCGATGAAGATGCTTATTTCCTTGCATGGACAACAACACCTTGGACACTTCCATCCAACGTCGCACTCTGTGTGAATCCGGAAGATACTTATATCAAGGTGAAGGCTGCGGATGGTTATACATACTATCTTGCAGAAGCACTTGCAGACAAGGTTCTTGGTAAGCTTGCTAAGACAGATGACGAAGGAAATGTAACGGCACCTGCTTATGAAGTGCTCGAAACATACAAGGGTACAGACCTCGAAAGAAGAGCATACGAACCACTTTATGCATGTGCCAAGGATTCTGCGGACAAGCAGCGTAAGACTGGCTTCTATGTCGTTTGCGATTCTTATGTAACAATGGATGACGGTACTGGTATCGTACATATCGCACCTGCCTTTGGTGAAGATGATGCGAATGTTGGACGTAAGTATGACCTTCCACTGGTACAGATGGTGGATGAAGCTGGACGAATGAAGGAAGAGACTCCATTTGCCGGAATGCGTGCAAAGCCTACACAGGCAGAAATTGAAAAGGGTGCAATCTCTGCAGATCCAGAAGTATTGAAGGATCTCGATGCGCGTAAGCTTCTCTTCGACGCACCAAAATTCGAACATGATTATCCACATTGCTGGAGATGTGACACACCACTGATCTACTTTGCGAGAGAATCCTGGTTCATCAAGATGACAGAAGTGAAGGATGAACTGGTTGCAAATAATAAGACAGTAAACTGGATTCCAAAGTCTATCGGTGAAGGACGTTTTGGAAACTGGCTTGAAAA
>JAFOVD010000026.1 GCA_017392525.1 Lachnospiraceae bacterium
CCTAAGGATATGAAGCCTCTGTTCGAAACAATTATTGACTATATCCCTGCTCCTACAGGTGATCCGGAAGCCAATACACAGATGCTCGTTTCTACCATCGATTACAACGAATTCGTTGGACGTATCGGTGTAGGTAAGGTATCTAACGGTAGCTTAAAGTTAAACCAGGAAGCCGTTGTTGTGAACCACCATGATCCAGACAAGCAGAGCAAGGTACGTATTACAAAGCTCTATGAATATGATGGTTTAAATAAGGTAGAAGTTACAGAGGCTGGCATCGGTTCGATCGTAGCAATCTCTGGTATCGCTGACCTCCACATTGGAGATACCATCTGCGGACCGGAAGCTCCAGAAGCCATCCCATTCCAGAAGATTTCTGAACCTACCATTGCCATGGACTTTATCGTTAATGACTCTCCACTTGCAGGTCAGGAAGGTAAGTTCGTAACATCTCGTCATATCCGTGACAGATTATTTAAGGAATTAAATACAGACGTTTCTCTTCGTGTCGAAGAAACAGAAGATGCGGATCGTTTCAAGGTATCCGGACGTGGTGAGCTTCACTTATCTGTATTAATTGAAAATATGAGACGTGAAGGATACGAATTTGCCGTATCCAAGGCAGAAGTTCTCTACAAGAAGGATGAAAATGGTAAGACTCTGGAACCTATGGAAAGAGCTTACATCGATGTACCTGATGAATTCTCCGGTGCGGTTATTCAGAAGCTTGCAACTCGTAAGGGTGAACTTCAGAATATGACTCCTATCGCTGGAAATTACACACGTATCGAATTCAAGATCCCATCACGTGGTCTTATTGGTTACAGAGGTGACTTCATGACTGACACTAAGGGAAATGGTATTATCAATACTGTTTTTGATGGTTATGAAGAATACAAGGGTGATATCGCATATCGTGCTCAGGGATCTCTGATTGCCTTCGAAACAGGAGAATCTGTTGCATACGGACTTTTCTCTGCACAGGAACGTGGTACACTCTTTATCGGTGCCGGCGAAAAGGTATACTCTGGAATGGTTATCGGACAGTGCAGCCGTCAGGAAGATATCGAACTTAACGTATGTAAGAAGAAGCATCTTACAAATACTCGTTCTTCTTCTGCAGATGAAGCACTTACTCTTGTTCCACCTAAGATTCTTTCTCTGGAACAGGCTATCGACTTCATCGATACAGATGAGCTTCTTGAAGTAACTCCAGAAAGCTTACGAATCCGTAAGAGAATTCTTGATCCACTTCAGAGAAAGAGAGCATCTATCCGAAAGAAATAATTCCGATTGTATTTGCTTTTAAATTTGAAAAGAGTTTGGAAATGTAAATTCACATTTCCAAACTCTTTTTTATAATGTACTAGTGATATTTTCTGTTATAAAACAAAACTAAATATACTATTTCTTTTTCTCATTATATTTATACAAACGTGTAATACATGTTCCAGATATAAAAGGCGCAATAATACTTAATGCTCTGCAAAAAACAAACCATCCTGCTTTATCTCCTTCATGCCCTGGCAATATCACAAAAAGTACTACACACTCAATTACAAGTGCAACTAAAAGTATTATAATCGTTTTCTTTTTATCATTTCCTATTTCTTTAGTCATGAAGTGGAACTAACTTTTCTGTACCACCCATATATGGCTGAAGTGCCTTAGGGATATTTACAGATCCATCTTCATTTAAGTTGTTCTCTAAGAATGCAATTAACATACGTGGAGGAGCAACTACAGTATTGTTCAATGTATTAGCGAAATACTTCTCACCATTCTCACCACGAACACGGATCTTAAGTCTTCTAGCCTGTGCATCACCGAGATTAGAACAGCTACCAACTTCGAAGTACTTCTGCTGACGTGGAGACCATGCTTCAACATCACAGGACTTAACCTTAAGATCTGCTAAATCTCCGGAACAACATTCCAATGTACGAACCGGAATATCAAGAGATCTAAAGAGATCTACTGTATTCTGCCATAACTTGTTATACCAATCCCAAGCTTCCTCTGGCTTACATACAACAATCATTTCCTGCTTTTCAAACTGGTGAATACGATATACACCACGCTCTTCAATACCATGAGCACCCTTTTCCTTACGGAAACATGGGCTGTAACTTGTTAAGTTATATGGTAAATCTGCTTCGTCATTCAAAGTATCTTTAAACTTTCCGATCATGGAATGTTCAGATGTACCGATCAGGTAGAGATCCTCTCCCTCAATCTTGTACATCATAGCATCCATTTCATCGAAACTCATTACGCCATCTACGACACTGGAACGAATCATGTAAGGTGGGATTACATAAGTAAATCCACGATTAATCATAAAGTCTCTGGCATATGCAAGAACTGAAGAATGAAGGCGAGCGATGTCTCCCATTAAGTAATAGAAACCATTTCCTGCTACCTTACCTGCTGCATCTAAATCAATACCATTAAAACGTTCCATAATATCTGTATGATATGGTACTTCAAAATCAGGAACTACAGGTTCGCCAAACTTTTCGATTTCTACATTACAAGAATCATCAGGTCCGATTGGAACAGATGGATCGATGATATTTGGAATTACCATCATATCCTTCAAAATCTTCTCCTGAAGTTCTCTCTCTTTTTCTTCTAATTCAGCAAGACGCTCTGCATTTGCAGTAACCTGCTTCTTAACTTCTTCTGCTTCTTCACGCTTGCCTTCCTTCATAAGAACACCAATCTGCTTGGAAATCTTATTACGGTTTGCACGAAGTTCATCAGCCTCCTGCTGAGCTGCACGAGCTTCTTTATCTAATTCAATCACTTCATCAACAAGTGGTAATTTGTGATCCTGGAATTTCTTTTTGATGTTTTCTTTTACAACATCAGGATTTTCTCTTAAAAACTTAATATCAATCATGATCGTTCCTCCGTTAACATACTTCCCTAATTATACCTATGCCCCTAGAGAAATGCAAGGTTATCCGTACATAGCAATAGAAGTCAGGACAAAAAAAGCACCCTCCTTACCGGTTGCCCGGAAAAGAGGGTACATATCTATTCTCTCCTTAATGCATCAATTGGATTCAGCTTAGAAGCCTGATTTGCAGGCATCGCTCCAAAGAGAATTCCTATTCCCATTGAGAACAAAACAGAAATAATTATCCATGGGATGCTAACAGCAAATTCCAGTCCTGTCAGCATTGAAATGCCTTTAGCAAGTAACATTCCAACCAGAATACCCATAATACCACCCAAGGAGGTAAGAACCGCTGACTCTGTCAAGAACTGTGCGAGAATAGTCCGACGTTTGGCACCTAATGCCTTCTTCAAACCTATTTCTGAAGTTCTCTCTGTTACAGAAACCAGCATAATATTCATTACACCGATACCACCAACCAGAAGAGACAGGCTCGCAATACCAACCAGCATCATCTGAATTGCATTTGTAAGTGTCTTCAATTCGTCTGCACCCTCTGTTGATGCATTGCCGTAAGTATACGTATCACTTGTCAAATACATATTCAGATCTGATGCAGCCTCGTCTGCCACAGATTTCATAAGTTCTGTATCCGTTACCTTGACACCAACCGTTTCCGGCTCATCGTATTGATAGATAATTGGCCAACAAGCCTTTGGAACGTAAACATTTCCAAGCCCGGTATCCGAATATGCTTTGGAATAATAATCGTTGATACTCTCATATTCCTCCTCGTCATCTTCTGCGTTTGCGGATTTGACTACACCAATAACAACAAAAGGTTCCGAGTTTATTTCAATTGCCTCTCCAATCGGATCCTCGGTGCCAAAGAGCTTCTCCTGAGCAGCGGTATCAATCACTGCCAGTTTCTGCCCTCCCTGAAAATCTTCTTTGCAGAAACTGCGACCGGATACGGTCTTCATTTCCATCGTGCTCATATAGTTTTCTTCCACACCATTGACACGACCATTAGATAGTGCTGTCTGTGCATGAAATACTTCCTGGTAAGAATTTCTCATATTATAACGTGTAACACTTACAACTCCATCAATCTTACTAATCATATCAATCACTTCATCAGATACAGTAGGCACACCCTCCGGAATTCCTGCTGAATAGTCATATGCCCATCCATCCTGCATTAGTGATACATTGGAAACGTTATTGCCCGATCCAATCAGGCTCTTCTGCAATTTACGGTTTGTTCCCTCAACAATGGAAACTATCGCAATAATCGATGCTATACCAATAATAACACCCAGCATTGTCAGGATAGAGCGAAGTTTATGTGACCAGATGCCCCTTAGGGCTAATCTAATATTCTCAAGCATCTCTCCACCCCCTATAATGCCAGCTGGTCCAAAATGGACATCTCTGTTGTTGTTCTAACGCCGACTTTACCCTTTGTTCCCCAAGGGAAAGCAACCATATCATCTATAGTTAAACCATCAAGGACCTGCACATACTCAGAGTCACTGGTTGGGATGGTTGTAACTTCCTGTTTCTTCAATCGGCCATTTCCATCATCGATTAGCATATACTGAGATCCGTCGTCATCTGTACGAACATATACTCCCATAATACAGATTGTAGATGCTTCGTCCACCGTTACATTCAAGGAAATATCAACGCTCTCTCCCATGGTAAATCCATCGGCATCTGAAAGTACCGCCGTATATGGATAGTAGGAAACATTCGGATTGCCATCTGTCCATGTGTCCGGATTCTCAGCCGGATATGGCGATATTGTAGTAATCGTCGCATCAGAACTCATACCTGACATGTAACCATTTACGGAAATCTCGTCCCCAACATTGATTTCACCCAACTGGAACTCTGTCAAATACCCACTGACCGCCATTCCACTCTGACTTGTAAGTGTAAGGAATGGAGTTCCATCAATTGGCAGATTATCAGGATCACCAATGGTCTGCACTGTTCCATCCATAGTAGCTGTTACAGTTGCATTGGCAAGTTTTGTCTTTGCCGCATTCAACTTGGCATTGGCTGAATTTACATTATCTGAAGCTCTCTGAACAGCAATTGTCTGATCTTGAACTTTCTTATCTTTTTCGGCCTGTGTATATTTTACACTTGTATCTTCCTGCGGCAGATCCACTTCCGGATAGAATTCGCTATGGGTTGATGCATTCCAATAACTCTCCTCATCTACCTCAATGAAATTACTTCCATCAATTTCCCATTTTGAAATCAGTTCTCCATCGGCTGTATTGCCTTCTCTCACTTCCAGAACCACATAAGTATCTTCCATCACCCAGGTGTTAATCTGCGAACCTGTCACAAGCGTATCCTCTGTGCAGAGGTACTTATATGGGTTTTCCACGGTTCCCTCACCTGCGTAAGCATCCGGAAGTTTCTGTGCATCAGACATGGTAAATGTAGGCGTTTCCGGGGTTTTCTCTGCCTCTGTAACCGGCACAATCGCATTGTATCGTTCCAATCTTGTCTTCTCATTGGCTAGCGAATTCTGCGCCGCCTCCACATTAAGTGTAGCCTCATCCACCTCGCTCTGAAGTGCCTTCGTATCATACTGAAAGAGCTTATCACCCTTTGCCACAGTGTCTCCTTTCTCCACATAGACTTCCGCAACTTGCTCATTTCCTGTGAGATAGATATTCTGTGTGGCATCATCGGAAATATTACCGCTGTATGTATTTCCATTTAACACCCAGGTGGAATTCATTTCATCTACCGATTGTACATACGCCTTGGACTGATTATATCTGTAGTTAATGGCAAACCCGCCAATCACTATGACAATAATCAAAAGTACAACCCATAACACCTTATGTCCTTTTTTCTTCTTCTTAAACATGGGCCACCTCCTTGGAACCATTTGCATCCAAGATAACCGGTTCCCCATTCTCATCCAGTACGTATTTGCCTTCACCGATTACGCCATCAATTATATGCATAACCCGCTTCGCATGATTTGCAATACCCGCATCATGAGTAATCATTACGATTGTCACACCCTCTTCATTCAATTTCTGAAAAAGGTCCATAACATCTCGGCCCGATTTCTGATCCAGTGCACCCGTAGGCTCATCCGCCAGAAGAACATCCGGTGAATTAACCAGGGCTCTTGCTATTGCAACACGCTGCTTCTGACCACCGGAAAGCTGGCTAGGATAGAAATTCATACGTTCTCCTAATCCAACTCTTTTCAGTGCTTCCTCGGCAATTGCTTTTCTCTCACTTCTCGGGGTGTTGGAAAATGATAACGGAAGCATCACATTGTGAAGTGCCGTCTCCCCGGGCAAAAGCTGGAAATTCTGAAATACAAAACCGATTCTCTCGCATCGTATCTCAGATAATTTATTGTCAGACTGCGCCAGGATATCTACTCCATCCAGGAAGTATGAACCACTGGTTGGCAAATCCAGACAACCGATAATATTCATCAGCGTTGATTTTCCAGAACCTGATGGTCCCATGATTGCGACATATTCTCCTCGGTCTACCGAAAATGATACGTCTTTTAAAACCGGCACTGGAATCTCATCCTGTTGATAGTCCTTATAGATAGATTTCAGTTCTAAAATCACTACTCGCTCACCTCCTCAGAGGCATCATCGCTTTCATCAATCATATACATGGATTCATCAACGTTCGGTTCCACAAATACATGCTGCCCAAGCAGAAGTCCCGTTGCATCATCCAAAGCAACATAGAAATAATACTTTGTGGTCTGCTCCGCTGAGGATGTATCGACATAAGCATTGTTATTGTTACTCTGTGCTTTATCCTCCGTATCAATCTTGGTGATGGTTCCGGTCCAGGTTCTGTCATCCACTCTTGAATGAATCGTTACTGTCTGGCCTTCAGAAAGCATCCCCACATTCATCTCATCAACTGTTCCCTTGACCTGGTAGGAACCGGTTGCAAGAATCGTAATATAGGCACCCTCCGTTGAACTCATAGATGCAATAGATTTTACTACACCGTCAATTGTGGAGTTCACTGTTGCCTGATTGATACTGGTCTGTAAACTGTCGATTTCAGCCTGCTTTGTCTTCTGACTAAGCTGAGTCTGCTTCAATGATGTATTCAGTTCATTAATCTGCATCTGGTAATCCGGTTTAAGACTGGCATCTGCAGCATTCATTTCGTTGGTGAGATTTGTGATTTGATTATTATAATCCGTGATATCGGTTCCCAAGCTCTCAAGTTCTATCTTGGCCTGCTCCAACTGAAGTGTCAGATCATCTGTCTTGTAGCTAAACAATGCCTGACCTGCAGTTACTTCATCACCCACATTGACGTACACCTGATCGATTTCCTTACTGGAATCCCTCTGCACTTCCAATGTCTGCTGAGCCTCCACTACACCGCCATAATAGCTTGCAGTGTACTCATAAGTAACATCCTCATATAAATCGTCATCCGGGCTCTTTTTACGGTTGAACAGAACTACGGCTACAATTGCAGCAACAATCAGAATTGCCACCACAATCGCAATGATGATTTTCCCCTTCTTACCTATCTTTTTCCCATTCTTTTTCATGTTGCACATCCCTCCAATTCCGTAGATGCCGGGTGGTGAGGTCCCGGCATTCACAGTTTCGTGCGTAATTTGTATTTTGTGTTCTATTTGTTGTAGTACACATTTTTATAATAGTCTTTATCTCCTACACTGTCAACAAATTATGGTAATAAAAAGGACACATGTTACGGCTTTTGCCATTACATGTGTCCCATCATTTCATATTAATTTAGTATTTTAGAATTCGCCGCTAAGTGGATATTTCTCTGTAAGACCAGCAATAATTGCACGAGCCTTCTCAATACCGGCTTCCTTCTCCTTGATAACAGTTGCGATAGCTTCTGCAACCTGATCAAAGTCTTCTTCCTTCAGTCCTCTGGTTGTAGCAGCCGGTGTTCCAAGACGGATTCCGGATGTTACGAATGGACTCTGTGGATCATTTGGAATCGTATTCTTATTTGCTGTGATATGTGCAGCATCTAACCATTTCTCAACTTCTTTTCCGGTCAATTCATATGGTGTTAAATCTACAAGCATCAAATGGTTATCTGTACCACCGGATACAATCTTAATATCACGAGACATAAGTCCCTTTGCAAGGGCCTGAGCATTTTTAACAATCTGTTCTGCATATGCCTTGAACTCAGGAGAAAGTGCCTCCTTATAACAGATCGCCTTTCCGGCAATTACATGCATCAGAGGTCCACCCTGAATTCCAGGGAATACAGCCTTATTGAAATTGAACTTCTTATTGGCTTCCTCTGTTGCCATAATCATACCACCACGTGGTCCACGAAGTGTCTTGTGTGTAGTGGTTGTTACAATATCTGCATATGGTACAGGGCTCTGATGAAGACCTGCTGCAACAAGACCTGCAATATGGGCCATATCTACAAAAAGAACTGCTCCAACCTCATCACAGATTTCTCTGAATTTCTTGAAGTCAATTGCTCGACAGTATGCAGATGCACCTGCGATAATCATCTTAGGCTTACATTCCTTTGCAAGTCTTAATACTTCATCGTAATCTATAAATCCATCATCATTGACACCATAAGGGACAACATTGAAATAATTACCAGAGAAATTAGCAGGTGAACCGTGTGTCAGATGTCCGCCGTGATCCAAGCTCATACCCATGTAAGTATCGCCAGGTTTCAGAACTGCCATCTCCACAGCCATGTTAGCCTGTGCACCGGAATGAGGCTGTACATTTACATACTCACAACCAAATAATTCCTTGGCTCTTTCTCTTGCTAAATCTTCAATCACATCTACGCATTCGCATCCACCGTAATATCTCTTACCCGGATATCCTTCTGCGTATTTATTTGTCAGAATAGATCCCATAGCAGACATAACCGCCGGGCTAACCCAGTTTTCAGAAGCAATCAATTCGATATGATCCTTCTGTCTGTCAAACTCAGCACGAATCGCATCAGCGATTTCAGGATCCTGTCTCTTAATGTCGTCAAATGTGTACATATCAATCTCCTTTTCTAATTCGACCAACGTAACCTCACCTGTGTTCTCACACAAATTACATATATATTAGCAATGGACCTCTACTTTTACAATATCTCGGTTTATAACATTTTCTTATATGAATAATAACCATCAAAAAAACGCCAGGGAAAAACTTCCCTGACGTTTCTATCCTTCAATCCTTTTACTTTTGGGATTTTGACTTCTTAGCCTTACCTTTCTTTGGTGCCTTAACTCTTGCCTTGATATGTAACTTCATCAGGAACCAGAGCTCTGTAGCCAAGCAGATAGATGAATATGTACCTACTAATACACCAACCAACAGTGGAAATGCAAATTCACGGATAGAAGATACACCGAGAATTAAAAGCATAAGTACTGTTACTGCTGTTGTAAATGAAGTACTCATAGATCTTGATAATGTCTGAGAAATAGATCTGTCAGCCAATTCTGTCAGAGATTCTTCATCCACCTTCTTAAGTCCAGCCAAATTTTCACGAATTCTATCAAAGATGACAATTGTATCGTTGACAGAATAACCGATAACTGTAAGCATACATGCAATAAATGCAGATCCTACAGAGATTCTTGCAAGTGCATATACAGCAAGTACAACCAGCACATCATGTACCAGTGCAATAATTGCAGATGATGCAAAACGGATATCCTTGAATCTGAACCAGATATAAAGAAGCATAAAGAGTGCTGCAACTATAACAGCAATCAGCGAATCTCTTCGCATCTCAGCTCCGATTGTAGAACTGATATTTTCAGAAGATATATTAGTCTCTTCTACACCAAATTTATCATTTAACTTTGTATTAAGTTCTTCACGCTGCTCCAGATCAAGTGTCTTTGTCTTGAAGATAACAGACTCACCGCCATCAACCTTCTGAACCTGAATATCATTGTCACCAGTTACTTCAGAGATAACCGGTACGATTTCATCATCAATCTCAGCTAATGTGTATTCCTTGTCAAATGTTACTGTTGTGGATGTACCACCCAGGAACTCAAGACTGTAGTTCAGTGCTCTGTCTCCCTTGCCTGCATGGATACCCATTGCAACAAAACCGGACAGGATGACAAGAGCAGAAGCTGCAAAGAAGATTTTTCTCTTTGCAATAAACTTACGTGTCTTATAACCATCCGCATGCTTCATACGAGCATAGAACTTACGATCATGCACACCGAGTGCATAGAATACATTCATAAGAATTCTTGCAATAACAAGGGCTGTAAACATAGAGATTACAACACCAAGTGCAAGTGTGATTGCGAATCCCTTAACAGTACCTGTACCAATAACGCCAAGAACTGCTGCTGCAATCAATGTAGTAATATTACCATCTAAAATAGCGGACAAAGCTTTCTTGAAACCTGTGTCCATTGCATTCGCTACTGTTCTTCCGGCAATCAATTCTTCCTTGATACGCGCGAAAATAATAACATTAGCATCCACCGCCATACCGATTGACAGGATGATACCTGCAATACCCGGCAGAGTCAGTGTGAAATCAAATACATTCAGGATACCAAGCATAATGCAAATGTAAAGAAGAAGCGCAAGAGTTGCAACAACGCCCGGAATATAATACATAAAGATAAGGAATAACATTACAATTCCAATACCAAATGCAGCCGCGATAAAACTTGTAGAAAGTGCATCATTTCCAAGCTGTGCGCCTACAACTTCTGACTGTAATTCCTGAAGTTCAAGGTCAAGTCCACCGATACGGATATAAGAAGCAAGATCAGATGCCTCATCATAATCACTCATACCCTCGATTACGCACTGTCCGTCTGTAATTGCATTGTTAACGGATGGAACAGATACGAACTTGCCATCATAGTAAATACCGATAGACTGGTTTGCTGCTGCAGCTGCTGTCGTTGCAGTTGCAAACTTCTCTGTACCTTCATCTGTAAGAGATAATTCAACAATCGGCTCTGAAGCTTTAGTTGTCTGATTTGACTGATATGCTGCATTAGCACTGGCAACATCAGAACCTGTCATAATAACAGAACCATTGTCAATTAAAGCATCCAAGTCATAATTTAACTTATACTCACCAGATGTACTGTCATAGGAATAGTTTTCATTTCCATCAGAATCCTTCTGTGCAATAAAGTAAATCTGACCCGGTGTACCAAGTTCTTCCAGAATCGCATTGGCATCTGTAACGCCAGGGATTTCAACTGTAATTCGGTTATCACCAACCTGATAAACAGAGGCTTCCGTCGTTGTTGTTTCATCCCCCAAGTCATTCTCAATACGCTGCTGAAGCTTCATGATTGTATCATCCATGTCTTCCTGACTTGGCGAATCTCCAACAACTTCATACGTAATACTTACACCACCGGCCAGGTCAAGTCCCAGCTTCAAGCTGTTATCTTTGCCCTTCATTGTGGCTCTGATAACGCCCAGGGCGTAATATCCGAGTAAAGCAATAATGACTACATACGCAATCAGGACTGCTATACCCTTGCCCTTCTTCATTCGTTTCATTTTGTCTTTCTCCTTAGTTTTCTTTTTTACTCCTCAGCATCAAGCTCTGCTTCTGCAGCCTTGATCATGATTGCACACTCGATACGCTTCTTCTGTAATTCACACCCCAAATCGTAGGCATCGTTAATATTTCCGTGTGCGTTGTAAGAGTTTGCTGCACATCCACCGCTGCAATAGAATCTTGCGAAGCAGTTTTTGCACTTATCTTTTGAATAAACATTACACTTCTTGAATTCTTCGCGAAGCTCATTGTTTTTCACACCTTCATAGATGTTACCCATCAGGAAGTCCTTCTTACCAACAAACTGGTGACATGGATACAAATCTCCTGTTGGAGTAACTGCAAGATACTCTGTTCCTGAACCACAACCGCTCAGTCTCTTGTAAACACAAGGGCCACCGGCCAGATCAATCATGAAATGGAAGAAATTGAACTCATTGTCCTTCTTATATCTCTTCACCATCTCTGCTGCAAGCTCATCGTACTCTGCAAATAATTCCGGAAGATCTTCCTCCTGAAGTGCGTATGGTTCCTTTGGATCTGTAACAACCGGCTCAACAGAGATTTCCTTGAATCCAAGATCTGCAAGATGGATTACATCCTTTGCAAAATCCTTGTTGTTACGAGTAAATGTTCCACGCACGTAGTAATTTGTCTGATTACGACTCTCTGCAAACTTCTGGAACTTCGGCATAACAATATCATAACTTGCTGCACCATTTGGGAAAGGACGCATCCGGTTATGAACCTCTGGTCTACCATCGATAGAAAGTACCACATTGCCCATTTCCTTATTTGCAAATTCCATGATTTCATCATTCAAACGAACACCGTTTGTAGTCAATGTGAAACGGAATTTCTTATCATGTGTTTTCTCAAGTTCACGTCCATAGTTGACGATTCCCTTGACAACTTCCCAATTCAGAAGTGGCTCACCGCCGAAGAAATCAACTTCAAGATTTCTTCGGTTGCCAGAATTCTCAACTAAGAAATCCAATGCTTTCTTACCAACCTCAAGGGACATAAGTTCCTTAGGCATACCATTGTATGTTCCCTCATCTGCGAAACAATATTCACAAGAAAGGTTACAATCATGTGCGATGTGCAAGCACAGTGCCTTGACAACATTTGGTCTATTTGTAAACTCATCGATATATGGTTCATAAACATCCTCAACGAAGAGGGCATTCTGATCCTTTAATTCCTGGATTTCGCCATAAGCTTCCTCCATAACATCGACAGCAATTTCAGGATGCTTTTCCTGCATCGCCTGGATTAATTCCTCTTTGGATAAACTCTCGAATTGTCCGATCATATCATACATAAGATCGTCCACAACATGAATTGCTCCGGAATTGACATCCATAACGATATTATAGCCATTGTTTTTGTACTGATGTATCAAAGTACAACCTCCTAAATCTAGCAACACGAGTGCTTCGCGTTGCGGGTAAATTTTCCTAATAACGCACAAAACGACCGTACGCAATGCGAACGGTCCTTTTGCAAATAAATCAAAAATTTAAACTACAAAATTATTTGTCATGTTCACAAGTCTGATTTCCAACTGTACAGCTAGTCTTGCAAGCAGACTGGCAAGATGTCTGACATTCACCACATCCACCTGTTTTAACTGTGTTACATAACTTCTTTGTATTTAATGTCTTTACATGCTTCATAGTACATACTCCTTTTTTACTTGATAACTTATCAAAAAGCTTCGCAGTTTCGACAAAACTGCAATCTAACGAAATTATAGCATAGCCCCTTGAAAATAGGAAGAGTTTTTTAGCTTTGCACCCACGTGAAAACGCGGGGCTTTCTAGCCTTCGTCCTCTGCCGAAACGCTTACCTTCGCCTGGTCTACGCAGAGGTCGCAAGCCTTGTTACAAACATACATCTTCTTCAGATATTCTTCACCCGCCGCATCATTTGGCCCGTAAATAGAAAATAAATCCGCGACCTCATTTACGCCGGCCTGAGTCACCAGGTTCTCAGTGTATTCATTGTAACCATCCTCATCAAGCTCGATTCCCTCTTTCTTGGCAATAGCCTCAAAAATCATCTCCACCGTCAGATTCGACTCCAGGCTCTCCTTAATCTGAGATTCGAAATCCTCTAGCGTCGTTCCATAAGTGCTTGAAAGATACTCCTCCAAAGTGGAACCGTCTGTCACATATGTATCCGTATATTTCTGCTCATACTCCTCGAGTCGTTTCTCCACAAGTCCTTCCGGAAATGAGTTTACCTTACAGGTTTCTTTCACAGCCTCAATCACTGCAGCTCGAGTTGCCGATGTTTTAGAAGACTCTGCAGACTCCTCTGCCTGAGCTTTGGCCCCATTATAAAGGTCATCCACCGTCTTATAATCGCTGAAATTCTGCGCCACGATTTCATCTGTAATATTATCAAGTGTCACCGCGGTTTCCACGTAATTAATGGTAAATGTAAACACCACCTGCTGTCCCGCTAAATCAGTACTTGAATAGTTTTCAGGAAATGTTACGTCTGCATCTACTGTGGTTCCAACTGTCGCACCAACCAGTGCAGATGTGAATCCATCAATATATCCTGTTCCCTGATCCGCGTCTGCATTTCCAGCGACATCAATATTTACAGAGCTGGCTGTTCCACCGTCAAATGCAACTCCATCCTTCTTGCCGACATAATCAACATTGACAATAGAATCTGCGGACACAACCGTTTCATCAGACTTGATGTATGGCACGGTGCTGGAAATCATTTCCTCTTCCGCTGCCCGGATTTTCTCCTCCGTCACCTCGTAGTCGTCAATAGTAACCTCCAGGCCTTCATACTGCCCGAGAGTAACATAATCGTCCACATCATAATCTATATCCATACTTGTTTTTGTCCCGCAGCCGGAAAGTGTCAACGCGAAAACTGTAAGCAGTGCCCCGGCTTTGGCGCCTAGTTTTGCTAGAGCGCTTGTCCCGGCTTTGGCGCGGGGCGCAGTGGCTGTATGTTTATTCATTTATATTCCCTCCTGTGTGTCTATTCCTAATAATTTGGTTGTAATATTTCCTCCGGATACGCTTTGTACTTACTCCGGATTTCCTTCTTATATACGTTCTGTACAATAGTACCATATCTGGATTAAACGGTGCAATTCTCCTTGAATTCAGACAGTTTGACCCGGAGATTCTATTGCTTTTTCATTATTCTGATGTTAAAATCTAGAGGATTGTGTTGGAATCCACTTGGGAATGTTCCCGCGAAGTTGGATTACACGGATATTTAGGAGGGAACAAAAGATATGAATATGTTTACAATTGTGCTTTTGATTGTAGCCTTAGTAATGGTTGGTATTACAGTCGCACTATATTTCCTGGGAAAGCGTGCAGAAGCAAAGAGAGCTGAGCAGGAAGAACAAATCGCTGCAGCATCTCAGCAGGTTAGTATGTTAATTATCGATAAGAAGATGATGAAACTTAAAGACTCCGGTCTTCCAGAGCAGGTTATTGCATCTACACCTTGGTATGCAAAACGTTCTAAGATGCCAATCGTAAAGGCTAAAGTTGGTCCTAAGATGATGACATTCATCTGCGACAATATGATTTTCAATGATCTTCCAGTTAAGAGAGAAGTAAAAGCTACTATTTCCGGTCTTTATATCACATCCGCTCGTGTATCACACGGTAAGGTTGTTAAGGCTGAAGAAAAGAAGAAGGGTCTTCGAGCTTGGTTACTTCGTAAGAATAAAGAATTAAGAAACAAGTAAATACTTGAATGCGGGCAGGAAATATTTCCTACCCGCTTTTTTTGCGCTCTTTCCTACCCTCGTTAAAGAAAATAATGTTTGATGATACGTTGTATTTCCACAATTCCAAGCGGATTTTCAGAGCACTCCTCCGTTATTATCAAATCATCCCCCAAGAATATATTGTTTTTCTCATACTCTTTAATTCTCCACACCGAATGTATTGCATAATTGGGATTGTCCATCATTCCGCGGTGCTCCCAATAAATCACTTTTCTTCTCTTAATATCTAATATTGTAAAATCCGGATAAATAACATTTCCACTGTTTAACCGAAGCGGCCGCTCATACTTATATAAAACCCCGCAGCTATCCAGCAGGTTTGCAATATTAATCTCCGACTTTGACCTAACTCGCTCCCCTCGGTTCGTGATATAGTCCGGCCCGTCCAAAGATATTTCCTTTCCCTGATACTCTTCTTTACACCACATTTCAATGTATTTTTTATCTGAAATATCAATTGGAGTAATCATTTCCTGCGATTCTTCAGGATATTTATCGTATATATTTCTTAAGGATTCTTCTCTGCAAAGGTACCTGTCAAGCATCTTCTCCAATATCCTTAATTCGAAATCAATCTGCTTCAACACTTTCTCATCATAAGACTTCTGAAGAAGCTTCTTAATAAACTTTTTTCTGGTTTTACTTATATATTTGCCCCCTGCTGCAGACGCATATTCCCGGAAATAATACGATACATTTTTCCCTCTTTTTGCAATATGTATTTTCCCTTCTGGTGATTTCTTAAGTGACTCTTCAATCTTCTGCTTCTCCTTCTTCAATTCAGAGATTCTCTTCGTAATAATCTTTTCAACTTGTAATGCAGATAGCATATTCCCCCTCCTTTTCTTTTAATGCAAACAACATATTTTCCCTCTTTTTCTTTTAATGCAAATAACATATTTCCCCTCTTTTTCTTTTAATGATGTGGATCTGGCTGGTCTGGGGTTTGATTTGAGTGGGGCGGGCTTTCGCTTGGAGCGGGCTTTCGCCGTGCTTAGTTTTTCCGGCGATGGTAATGGTTGCTTTGCCGACTTGATTGGCTTTGCCGACTTGATTGGCTTTGCCGGCTTGATTGGCTTTGCCGGCTTGATTGGCTTTGCCGGCTTGATTGGCTTTGCCGGCTTGATTGGCTTTGCCGGCTTGATTGGCTTTGCCGGCGACGGTTATGTTCACCTTCGGCTTGTACCCAATCGCATAATATAAACAAATTGGAAGTCTTTTCACTTTTTTGTTTAAACAAGAAATTAAACTTTTTTAATAATTAAACAAATCAATTTCTTTTTAGAATTATTGTTCACTCGTTTAATAAAAAATCCTCATAAATCATGTGAAATATAAACAAAACTAGCCATCACTAAAATTTTTGTTTATTATGGCAATCATTATTCCCTTTTTCCCAACAAAAAACTGAACAAAAAATCTCATTAATAGTATTTTTGTTTACCATTCTCAAAAAAACTTGCTTACAAATAAACATATTCTGCAATTAAGCGCATATTTGTTTACTTTCTTTTTCCCATCCGCCTAACTACACTACTATCCACACCACGCAACACGTCCCACACCACGCAGCTCGTCCCACACCACACAGCTCGTCCCACACCACATGGCTCGTTCCACACCACGCAACACGTTCCACACCACACAGCTCGTCCCACAAATATTTACTTCATTTCCTACTTCGGTTAACACTACGCCTTGCGGTTTACTTTCTCGCCTCTTTCATTATATTGCTTCTGTAACACAACAATTATTAAGTTCTGCTAAATTCAAGAAAAGTTTTATAAACTCAACCTCGCCTGCACTACATGCCATGCTTATCGCATCAAAAAGCACCAAAGCACATGCTTCGACGCACTATACCTTAACTTATCGCATCAAAAAGCGCCAAAGCACATGCTTCGACGCACTATACCTTAACTTATCGCATCAAAAAAGCGCCAAAGCACATGCTTTGACGCCCTAAACCTCAATCTTTTCACAACAATCGCTATAAGCTTTCTACCTACTTTGCAACCATCGTCATTGTATTTCTGGAGACTTGTGAACCATTGGCGTACATATCGTACGAGATATCCACCTTCACAACTTCCTCATCCACAACAATATCCAAAGCATCCGTGGAAATGACAAATTTCAGGTCACCTAACGGAGTTGTATACGAGCACATTGTATCCTGGCCCGGTTTAAAATCCATCACCGTACGAACGGCACCGGATCTTGTAATATGCACGGAACCACCGCGAATTCTCATGGTAGAACGAACCACTCCGGCCCCCTCTACATTTTCCTCAAAACGAAGATAGACATCGCCGTCCTTATCATAGCGGTCTCCCTCAAGAATTTGAGAAATATCAGCAGAATCTCCTTCTGCTTCCTGTCTGGATTCAAATTGAATACGAACCTTCTTAGGCATTCTGATTTTGCTCCCTAATAACATCTTTTACTGCTACCATCTGATTTACAAGATGTGTATGCATTACTTTCTTAACAGCTTCCGTATCACGTTTACGAAGTCCATCAATTATCAACTCATGCTCATGAATAAGCTGCGCATAGTCTGCATTGTCCTTGACATATTCATAACGATAACGATACATCTGCTCTCTTAAATTTACAATAATAGCTTCCAGCTTTGGATTATTTGTTGCATCGTAAATCACATTATGAAATGCTTCGTCTGCCTCAACAATCTCACGAACATTTCCTTTGGAAATCTCGTCCTGGAATACTTTTAACTTTCTATCCAACTCATCTAACTGCTCTTCTGTAATGCGCTGACAAGCAGAAGCAACAGCCAGATTATCAAGTGCATCTCTAACTTCAAGCACATCTTCCAGATCCTTTTCTGTCATCTGTGCTACCTGTGCACCACGTCTCGGAATGGTAATTGCCAGTCCTTCTTTTTCAAGCATACGGATAGCCTCACGAATTGGCGTACGGCTAACTCCAAGCTTTTTCGCCAGATGCATTTCCATCAGTCTTTCACCCGGCTTCAGTTCCCCCTTCAAAATTGCGTCTCTTAACGTATGGAATACAACATCTCTAAGCGGAAGAAATGCATCCATGTTTAACTTTAAATCTTCACTCATTTCTCGCTTGTTCTCCTTTTTACTTACTAATCCCTTTATGCGCCTGTTTCTGAGGACCGCACCCACTGCAAATCCGCAGCTATAAATTCGTTGCTCACTGCAAATCCGCGGCTGCAAAACCATTGCTTACCGCAAATCCGCGGCTGCAAAAACCATTGCTCACTGCAAATCCGCGACCGCAGCAGTTCCCCACACTGCGCTAACCAAACATTGTTGTTCCGTATACAATCTGCGTCAGGCCGCTTTCTCTCAGGCGCTCCTTACAACGCATCATCGTTTCCTTGTCCTCGAAAATACCGAAAACGGTAGGGCCGCTGCCCGACATCATGGCTCCAATTGCTCCGTCCTCCAGCATCATTTCCTTCAATGTCTGGATCTCCGGATGAAGCGGAATTGTGACATCCTCCAAAACATTGCCCATATGCTTGCAAAGGCTGTCCACGTCACGCGCGTTGATGTCCTTAATCAGCGCGTCGATGTCCGGGTGTTCGATATTTTCGTTGGCATCCAAAGCTGTGTACACTTCCTTTGTAGACACTGGAAATGGCGGCTTTGCAATCAATACCGGAATCTTCGGAAGTGCCGGAAGTCTGGTCAGCTCCTCACCGATCCCCTCTGCCAGCGCCGTTCCGCGCATAATGCAATACGGGATATCCGCACCGAGCACAACACTCTCCTTCATCAATTCCTTCTTCGTGATTCCAAGTCCTTCCATGCGATTAATTCCGTGGATTACAGCCGCTGCATCGGTACTGCCGCCGGCCATGCCAGCCGCCACAGGAATTCTTTTCGTCAAGGAAATGTGGAATCCGTGCTTAATTCCATATTTCTCCATCATAAGTTTTGCTGCGCGAATGCACAGGTTTTCCTCATTGATAGGAAGAAATTTCAGATTACATTCCATTGTCACATCCATTGTGTCTCTTGACTGCAAAACAATAGAATCATAGAGATTCACTGTCTGCATAATCATGCGGACCTCATGATATCCATCCGGGCGAATCCCCGTAACATCCAGTCCTAAATTGATTTTGCCAAGTGCTTTTAATGTAAGCTGCTTCATATCTGCCTCCTGAAACCGGTGAACGTAAGCATTTCCAGATGCTTGCCTTTGTCCACCTACGTTCATTGTATACAAAAGACATTGTAACATATTTTATTGTTTTTTAAGAGAAAAATCATAAAAAACAGTTACATTTTCAGTGAAAACATCCGATAATAGAATTGAGATAAATTTCGGCAAGGACGCCGTAAAATGTATGAAAATCACAAGGAGGTAGAGTTATGGATGTTAATTCAATTTCTAACGTTACTCAGTCCTACTCTACAGAGGTCACCAAGAAGGCCGCTGAGAAGACTGAAGCCAGCAACAGGAAATCAAGTTTTAGCGACACAGCTGCCGTTTACGAGAAATCCACGAGCAGCAAGAATTCAGTAACAAGTAAACAGACCGACCGCTCTGCTATCATTGCCCAGATGAAAGCCGATACCGAGAGTCGCATGCAGCAGCTCACAGATATTGTAAGGCAGACTATGCAGAAGCAGGGCAATACCTTAGCCAAGGCTGATGATATCTGGTCATTCCTCGCAAGCGGAGATCTAGGAACTGTCGATGAGGCAGCCGTCAAGAAGGCTCAAGAAGACATTTCTGAAGATGGTTACTGGGGCGTAGAGAAGACTTCCAGCAGAATTGTTGATTTCGCCATCGCTCTATCTGGAAATGATACAAGCAAGGCTGAAAAACTCATCAGCGCATTCAAAAAGGGCTATGATGAAGCCACAAAGGCCTGGGGCAAGGAACTTCCAGACATTTCATCCAAGACCTACGACAAGGTTATGGAGAAGTTTGATCAGTGGAAGAACGGCAGTTACGAGGTATCTTAATCACCCGCATACCGCCGAGCCAACGTGAAACGTTAGCGTGATATGGCAATTTGATAAATCAACGTGAAAAGTCAAACAAAGAAGAGACTGCGAAAACTATTGTTTTCACAGTCTCTTTTCTTATACCGAATCTTCGCTATTCGACCTTGTTTACCTCAATCTTCACTACTCGGCCTTGTTTACCTCTGTTTTTGGAACCACCGTCGACAAGGCTCGAACAATATTGTCCGCAGGTCCGATTGCCGCGGTCTCGCGATCCTTTGCTTCAAGCTCCGGATCATGGCCGTCCTGCTCATTTTTTGCCTGCAAAATTGCCTCATTCAGAGATAGCATCTTGGCGTCCAGCATAGAAACGATTGCGGAACACTCACGCAAGTCTTTGCTGATATATTCAGGTGCATTTCCTTCAAATTTATAATAAATCTTGTGCTCAAGAGATGCCCAGAAATCCATAGCGATTGTACGAATCTGGATTTCAACCTTCGTCTCTACTGCACGATCTGACAGGAAAATCGGAATCGTAACGATCATATGATAACTCTTATAACCGCTTCGTTTCGGATTCTTGATGTAATCCTTGACAGATAACACCGTGATATCATTCTGCTGTCCTATCATTTCAGCCAATCGATAAATATCAGAAGTAAAGGAGCAAACAATACGAACGCCGGCAATATCATTACAATACTGCACCATATTCTCAATGCTGACTTCATAGCCATATCGTTTTAACTTCTTTACGATACTCTCCGGTCTCTTAACTCTTGTCTTAACGTATTCAATAGGGTTGTACTGATGTACATGCTGAAATTCATCATTTAAAATTTCGACCTTCGTCCCCATTTCCTTAATTGCAGAATTGTAGAGGAGCATCACTGCCTGCCAACTATCAATTCCGTCTGATAAATATTCGTCACTCATATTTCAAGTCCTATGGCTGGTTAACCCCCCAGTCATACACATATAGTGTCCTTTCATATCTCATTCCACCATCTAGTGTGTAAGCACTTTACACCTCTTTTATTATACCATACTTGCCGAAACCATTCGCTAGTCCGCGGGTTTCTATTTCTATATTAGATTCTATATTGGAGTCTATATAAAGCTTGTTTCCTAAATACATCCATTTTCCCGGAAATGCTAAAATTGGATGTATTCCCTCACTTGCCACCCTTCTTCTAATAGTCTTCTTCTAGTACTTCTATCTGAAGATAGTCAAATGGCACTTCTTCCACAAAAGAATCCTGATAAAATCTCGCCTTTGCGTGACGCTTAAACTCTGTCACTGTCTTGTCCAACCAGATAGGACGTGACAGGTCAAATTCATAACAGGCCTTATCAAGCGCATTCATAATTTTGTGCGTTCTAGTGTCCTGCTCATAATCTTCTACTGTAATATCCTGTACAAGATGAGCGTCTTTCCATATCTGAAACCAGATTTTCATCTACATACTCCTAAATACTTTTATCCCAAACCAGATTTCATTCTGCTATTGCAGTTTAAACTACTTATTTCATTCTACTATTGCAATCTTAAACTACTTATTTCTTCTCTGGCGATTTACCTCATACATCAAGATACCTGCTGCCATTGCTGCATTTAATGACTCTAGTTTTCCTCCCATAGGAATCCGGATATAAACATCGGACTGATCCGCTGTCTCGTCCGTGAGGCCATTGCCTTCATTTCCAATAAGAAATCCGACCTTGCCGGTATAGTCATAGGCATCGTACATCTTCTCGCCTCGTAAATGAGCCGCGTAGAGCTTTACGCCACGAGACTTCACCGTCTCCAGCGTCTCATGCAAGTCCTCTGAAACCAAAAACGGTACACGGAAAATCGCTCCCATGGTAGATCGAATCACTTTTGGCAGAAAAACATCTACCGTGTCACGGCTTAAAATCAACCCTGACACTCCAGCGCCTTCCGCTGTTCTAAACATGGTTCCAAGATTGCCCGGATCCTGAAGATTTTCAAGAATCAGAAGATGTGTATCATCGCCGGAAAGCACATCTTCAAGTGAATATTCCGGCATTCGGATGACCGCAAGAATACCCTGCGGAGTAACCGTATCCGACATCTGTTTCATCACTTCATCCGACACAGCCATTATCTCTGTCCCTGCAACGCGTTGAGCAAGCTCGTCCTGCTGTCCCAGCTTCTCCGTTCCGATGTTCTCCGCCCTACAATCCAGCGTAATCATTTCCACTTCTGTCAGTTTATCCAGCGATACGCCGAGGTACTTCTCGGTTTCACGACGGTTTGCGCTGTCGGAGAGGAAGCTCTCTGACAGGAAAATCTGCTTCAGCTTGTCATGGGGAGTCTCTAAGACCATTCGGATTCCCTCT
Organism: Lachnospiraceae bacterium; assembly: GCA_017392525.1. Classification (GTDB taxonomy): domain Bacteria; phylum Bacillota; class Clostridia; order Lachnospirales; family Lachnospiraceae; genus FD2005. The sequence goes on from JAFOVD010000026.1 coordinate 22,574, forward strand.
GCGACAAAGAGTTTCTGGGTGCGGCGCTCCTTGCTTTTAGTGCGGAGCTTATTTACATTTTTCACTTGCTTGTTGGATGTGCTTGTAATCATAAACTTTCCTCATTACAGTAAAATATCCCACCCGGGAGAGACCGGGAGGGATGTTTTAACTATTATACATATGCAAAACTGCACATGAAAAATCTTACATATTTGCTAAATTCTTGCAGATCTTGATCTGATATGGATCCATGTCCTTCTTCATCTCAAGTGCTTCTTCGATTTCTGTATCGATGAATTCACCATGAGCATAACCGATTACACGGTTTGTCTTTCCTTCGCAAAGAAGGTCAACTGCAAGGGCACCCATTGTAGAAGCGTATACACGATCCTTAGCTGTTGGGCTACCACCACGCTGCATATGTCCAAGAATTGTAGCTCTTGTTTCAATACCTGTAGCAGCTTCGATTCTCTTAGCCATAGAAGTAGAATGTCCGATACCTTCAGCATTTACGATTAAGTGATGCTGCTTACCCTTCTTACGGCTTTCGATGATATGGTTAACAAGCTTCTGCTCGTCATAATCATAATGTTCTGGAAGTAATACGTCTTCTGCACCGTTGGCGATACCACACCAAAGAGCGATATAACCAGCGCCACGACCCATAACTTCTACGATAGAACATCTCTCATGAGATGTAGAAGTATCACGAATCTTATCAATAGCTTCCATAGCTGTGTTTACAGCTGTATCGAAACCGATTGTGTATTCTGTACTTGAAATATCAAGATCGATTGTTCCAGGAACACCGATTGTATTAATACCATTTCTTGAAAGTGCTCTTGCACCCATGTAAGAACCGTCACCACCGATAACTACCATAGCGTCGATTCCGTGCTTTCTACAAATTTCAGCACCCTTCTTCTGGTATTCCGGATCAATGAATTCAAGACATCTTGCTGTCTGAAGAATTGTTCCACCACGTGAAATAATATCTGAAACGCTATGAGCGTCCATATCTACGATTTCTTCCTGAAGTAATCCTGCATAACCTCTGCGGATACCCTTAACCTGTACTCCATTTGCAAGAGCTTCTCTTACAACGGCACGAATGGCTGCATTCATTCCTGGCGCATCTCCACCGGATGTTAAAACACCAATGCACTTTACTTTACTTGCCATGTTTTATTCCTCCATATTTTCCTTTTGACTCTAACTCGATATTATATTTTAATATCTTTTCTTCGAGAATTCAACATTCTTTTCGACAACTTTTACATTTTCCTTGGAAAAGATTTGAATTAATGTATTAATGTTCTCTCGATTGGCTAAAATATTGAAGTTTGGAGGCAATTTTTTCATCTGTTTCTCCTCTTTCAGGTAGACTACGATGCTGTCTCGCCCATCCATTTCCTGAATTGTCTCACGAAGCTTCTCTTCCATGGATTCGTATTCCGCCATATTGGCAAACTGAATCCAGACATTTCTCGGAACCTCTTCAAATGCCACCAGTTCATCTGCGATAAGCTGTGCATTGGCATCTTCCTTGACCTGAGCGTGGCCATAGATTAAGAGCCTCTGGTCCTCATTTAAGAGTTCTCTAAACTTCTCGTAGATTCTCGGAAATACAATCACTTCCACGGATCCCACAAGATCCTCCACAGTTAGAAATGCCATCGGCTGGTTATTTCTCGTAAACTTTACGTTCTTCACTGTGATCATACCGCCGATAACCACCTGCTTGTTGTCCTCGATTTCCGGCAGCGAAACCTCTCCGCCTTCCTCTGAGGCTGCATCTTCCTCCGGAAGCATAAACTCCGTCGAAAGGGCGGTTACATTCTTATTCATAAGACCGGAATAATCCTCCAGGGGATGGCCGCTGACATAGATTCCCAGCACTTCCTTTTCAAATGACAGAAGCATATCCTTCTCGAATTCTTCCATATTCGGCATCTTTACTGCGAACTGATTTTTCTCTTCCTCGGACTGACCCATATCGAAAAGCGTCATCTGGCCGGCGATATTGTCCTTCTTGCTCTTATTAATCTCATCCACATATCGGGCGTAGATCATAATCATGGAACGACGATTGCCGTCGAGACTGTCCATAGCGCCTGCCTTGATCAGGTTTTCGATGGCACGCTTATTCAGCATGGTATGGCTGGTTCTGGAAATGAAACTTTCCAGCGTCTTATAAGGGCCATTTGCCTCTCGCTCCGCAATGATTTCATCCACCACGTTGGTTCCAAGATTCTTGATGGCGTACATACCGTAACGGATGTTCTCTCCTGCAACAGAAAATTTGCCATAGCCCTCATTGATGTCCGGCGGAAGCAAGCGGATTCCCTGCTTCTTGGCTGCCAAGATATACTCGGAAACCTTGGCTGTATTATCCAGCACCGATGTCATAAGAGCAGCATAAAATTCTACCGGATAGTAGTATTTCAACCATGCCGTCTGGTAGGAAACTACTGCATATGCTGCGGCATGGGATTTGTTAAATGCGTACTTTGCGAAATCCACCATACGGTCATAGATTCCATTGGCGGCAGCTTCATCGATACCATTTGCAATACATCCCGGCACATGTACAACCTCACCAGTCTTGGCAGAAACCATATCTCCACCGTAGACGAAAGTCGAACGGTTCTCGTCAATGACATACTGCTTCTTCTTACTCATGGCACGACGAATCTCATCCGCTCCACCCATGGTATATCCGGCCAAAGACTGGAAAATCTGCATAACCTGCTCCTGATACACAATGGTTCCATAGGTTGGCGCCAAAATCGGTTCCAGAAGCGGTGTGGCATAGACGATTTCATCCTGGGCATTCTTGCCCTTAATATAGTCCGGAATATAATCCATAGGGCCCGGACGATAGAGAGAGATACCGGCAATGATATCTTCCATGCTTCCCGGCTTTAATTCCTTCATGAAGGAAGTCATACCGGAGGACTCCAACTGGAAAACGCCGGCTGTCTGCCCGCCGGAAAGAGACTTAAACACTGCAGGATCGTCATAATCAATCTTGTCCATGTCGATTTCCACACCGGTGGCTCTCTTCACCTGCGCAACCGTATCCTGAATCACCGTAAGGTTCCTAAGACCAAGGAAATCCATCTTCAATAGACCAAGTTCCTCGATGGTTGTCTTCTCGTACTGTGTAGTAGGCATATTTTCCTTGGACAGCGCCAGAGGAACGAATTCATCCACCTTGGCAGGGGAAATAACGACGCCTGCTGCGTGGGTTCCACTATTTCTCGGAAGCCCTTCCAGCTTCTTGGACATATCTATAAGTTTACGAATCTCCGGATCCGTCTCATAACGATTCCTAAGTTCCGGATTCTTCTGAAGTGCTGCATCAATTGTGATTCCAAGCTCATTTGGAATCATCTTGGAAATCTCATCGCAGACATTGTATGGCATATCCATAACACGTCCCACATCACGCACAACGCCCTTGGCAAGCATGGAACCGAAGGTAATAATCTGGCATACACAGTCTGCGCCGTATTTCTGCACAACGTAGTCGATAACCCGACCACGGCCCTCCGGATCGAAATCCACGTCGATATCCGGCATGGATACACGTTCCGGATTCAGGAAACGCTCAAAGAAAAGACTGTAACGCATAGGATCAATATTTGTAATACCCGTGGTATAGGAAACCAGAGACCCTGCTGCAGATCCTCGACCCGGTCCAACAGCAATTCCATGGGTTCTGGCATAGTTGATGTAATCCCATACAATCAGGAAGTACGCCACAAATCCCATTTCCGAAATAACGTTTAACTCAAAATCCAGTTTTTCGTGGAGCTTTGCCTGCATCTCTTCATCGTACTTGTCCCGTGGATATTTCTCCGCAAGGCCCTTTTCACATAGTTCCTTGAGATAAGAGAATTCCGTGTATCCTTCCGGCACTTCGTATTTCGGGATATGATACTCCCCGAATTTAAATTCCACCTGACAACGGTCCGCAATCTTCTGCGTGTTCTCAATGGCTTCTTTGGCATATGGGAAAAGCTGACGCATCTCTTCTTCCGACTTCACATAATACTGCCCGCCATCATAGCGCATACGGTCTTCATCCATAACCTTCTTGCCAGTCTGGATACAGAGGAGAATATCATGGGCCTCTGCATCGGTCGCATAGGTATAATGGCAGTCATTGGTAACAACCATAGGAATCCCCAGTTCTTCATGAAGTCTTAGTATTCCCTGGTTTACGGTCTGCTGTGCGGGGATTCCGTGATCCTGCATTTCCAGGAAATAATTACTTTCCCCGGATTCATTTACACCGAAGGTATCACGGTACCATATAGCCGCTTCTTTGGCCTCTTCGTACATGCCTCGCTCGAGATTTCTGGCGACCTCACCTGCCAGGCAGGCAGAGAGCGCGATAATTCCCTCGTGATATTTCTCGAGAGTCTCACGATCCACTCGAGGTTTATAATAAAATCCATCGATAAAGCCCGCAGAAACAATCTTGACCAGGTTGTGATAACCCTTCTGATTCTCTGCAAGTAAAATCAGATGATAATAACGGTCTTCATCACGATTGCCCGTCTTATCGAATCGGGAACCCGGCGCTACATAAACCTCACAACCGATAACCGGATGGATGTCCTCCTTTTTACAGGCACGATAAAACTCCACCGCGCCATACATAACGCCGTGGTCCGTAATTGCTGCAGCATTCATGCCGAGCTCCTTAACTCGTTTCACATACTCCGAAATCTTATTGGATCCATCCAACAGACTGTACTGGGTATGTGTATGAAGATGTACAAAAGCCATAATATCTATCCTATCTGTTTCATTTTATTCACATCAATTTTCATTCCAACGACTGATATTATAACATAATACAGCCCTATCTTGCATTGAAAATACGCCAAAGAGGCCGGGCTTATGCCCGACCTCCCGTTACATTTTTCTTTTTATCAACAAGTCTGCTTTGTAGTCATCTAGATTGCAAAATCCAGATGTTGAACAGTTCCGGCCATACCGTTTTCTGTCAGGAAAACACCGGTCTCACGAATATAACCATTGGTAGTGTTGGTCAGGGATTCATTCAACTGAAATGCCGTCTCTGTTCTCTGGAGGCAGATTGCACCTACGTTCTTTTCCTTAAGACTGTAAAGTGTCGCCTCACCATCATCATTGAACTCCCAGATCTTAAGCATACTGTAGATTGGATCGGCTTCATCTATCCAACCGTTGCCATCAAGATCAAAGAGAGCCAGTTCTTCGAAACCATTTCCAAGATTCGGACCAAACAGCTCGGTTCCATTATTAACCTTGCCATCCTGATTCTTGTCCAAAGCCAGGAAACCGCACCCTGCGGAAAGCTTCGAGATATACTCTTCGTCCCCGTCTCCATCCAGGTCAAAATAGAACTTCTGGTCGGAAACCGAAGTAACATCGGCGTCAACATTGAGAACCAGTGGGTCAAGAGTATTGCTTCGGAGTCTCTGGACAAATGTAGTATTTTCCTGATAGAAACTCCGGCTCATCCCAACCGTAACGCCAAAGGATATCTCTCTTCCATCCGCTGTCTGTACAAGCCCTGTGGTTTCAAAAGTATAGGATTCTTCCTCATAGTAAGACTGGGAAAAAGTATACTCATCCAGGGTGTACGAGCGCATCTGATTGTCCAGGTAGTCCTGTGCTGCATCCTCCAGATTGTACTGGTAATCGCCGCCTGCATGACCGAATAGAATCTGTAGTAGTAGATACCCCAGGGTCTGCATGCGTTGCTGATGGTTCTTACCCTCCATCAGCCGATCCAGAGCCGACTCCTCTCCTCGAGAAACAGTTCTGTCCTGAGATGTAGTCTCTCCTCGGGGAGTTGCACGGTCCAGACTATAGTTTAAGGTTGTCTGAAACAGGTCATCTGACTGAACTCCCCCCGAACGTACCAAGACACTTTTAGACGTTTCACCGTTTGTACCGGCCAGCGCTTCCACGGATGAAGTCTTATGTTTATAACGCTGGCTCGTAGTTTTTGCAAGTTTATGATCACTTTGCATCTGGACATTGCCAGATTGAATCACCATAAGCATGCCTCCCTTCTAAAACCCGAGGTGCTCCCGGGTTTCTTCTGGAAATGCATCCGCTCCTTATTCAAAAATTCCCTTTTATAGAACAAAAAAAGGACGATAAAAATTGAACAAGTTCCATCTGTTCAAAATCTACCGTCCTTGGATTCACATTTCTTGTCACAACATGTAGCAATTGGATCCTTTCAGCTACACTATATATATCGACTATGAAGCAGAAATGTTAACCCTTTTTTTCATTTTTACCAATAACTTTATTCCAACATAGGTTGCTACGATTCCGGCAAGCAGGATAAAGAATGACATCACCGGTGCCATTGTTCCTGTAGTCGCCACTTCAGCCGCTTCTGTAGAAGCATTGTCCCATGGAATATATGACAGTCCTGTTGTGGTTGAATTGTAGACCATGTGAAGAACCATGGTAACGATAATATTTCCAGTCTTGAGATAAACATAGCCCAGACCGAGTCCGATTACAAATGCGTAGCAGGCCTGCATCGGATTCATATGCATCACGCCAAAGATGATGGCCTGGATAATGCAGGTTCCCCAGAAGCCAAAACCACGGCGCAAATACTCTGTACTAAGACCTCTAAATCCCAGTTCCTCCACCATAGGTCCGATGATGCAGACATAGATCAGAGTAAGGGGCGTCATATCTGTAAGTCCTGCCGCTTCCTCCAGCTGCATCAGTTCTGCCAGCCACATTGGAAATAACACTGCCAGGGCTGACATCATATACTGCACCACAATCAACATTCCTACTGCAAAGAGAATCACACCGACAACGAATTTCACCGGGTTGTATCCACGAAATGATACATTTGGCTCCGGAAATCTCATATCGATAAATCCGTTACGATTATATTTCTTACTGCTCTTCTTGTAGAAATGCTGATAGTAGTACACGCCAAACACAATCAATGCCACTACTTCATAGATCAGATAGGTACCATTCAAAATGACATTAACCACATCCTGACCTTTCAACCCATCTAAAAACTCCTGCATTGTGATTCCATGGAAATGATACACATACAGTCCGACTGCAATCTGACTCATGAAAATCGATGCAGCCACCTGAATCACTTCAATTAATACAAAAGGTAATAATGCAAATACTATTGCTTTGATTTTACGACTCATTCTGCCTCTCCTAAAAATTTTTTTACTAGTACCCGATCTCTTCTTCCATCTTCCACGCCTGCATTATACAGCGTCTGCGTGGTTTTCGGATCTCGTGTTGTCGTACTCATCTTCACGTCGTCCGGCGCCCAGAAAATCAATGCCTTGCCCGCTTTCTGCAAACTGAGGAGTGTCTCCATGGAACGATTATAATTCTCATGCCGATGATTTAATTTCTCCACGATCACCGGATACTCCTCCTCAAGCCACTTCGTGTAGACACGTTTATGTCCCTGAGGCTCCATGGTGTAGCCTCTTGGCTTTGTCATAAGTGCAACGATTCTGTCACATCCATCATCCAGCATCTTCTTAATAGGGATGGAGTCGGATACGCCGCCGTCAAAATATTCACGCCCATTGAGCTTTACCGGCTTACTGATCACCGGAAGCGCACATGTAGCCATAATAGGTTCATAATGATTTTTATGTACCTCATCCTTGTAGAAATATCGAGGTTCGCCTGTCTCGGCATCAGTGGCCGGGAAACACATCTGCGCCGGATTTTTAACCATTGTATCATAATCCAGCGGATCTTCTCCCGTGGTATTGGAAAGCTCTCTGTAAATATAATTCAAACCAAAGAAGCTTCCATCCTTTACCAGATTCCTAAAGCCCACATACCCCGGTTCTTTAATATGTTCCACATAGAAACGGCGATTACGATCCTTCTGCTTTGCCAGAAAGGATGCGATATTGGCCGCTCCCGCAGAAACCCCCATGCAATAATCAAAACTGATATTCTCGTCTAAAAAGACATCCAGAACTCCCGCCGAATAGGCGCATTTCGTTCCTCCGCCTTCTACTAATAATCCTGTCTTCAAAATTCTAACTTCCCCACGCTGTGCTTATTTCCAGTAACTGTTTCTGTCTCCCCGGGTTTCTAGGTTCTTATAAGAAGATAGTCACGCCCAGTAAGCTGACGGTCATCATAATTGTACCCGCCATAAGTACTCCCAGCATTGCTGCAAGTACGGTTGATTTAAAATCCATATCCAGAATAGAAGCTGCCAGTGTACCTGTCCATGCTCCTGTTCCAGGAATCGGAATACCTACAAAGAGCATCAAAGCCACGAAAACACCTCTTCCGGCCTTGGATGTCAACTTCTTGCCACCCTTTTCACCCTTCTCTAAACAGAAAGTGAAAAACTTTCCAATTACCGGCTTATCCTTGCCCCACTCCAATACCTTTCTTGCGAAAAGATAAATGATTGGGACCGGCAACATATTTCCAATCATACAGATTAGAAATGATGGCACTACCGGCAAATGATAGTATGCCTGCGAAATAGGAATCGCCCCACGAAGCTCAACAAGCGGTACCATAGACCACAGAAACACAATTAAATATTCTCTCATACAATCTATTTTCCTTTCATAATTACAAAACACTCACATTATAACACAATATGGCAAAAACTGTTTTTTGATAATGTTCACAGATTCTTAATACTTTTTACAAATTATGAACATATTCCCTTGTTATAGTATAACCATCCTGAAGGAAACAACAGGATAACGTTTCAATCGTTGTACATAGGAAGAGATTTAACCCTCCCCCTCATTTGAAATCTCTTCCTTGGAAATATCCCTCTCCCTCAACCCGGGATATTTCCTAAATCCCTCAAAATGAAATCTGTAGCAAAGAAAAAGAACCAGCAGCCAGCTGGTTCTTTTTCTTATATATACACATCCTCTATTTCAACTTCGCAGCGCAGGTGACCGCATAATACCCTGCAGCCACTATGCAATTGCGTTACGAAGATTGTTTATCAGTTTAACCTCATCTACATCCTTGAGATTCTCCACTTCCTGAAGCTGTTCCCCGGTAAGCCCCGCAAGAATAGAACACACACGAACACGCTCCCTGATAATCGGAATCTGAACATGTGCAACCGCATCGGCAACCTCAAGAATCATAAGATTCTGGAAGACTTCCTTCCCCACAAGATCCAGATGCGTATTCACCATCTTCTGCGAAAGTTTCATGCGTTCATCATGGTAGTAAACATAGTAGTAGAAACGTCTATGCTCCGCCTCTGTGTAACGCATTCCATGAGACTCCAGTTCCGGCAAAATATGCTTTAACAAAATCTCTGCACTCCGTTCCGGATGATTCGGATAATGCATATGGCGCTCGCCCTCTACCCGATCTGGCACCTGGCAATCCGGCTTGCCGATATCGTGAACCAGTGCCGCCAAGTAAAGCATATCATCATCAAGATTTCGTGGAAGTCCAATCGCTACATGAAGACAATGCTTCCAGAGATCGTACTGATGCGCCGCATTCTTCTGATCAAAATCGAACATAACCCGAATAGAAGGCATCAATTCTGCAATCTCTTCTCGTCTCGCATCCAGGACATCAATATTCTGTTCCGTTTTCAATAAATGAATAAGCTCTGCATATTTCATATCTGAATCATAACACCAATTGCGGATAGAATTCCACGAAAAATTCTCTAAACTTTAAATGAACTATATATGTAATATTACGGAAATAAAAAAACCGGCTTTCATTAAGCCGGCTGAATCTGAAGCTTATAATATACTTTGGCAACGATTGGAGACACAGGAATCTTGCTCTCAACACCTGCCAAATGTACCGGATGTGCATCCTTCATAACTGCATCCGGATCATAATTTAAGCGACATTTATATTTATCAAATTCATATACTGTGTTGCCACAACGGAAATATAAGTGATTTGTACTATGTGGGTGGCTAAAAACTTCATCTACATATAACATAACTAAACCTTCTTTATTAAACATTTCTTTCTATTCTATCAATTACAGGAAAATTCTATCACGAATCTGCAAGATTTGCATTATGCAAAATCAACAAAAAAAACCACCAACCTTGAAAACAAGGATTGGTGGAAAAAAACTACTTTATAAATGAGACACGGGGGATTTGAACCCCCGACAACCTGATTAAAAGTCAGGTGCTCTACCAACTGAGCTAGTATCCCATAATATCGCGGAAAACTGGGCTAGTTGGATTCGAACCAACGAATGCAGGAATCAAAATCCTGTGCCTTACCGCTTGGCGATAGCCCATCAATGATCTATCTCTGGACCACTGTATTGTTGCTATCGCAACAGGGTGGATAGAGGGATTCGAACCCTCGGCCTCCAGAGCCACAATCTGGCGCGCTAACCAACTGCGCTATACCCACCGTATAGGCGATAAATCGCAGTGATTTATCGCAAAATGTGCGAGAAGGGATTCGAACCCCCGACCCACGGCTTAGAAGGCCGTTGCTCTATCCAGCTGAGCTACTCACACATAAAGCGGGTGATGAGAATCGAACTCACGTGTCCAGCTTGGAAGGCTGGCGTTCTACCATTGAACTACACCCGCATTTTATGAAATATTCAATTGTTGATGATTACTCATCAAGTCGGGGTGACAGGATTCGAACCTGCGACCCCCTGGTCCCAAACCAGGTGCTCTAGCCAAGCTGAGCCACACCCCGATATTTCCTCTCGAGTAAGTCGCTTACCCGAGACGCAAGATATATTATATGGTCTGTCCAATCTCTTGTCAACACTTTTTTGCAATTATTTTGCAAAATTTGTTAAATCTGAGAGATACCGGATAGAATAGGACAATTCTCCCTCTTCATCCACCATAATGATGCCATAACTTGGTTCCATTCTCTGTCCTCTCGGCTTAGAAATGCTACCCGGGTTCATGACAACCATTCCATCAGATTCTTTAATCAAGAGTGGTACATGTGTATGTCCAAAAAGAACCACATCAGCGCCCATTTCCTCTGCCGCATACTCTAACTGCTGCAGGTCAAATCCGACGCCGTACAGATGACCGTGTGTTATCATAACCTTATGATTGCCTACTGTCAAGCACATTTTCAAATCTTTTTGTGAAAGACGATCACAGTTTCCCCGAACAAAATAGCTCGGTCCCAAAAAAAGGCTGGAAATATAGTCATCCTGCCCCTCTGTGTCGCCGCAATGAATCAACATATCCGGTTCAACTTTTTCAATTACATCCTTTAAATATTCTGTATAACCATGGCTGTCAGAAACAACCAGTATTCTCTCTTTTGTCATATATACCACCTTTTATTTCAATATACTTTCTATAGATATTTCTACAGATATTCACGCATACTGCGAAGAGCCTTGCCTCGATGACTGATTGCGTTCTTCTGCTCCTCTGTAAGCTCTGCAGAAGTGCAGCCATACTCATCCAGCCAAAAAATCGGGTCATAGCCAAAGCCGTTACAGCCGGCGATTTTATCCGCTATAAAGCCCTCCATCGTGCCGCGGGTTGTGCGTTCTGTCCCATCGGGAAATACTGCCGCTATGGCGCACACAAAGCGAGCCGTACGCTTTTCATATGGCACGCCGGATAATTTCTCTAAAATAGCCGCATTCTTAATATCATAACTTGTATCATGTCCCATAAATCTAGCACTATAGATGCCGGGAGCCTTGTCCAGGTAATCGACTTCCAATCCGGAATCATCTGCAATCACAATGGCATCCGAACCCTCCGGAAGAAGATCCGAAACAGCTCTCGCCTTAATCAAAGCATTCTCTTCAAATGTTTTGCCATCCTCTGTTGGATCTGTGCCTACACCGGCCTCCTTCATCGAAAGTACTTCATATGGTAAATCTGCGACAATCTCACGTACTTCACGCATCTTTCCTGCATTTCCTGTCGCAACAATCAACTTCTTCATCTTCGTTCTCCTATCTTTTGCCGTTTTTATTGCTCTGCCATAACCTTATTCACTACCTGTCATGGTGCAGCCATAACCGTCGAATCCTGCAGCGCCTGCAGGATTGCATTGTACAGTCCTTCTGCCGCCTGTTGCTGGTAGTCCTCGGAGTTCATCTTGTCCAGCTCCGTCGGATTCGTAATAAACCCGATTTCAGCCAGAGCCACCGGTACCTCACTGGTTCTGATAATCTTAATGGTGTCACCGGCCACAAGCCCCTTGCTGTTGGACCCAAGGGAAGTCAACAGATTATCGAGACAGATGGAGGCAAACTGCTTGGATGCGCCGCTATCATCTGCCACCAGATACATCACTTCCGTACCATTGATCTGGGAAGTTCTTCCGCTGGCAGTCGAATTGATATGCACACTTAAGAATAGATCCGCATTCAAATCATTGGCAAGACCCACACGATTATCCAGAGAAATCTTGGTATCATCCAGTCTTGTATAGTAAACACCGATATTCATTCCGGAGTTATTCGCATCGAAAAGCTCCTTGATTTTATTGACGATTGCCAGATTCAAATCCTTCTCGCATACGCCGTCGTGGCTGGCACCGTTGTCCTTGCCACCGTGTCCGGCATCCACAACCACAACGTAATCATAGACTTCATGAGGATCCAAAAAGCTCAGATACAGGTATTTACCATCCACCACCGTAGAAGGCTCGTATACAGAATCCAGACTGATATCTATAATACCCTTGCCCCCTACGCAATCGTAGAAAATATCCGAGATATGCTCCGCCGTTCCCACCAGAGGATACTCATAGAAGTAACTCTGGTCGATTCCATCGATAACAATGGAAATGGTACGTTTCATATAATCACTATTTATCTCAACATCCTCCCGGGAAATATCTTCCGGGAGTTCTATTCGAAGCTGTCCCTGCATTGTCTCGCCGGAGTCCACACTTATAATCTCAGAATTGTCCTTCATAAGAGAGAGAACCGAGTAACCGGAACTATTGCTGATTTTACTGGCTGCGATGGATTTCGCATGGAGTTTCGGTTCTCCGAGAAACAGTATGGATGTAAATACAACGAGAAATAACGACAGCGCCGTAAACATTTTCATCAATCTATTTAACATTCTAGTTCACCTTATCCGTATATGCTTTCAGGCAGAGGTTTGCGTCAAATGTATCCTCAACTCTCTCCCAGTCCATTCCGTTCTTGCTGACATAGCCCTCGCCATCCGACAAATCGACGGTTGCATTGAGGTCATCTGCCTGATATTCGATGGCCATTGGGCGAATCATATCCGGGGTGTCGATTTCAATTATCACCGCAAATTTGTGCTTTGCAAGAACTTCCAGCTGCTGATCCAGTCGGATTGTGTAGTAGCCCTTGGCCTCCACCGTTCCGCTGGCCACTTCCACAGGCTGAATCAAATCCTTGGTATTGGTGTAATCCTGCACCACAGAAATCTTGTAGGACGTATTTTCACCCATGGCATAGAATCCCACTGCCTGTACAGTCTCTGCGTTCTTGGCCGTGTAGATATTGGCCGCCTCGATATGAGAACGGTTGTATCCCAGAGTTCCCACCTGTCCGCAGAGATCAGACTGGTAGATATTGTCGTAGTTATCGGCATTTTCAACGCCCACGTATGACACCGCCGCTTTGCCGATATTGGTATCGTAATAGGATACGTAGAAGACGCCATCATCACCGAAATCCGTTCCCCAACTGTTCTGGCAGATAAATGCTCCATCGCCGCGAACCGAACCGTCGAAATTGCTTCTGTCGTAACCGTCATCCCAGCCAATAATTACCACATCGTGATTTGGCGCATTATTGCCGCGATAGCAGTAGGAATTGGTTGTTTTATTATAGTAGCTTGACCCCGTCAGCGTATCTGTGCTGACATCGACATAAATCGATGTGGAAACGCCACCGTTCTGATAAATCGCCCACTTGATGTCGTCGATATCATCTTCGCCGTAGAAATGTAACTCCTGCACATGCTTGGAGATTGCATTTCCAGTGGCAGCATCCTCCGCCAGAGGTCCCTTCCAGGACAGGAAATACGACGCCGCCACGCGATAATCCCCCCCATCCTGAGCTGTTCTCTCATAATTGTTGTTGGAAACCACATCCTCTGCAGAGAAGTTCAGATCCTCCTCCGGCAGGCAGGATGACTCAAGTGCCCCTACAGCCGCATAGGCCCAGCAAGTGGACTGACTGCCCTGGTCCTTGATTTCAGAGACACGGTTTTCATTTCTCAAATCATACTGAAGGGGCAGCTTGGAGGCGTCCGCTCCGGAAGTGTCGAGATTCACCGCATAGGTTTGGGTATCAAAAGAAAAGCCATAGGAGAAAAGTCTCGCAATATCCTCTAATGGCAAATAATAGGTTTCATTCATGTAACGCGGAGTGGCATTCATGCTCTGGCTTTCGTCATCTGTCTTACCGTTGACGCTGTAAGATGCATTGTCTACGAGAAATGTATACTTGTCCCCATTTCTCTCAAGCACAATCTTCTCCCCTTTGGAACCGCGGGCACTGCACTGAAAAATATCCCTGATATAGGACAGATTAGCCAGCACATGGAGGCTCTCATCCAGATAGAGACCATCCCCCTGATTACGGTAGGATGCCCCATCGATTGTAAGGGTCATGGCACCGGTCTCATTGACATTGGCAGCAACCAGCGGATGAAAAAGTTCCTGATTCAGGCTGGCGCCACGAAATGACTCCACCTGAGCATACTCATCATTCCACGTATTTAATTCTCCAAAAATAAAAAGCAATACGATTAGCGAAAATGCTATATATTTCTTTCCACGCATCAAAATTCCCCAAACCTGTATTTCACGCCGGTTCCCCCGGCTCTAAATCTCTTGTTCCATTTATTTATCCAGACGTTTTCTCTTCGGTGGCTTCGGACCCATATACTGATAGAAATAGGTCTTAATCATACCGTTATAGATTTTACGGTTCTTATCAGCCTTTCGTCCGAGGTAGGTCTGCGCATCCTCATAGGATGTAATCAAAAACATAGACCAGGAATCCAGTCTGTTATATGCCTCCCCGATGGTTCTATAGAGTGCCGGCAGGTCAGCCTTCTCCTCGAGACGCTCGCCGTATGGCGGATTGGTAATGATAAATCCGTACTTCTTTGGATGACTCATATCCGCCACATCTCTCTGCTGGAAATGAATCAGCTGCTCAACTCCTGCATTTCTCGCATTCTCACGGGCAGCTTTCACCACATCCGGATCCAAATCAAATCCCTGGAGGTTCACATCCACATCCAGATTTACCTCTTCTCTTGCCTCTTCACGAATCTCTTCCCACAGTTCAGCCGGAATCAGATTAGTCCACTGCTCTGCCAGGAAGTTACGGTTCATACCGGGAGCCATATTGGCAGCCATCATAGCTGCTTCAATCAAGAATGTTCCTGATCCACAAAAAGGATCCATAAGGATTCTGTCCGGATGCCATGGTGTAAGCATAATCAGCGCTGCCGCCATAGTCTCGGAAATCGGAGCCTTGGCTGTCATTGTACGGTAACCACGCTTATGAAGAGATGTACCTGTGGTATCAATGGCAACTGTAACCTCGTCCTTCATAATAAAAATACGAACCGGATAGGATGCACCTGTTTCCGGGAACCACTCTTCATCGTAGAAATCCTTCATCTTCTCCACCATAGCCTTCTTGGCGATGGACTGAATATCCGATGGGGAGAAAAGCTTGGACTTCACAGAAGAAGCCTTGGTAACCCAGAACTTACCGTCCTTTGGAATATAGGCTTCCCATGGAAGCGCACGGATTCCCTGGAATAATTCTTCGAAAGTAGTTGCACGGAAACGTCCCACCTTCACAAGGACACGCTCCGCCGTACGAAGATGAATATTGGCACGTACAATCGCCTCTTCATCTCCCTCAAAAGTCACACGACCATCCTCCACCTGAGTGATGTCGTATCCCAAATCATATATTTCACGTTTTAAAACAGCTTCCAGGCCGAAATGGCATGGAGCCATAAGTTCTATTCTTCTCATATAAATCCTCCACGTGCTATTTTATCATACTTTTTATATTGTTTTTTTATAAATACGCAACTAATCTCAAAAAAATGTTGCACATTAAAATCTGCTGTTCTATAATGAGGAAATGTAAGAGGAGTTTCCTCTTATCCCCTTTTTTATTATTTATACTCCCCTCAAAAAGACCGAGTTTTCGGTCTTTTTACTTTGTGGGGACTGTCTATTATTTCGGTCGGAAACCCATAGTTTTTATCGGGTTTCCAAAATCCACCAATTTTTCGTCCCATTTAAGCAAAAATGTGTACATATTGTATAAAATATATAAGGGATACCCAACAAATGCAGGTACCCCAATTCAAGTTATTCCGTAATATAATCTATAAAATCTTGTATCTCCATAGGCTTCGAAAAGATATATCCCTGAACATAATCCACACCCTGAGCCTTGACATATTCCAGCTGTTCACGGGTTTCGACACCCTCCTGGATTATCAATGCATCCATATGATGAATGGTCTGAATCATGCCCTCCAGGAAATCTCTTGCGATTTCATTTTCCGAAGAATCCCAAAGAAGGCTCTTATCAATCTTGATATTTCTAAACTTATGATGGAAGAGTCGCGCCAGATTGGAGTAGCCCGTTCCAAAATCATCCAGTGAAAATGTAAATCCGGCCTTTCGAAGTTCTCTTAAGGTCTTACTGTAGTTTTTCCTATCATCCGATGCCACCATCTCAGTGATTTCCAGATTAATCCGCTCCGGTCCCACACCATAACGATTCATGATTTCCATAAATCGTGCCGTGAGATCCGACTGCAGAATCTGATAAGGTGCCAGATTGATTTCCACGTACTCAACGGCATCCATCGCATGATTCTGAAGAAGCTTACAAACCTCTTCCAATACATATTCTCCCAACTCCACAATCAGGTTGCTGCCCTCGGCAATAGGGATAAATTCTCCCGGATAAACCATTCCAAGAGCCGGATCCCGGAGTCTTGTCAGCGCCTCTCCGGCAATGATTTTACCCGTCTTCAAATCCACAATCGGCTGAATCACAACATCCAGTCGTCTCTCGGAAATGGCAGATTGAAGCGCCGTACGAACAGCGTTCTCCCTCCTGATATTTTCCAGAACCGCTGCATCATAGAGCTGGAACTGTCCGCCCTCACCATCTCCCTTGAAGTCAACAAATTCATTGATTTCATACATATAAGAAAGCTCTTCCGGCACGTGAGCCTGACAGATTTCCACCGCCATAGGAAGCTTCAGATTCTCAAACTCGAACTCACCATTGCCAAACATATCCACCAGGTCCTTTATCAGGCGCTCATGATAGCGCTCTTCCTTGTTTACAAGAACCAGGATAAAGGTGCCATGATTGCAGTAATAGATCTGAAGGGATGAATTCAGCTTCTGGAAATAACCACCCAGGTACTGCAGCATACGAGTCTCCGTATCCTCGTCACATTGACGAAGGTCATTTGAAATATTCGTGAAACGAACCGATACCATGAAATAATGGGATTTAGCAATAGCATTTCTACGAACCATAGCCTGAAATGCCCGGCGGTTGAAGCAACCGCTTCTGGTATCTATATCGTTCATATTAAATTCCACATTGAGAAGCATTGCCAGGCAGGCCAGGGTTACACCCATAAGTTCCACCCTGATATAAGAGCACCTGTACTGAATTGTCGCAAATACTACTGCTATCATAATGGCAGAAGCCATGCCGAACATACGCTGTCGCTCCATGGCCTTCTGATAACGCACCAGGAAATACACTCCTGTGATGACATAAAAAAGCGCAGAGAAAAACAGCACCGATGCCAAGGGGCCACGGTAATAATCCCTATTCACTACATAATGGAAAATCTTGTGATGCCAAGGATTCGTAAGAACCAGAATGGTGCACACGATATATGGCAAATAAAAGATATAATAAAACAGTTTTTTTCGCGCTCTGGCAATCCCAGCAACACATAGGATGTAACTTGAGAAAACCGCCGGCATCCAGGCATTACAGATGTAGGCTATGGTCTTTGTCACTTCCAGCAGAATTAATGCATCATCCCCGTACTTCCAGCCATAATATAAGATGCACTGATTTAAAATCGACATCAAGGCAAGTATCATATTAAGTCCAATAAATCCCAATAGAACTTTTCTCTGGAAAACGTACTCTCTCTTCCATCGGCAGCCCGTAAAGAAGCACACCGCAAGAACAAAAAATGCACAGAAATCAAACGCAGTTTTTGTTATCATATTATTTCTACTCCAAATAAATTTTCGTCATTTAAAATCATATCATAAACATCTGTAAAATAAAATAAAGGGCTGCGCATTGCGCAGCCCTAATTAATGTTTATTTCTGATTATTGTATTCTGCCTCTACTACCTGCTCTAACGCCATGCGGGCAGAAGCAGCAACTCGATTGTATTCCTCGTCCTGTGGAAGTAAATTCAGTGCAGTACGGCAGGCTTCCTTTTCAGAGAATGCAGTGATAAGACGAATCTCCTGAGAGATATCACGACGCTCCTCAATAAGAATCTGGTAACAAGCCTTGGCAGTTACCGCGCCGGTCTCCATCTTGGAGAGAACCATCGCCATACGAATCAGCGCAAAACGCTCAACCGCATAATCCTCAATTCTTGACAGACACGAGATGCTGTAGGCTGTCTCATTATAGGTCTTAATATTCCAGACATCTGCAGTAAAAACATCCAGTATGTCCTGCACAGATAATGTCTTTCTGTTCTCCATCGGTTCAAATTTCATAACTTCGCTCCTCCATGTCATAGCAAACTATCTACACGTTAACTTCATCTTATCACAAAAAATTACTCATGCACAATAATATCTGCATATTGCAAACGAACCATTTTCTCCAGATCCGACAGTGCAACTTCCACCTGATATCCCACCTTGCCGCCAGAGAAGAGGATTGTCTCGTACTCTTGGGCTGTTTCATGAATCACTGTTGGAAATGTTTTCTTCATGCCGATAGGAGAACATCCCCCATGCACATATCCCGTAAGAGGAAGCAGTTCCTTCTGCGGAATCATGGCAATGGATTTCTCTCCAACAGCCTTGGCAGCCGCCTTTAGATCCAGTTCTTCCTCCACCGGAATTACAAATACATAATTCTGCTTTGATTTGGAAACAGTCACCAACGTCTTAAATACAAGACGTGGATCTTCACCCAGCGCTTTGGCAATCTCAGCTCCATTTGTAAGTTCCAATTCCTTATAACAATATGGTTTATACGCAATCTTCTTTTGCTCTAAGAGACGCATTACATTGGTCTTATCGTCCTTCTTACTCAAATTTCAGCCTCCATCATTGTGCTTCAAATCATCTAATTTACATCCACACAATTATACACCTCTTATCCCATCCTACAAGCCTTAATCCACACTATTTCAATTGCGGTACCAGAAGTCGAACTGATAAGAAGAAGGAGGTAATCTCCAGCAACTTCTTCAAATCCACCTTGGCTTCGAGTTCATAGTTGTCCACACCGATATAACCAATAAGCTCACCATCATTATCCCGAAGTGGTGCTATCATAAATCGTTTCACACCTCTCTCCACAGTTCTCTTATAGAGCTCCGGATACATTTCCTTCAGATTCTCAACATTGTCAAAGGATGAGACACCTCTGCCCTCCATAATATGAAGCCACGGGTCCATCTCCGACTTGTCTGTCATCTTGATACCATGAATAAAGGATTGGACGCCCTCATCACACCATTCATTGGTGCAGCTGACCTTGCCATCGCTAACCGTAAGGACAAACAACCGGTCGGCCTTCATTACTTCTCCAAGCTTCTCCAGCATATTGTCCACAGCCTTCAGCATATTGCCTTCGCTGCCCAGAATCCGCGCCATCTTGATTATCAACTCATCTGTTGCATGACCGGTCTGCAGTCTCTCACGGTACTTCTTCTCAACATCCACCTGTAGAAGAACCATAAAACAGCCCGGAGTACTGGATGGAGCCATAATAAACTCCGTCCACTGACCAACAGATGTAGCATAGGCTCTGCCCCGGATATATCCACCCTGAATTGCCTGATCGCAGAATTCACGCCACTTCTCTCCGGCAAACGGGAAGCACTCATAATATCCGTGTCCCAGCATTTCTTCCCTGGTCTTGCCTGTAAGCTCGCAGTACTTCTGATTTACATAGATATACTCATAATCATAAGTCTCATTTTTATCATTTTTCAGCGCTCTGCAGACAATATACGGAACCGGAAAATCCCGGTAAGGATCCGGCTTAATCTCTTTTTTCTTGCTCTCCTTCTTTATCTTGCTTTGGAATGCGATGATTCGATTCTTCGAAAGATCGAATACCTCCTGGACAGACTCCATCTCAGAGCCCTTGGCCAAACCAAAGACCATGTCCACCTGCACTGAACATTCATCCACTTCTCGAATCTGTCTCACCTCGTCCCTAAGGCCATTGAGGCGATCCAATATATCGATGTCGGCAAGATTTCTAAGGCACATCATGAAATGACTACTCTGGACACGGGCAATCATGGCGCCAATACCGAAGTGTGCAGAAATCCTCTCTGCCACCATACGAAGCATATTATTGGCCACGCCCTCGCCGTAATCCGCCTTGACATGATTATAGGTGGTAATCTCAATATTGATAAATGTATAATCCTGATTTCCGATTCGGTAGGCATCGTCGTAGGACAGCGCCATGGACATAAATCCCTGAACATTTAAAAATCCTGTCAGAGGATCCGTCATATCTTCCCTGTTAATACGATCATTGGATGCCACATCCTCTTCCACATCATAGAAGTAACCCATCAGGCCACAGATTCGATTGTTATGATAAATCGGGAACTTGCTGGCAGAGATTCCTCTGGCCGAACCACCGATTACATTCTTGCCAAGGGTGCTATTGATGGTCTTGCCCTTCTTTAAAATCTCCTCTTCATAGTTCTTAAATGTATCATCTTCTACGTGCCAACCAATCTCTTCATCCGTCTTGCCAAGAATTTCATTGACAGATGCAAATCCATAGTAAGCAAGAAATGCATTGCTGGCCCCTAAGAAACGTCGATTCTTATCCTTCCAGAAAAGCTTGATACTGGAATCCCGAATCAGTGCATCCACGAAATCCATATCCGTAATGAGATTCTCTTTATCCACATACTGGGTCTCGGCAGCTATAACATTTCCACGACGACTCATCACTGCATTCATAATAGAATTCTTCTCTTCCTGATCCTCCCACTCAGAAGGCGCCAGGCATAAGAGATACCGGTTATGGTTTGTCTCCGGAATCGCGACGATTCGAATCTCCGTCCAGATATAATTGCCATTGGAATCCTTGATTCGGAAAACATCTCCAAAAGTTCCCCTTCCTGAGGCAATAAGCTTCTCCCGAATATATTCCTGAGACGAAAACTTCTTAAGACGCTCTAAATCATCCGGATGGAACTGCCGCGGATCACGACCACTCTTGTAATAATCCGTCAGGCCGTGAATCTCCTCGCCGATATGCTCATTCAACATATCTGTCACAATAACCGTACGGCTATCCCGATCCACATCAAACAGATAAATCGCATCGTAAATCGACACAATATTTCTAACCACATTTTCCAGCTGTTGTATCGCCTTCTGCTCATCGAGAATCACCTTGCTAAGGGATGCCTCGAAAATCTGTCCAATCCTGCTGGAGGCAACCACCCTGAAGGTCAGATGATAGTATACACCGCGGCTGGTGAAAGTCAGATGCTCCAGCTGCTTCGATGCCTTGGCCTTCTCCGCAAGTCTCAGGAAACGACCACAGAGAGCGGAACTATCATTGTTCATCTCCATCTCTATTACTTCATCATTGGTGTAACCGGAGAGACTTACAAGCTCGCTGTACTTATCATTTTCATATAAAATCTTAAATTTCGTTCCATCAAACAAAAACAGGGCAAAAGGTCCATCCGAAATCACATCAATCAGACCGGCCTTGGAATAGAATGAGGAAATCTCACGAGTCTCCACTCCCAGATGCATGCTGGTAAGATACGGGCGCACATCCTTGGCCAGCATCGGTCGACCATAGTAGAATCCCTGAATCTTCTCGCATCCAATCTGCTTCAGGAAATGCAACTGCTCCTCAGTCTCAACACCTTCCGCCAATGTATGAATTCCAAGCTTCTTCGCCATCTGAATCGTAGAAATCATAATGTCCTTGGAGCGTTGACTCAAGTCCTTAATAAAGACCATGTCCAGCTTGATTTCATCAAAATCATAATCCTTTAAGACATTCAGGGATGAGAAACCGCTTCCGAAATCATCCATCCAGACCTCGAATCCCTCTTCGTGGAAACGTTCAATTGCCTTCTTAATCACACCGCCATCATTGACAAGGGCAGACTCCGTAATCTCAACAATCAGAAGATTCCTACGAATTCCATGCTCCTCCGCAATACGAATAAACTGCTCCACAGGATCCACAACTTCAAAATCCGCTCTAGACAAATTGATGGAAACCGGCGCAACCGGCTCCCCCTCTCGCATCCTGCGAGCCTGAATCTCTGCCACACGATTGGCAATATATAAGTCCAGTCGATAGGACAGTCCTCGTTCCTCCAAAAGTGGAACAAAACTGCCGGGACTAATCACCCCCAGCTCCGGGTCCTCCCATCTGGCAAGGGCTTCCGAACTACATAGCTTACCTGAGAATGTCCTCACAACCGGCTGTAAATAAACCTTAATCCACTGATTTGCAATTGCTCGATCTAAATTCTCTAAAATATGTTGCTGAAGGTTGTATTTCTCCAGCATCCCTTCATCAAACCACTTAAATCCGGAGCCATAAAAAAACTTACGCATGGCATCACTGGCTATCTTGGCACGGTCACAAAGCTCCGCTATCTCCACCTGCGGATCATAGCTTACGATTCCGATCCTCACCGGAAGTGTACGGCCTTCATTGGCCTCGTGAAGTTCCATTATCAAGCCATTGAGCTCCGCCTCGATATCATCCGTATCCATATAGGCATAGAAATGATCCTCGCCAAATCTGGAACACTTGGTCACACCGAAAAATCTTCTCAATATATCTGAAAAGGCAACCAACAACTTGTCACCTTCATCATGTCCATACTTATTGTTAAATCGCTTCATACCGCTTAAGTTAAAGCTGAGAATCACCGGCGATGCCCCTTTGTCATAAAGTTCTCTCAACTCACGGTTAGCGATATCTATAAAAAAATTCATGTTAAACAGGCCCGTCAGAAGATCCTGCTTCGTCTTCTCAGGCGCAATAAAAACATAGAACAGCGGTCCCATCTCAGGATCCTCAATCAACCGACCGTAATCCTCTACCATGAACACCCTGCCCTTTCTCGTCTTAACGCGATAGTTCACCTGATCAAAGCCACACCCGCACTGATCCTTGATATTACGCTGCACTTCATCTAAATCATCAGGGAAAACAAGACCCGGAAAACAGCCCCCCGTAAGCGCAAGAAACTCATCTTCGTTTTTACAATCGAAGAGCTCTAATAACTCGCGGTTGGCATACAGAATTTCTTCAGACTCATCAGCCCGGTAGATAAAGAATCCACCCGGCATAGAATCCAGACCTTTTAGAATATAATTCTTGCCATAATCGGCAGTTGTAAACTTCTGATTATTACTCATACGTCACTCCCCTAATCATTCGTTATACAGTTTTAATATACCAAACTTTTACAAAAATTTGAAGATTTTCAAGTTTTTTTCTTGCAATTCTGACAATTACAGTTTTCTTGACACATTCAGCATATATGTGTATCATTTCATTTGTATAGTTTATACACACTTTCTGTGGTGTGTAGATAAGCATACCAATCATACTACTTTTTTCACACCTTATTGGAGGTTAAAAATGAACACAAAAGATACCAATATAAAAGATACCAATATAAGAGATACCAGCGCCGGTTGTCTGGAGATTCACGGCCGTTCAATGCAGATTCCTGTCATCCAGGGTGGCATGGGCGTCGGAGTTTCACTGGAAAATCTTGCCGGCAATGTCGCCCTTGAAGGTGGCATGGGTTGCATCAGCACTGCAGACTGCGGCTACCGGGAGGCAGATTTCGCCAAGCATCCTGAGGACGCCAACCTTCGCGCCCTTAGAAAAGAAATTCAGGATGCCAAAGAAATTGCCGGTGGCAATGGTCTGGTTGCCGTCAACGCCATGGTCGCAACCCAGCAATACGATGAAGCAGTTCGAACCGCAGTGGATTCCGGAGCCGACGCAATCATTTCCGGGGCCGGAATTCCTATGAACCTTCCGGAGCTTGTGCCTGCAGGCAAGGCGCTGATTGCGCCGATTGTTTCCAGCGGCCGCTGTATTCGTCTGATTTGTCGAAACTGGATGAAGAAATACAATCGACAGCCCGACTTCGTGGTCATCGAAGGCCCAAA
>JAFOVD010000027.1 GCA_017392525.1 Lachnospiraceae bacterium
AGTGGTGCGATTCAGGTTCGTATTTCTGAGGCGCTCTGTGTATTGCCAGTATTTACACCGGCAGCGGTTCCGGGGTTATTTGTTGGATGTCTGATTAGTAATACAGTGACAGGAGCTATGCTGCCTGATATTGTTTTTGGTAGTATGGCAACTTTGATTGGTGCGTATGGAACATATATCCTTCGTAAATCAAAGTTTATATATACACTGCCACCTGTTTTGGCAAATGCAATTGTGGTACCATGCGTATTAAAACTGGCTTATCAGCTTGGAGATGCATATTGGTATCTTGCGTTAACTGTGGGTGCCGGTGAGGTCTTATCAATCTGTGTACTCGGATTTATTCTGAAGAATGCATTATGGGGTTACCGTAAGCAGATTTTCCGTGTAGAAGAGTAGACAGAAAACGAATAAATCGACAGACAAGGAGTCAAAATGAAGGAAATCTTAGAAGTCATTACAGAAAAGATGACAGCGGCGTTTAAAGAGGCCGGATATGATGAAAAATATGCCCGCGTGGTATTATCAAACCGACCTGATCTCTGCGAATATCAGTGTAATGGTGCCATGGCTGCAGCCAAGGAATATCATAAAGCACCTTTTATGATTGCAGATGAAGTTGTAGAAAAATTAGGCAATGAGACTATGTTCTCAATGGTGGAATCTGTTAAACCGGGATTCATCAACATTAATATTTCTGATGAATATATTACAGATTATGTGAACGCCATGAATGAGGATGCTCACCTTGGAGTGGATACAATTGAAAAACCAAAGACAATCATGATTGATTACGGCGGACCAAATGTTGCAAAGCCACTTCATGTTGGACATTTAAGATCTGCTATTATCGGTGAAAGTATTAAGAGAATCGGTAAATTCATGGGTAACGAGATGATTGGCGATGTTCATCTCGGCGACTGGGGCCTGCAGATGGGATTGATTATTACGGAACTTCGTGAGAGAAAACCGGATCTTCCTTATTTTGATGAGGCATTTGATGGAGAGTATCCAACAGAGCCGCCATTTACCATTTCCGAACTGGAGGAGATTTATCCTACAGCTTCCGGCAAGTCTAAAGAGGATGAAGCATATAAGGAAATGGCCATGCAGGCAACCTTTGAATTACAGAAGGGCAGAAGAGGATATCGAGCACTTCTTCAGCATATTCTTGATGTTTCCGTAACGGACTTAAAGAAGAATTACGAGAAACTGAATGTTTCATTTGAGCTTTGGAAGGGTGAATCCGATGCAGATCCATATATTCCGGATATGGTGGATCAGATGAAGAAGGATGGATTCGCTTATGAAAGCGAAGGTGCTTTGGTTGTTGATGTTAAAGAGGATACTGATACAAAGGAAATCCCTCCATGTATGATTCTGAAATCTGATGGAGCAGCACTTTATAATACAACGGATCTTGCGACCTTAATCTGGCGTGAGAAAGATTATCATCCGGATGAAGTGATTTATGTAGTAGATAAGCGTCAGGAACTTCACTTTATTCAGGTGTTCCGATGTGCAAAGAAGACAGGCATTGTATCTGATGCTACAGATTTGAAGTTTATCGGATTCGGAACAATGAACGGTAAGGATGGCAAGCCATTCAAGACGAGAGATGGTGGTGTTATGCGTCTGGAAATGTTACTGAAGGACGTCAATGACAAAATGTATGACAAAATCGTTGCCAATGATACCATGTCAGAGGAAGAGGCCAAGAAGACTGCTGCAATTGTAGCACTCTCTGCTGTTAAATACGGAGACCTCTCCAATCAGGCATCCAAGGACTATATTTTTGACATTGACCGCTTTACTTCTTTTGAAGGAAATACCGGACCATATATCCTTTACACAATTGTTCGTATCAAGTCGATTTTGAACAAATATAAGGAAGCAGGCAAGGATGCCGGTGATATTAAGATCCCGGTAGCAAAGACAGAAAGTGAGAAGAAGTTATATCTGGAACTTTCTAAATTTAATGCAGCTATGAAGGTTGCATATGAAGAGTCTGCACCACACAAGCTTTGTGCATATATTTACGATCTTTCCAATGCGCTGAATCATTTCTATCATGAAACTAAGATTCTTGCACAGGAAGATGAGACGGTTACAGCCGGATATATCAGATTGCTTGAACTTACGAAAAAGGTGTTGGAGCAGAGTATTGATTTACTTGGTTTCTCTGCACCGGAGAAAATGTAATAATAAGTTAAGAACGGGGACTGTGAAGAACAATAGTTTTTCACAGCCCTTTTTTAGAAAAGTGCAAATCTGTTGCAAAAATAGATTGTTAACAATTCATTTTATGTTATAATAGCAGACAGCGTGGTTTAAACAAAACTTTCAATGTAATTAGGAAGAAAGGTGAATATATTATGACAAAGATAGATATTTATTCCGGATTTTTAGGAGCCGGAAAGACAACTTTAATAAAGAAGATGATTGCAGAGGTGTTCTCTGGTCAGAAAATTGTATTGATTGAAAATGAATATGGCGAAGTAGGAATCGATGGTGGATTCCTCAAGGATTCAGGTATTCAGATTACTGAGATGAACAGTGGATGTATCTGTTGTACATTGGTTGGTGATTTTGATAAGAACCTTAGAGAGGTAATCGATACATACCATCCGGACCGTATTATTATTGAGCCATCAGGAGTTGGAAAACTTTCTGATGTTATGACATCTGTAACAAATCTTGAGAAGGATTATGATATTGAATTAAATGCTTTAGTAACAGTTGTTAATGCTCTGAAGGCTGCAAAGCAGATGAAGGCTTTTGGTGAGTTCTTCAATAATCAGATTGAATTTGCTACAACCGTTATTCTTTCCCGTACACAGAAAGCTACTGCTGAGCAGGTTGAATTCTGTACAACTAAAATCAAGGAATTAAATGAAAAGGCAGTTGTTATTACAACTCCTTGGGAAGACCTTTCCGGAGAGAAGATTCTTTCTGCAATGGAAGGAAATGATAATCTTGAGCTTAAGGTTTTAGCTGAAGAAGCTCATAAGAAAGAAGAAGCTGAGCATCATCACCATCATCACGATCATGATCACGGGCATGAGTGTCATCATGACCACGATCACGAGCATGAGCATGAGTGTCATCATGACCACGATCACGAGCATGAGCATGAGTGTCATCATGACCATGATCACGACCATGACCATCATCATGAACATGGGGAAGAATGTGGTTGTGGTTGCCACCATCATCATGAAGGTCATCATCATGCGGATGATGTCTTTGAAAGTTATGGACGTGAAACACCACATGTGTTTACAAGAGAGACGATTGAAAACGCATGTAAGAAGTTTGTTGAGACAGAGGATTATGGTTATATCCTCCGTTCTAAGGGTATGGTTCCTGCTGAAGACGGTACATGGATTTATTTTGATTTGGTTGACGGAGAATATGAACTTCGTACCGGTGAACCGGATGTAACAGGTAAGCTCGTTGTTATCGGTACAGATATTGATGAGCATAAGTTGGATGAATTGTTCGGTATTGAATAATTCTACAGATATATTAGGAGGATTATGAAATGATGGAAGAAATTCCAATTTATCTCTTTACCGGATTTATGGATAGTGGTAAGACTACCTTAATCCGTGAAACCCTCATAGAAAATGGTTTTGGAGATGATTGTAACAGCATACTGATTATTTCCTGTGAAGATGGAGACGTGGAGTATAGTCAGGAAGAACTGGATAAGATTCATGCGCATCTGGAAATGATTGAAGAAGAGGAAGAATTTACTACTGAAAAGCTTCAGGAATTAAATGATACCTACAAGCCGGATGCAGTATTTATTGAATATAATGGTACATGGGATGTTGGACATCTTTATGATGATTTTTCATGGCCGGTTCCATGGGTAATTGTACAGTCACTTTCAACTGTAGATGCCCAGACTTTTGAGATGTATATGCTCAATATGCGTGCAATGATGCAGGAAAATCTGTTTAATACAGAAGTCGTTATCTTCAATCGTTGTAATGAGAATACAAATAAGGCAAAGTTCCGTGCCACGGTAAAGGCATTTAACCGTAAGGCACAGCTGGTATATGAGAAGATGGATGGAGAAATCGATGACAGTCCGGAAGAACTGCCATTTGATATTGATCAGGATGTAATTGATATTACAGATGCTGATTATGCACTCTGGTTCATGGATTGCATGGACAACCCAAAGAAATACGATGGCAAAACGGTTAAATTCCGTGGCCTTGTATATAATCCTACCGATGGGAAGGGCAAGTTAAAGCCTGGTACTTTTGTGCCTGGACGTTTTGCTATGACCTGTTGTGTAGAAGACATTCAATTCTTAGGAATGAAATGTAAATATTCCGATGCAGCTAAGATTACTCACAAGAGTTGGATAGACATCGAGGCAAAGGTTAAGAATGAATTTGCCAAGGAGTACAAGGGTAAGGGCCCTGTGCTTTATCCAATTTCTATTACACAGGCTGAAAAACCGGAAGATGAATTAGTTTATTTTAACTAGTTCGGGAAAAATCTTTAGGAGGGTGGAACTTATGTATCCAATCGTAAAAAAGGAAAAGCTGGCGGATCGTATCTATCTCATGGATGTAAAAGCACCTCGTGTTGCTTCTTCATGTCTCCCTGGGCAGTTCGTTATCGTCAAAATTGATGAGGAAGGGGAACGTATCCCCCTGACTATCTGTGATTATGACCGTGAAAATGGTCTGATTACAATCGTATTTCAGACTGTAGGTGCTTCTACAGAAAGAATGGCGAAGGAATTAGAAGAGGGCGATGCCTTTGAGGACTTTGTAGGACCTTTGGGACAGCCATCTGAATTGTGCCTTGAGAAAAATCTGGAAGAGACAAAGAAGAAAAATATCGTGTTTATCGCTGGTGGTGTTGGTACAGCACCGGTATATCCACAGGTAAAGTGGTTAGAGGAACATGGTGTAAAGACAACTGTTATTATGGGATCACGAACAAAAGATTTATTATTCTTTGTAGACAAAATGGAAGCTGTAGCTTCTGATTTACATGTTACTACAGATGATGGATCTTTCGGATTCCACGGAATGGGAACAAATCAGTTACAGGCCCTTGTGGATGAGGGAAGAACATTTGATCATTGCGTAGCAATTGGACCAATGATTATGATGAAGTTCGTTTGTAAGCTGACAGAACAGCTTCAGATTCCAACAGTAGTATCTATGAATCCGATTATGGTAGATGGAACCGGTATGTGTGGAGCATGTCGACTTATTGTTGGAGATGAAGTTAAGTTTGCCTGTGTAGACGGTCCGGAATTTGATGGTCATAAAGTTGATTTTGATCTTGCTATGGCACGTCAGGCACAGTATAAGACAGAAGAAGGTAGAGCTAAGCTGGCACTGGAAGAGGGCGATACTCATCACGGTGGCTGCGGACATTGTGGAGGTGACGAGTAATGGGAGATCCTATGGTACGAGTACCAATCAGTGAGCAGGAGCCACTGGTACGTGCAAAAAACTTTGAAGAAGTATGTCTTGGATATACAGAGGAAGAAGCTGTAGAAGAGGCTTCTCGTTGTTTGAACTGTAAGAATCCACGTTGCGTTGGTGGATGCCCTGTATCTATCAATATTCCTGCTTTTATTGAGCAGGTTAAGGAACGTAATTTTGAAAAGGCTTATGAGATTATCAGTGAATCATCTGCGCTTCCTGCAGTATGTGGACGTGTTTGCCCACAGGAAAGCCAGTGTGAGGGCGTTTGTATTCGCGGTATTAAGGGCGAAGCAGTTGCCATTGGTAAATTAGAGCGTTTTGTTGCTGATTGGGCAAGAGAACATGGAATTAAGCCAAAGACAAATGCTCCTAAGAACGGACACAAGGTTGCAGTAATCGGCTCCGGTCCTTCCGGTCTTACATGCGCCGGTGATTTGGCTAAGCTTGGTTATGATGTAACTATTTTCGAAGCACTTCATAAAACCGGTGGTGTTTTGGTATACGGTATTCCTGAGTTCAGACTTCCAAAGGATAAGGTCGTAGCAGCAGAGGTTGAAAATGTTAAGAGCCTTGGGGTTAAGATTGAAACCAATGTTGTTGTAGGTAAGTCAGTGACTATTGATCAGCTTATGGAAGATGAAGGATTTGAAGCAGTCTTCATTGGTTCCGGAGCAGGTCTTCCTAGATTTATGGGAATCCCTGGTGAGCAGTCCAATGGTGTCTTCTCTGCAAATGAGTTCTTAACTCGTAACAATTTAATGAAGGCATTTATGAATCATGATACACCAATTAGCCGAGGTAAGAAGGTTGTAGTTGTCGGTGGCGGAAATGTTGCCATGGATGCAGCCAGAACAGCTCTTAGACTTGGCGCGGAGGTGCATGTTGTATATCGTCGTTCAGAAGCTGAACTTCCTGCCCGTGCAGAAGAAGTGCATCATGCAAAGGAAGAAGGAATTATCTTTGACCTTCTTCAGAATCCTGTTGAAATCCTTGCTGATGAAAACGGTTGGGTTAAGGGAATTAAGATTATTAAGATGGAACTTGGTGAGCCGGATGAATCCGGACGTAGAAGACCGGTTGAAATCGAAGGTTCCGAATATGAAATTGAATGTGACACTGTAATTATGTCTCTCGGAACGTCTCCAAATCCATTGATTGCTTCTACTACAGAAGGACTTGAAACAAATCGTAGAGGCTGTATTGTAGCAAAGGAAGAAGATGGAGAAACATCTAAAACTGCTGTATATGCAGGTGGTGATGCCGTTACAGGTGCTGCAACAGTTATCCTTGCAATGGGAGCTGGTAAGCAGGCTGCAAAGGGCATTGATGAATATTTTAAGTCTCGTGCATAAAGTAAAAGCATCGAACTCTAAATGAGTTCGATGCTTTTTTTAGGCATTTAACAGGCATTTTGCCAATGCAAGATTATCATCTTCGGACATAAAGCAAATTCTGATATACCGGTCACTTAGGAACGGGAATGTGCTACAGTCTCGAATCATCATCTTTTCTTTTATACATTTTTCAAATAATAGAGCACTGTTTAATTCAGGATCATCAATTCGAATCAACATAAAGTTTGCAGTCGGCTCGAAAGGTGTATATTTTGGACTATCCAGGAACATCTGATAAAGTTTTTCACGTTGGTCTTTAATAAGTTCTCTGGTTTTCTGAATATACTCTTCATCCTGAAACATTAGCTTGCCGGCAACCTCTGCAAGAGAATTAATCATCCATGGATTTTTATATTTGTTAATCTGATGAAGCAGGTCTTCATTTCCAGTGATTGCATAACCGAGACGTAGGCCGGGTGCTGCAAAGAATTTACTTGTACCACGTAGAATAATGATATTGTTATAGCTTTTTACGAGCGGTACAGCTGAGCATAACTTTAAGTTCTCAACAAATTCAATATAGGTCTCATCAACCATAACATAGATGCTGCTTTCCTTACATACATCGAGGATTTCGCGCATCATATCAGTGCGGATACATGTGCTGGTAGGATTGTTTGGGTTGCAAAGGATGAGTAAATCAAGATCTTCGGTAAGATGAGATTTAAAATCCTCTAAATCCATGTGAAAGTCATTGGCTGCAGGCAGAGGATAGTACTTTGTCTTGCCACCATTTAATGTAATTTCGCGTTCATACTCTGAATAGGTAGGACCAAGAATCATGGCCTTTTTTGGAGCAGTAATCTGAATGAATAATGAGATTAGCTCGGTGCTGCCATTTCCTACAATAATATGTTCCGGTTCTGCACCGGCATAATTCCCAATGCAATTTTTTAAATCCTTATAATCCCGATCAGGGTAGGTTGTAATGGCATCAAGATGTTCTGATAAACAGTTTCTGAGTTTCGTTGAAATGCCAAGGGGATTTACATTGGCAGAAAAACTCACGATATCCTCTTTTTTGATTCCATAGATAGCTTCGATTTTTTCCAAATCGCTTCCGTGGAAATGATCCTTATGTTGTATCATAGGTGCTCCTTTTCGTATATATCTAGTGCTTCATATTGCGTCATATCACAAAAATGTTTATAATTTATTATAGCTTATTAGATTGAAATATCAATAAAATCAAGGGAAAGAGAAGGGTAGGATTTTGCGAAAAAGGATCTGGAGAATATCAGAAGATCAATTTGATATTCATAAACCCAAAATTGAATTTTCTGATGAACGCATAGAGGATGTGTTTACAATTGGAGACAACTATGAAGGGGTCTTCTCTTTTCGTTCTGTAAATGATGTGAATCTTAGAGGAATTATCTATTCCTCAAATCCATATGTACAAGTGAAGAATCCTCAGTTTGACGGGATGGAAGTGCATGTGCATTTCTCCTTGAAGAATCTGTTTTTCCATGAGGATGATAGTATAGACGGGGCTTTTACAATTATTGCCAATCAGTTGGAAGAGGAAGTGCCTTTTCATTTTTCTTTTAAGAAGGCATCCTGCAAGACATCTGTTGGAGTTTGTACCTCCCTTTCTGATTTTTGTGAGTTGGCCAAGGATCGATGGAATGAGGCGATGCAGCTGTTTTATTCCAAGAACATGCAGACGGTTGCGATGAATAATCAGGAAAAACTCCTTTATCAGGGTTATAGAAATGGAGTTATTTCATCCAGAAATCTGGAGTCATTTCTTGTTTCAGCCGGATTAAAGGAAGAATTGACCTTTGATCTAAGGGAGACGACTGTTACTTTTGAAGACCTTCAGGAGAATCAGAAGGAAGTTATTGAGATTACCAAAAACACTTGGGGTTATATTGAGATTGATATTGCTTCAAATGCAGATTTTGTCACAGTTGAAAAGGAAAAAATCAATAGTGACTTCTTTTTGGGAAGCCGGTTCTCATTTAATATCTATATACATAAGAATCATCTTCATGCCGGTAGAAATGAAGCCACGGTGACTTTTGACGGTAACGGAATACACAAAGAAGTCCATGTGGTTGCCAGTCTTAAGACATTGGATGATAAGAGCTATGAGATGAAGTGGAAAATCGATAAGTGCAAGGCGGATTTTGCATCCAATTATCGGGATTTTCGTTTTCGTAAGATTACCACAGGGGATTGGTGTAAGGAATCCATTCGACTTCTGGATGAGCTTGAGAATCTGGAACAGATGTCAATGACAAAAGAAGAGTTATTGTCTCATAAAAGAAATCCAATGTACCAGTTGATGCGTTCACAGGCACTTTTGGCAAATCGTCAGAAGCAGGATGCACTATGGATTATCTCTGACTTAAAGAAAGATATTCAGGATAAGAAAAGTATGGAGTGGGCATACCTGCTGTATCTTTGTACCTTGATAGAGCCTGAAGAGAGTTATGTAAATAAACTTACGGAAGAGATTGAAAAGATCTTTAGAGAAAAAGAGGAAAATGATCCGAGAATCTTCTGGTTTTTGCTCTTTTTACGAGAGAAGTATATAACAGATTTCGGTCGTAAACTTAAAGATATTGCAGCATGGGTTGAAAATGGTATCACATCGCCATACATCTTTATTGAGGCATATTATATTTTTACACAGGAACCATATCAATTAACAAGGTTTGATGGATTTACAAAGAAGATACTGGCCTGGGCTTGCAGGCATGGGATTATTAATCGAAACATTACACTTCAGATAGCGCATATTCTTGAAAAAGAAAGAGAATTTGATGAAGTTGTATATAGAATTGCAGAATATGCGTATAAGGAATTCCCGGAACAGGATTTGTTGTATCAGATGCTTTCTTACCTGCTAAAGAATGAATGTTATGGGGAGAGATATCTTCATTGGTATGAAATGGCACTGGAGCGTCAAATTCGTCTTACCGGATTATATGAAGCTTATATTCAGTCCTTACCTGAATCATATGCAGGGCCGTTGCCGGAATTGATTACCATGTATTTTAAATATGACAGTCATTTGCCGTATCAAAGAAAGGCGCTTGTGTATGCCAATGTAATCGGTCATAAGAAAGCTGCACCGAATGTATATCAGCAGTATTTAAAGAATATTGAAAGCTTTGCCATGGAGCAGATGCGATGTGGCAGAATTGATGACAATCTTGCGGTAATCTACCAGAATTTATTGGATATTGGTCTAATTAATTCAGATGTTGCAGATGCAATGGGTAGACTGGCATTTTCCAATAAAGTAGTTTGTTCTGTTCCGGGAGTGATTCGTGTGATTTTATACGAAGAATACTCCCATAAACCGATGGTATTCCCAGTGGATCAGGGGATTTCTTATGTGCCTGTGCTTACTGAGCAATATCAGTTGTTTTTGGAAACAGAGGATGGCGCAATCATTTCTGATGATAGAGCCTATTTTATGACACCATTGATTTGTCATCTTGGATTTTATCAGGAACTGATGGATCAGGCGAAGATAAAGCTGCCATATATCATTCATAATATCAGTACTTATGGTCGTGAAAGTATGTTTGATCGTGATGATATTTTACACATCGAAACATTCTTAAACAGTGATGATATTGCGCCGGAATATGTGGCGTCGATGTATCCGAAGTTTATTTCTTTTTTGAAGGAACACAACCGGGAGGATATTATAGAAAAGCATCTTCTCCTTACGGAACCTTATGAGTATCTGGACGCGAATCTTACAAATTATCTTCTGGAAATCACAATTCAGAATGGATTTTACGAGAAGGCATACGAGAAGATGAAGAAGTATAACGGATCCCATGTGGATGCAAGAC
The DNA here is from genome assembly GCA_017392525.1 of Lachnospiraceae bacterium. Lineage (GTDB taxonomy): Bacteria > Bacillota > Clostridia > Lachnospirales > Lachnospiraceae > FD2005. Next base: position 10,681 of record JAFOVD010000027.1, read on the forward strand.
TGCTTCTTAAAATGGTTTCTGTGATTTTAGATGAAACGACTATGGAGGCCAGAGATGATCTGATTACCATTGCTGCCGGATTACTTTCTCGTGGTGAATATGCAATCAGCACAGTTACGTATTTAGAGAAGTTCTTTGTTGGCCCTACACGCTTAATGCAAAAGATTTGCAACCTGGCAGAAGAATATCAGATTAAGGCAGAGGCACTTTTGGAACGTACGATGATTCAGATGCTCTATACGGAGTCTATGGATTTATCTTCAGGTGGATTGTATCGTCAGTACAGTTACCATAATCCGAATCGTATGGTGATAGAAGCGTATTTGACCTTCTTTTCACATGAATATATGTATGATAGAGATACTCCACAGGAAGTATTTGATGATTTGCTCCGTTTCTATTATCAGGATATGAAGCTGAATGACAGTTGTAAATTTGCGTTGATGAAGTATCTCTGTACGCGGGTTCAGCTGGATGACAAGGAGTATGCTTCTTTAGATCATCTTGTGAAAGAAGCGACACTTCGAAATATTTACTTTGGATTTTTCAAGAAAATGGATCGCCGGTTGATGGTGAAGTATCATCTCTATGATAAGACGTTTATAGAGTATCATGGAAGACCTCGAAGCAGAGTGATTATTTCCTACAAGAGAAATCACTATTCACCGGTATCAGAGGATATGGTAGAGATGTATGATGGCATCTTTGTTAAGCAGGTAGTTATGTTCTTTGGTGATACAATCGACTATGAAATTATGGGAGATGATGTGGACAATCTGCCGGTTGCCAAGGATAGTATTACATTTCACGAGGCCTGCAACGATGAAGAAGATAGTCGTTATGCATTGTTGAATCGCATGGAGAGCTATTATATCTATGGCGAAAAGGAGCGTTTAAAGCATGATATGATGAATTATCATGGTCTTGATATTGTTACGAGGGAATTATTTACAATAATTTAAGGACAGTGTTTTATGGAGAGAGAAAGTGTATACCTGGGAATTGATATTGATGAGTCTGTATCGATGGTCAGTTTCTATTATTCAGCAATGACAGAACCGGAGACAATCAGTACCATTGCCGGTAGTGAGATGTATCAGATTCCAACATTTCTCAGTAAGAGAAAAGGAATGGGACAGTGGTTTTTTGGTCGTGAAGCAATGCGACAAGTGAATATTGGAAATGCATACGCTGTGGAGCAACTTTTTCAGAAAGCACTCCGTAATCAGATGATTAATCTGGATGGGGAATCCTATCAGGCGAGAGATCTCATGGTAATTTATATGAAGAAGCTACTTTCGATTCCGGGAACAAGGTATGGCAATGCATCATTGGCTAAGTTGATTATTACTGTTGAGAAGGTAAGCCGCCCGGTTCGTGATATGTTTATGGAAGTTGCATCCACTATGGGAATTTCCAGAGACCGGTTTATGCTAATCGATCGAAAAGAAAGTTTTTATTACTATGCGCTGAATCAGGATCCAAGTCTCTTTATTCACGATGTGATGCTATTTCATAGTGATGAAAAAGAGGTTACATCGGTTTTATTAAAGAGAAACCATAAGACCAGACCTCAGGTGGTAACACTTTTAGAGGAGCAATTTGATGCCCTTGGAGAGAATAAAGACGAAGCTTTTTTAGAAGTGTGTCGAAAGGCTATTGATAATAATGTTGTGACATCGGTATATCTTACCGGTGATGGCTTTGATGGAAATTGGATGAAGAGTTCACTGGCATTTCTCTGTAGCAATCGAAGAGTATTTATCGGCAAGAATCTCTTTTCCAAAGGTGCCTGTTACGCAGGCGTAATCAAAGATGAAAAACTGGATTGGCCATTTGTGTTTATCGGTGATAATGAGTTGAAACTCAATGTTTCCATTAAGATTTCTGATCGGAATGAAATGCGTTTTCTGACGTTAATCGAAGCTGGACAGAGCTGGTATGATACAGAGGGAGAGTGCGAGGTGATTCTCGATGGATCCTCAGAGGTTACGGTATGGATTCAGAAGCCGGATAGCAGGCAGGCGGATGTAGAAGTTCTGGAACTGACAGATTTGCCGGAGAGAGAGAATCGTACAACGAGAATTCGTATCAATGCCAAGCCTGTTTCCGACAAAAAAATACGTATTGAACTTCGAGATCTTGGATTCGGCGAAATTGTTTCGTCCACAAACCAGGTTTGGATTCATACGATAGGAGTAGAGTAGTATGGGAGAGATGATTTATTGTCGTTGTCCCATTGCGGCAACGCCTTACTATATAGAGGAGGTTTCCTTAAATGTCTATTCATTGGAGGAACTGAGTTACTATATACAGCATAATGTTTATCTTTTGAATCAGGATTTTATGTCGCAGGATCTCTGTAATTGGATTGGCAGAGAGCTGGGGTTGAAAACCCTTATGAATGAATTGCAGGAAATGATTACAGAAGGTAAACCCCTGCATATATTTGTCGGTAAGATTCTGATGGAAACAGGTTATCTGACAAATGCAGAGATACGTACTTTGCTGGAAGTAATTGCGTCATTTGAGAATAAAAGTGAAACAGAATGCAGGAAGATGCGTGCGGATCGCTTAATGGAGAAAGAAAAGTATGTAGACGCGATTTATGAATATGACAATGTATTGGATGATATTCGCGGTAAATCGGTTGCGCCTATGTTACAGGGGGATATCTGGCATAATCTGGGGACTGCTTATGCCAGACTGTATTTTTTTCATGAGGCAATTTTTTGTTTTGAAAAAGCGTATTTATTGAATCACAGAGAGCCATCGTTAAGTGGTTTACTATTTTCATATAAATGCCTTAGAGACAATGATGGATTTGAAAGTGCACTACGTAAGTTTAATGTGTCTTTAGAGAAGTCAGAGGCTCTTTTAAAACGGATTGAAGAGGTGACACAAAATCTGGAGATTCTTGATTTTGGAGAAGTTATGAAAAATGAGGTAAAGGAAGAAGAACTGCGACATATTCTTTCAAAATGGAAGAAGGAATATATTGCAGTTTGCCGTAGCTAAGAGGATAGACAATGTTTGGTTTTTTTGAGAAGAAAAAAGAAAAAGAAAAACAGTTGGATCTTGCTTTTGACAAAGTTACAAAGGAGATTCGTTCTATTGATAATTGGGATGATCCAAAGAAATTAGAGCATTATATTTTGGATTCCTGTGAGCAGATTATCGGAACCACCAAGGAGATTGAAGCGGAGAAGGCAGAGTATCGGAAGGTGACGTCTTATCTTATGGATATTAAGACTATTGAGGAGCTTCCGGCGGATACGAAGCATAATCTGGTGGAGACTGCAAAGCAGATTGAGTCATTGGATCAGAGTCGTACAAAATTTCAGAAACGAGACCCTCGGATATCTGAGGAGATGTTCCTCTTAATTGAGGAAAATGAAGAGGAACTGCCACAGACAATCCGTCGTATGATGGACAATGAAAAATATCAGAGAAATGTTCAAAACAGTATGAATTATCTGGAAGGAGAAAAGGGTCGCCTGGAGTTTGAAAAGGAAGATACTGTCAAAAACAGAAGATGGATGAAAGTGTTTTCTGTTCTTCTTTTTGTGGTAGCGGTTTCATTTCTATTGATGATTTTTCTTTTGAATGTCTATACAGATGTGGACACATCTTGGTATAATCTGTCGCTTCTCCTTATTACAGGTGCATTTGCAACATTGATATTTGTAATGACCAGTAGGAATAACAGTGCAAGAAGAAAAGCTCAACGTCAGTTGAATCAGACTATATCATTATTGAATTCTGTACGTATGCGGTATGCAAATGTTACTAAAGCAATTATGTATGTACAGGAAAAGTATGACATCAATTCAGCAAGCGAGTTGAACTATTTATGGGATCAGTATCACCAGACCATCAGAGAACGAGAGCAGTTTATGAGAAATAATGATGATTTGGAGTACTATACCGGGCGATTTGCGCGAGAAATCAATGCGCTTGATTTAAAGGTTCCTGAAATTTGGATGAATATGACGAGCATGGTGATTCATCCGGAGGAACTCAGTGAAAATCGTCATAAACTTGTGAAGCGAAGAAAGAAAATCCGTTCCAGAATTGAGGAGAATACGGAGGTTGTTAAGTCGGAAAGAGACGAAATCGATCGATTGATGCACGAACATAATTATTACGTTTCAGAGATTATAGAAATCATAGATTCTGTTGATCGACTTTGTGGATTAAAGAAGAAGGCTGTCGAAGAGTATTCATTTGACAAAAGGAATGCATAGGAATAGAATTTATTTTTGGTAATTTAATAAAAAGGAGTAACTTTTATGAGCAAAGTAAGAACCAGATTTGCACCAAGTCCAACAGGACGTATGCATGTTGGTAATTTAAGAACAGCGTTGTACGCTTACCTGATTGCAAAGCATGAAGGCGGTGATTATATTCTCAGAATCGAGGATACCGATCAGGAGCGTTATGTTGAGGGCGCTGTGGATATTATTTATCGCACACTTCAGAAAACAGGATTGATTCATGATGAAGGTCCGGATAAGGATAAGGGTGTTGGACCTTATGTCCAGTCAGAGCGTCAGGAGCAGGGAATCTATCTTGAATATGCGAAAAAGCTCGTGGAAAAGGGAGAGGCATATTATTGCTTCTGCACACCGGAACGTCTTGAAACATTAAAGCAGACAGTAGAAGGTAAAGAAATCTCCATCTATGATAAACACTGTTTGAGTCTTTCTAAAGAAGAAGTGGAAAAGAATCTTGCAGAAGGAAAGCCATATGTTATTCGTCAGAACAACCCAAGAACAGGTACTACAACATTTTCTGATGAAATCTATGGTGATATTACAGTAGATAACTCTGAATTGGATGATATGATTCTTATTAAATCAGATGGATATCCTACATACAATTTTGCCAATGTAGTAGATGATCATCTTATGGGAATTACTCATGTGGTTCGAGGAAATGAATACTTGTCATCATCTCCAAAGTATAATCGTCTTTACGAAGCCTTTGGTTGGGATGTGCCTGTATATGTTCATTGTCCATTGATTACAAATGAGGAACATCAGAAGCTTTCAAAGCGTTCCGGTCATTCATCTTATGAAGATTTACTGGATCAGGGATTCCTTACAGAAGCTATTGTAAATTATGTTGCATTACTGGGATGGAGTCCTGAAAACAATCAGGAAATATTCTCTTTGCAGGAGTTGGTAGAGGCATTTGATTATCGTCGTATTAATAAATCGCCTGCAGTATTTGATATCAATAAGCTGAAGTGGATGAACGGAGAATACATGCATGCGCTTCCTTTTGATACTTTCTATGAGATGGCAGAACCTTATATTAAGCAGGTTGTTACAAAGGATTATGATTTAAAGAAGATTGCTGCACTTGTTCAGTCAAGAATCGAAATCTTCCCTGATATTGCTGATCATATTGATTTCTTTGAAGAAGTACCGGAATATGATATTGCAATGTATACACATAAGAAGATGAAGACAACTCCAGAGACTTCTCTTCCGGTATTGAAGGAAGTTCTTCCAACATTGGAAGCATTAGATGATTACAGCAATGATGCAATTTATGCAGCAGTGAAGCAGTTTATTTCTGATCATGAATATAAAAATGGATATGTATTATGGCCTCTTCGTACAGCGGTATCCGGTAAGCAGATGACTCCGGGTGGAGCTACTGAAATCATGGAGATTCTTGGTAAAGAAGAGTCTATCCGTCGTGTGAAGAAAGCTATTGAAAAATTAGAATCTGAGATTTAAAATGAGAGCACCGGGGTGTACCCGGTGCTTTTTCTATTGGTGTCGAAATCACGACATTTTTCCCTTACTTTTCGTCCTGGGAAGGACAATTATGTTAGATAAATATCAGATGGAAACAGTAAATTTTACAGATGGAGCAGCACTGGTGTTGGCTGGGCCCGGTTCGGGGAAGACTACTTGTATTCTGGCTAGGATAATTTCGCTTGTGAAAGAGAGAAATATTCCCGCAGAGAGAATATTGGTTATTACCTTTACCAAGGATGCGGCGCTGGAGATGCAGGAAAGATTTCGTAAAAAAGCAGAAGGCTCAACAAATGTTCGATTTGGAACGTTTCATTCGGTTTTTTACCATATTCTGCTGGAACATCCCAAATATAAGGGTTATGGGATAATTTTCGGAAAGACTAGACTGCAACTTCTTAGACAGGCAATTAAAGAGGAGGGGGCGTTGGATGGAAAAACGGGATTTTTCGAAAATGTAGAAAGAGATATTGCCAAGTACAGAAATTTTTCAGTAAATCCTAAATTTGTAAATGACTCCTTTCAACCAATTTCCATGTCGGCATCGGCATTTCAAAAGGTTATGGTTACTTATGAAAGATTAAAGCGTGAAAAGCGAAAACTGGACTTTGATGATATGCTGACAAAGACACTGGAATTATTTCTCCAGGATCAGGCATTTCTTGAAGGCTGGCAGAAACAGTTTTCCTATTATTTGATTGATGAGGCGCAGGATATGAATTATATCCAATTTCAACTGATGAAACTTCTGTGCAGTAGTGGCAATGTTATGGCGGTGGGAGATGATGACCAGAGTATATACGGGTTTCGTGGGGCCGAGCCGGGGGTGTTAAAAGAGTTTGAGGTAGCATTTCAGGCAGATGTACTAAGATTACAGAACAATTATCGTTCCCTTCCGGAGATTGTAGAAAAATCCTTATATGTAATTCAAAGAAATGAGGAACGATATGAGAAACAGCTAAGATCACAGAGAGATGGAACGGGAGTGGTGGAGAAGAAGCTGTTTCCCACGGAGCGGGAGGAAACAGAACAGGTGCTTATGATGTGTCGACAGGCAATTCAAGAAAAGAAAACACTGGGAATTCTGTTTCGAAACAATCAGGAGGCGACACCGGTAATTTATGGACTGCTTCGGGAAAGAATACCTTTTTTCTCAAAGGAGAAGTATAGACTGGTGTTCTCAGATCCTATATCGCAGAGGCTCATGGATTTGCTGGAACGGATTGTCCGTTATCGAAAATCAAAAAATATCGAAGAGATTGAACAGAGTTTTTTAGAGGAGATGTTTGATGATGATCTACAGCGGGATAACGCCCTTCGACTTATGGAGCATATGTCACCTTATGCGACGGTAAATTATATTCGAAAAGGGCTGGGATTTGACCAGTATATGGAATATATTGCAGAGTCCCAGGAGCAGTATCAGGAATATATTTCCTATGCGGATGCATTTCAGGAACAGATAAAAAGCAGTAAGAGATTAGAAGAGGCGTTACAGGGGATACGGTCTCTGCAACAGTTTCAGTTAAAAAAAGCCCCTATAGATCTGGAGAGTACGTATATCAGGTTATATACGTTTCACGGTTCTAAGGGGCTTGAGTTCCAACGTGTAATTATCCTGAATGTCAATGAAGGTATTACTCCATCAAAAAAGGCATTAAACCAAAGGGAATTACAGGAGGAACGTCGTATGTTCTATGTTGCTATGACACGTGCCAAGGATGAACTGTATCTCTATTCTATTCAACGACGAAGGAATGAGATTTTGTATCCGTCAGTGTATCTAAAAGATCTTACATGTCCTCAATCTGATCCTGAATCTCGTCAAAACGCTTAGCAACAGCATCATATTCAGCGTCATCCTGAATATTGTCGAGGAATGGTGTGCCGTTTTCGTCTTCATGATAACGGTATATGTATACTTGAGTATCATTGAGAGGATTACCATGTTCGTCGACAGGAAGTAAAACAATATAGTTCTGCTCTCCAATATCGAAAATTGTGAGGATTTCGCAATCCATAGATTCTCCATTATCCAGTTCAACAGTAACCATGATATCAGTATCGTTTTCGTCTACTGGAAATACTTCTTCATTTGCCATATTAAATCTCCAATCATTTGCTTTTATAGGTAAAATTTTCCTAAATTATACGAAAAAAAGTGCAAAAAAGCAATTCAGATATAAAATTGTCCGCTATACAAAGAAAATCCCATCAGTTATAATGATTTTTAGTGTTTAACGTATTTGAGAAGGCAGGAAGAGATATGAATTATAAATTAGCTCCTGGCGATTACAGAAAAATGGGTGTTACAGTACAGGGGGATACTGCTGTTTTTACATTTGAGGTAAAAACAGATGCGAAGGTAGTGTTACATCTATATGACAGGAAGAAAAAACCACTTGAGAAAATACTTTTAGATGAGTCATATCGCAGAGGTCGACTGTTTAGCGTTTCTATCAAGGGATTTTCGTGGATGGATACAGCTTATTTGATTGAGAGGGACGGAGAGGTTGTGGTAGATCCATATGCCACTCGAATCTATGGCCGCGAGAAATGGGCAGAGAGAAGACGTGTAAAGGAACATTATAAGGTATATTCCGGAATTTCGTCAGACCGGTATCGTTTCAAGCATAAGAATCCAAGCATTGATGCAAGTGATATGGTTATGTACAAACTGCATATGCGTGGATTTACAATGCTTCGTGGACTGTCGGATGAAAATGCGGGTAATGTGTCCGGTTTGAAGCGGAAATTGAAGGAGTGTAAAGACCTTGGTGTTACCAGTCTTGAATTTATGCCACTCTATGAATTTGAAGAATTACAGTACCGTATGAAGACTGTGGAAGGTACATCCAGAAAGCCTCATCTGATTCCGGATGAAGCTTATAACACCAATTACTGGGGCTATGGATTGGCTCAGTATATGGCACCTAAGGCGTCATATTTTGGTGCAGCTCAGCCGGAAAACCAGATGAAGGAAATGATAGATAAGATTCATGGTATGGGTATGGAGATTATCATGGAAATGTCTTTTGTTCCGGAGTTGTCGGCAGATTACATTTTAGATGTGCTGCACTATTGGGTGACAGAATACCATGTAGATGGTTTTCATCTGTTGGGTTATGGATTGCCGATGAATCGCATTGCTGATGATGCATTGCTGGGTAGAACAAAGATTTTTCATGATCATTTCGATGCAGAGACTCTGGAGAGAGAGAAGCAGTATAAGCATAAGCATCTGTTTATCTATGATCAGGCATTTCTCTATCCTCTTCGTAAACTTCAGAACCATATGGAAGGCAGTATTATTGAGTTTGCAAATATGATGAAACGCCAGAATTCTGCCTATGGTTTTGTGAATTACGCGGCGAATAACTATGGATTTACCCTTCGTGACGTGTATTCTTATAGCGAGAAACACAATGAGATGAATGGTGAAGAGAATCACGATGGCGATAATTATAATTTCAGCCATAATTATGGGCAGGAAGGCGATACCAAGAGTAAGGCGGTTCAGAATATTCGATTGACGCATATTCGAACAGCACTTGCGACGGTGCTGACCGGACAGGGGATTCCGTTGATTCTTGCCGGTGACGAAGCAGGAAATACGCAAAATGGTAATAACAATGCATACTGTCAGGATAATGAACTTGGATGGGTAGAGTTTAGCAGACAGAAGCGTTTTCGAGAGCTGAGAACCTTTACTAAGAATATGATTGCGTTTCGTAAAGAGCATAAGATATTGTCCTTACCAAATCCAATGGAGATGTCCGATTACAGGCATAAGGGAATTCCGGATCTGTCTTATCATGGCAAGGAACCATGGACGATGTGGTTATCTGATGATATGAAATCCATCGGAATTCTATATGATGGTGCGTATGCCGGGGAAGAAAGCGATGTTATGCTGTTATTTAATTTCTATTTTGGAGAAGATAGTTTTGCATTACCAAAGCTAAATGGTCGTAGAAAGTGGTATGAAGTAATGAATACTACGGATGGTGAATTCAAATCCGTTCTCCTGAAGAATCAGAAGGAGCATATTGTACCAGGGGGTTCTGTTACAATTTTAGTTGGAAAGAAGGAACATTAATCGATGTGTAATGCATGGAAGCACCTTAGAACGATTTTGCATCATAAGAATCTGGTGCGACAGGGATGTTTTAAGGTTGGTTTGTATAAGCAGGGAATGTTACATGATATGTCAAAATATTCTCCGGCGGAGTTTTTGATTGGTGCCAGATATTATCAGGGGGACAGGAGCCCCAATAATGCAGAACGTGAGGATAAGGGATACACGTCAGCCTGGCTGCATCACAAAGGTAGAAATAAGCATCATATGGAGTATTGGATTGATTATTCTTTGACGGGCGAACATGCTATGGCGGGGATGAAGATGCCGACAAAGTATGTGGTGGAAATGGTAATCGATCGAATTAGTGCAAGTAAGAATTATCAGGGAGAGAAATATCAGGATGATTCTGCTCTGATTTATTATGAACGTGGCAGAAAGCACTATCTGATTCATCCGGAAACAGAAGCCATGTTGCATTATCTTTTAGAGATGGTTGCCAGAGAAGGGGAAGATTTTACCTATGGTTTTATACGGCGCCATATCTTAAAAAATGACAGATATTGCAGAAGAAATCATCTTACTTCTCGAGATGAATTCGTAGGATATGATGTTATTGCCAAAGAAATGAAGGCAAAAAACAGAGCATAAACAAAAAATAAATAATATTTAATAAATAGTCTTTACACAATTCTGTTGTAAAGGCTGTTTTTTATGCTATGATTTTTATATCTTAATTAATACAATTCAAGCCAATCGGCACGTTTCTCTGGAATAGGAGTTAAATATGTATTCAAAAGTATCTACAGCAATTATTCGTGGTGTGGATTCTGTTTTGGTGTCTGTAGAAACAGATATTTCTCAGGGACTTCCCTGCGTAGAAATGGTGGGGCTTCTTGCTTCAGAAGTAAAGGAGTCTAAGAACCGGGTACGTGCAGCACTTCATAATTCGGGTTTTACTCTTCCCATCAAGAGAATCACCATCAATATTTCTCCCGCCAGCATTCATAAATATGGTTCCGGATTTGATTTGCCAATTGCACTTTCGATTTTATCAGCAATGGAAATGGTTCCGATGGAGCAGTTGGAGAATATTGCTGTTATAGGGGAACTAAGTCTGGATGGCAAGGTGCTTCCGGTAAACGGAGTGCTGTCTATGGCACTTTCAATTAAGGAGCAGGGAATAAAGGTGTTTCTGGTACCGAAAGATAATCAAAAGGAAGCTTCCCTGGTTCCGGATCTATGTGTTGTTCCTGTTTCTTCTATTAAAGATGTGATGGATTTTTTAAATGATGGCGTTGTGATGGATGGGGAAGAAATTAAGAAAGAGGATAAATCCATCACGGAAAAGATACCGGATTTTTCAGAAATCAATGGGCAGAGACTGATTCGAAGAGCCTGTGAAGTTGCGGTTAGCGGAATGCACAATTTCTTAATGATTGGTCCTCCGGGCGCCGGAAAAACCATGATTGCAAAATGCATCCCATCGATTCTTCCACCGATGACAGAGGGGGAAAAGGTGGAGGTCTCTAAAGTTTACAGTGTTGCCGGTTTGCTAAAACAGGAAAATGGCTTGATTGAAAGAAGACCATTTCGCAGTCCGCATCATACAATATCTGCAGCGGGCTTGGTTGGAGGTGGCGCCATTCCGCATCCGGGAGAGATATCTCTGGCACATAGAGGGGTTCTGTTTTTGGATGAACTGCCGGAGTTCCAAAGATCAACACTGGAAGTCTTAAGACAGCCTATGGAGGATGGATGTGTAAATATTGCAAGAAGTACCGGAAATTTTCATTTTCCTTCGGATTTTATTCTGGTGGCAGCTATGAATCCTTGCAATTGTGGTTATTATCCGGATATGTCAAGATGCCGATGTTCGATCCCATCGATACAGCGATATCTTGGTAAAATCAGCCAGCCGCTTCTTGATCGAATGGATATTGCAGTACAGGTTAGTGAAGTGCCATTTTCAGATTTGGAATCTACCCATAAAAATGAGTCATCTGAAGCTATAAGGCAAAGAGTCGTGAGAACACAAAAGTTACAGCAGGAGCGTTTTTGTGAGACAAATATTCTGTTTAACAGTCAGATGCGGGGGGAGGAAATGGAGCGCTATTGCGCGCTTTCTGAGAAAGATAAATATTTTATGGAGAAGATGTATGACAAGATGAATTTGACTGCAAGGACATACCATAAGGTTTTAAAGGTTGCCCGGACAATAGCAGATATGGAAGAATCGGATCTTATTGAGCAAAGACATCTTATGGAGGCACTTATGTACAGAAGTGTGGATAAAGGGTATTGGGAGGCTTTACAATGAAATATGCATATTGGTTAAACAGGATGTATCTTTCGAATCAGACGAAATGGAATCTTTTACAGGCGTTTGGATCGGCAGAGAAGGTGTATGGTGCAACAGAACAGGAATTGATAGATACGTCGCTTCTTGACGAAAAGAAGAGAAATCGGTTTCTTCAGGAAAGGGAAACATTTCAACTTGATATAGAATATGAAAAACTTCAAGAAAAGGGTATTGGATTTGTCTATAGGACGATGAAGGATTTCCCGAAGATACTATATAATTATGCAAATTGTCCCTTTGGTTTATATTACCGTGGACATTTGCCGGACAGGGAGTTAATTGCCATGGTTGGTGCAAGGCGTTGCAGTCAGTATGGGAAATTGACGGCACAGGAAATAAGCCAGTCCCTGATTAAGCATGGCTTTGGCATTGTAAGTGGAATGGCACGAGGTATAGATGGGATTTCCCAGAGGACCGCCGTTTTGGGAGGTGGCTATACCATTGCAGTATTGGGAAGTGGTGTGGATGTGTGTTATCCTCCGGAGCATAAGAATCTGTATGCGGATATTGTAGAAACGGGATGTGTTTTGTCGGAGTTTCATCCGGGTACAAATCCCCTGAAGGAACATTTCCCGGCAAGAAACCGATTAATTTCAGGTTTGTCTAGAAGTGTGGTTGTGGTAGAGGCCAGAGAAAAAAGCGGATCACTTATTACAGCGGATTTTGCACTAGAACAGGGCAAGGATATTTTTGCCGTGCCGGGAAGAATTACAGATGTAATGAGTAAAGGGTGTAATCAGCTGATAAAGACCGGAGCCATGCCGATTGTTTCAGTAGATCAGCTCATTATGGATCTCTCAGAATTTGCATTTCAAACAGAGGTGAACTTTACGAATCCTATGGAGCAGACTCTTGAAAAAGAAAATTTGTTGGTGTATAGTTGTCTAGATTTCTATGCTATTGGGCTAGAACAAATAATGAGTCGAACAAACCTTGATTTGCTGACGACGCTTTCTAGTATTACGGAATTGGAGGAAGCAGGGCTTATTAAAGAGGTTTTTAAGAATCAATATATACGACTAACATAGACTAAAAGGAGTTATGGGAATGGCTAAGAATCTTGTAATTGTAGAGTCCCCGGCAAAAGTTAAAACAATCAAAAAATTTCTGGGAAGTAACTATCAGGTTATGGCATCGCAGGGACATGTCAGAGACTTGCCAAAGAGTCAGCTTGGTATTGATATAGAACATGACTTTGAACCAAAGTATATTACAATTCGAGGAAAGGGTGAGCTCTTAGCACAGCTTCGTAAAGAGGCAAAGAAGGCTAATAAGATTTATCTCGCAACTGACCCGGATCGTGAGGGAGAAGCAATTTCATGGCATTTAATTCATTCACTTCGTCTGGAAGACAAGAATGTTGCCAGAATTACATTTAATGAGATTACAAAAAGCGCAGTGAAAAACTCTCTGAAAAATCCTAGAGAGATTGATATGGATCTTGTGGATTCACAGCAGGCAAGAAGAATTCTGGATAGAATGGTGGGTTATGAGATTTCTCCGCTTCTTTGGGCTAAAGTAAAAAGAGGACTTTCAGCAGGTCGAGTTCAGTCAGTGGCACTTAGAATTATCTGTGACAGAGAAGAGGAAATAGATGCATTTATTCCTCAGGAATATTATACATTAGACGTAATATTGAAAGAGGCAAAGTCAAAAAAGGATTTTGTGGCTAGTTTCTACGGTAATAAAGATGGCAAAATGGACATTTCCGACAAAGAAACTCTTGATAAGATTGTAAAGGAAATTGGAGATTCTGATTTCAAGATTGAGTCTGTGAAGAAATCAAATCGAGAGAAGAAGCCACCGCTTCCATTTACCACATCTACACTTCAGCAGGAAGCATTTAAGGCGTTGAATTTCAATATTCAGAAAACAATGCGTATTGCTCAGCAGCTGTATGAAGGCGTAGATATTAAGGGAGAAGGTACAGTGGGTCTTATTACTTATCTTCGTACCGATAGTACCCGTGTATCCGATGAGGCGCAGGAAGCTGCAAAAGAATTTATTTCCGAAAATTACGGAGAGGAATTCCTGGGAGCATCCAAGACTGCTACAAAGAAGAAAGATACCAAGGTTCAGGATGCGCATGAGGCAATCCGTCCTTCTAATATTTCTCGTACACCGGCAGAAATTAAAGATTCGCTTTCCAGAGATCAGTTCCGTTTATATCAGCTGATTTGGAAGAGATTTGCTGCCAGCCAGATGAGTGCTGCCAAATTCGAAAATACTTCTGCTAAGATTTCAGCAGGAGAGTATTTATTCTCTACTTCTGCATCAAAGCGTATTTTTGATGGCTTTATGTTGATTTATACAAGCGCAGATGAAGAAGAGGACAAGAAGAAAAATATTGTAAATGATTTTACAGAGGAAACAGCGGTAAGTTTTGAATCATTCGAAGAAAAACAGCATTTTACCCAACCACCGGCACATTTTACAGAAGCATCTTTGGTTCATACATTAGAGGAACTTGGAATTGGAAGACCAAGTACATATTCACCGACAATTACAACAATTCAGAAGCGTCGTTATATCACAAAAGAAGGACGTAATATCTTCGTTACGGAATTGGGTGAAGTTGTAAATAAAATCATGAAGGAATCTTTTCCTTCTGTTGTAGATGAGAATTTTACTGCAACGATGGAGAGTCTACTTGATGGCGTGGAAGAAGGAACTGTTAACTGGAAGTCTGTAGTAGAGAATTTCTATCCGGATTTACATGAGTCTGTTGTTAAGGCAGAGAAAGAGCTGGAGCACGTTAAGATTGAAGATGAAGTGACCGATGTAATATGTGAGGAATGCGGACGCAATATGGTAGTAAAATACGGACCTCATGGAAAGTTCCTGGCTTGCCCTGGATTCCCGGAATGCCGTAATACAAAACCATATTTGGAAAAAATCGGTGTAAAATGTCCAAAGTGTCAGAAGGAAATTGTAATCCGAAAGACAAAGAAGGGCAGAAGATTTTATGGTTGCGAAGATTATCCGAATTGTGATTTTATGAGCTGGCAAAAACCGGTTGAGAAGCCGTGTCCGAAGTGTAACAGCTTTATGGTGATTAAGGGAAATAAAACAGTTTGCTCCGATCCGGAATGCGGTTATTCGGAAATAACAGAGCAAAATGATGCTGAAAAGTAAAAATTTCCTTAATTTGTCTGAAAATTCTTGATAATTTTTCCCTCGGATGCTAAAATGGTCACACAAATCAATCCGTTTGATTAGGAGGTGTCTTATGGGAGTCCAGTTATTGGATAAGACAAGAAAAATAGGTAAATTATTACATAACAACAATTCGTCAAAAGTTGTTTTTAACGATATTTGCGAAGTGCTTGCAGAGATTTTATCTTCATCAGTACTTGTTATCAGTCGAAAGGGAAAAGTTCTTGGAGCTTGTTCGGCTGAAGGTACGCCGGATATTACAGAACTTTTGGTAGAAGATATTGGAGAATTTATTGATCCGATGTTAAATGAGAGATTGCTTGGAATTCTTTCGACAAAGGAGAATGTAAATCTTGCAACATTGGGATTTGAGAAGACGGATACTTCTCGATATTCTGCAATTATCACACCGATTGATATTGCCGGCGAAAGGCTGGGTACATTGTTTGTATATCGTTATGATAGACAATATGATATTGACGATATTATTCTGAGTGAATATGGAACAACCGTTGTTGGACTAGAGATGATGCGCTCTGTTAATGAGGAAAACGCAGAAGAGAATCGTAAGATTCAAATTGTGAAATCTGCTATTTCCACATTATCGCATTCTGAACTAGAAGCGATTATCCATATTTTTGATGAATTAAATGGCACAGAGGGAATCCTGGTTGCATCCAAGATTGCTGATCGTGTGAATATTACAAGATCTGTTATTGTAAATGCGCTTAGAAAGTTTGAAAGTGCAGGCGTTATCGAATCAAGATCTTCAGGTATGAAGGGAACTTATATAAAGGTTCTAAATGATGTGGTATTCGATGAATTGTCCAAGGTAAAGAAGCAGAACATGTAATTAAATACAGGGAAGATTATTTTAAAGGGATTTATAGTTTTCATGGAAACTATAGGTCCCTTTTTCATGAAAGACAGATATATAGTGTACGTAAATGGGAATAGATACTATATCGTGTAAAAATTCCTTGTGTTTTTTCCTTAATACTTTATAATTAATGTTGAATGGGTGTGTTGTGCACATTTTTAGAAAGGAGCGGCTATGATTACATCCAATGCATTTAACTATATTAACGTGCTGGATAAGGCGGCAGATGCTAGTTATAAACGAGAGACTATCATTGCCAATAATATTGCCAATGCGGATACTCCGAATTATAAGCGTAAGGATATCGAGTTTTCGGATGTCCTGGAGAAAAAATTACTTAGCACGCAGTATACCGACATTAATGATGCCGTTCGAAATGTTGACACATCGAAACTGGTTGGAAAGCAATATACGGATTATGCCGGTTATTCTTATCGTATCGATGGTAATAATGTCGATATCGACACAGAGAATGTCGAACTTGCTTCCGAACAGCTACGATATCAGACAGAAATACAGAGTGTAACTATGGATTTTACACGTTTGAAATCAGTAATTAAGTAAGGAGGAGCTTATGGGATTATTTCAGTCTTTTGATATTTGTGCATCAGGAATGACAGCGCAGAGACTTCGTATGGATACGATTGCTGACAATATTGCGAATATCAACACAACAAGAACAGAAGATGGCGGCCCTTATACCCGTAAGGTCGTTACATTTACGGAAAAGACATTAGGCTCTTCATCTTTTGCAGATATTTTGGATAAAAAGCAGGCGTATCTTGGAGATGGTGTAAAGGTCTCAAGAATTTATGAAGATACAAGTACGGATTATATTATGGAATATGACCCTTCACATCCGGATGCGGATGAAAATGGGTATGTTACCTATCCAAATGTTAATACTGTTACAGAGATGACAAATCTAATTGATAGCAGTAGAGCATATGAAGCAAATGTCACAGCATTTGAAGCCGTAAAATCAATGGCTCAGACGGGTATTACAGCTGGTGGCAATTCATAATTTGTAATAAGGGAGAGTTAGCATGGACGTTAGTGCAGTTCAAAGTTTATATGGTACAGCTCCGACTGTTTCAACGGACGAAGTTAAAAAGTCTCAGGAGGATTCTAAGAGTTTTGGTGCTGTTTTTGATTCTGTAATGGGACTTGTAAATGAGACAAATACATTACAGAATAAGGCGGACGCGGAATCCATCAAGTTTGCGCTTGGCGAATCAGAAAATACACATGATTTGGCAATCGCTCAGCAGAAAGCCAATATTGCTTTGCAGTATACAGTGGCTGTCCGAGATCGTTTCATTTCTGCATATCAGGAAATTATGCAGATGCAGATGTAGTTTAGAGGTTGAACAGAGGGTTAGTTTATGCCAGAGAGAATTCAGGAAATACTTAATAGAATTATCGAGTGGTGGAAGAAGTTCACCAGTAGGCAGAAAGCGCTGATTATAAGCTCCGCAGTTGTTGTGGTTGTTGCAATCGGTATTTTGATTTATGTCGTAACAAGACCGGTTATGGTTGAATTATTGACTGCAGATGATGCTACTACAGCAAATTCTGTAGAAGAGTTGTTAAAGAGTAACAATATTGCGTACACCAGGGAAACGACCGGAGGCAAATATACATATAGTGTAAATGAGAAGGATCAGGCTGATGCGCAGATTCTTCTTGGAACTAATAAAATTCAGACAAAGGGATATTCCATCGATGATGTATTCAATGGCTCTTTTAGTACAACAGAGGCTGATAAAGAGAAAAAATATCAGGTTTATCTGGAAAACACATTTGAAGAGCAGTTAGAGACTTTGTCTCCGGTTGATTCTGCAGAGGTTACACTTTCCATTCCGGAAGATGATGGAACCTTGATTGCTGACAAGAAGGAGTCTTATGCAAAGGTTATTTTAAATCTTTCTGATGCAAATACGATTGATGATAAAACAACCTGGTCTGCAAATATTGCAAAGTATATTGCAACGGGTCTTGGAAATGATACAACAGATAATATTACTATTATTGATGGTGATGGTAATATGCTGTTTTCCGGAGGAGATGAGACAAGTGTTGCGGCAACAGCGTCTTCAAATCAAGCAGCTAAGATAAATGCGGAGAATGCAGTTGCAGCTAAGGTTAAATCCACGATTGCCAGTGCGAATTCCGATGGATCGGTTTATGATGATGTAGATGTAGGTGTTAATCTGTCTATGTCTTTTGATGATACTACAACACAGGACTACGATTATCATATTGATGATGGTAGAACTGAGGGATATCTGGATAGTAGAACAACTTCTAAGACAGAGTCTACATCCGGAACAGGCGGAACTCCGGGAACAGATTCCAATAATGATACAAGCTATGTATTGCAGGATAATTCTACAACCACATCGTCCTCTTCTGATGTAACAGAAGATTTCCTTCCGGATGAAACCATTACAACGACAAATGGTGAGGTTGGCAAGGTATCCTACGAGGATTCGTCAGTTTCCATTGTTGCTACATCTTATGTTATTTATAACGAAGAGAAGATGAAGGCTAGCGGACAGCTTGATGACCAGACTTTCGACGAATTTGTTGCAGCCAATTCAGAACGTAAGCAGGTGGATGCAGATGATGCAGTGGTTACTGCCGTGTCAAATGCAACAGGTATTCCGGTTGCGAATATTTCGATTATTGCTTATCAGGTGCCGATGTTCCAGTATGCAGATTCTGGTAGGGATTTAACTGATTATCTGCAGATTATTATTGCGTTACTGGTATTTGCTCTGCTCGGATTTGTTGTATTTAGAACTCTTAGAACCGAGAAGGAAGAAGAGGCAGAAGAGGAAGTTACTGTTGAGGACCTTTTAGAGCAGGCACAGGAAGAAGAATTGGAAGATATTGGGGTTTCCGAGAAATCTGAAACTCGTATGTTGATAGAGAAATTTGTGGATGAAAATCCAGAGGCGGTTGCCAATCTGCTTAGAAATTGGCTAAATGACGATTGGAGTTAAACAGATGGCAGAAGAGGAACAGGAGCTTAATTTAAGCGGAGTGCAAAAGGCGGCTATCCTTTTGATTACATTAGGGCCGGAAAAGTCCTCCGAGGTATTTAAGCATCTCAAGGAAGAAGAAATTGAAGAATTGACACTGGAGATTGCAAATACAAGAAGTGTATCTCCAGAGGTAAAAGAGCATGTTTTGAATGAATTTTATCAGGTTTGCCTTGCACAGCAGTATATTGCTGAAGGTGGTATCGGATATGCCAAGGAATTGCTGGAAAAGGCTTTGGGCGACGAAAAAGCGCAGGCGGTTATCACAAAACTTACTGCTTCATTACAGGTGCGTCCATTTGAGTTTATTCGAAAGACAGAACCTAGTCAGGTGTTAAACTTTATTCAGGATGAACATCCACAGACAATTGCGATGATTTTGTCGTATTTACCTGCGGCACAGGCATCTCTTATTCTTGGAGCGCTTAGTCCGGAAATGCAGGCTGATGTTGCAAAACGTATTGCTCTGATGGACAGAACAAGTCCTGAAATTATCAAAGAGGTAGAGAGAATTTTGGAGAGAAAGCTATCATCTCTTATCAATCAGGATTACACAGTTGCCGGTGGTGTGGATGCTACCGTTGCAATTTTAAATGCTGTAGATCGAGGTACAGAGAAGCGAATTATGGAATCTCTCGAAATCGACGAGCCGGAATTGGCGGAAGAAATCAGAAAGAAGATGTTCGTATTCGAAGACATCTTGCTTCTCGACGATCGTGCAATTCAGCGAGTGCTGCGTGATGTTGACAACAGTACACTGGGTGTCGCACTTAAGGGATCCAATGAAGAAGTACAGAATGTTGTATTCCGAAATATGTCTTCCCGTCTTGCATCTATGGTTAAGGAAGATATGGACTTCATGGGGCCTGTGCGTATGAAGGATGTAGAAGAAGCACAGCAGCAGATCGTTGCGGTAATTCGTAAGTTAGAAGACGCAGGTGAGATTGTAATCTCCAGAGGCGGAGGTGACGATTTGGTTGTCTAGAAATATTATTTATCAGATGCAGGTTAAGCCTGATCAGGAAGAAGAATTGATAATTAATTCCAATGATCTCGTGCACGAGAGAATGGAAGAAATTCAGAGAGAACTTGAGAAGAAGGCCAAGGAAGCTGCGTTCCAAGAGATGATGGAACCAAGACCGGTTCTGGATGAAGAGGGCAACCCTGTTTTGGATGAAGAGGGTAATCCTCTTATGCAGACGCCAGATCCGGCAGATTTTGAAATGCCTCAAGAAGATCCGCAGATTGATTATGTTGAACAAGCCAAGGAAGAAGCAGAAATGATTCTTAGCCAGGCTAGGATGGAAGCAGATGCAATTCTTCAGGATGCAAATAATCAGGCGGAGGACTTGCGTTCCAATGCTGTTTCTCAGGGACATGATGAGGGTTACCGCGATGGAATGGCCAGAGCCACAAAGGAAATGGAAATGGCCAGGGCTGATATCGAAGAGCAGAAAAACCAGATGCAGGCTGAACTGTTGGACCGCCAGCAGGGGATGGAACATGATCTGGTTGATGTAATTACAGAGGTTATTGAAAAAGTATTTATGGTGCAGTTTGCCGACAAAAAGGAGATAGTACTTCATTTGGTGGACAATGCACTTTCAAATATTGAAGGCAGCAAGATTTTTCAGATTAAGGTAAGTGAATATAATTACGAATTTCTGGAAAATAATAAGATGGACTTACAGGATCGAGTTGGATCAGATGTACAGGTGGATATAGTTCTGGATCCTTTATTGGATCAGAGCCAATGTATTATTGAGACAGATGGCGGTATTTTTGATTGCAGTCTGGGTGTTCAGCTGGAGAATCTGATTAAGGATTTAAGATCACTAAGTTAAAGGACTGATTTGATGGATTTTGATGCAAATAAGTACTATAACCTGGTTGAGAATACTTATTTCAATAAGCTGGGGAAAGTTGTAAAAGTTGTTGGACTTACAATAGAGTCATTGGGTCCAAGTGCAAAATTAAATGATTTATGTGAGATAATCACATCTGATGACAGAAGGATCATGGCAGAGGTCGTAGGATTTCGTGACAAGGTCCTTCTTCTTATGCCGTATACAAGTATGGAAGGCGTGGGAGTAGGATGTATCGTTGAAAATACAGGAAATCCTCTTTCTATTCCGGTGGGAGATGAGCTGCTGGGACATACGGTTGACGGTATCGGACGTCCTACAGATATTTCAGAGGACGAAAGCCTGGAATTAGAAGTTGAATATCCGGTGGATGCGTTGCCACCAGACCCTATGAGCCGCGTAATCATTTCCGATGTACTGCCGCTTGGTGTAAAGGCGGTGGATGGTCTGATTACGGTCGGTAAGGGTCAACGTATTGGAATCTTTGCGGGTTCCGGTGTAGGTAAGAGTACTCTAATGGGTATGTTTGCTAGAAATACAAGGGCACAGGTGAATGTTATTGCTTTGATTGGTGAGCGAGGTCGAGAGGTTCGTGAATTCGTAGAACATGACCTCGGAGAAGAGGGTATGCGACGCTCTGTTGTAGTGGTTGCAACTTCGGACAAACCTGCGCTGATTCGAAAGAAAGCGGCAATGACGGCGACAGCTATTGCGGAGTATTTCCGTGATCAGGGCAAGGATGTGCTTTTGATGATGGACAGTCTGACACGATTTTCTATGGCACAGCGTGAGATAGGTTTGGCCTCAGGAGAGCCTCCGGTAACAAGAGGTTATCCACCATCAGTATATTCAGAGATGCCAAAATTACTTGAGAGGGCGGGAAACTCGGACAGAGGTTCTATTACAGGACTTTATACGGTTCTGGTTGATGGAGATGACTTCAATGAACCTATTACAGATACGGCAAGATCGATTCTGGACGGGCATATTATGTTGAATCGTAGACTCGCTCAGAGAAACCATTATCCGGCGATTGATGTCTTACAGTCTATATCGAGAGTTATGTCTGCCGTTGCAGATAAACCACATAAATATTCGGCAGGTCAATTGAAAAATGTTATGGCGACCTATCAGGAGGCAGAGGACTTGATTAATATTGGAGCCTACAAGCCTGGCTCTAACAAGAATATTGATTATGCTGTTTCTAAAATTGATGAAGTGAATGAGTTTTTACTTCAGGCAACAGACGAAAAATTTGCTTTTGAAGATATTGTTGGTCGTCTGGAGGAAATGTTCCCGCCACCACAACCGAAACCACCAGAAGGGGCTGAAGGTGTGGCTTCATAAGGGGTGCAATGTTGGTAATAAAATGGAGATAATCTATGGCGAAATTTAAGTATCGAATGCAAAATATCTTGGATGTCACAGAGAAATTAGAAAGCCAAGAGCGTGCGAACTTCAGCGTCGCCAATGCTGCATTAGACGAAGAGCAGGAGAAATTACAGCAGCTTTTGGTTCGAAGGGCAGGATATGAAAAGCATCTGGCAGAACTAAATAACGGAACTTTGGATTTACATGAAATACGCTCTACGAAGGAAGCGATTGAATCCATGAAGCAGTTGATCAAGAATCAGATGCTTGCTGTACGTAATGCACAGCGTCGAGTTGAACTGGCCAGAAAACGACTGGATGATATTATGAAAGATCGAAAGACTCATGAAAATCTTAAAGAAAAGGCGTTTGAAGAGTTTAAACAAGAGCTTGCTCAGGAAGAAAGCAGAGCCACAGATGAGTTGGTTAGTTATACATACCGTATTGAACATGAGGAATAAAATGGAGAATTATTATGGCTGAGGAAAAAGAGGAAAAGGAATTATCAAAGGCTGAAAAAAAGGCTTTAAAGAAACAGGAAAAAGAAGAGAAGAAAAAGGCTAAAAAAGCCGGTAAAGAAGGTGCAGAAGGCGAAGAGCATGATGATGAGGATGGTGGAGTAGGTGGCAAGATTATTGTTGCTTTAGTTGCCATGATGATAATTGCTGTTTGGCTTGTGATTTTTGGCTTGTTAATCAAGATGGATGTTGGCGGGTTTGGTTCTACGGTGCTTTATCCGGTATTAAAAGACGTTCCGGTAATTAACAAGGTTCTTCCGGAAACGGAGGAATATGCAGAGGAGGACAGCGCCTACCAGTTTAATACTGTTGACGAGGCAGTTGCTCGAATCAAGGAACTGGAGCAACAGTTGGCTGATGCACAGTCTTCCAGTGATGCAACTGCGGCTCAAATTGCCGACCTTCAGGCACAGGCGGCTGAATTGCAAACTTATAAGGAAAACGAGGCTGCATTTGAGGCAACAAAAGAAAAATTTTATGAAGAGGTTGTCTATAACAACAATGCACCCGATATAAATACATATAAAGAGTATTATGAATCAATTGAGCCTGATAATGCTGCGGCAATTTATAAGCAGGTTGTTGAGCAACAGCAGGCGAGCCAGGAGATTTCGGATTATGTTGCGGCGTACTCTGCAATGGATCCGGCGGCAGCTGCCAAGATATTTAATACAATGACAGATAATCTGTCTCTGGTAGCTGAAATTCTTAAGAATATGAGTTCTACGGCTAGAGGTGATATTCTGGCTGCAATGGATCAGGACACTGCTGCAAAAGTGACTGAGATAATGCAACCTTAGAATATAAATTAAAAACATTTAAGAAAGGAGGATGCAAATGACAAGTGCAAGCATCGTAAATGTGCCTATGAAATCTGCTAATGTGACAGCGGGCGCTGCCAACAAGACAGAAAGTAACGGTGAAGATTTTGTTAAGATGATGTCTAAATCTCTTACGAATGTCAAAACCAATGTAGGGGCACAAACGGAGGCTGCCAAAGGAAAGGATTCGGATGTATCAAAAACATCGGAAATCGATGAAAGAGATACATACAAATTTGAGAACAAAGCAGATGCAAAAATCAAATTACAGTCAGATGTGGATAAAGATGCCAAGGAAGCTGCAGAATCTGCAGTGGACAAGTACGAAGGTAAGGTTCGAAAAGAACTGACCGAGAAGTTGGGCATTTCTGATGAAGATTTGAATCAGGCGCTGGAAACTCTGGGGTTGAATATCAGTGATTTGATGCAACCGCAGAATCTCGTTGCTGTAATCGGTGAGCTGACAGGTAATCAGGATTCTTTAAGCATGCTTTTAGATGAAAATATTTCAGCGCTGATTACGGAGATGAATGGATTTGTTCAGGATTTAACAAAGGAAGTCGGCATGGATGTGCCAAATATTCTTGCATTGACTGAAATGGATGATTCTAATGCAAATCCGGAAGTTCTTGTTTCTCAATTGGAGGAACTGGGTATTTCTGTTGAGGAATTGACTCCGGAGACAATTTCAACATTGCCGGAAGAGATTCAGAAGAAAATTCAGGAAATGATTCCTGAAAAGATGGATGGGACTGTAGTTAAGGAAGAACAAGCGGCAACTGTTTTCGTTGAAACAAAAGAGACTTTAGCTGAAGTTGCTGAGCCGGAAACTACTGCTGTAGAGGATGGAGTTTCTGAAACAACAGTTGAAATTACGAATACTTCATCTGAAACTGAAGATCAGAGTACAAAGAACGGTACAGATTCATCTGCAGAAGAACTTTTGAATCGTTCAATTGAGCAGAGAGAACAGCCACAGGTTGCTATGAATGCGTCAGCTTCAACGACAACTTTTGATCAGACAATAACATCTGTACAGTCTGAAACAAGTTCTGCTTCAACTTCTCAAATTGATGTGCAGCGCATGATCACAGATATTGTTGATCAGGCAAAAGTGACAATCACGGAAGAGGTCAAAACCATGGAAATGGTTCTTAATCCTGAACATTTAGGAAAATTGTTCATGGAAGTGTCTACGAAAGATGGACAGATTAGTGCAAAGATTTACACAGAAAATGAAGCTGTTAAAACTGCACTGGAAAATCAGCTGGTTGTATTTAAAGAAAATATGAATCAGCAGGGAATGAAGATAGATGCTGTTGAAGTATCTGTTGGAACCCATGAGTTTGAGCGAAATCTGGAAGAGAGAGCTTCAGATGAAGAACGAAGAGACGCGGAGAACTTTATGCAGCAAGAACAGAATAATCAAAAGAATGGGCGAATGAGAAATATCGATTTGAATAATCTGGATAATCTTCAGGGCTTGATGTCTGAAGAAGAGCAGTTGGTTGCTCAGATTATGAAGGATAACGGTAATTCTGTAGATTATATGGCCTAAGGAGGAGATTATATGGGAATAACAGCTCAAGTTATTAATGGAAAAATCCAGCAGAATGTTACACAGACTACAAATAATTCATCCATTAATACAGAAAGTGCGAGCCAGAACAAATCGCTCGTAGATGAGGAAACATTTCTTTCACTATTAGTTGCAGAGATGCAGTACCAGGATCCATTGGAACCTACAAGTAACTCAGAATATGTATCTGAATTGGCTAGTTTTACTCAGGTTTCATCTTTAACAGAGATGAATGCAACAATGACGGGTATGAGTACTCAAAATTTGGTAGGTAAGTACGTTACAATTCTTACAGACGAAGGTAAGGAAATTGTTGGTCAGGTGGATTATACACAGGTTAAAGACGGAAAGACATATATTTCTGTAAATGATAACTTATATGATCCTGCCAATGTAGAGTATGTTCTGGACAGCAATTATTATGAGGCTAATTTGAGTGCATCATCATTTAATACGCTGGTTCAAAAGCTTCCAAAAGAGAAGGAATTTACTTTGGCTGATAAGGATGCAATTGATAACATTACAGCTGCTCGAACATTGTATGATTCAATGGATAACTACACAAAACAGTTTGTTCAAAAAACAGACTTGGAAAAGTTAGAAAGTTTAGAGGCTAAGCTTAAGAAATTAAAGGAAGAAGCCGATAATACTACTGGAAGTTCTGATACAGACACAACAAGTGAGTCTGCAGAATCGACAGTAACAGGTTAATTGTTGTTCTAAAGGATTAGAAGAGGAGATGTTAGATACATGAATCAGATTAGAAATTCATATGCTTCTATTGAGCAGATTCAAAATCAATATCTGCCACAGAATAGTAAGGCGGTATCTTCATCATCAGATCAGATTACATCATTTCAAGATGTACTGAGAAGCCAATTGAAGGAAGCTAATAAGGCTCCTGAAGTTAAATTCTCAAAACATGCTTCACAGAGATTGGACGAGAGGGATATCCTACTATCTGCTGAACAAAGTGAACGACTGAATGCAGGCGTTCAGGCGGCGAGTGAAAAGGGAATAAATGACTCGCTTGTAATTGTCGATTCATTGGCATTTATCGTGAATGTGCCAAGTCAGACAGTTGTAACTGCTATGGATCAGGAAGATTCCGAAGCAAGTAATATTTATACAAATATAGATGGCGCCGTAATAGTTTAAAGCTGGACCTTATGGAAGCTTTTACCACGGACTGACAGAAGTGGTAAACTGTTGGCGCAAATGGAGGTCACTCATTATGATGAGATCACTTTACTCTGGTGTATCAGGTCTTAGAAATCACCAGACAAAGATGGACGTTATCGGTAATAATATCGCTAACGTTAACACGGTTGCGTTTAAGTCTTCATCCGTAACCTTTAATGATATTATGTACCAGACAACACAGGCTGCTTCTGGTGCTACAGAGACAACCGGTGGTACAAATGCTAAGCAGATCGGTCTTGGTGTTGCCACTGGTGCAACAAAGATTAGTATCACATCCGCCGGTGCTTCAGAAAGTACAGGTAATGCATTTGATATTAAGCTTGTTGATTCCAATTCAACAAATTTCTTTATCGTAAATAACGGTTCAAGTAACCAGTTTACAAGAGCTGGATCATTCTACATTGATGGAAATGGTAACCTTGCAATGGCATCTACCGGTTATCTCGTGCAAGGATGGCAGGCAGTGACAAATGAAGATGGTTCTATCGGAATCCGAAAGGATACTGTTTCATCACTTAGAATTATGTCTCCTGCAAACCGTACATCAAATCCGGAAGCAACAGAGAATGCATATGCAGCCGGTATTGTAGATAAGAATGACACAAACATTATCGTATCGGATATTGATAATGTTCAGGCAAACGAAGGATATGCCATGAGCGTATCGTTCTATGATGACCTGGGTTATTCATATACTGCAAAGTTTGCTTTATATTCGGATGATACAAATGCTAATAATGGTTTATATCGTGTTAAACTCGTGGGAATCTATGATAGCGATAATACAGAACTGTTATCCAAGTATGGTGTGGCAGCATCAAGTGTGTTCGGTTTCACAAATAATGCTGGTACAGCGACTACTACATCGGATTACTATGATTTGAAGTTTGATACGGCTACTGGAGCGTTCTCCTATGTTGGATCTGCCGGAACAAATTCAGTTACAATGAATCTGGATGTGCTGGGAACAGCAATTTATGGTTCTGTTGATGCGAGCCCATTCTCTAATGTTGATGTGAATTTCTCATCACTTCTGAATCAGGATAATGGTGGAACATCTACAGCAGCATTGGATCGTGGTTCTGTAACAAATGCATCCGTTGGTGCAGGTAAGAAATTAGGTACGTTGACAGGTGTATCTGTTGATACAGCTGGTAAGATTTATGGTTCTTATGACAATGGTAATACAGTTCTGTTGGGACAGATTGCAGTAGCTCAGTTTTCTAATGCGTCTGGTCTTGAGAGTTTGGGAAATAACTGCTATGGTGAGACATTAAACTCTGGTGAGTTCGATGGAATCGGTGTAGAGGTTTCTGCAGATGGTGGACAGATGTTAACCGGACAGCTTGAAATGTCCAATGTAGATTTGGCTCAGGAATTCACTTCCATGATTACTACACAGCGTGGTTTCCAGGCAAACTCAAGAATTATTACTGTTTCAGATACAATGTTAGAAGAATTAACAAATCTGAAGAGATAAGTTTGTTAATAATCCATAGTGGAAAATTAAGCATGTTATAAGAGGGTCGGGATGGTTGTTCTCGGCCCTCTTTTCTACATCTAGTAGAATTTAAAAAGTTATCTTTTATTTGAAAACAATATGTAGGAAAATATTAAAATTGTGTAAAATTTTTGCACAATCTTGAGAGGAATGCTTGTAATGCCCATAAAATCAAGGGTTACATTTGTTTGAGTTTTTCAAAATTAGTAGACAAGCATAAGAAAATTTAGTAATATTAAATAAAGTGTAGAAAGCGGTATTATTGCGTTTTACAGATTTTGTTAGATGGGGTAGGTGAATAAATTGGATATAGCTTCATTAGCAGGACTGGCACTTTGTGGTGTCATGATCATATTTGGTATCTTCTCCGGTGGTGCATCAATTGCAATCTTCATTGATGTTCCATCTGTCATCATCACGCTCGGAGGCTCATTAGCGGCTACGTTGACGTGTTTTAAACTCCCTGATTTCATAAATGGATTAAAGGGCTTAGGTGTGGCCATTAAGGAACCTGCAATTACACAGCCTGTGGATAGCATAAAGAATATGCTTGAGTTGGCAAATACCTCTCGTAAAGAAGGATTACTTGCGTTAGAGCAGGCGGCTGATGGAATTGAAGATCCGTTTCTAAAAAAAGGTATTATGCTTGTTGTAGACGGTACGGATCCTGATTTGGTTCGCGCTATTATGGAAACAGAACTTGTGGCAATAGAGGCAAGACATAAGAAGGTTTGTCAGTTCTGGGACAAGTGGGGTGAGATGGGTCCTGCTTGGGGAATGATTGGTACACTGATTGGTCTGGTTATCATGCTCCAGAACATGTCAGATGCATCTTCTATTGGACCTGCTATGGCGGTTGCTTTATTAACAACAATGTATGGTTCTATGATTGCAAACTGGATCGCTGGACCGACAAGTGCAAAATTATCCATGGATAATACAATTGAAATTTCTGCAAAAGAAGTTGTTGTAGAAGGATTGTTAAGTATACAGGCTGGTGAGAATCCTAGAGTTATTGAAGAAAAACTTAAGATATTCCTTCCACCTGCTGATAGAGCAAATGTTGGTGAAGGTGACGGTGGAGGTGAGTAAAGATGGCTAAAAAGAAGCAAGAAGATCCACCGAAAGGTTCGCCTGCGTGGATGGCCACCTTTAGTGACCTGATGAATTTACTTCTCTGTTTCTTCGTTTTACTTTTCTCTATGTCAACAGTCGATGCGGAAAAGATGGAGATGGTTATTCAATCATTTCAGAATACATTTTCTGTATTGCCGGCAGGAGGTACGACGGTAAGTACAACAGAGGGAGCGTTGATTTCCTCCGGTGTCAGTGCGTTAGAGCAGTTTGATATCTACTTTAATGCATCAACCGCAAATGAGGGAGATACGGAGAATCAAGGTAACAATGCTGAATCCGACAAAAAGAATACAGGTGATAGCGGACAGGCACAAGGAATTGATGATGGAAGCAAGATAGATGCCAGTGATCAAGGCTCTGAAAGTGCCGGTAAGGTAACTGATGAGCAGGCTACAGAACAGGCTGAGGCAGCTGCACTTGCAGAATCAGAAAAGATGTCTGAGGCTGTTGAAGAACAGCTCGCGAAATACGGTATTCAGGATGATGTAGAACTCAGCTTCAATGGACAGTATGTTTTGATTACATTAAACGGTGCGCTGTTGTTTGATTCCGGTAAAGCTGAAGTAAAGACAGATGCGCTTCCATTGGTAGAAAAACTGGCAAAGATAATAGAGTCATATGATTCGAACTTAATTCAGATTGAAGGATATACTGATAATGTACCTATCAATTCTGCAAAGTATGAGAGCAATGATGTATTATCTATGTATAGAGCGTTATATGTTGCGGATTATGTAAGGTCTGTGACAACGTTGGATCCATCACATATTGTTTCGGCTGGACGTGGTGAGTATAATCCGGTTGCGGATAATTCTACTCCTGAGGGTCGTGCACGAAACAGACGTGTGGAGATTAAAATCTATAATTCCTATAGTTCCGGAACTATAGAATAGAGGGAAGGAAACGGACATGAAAAGAAGTTTACTTACAGTGATAACATTTGCATTAGTTCTTGTAAACTTGGTTTTGACGGCGGTATTAACAATAGCTGTTTTGCCTGAGGTTCAGAATGCCAATGCATTGATATCAAAGGTAACTGAAGCAATCAATCTGGATTTGGAGTCTGGAGATGTTGCTTCGACAGGTGAATATGACCAGGCTGATTTAACCAAGGTATCATTTTCAGATACATTGACAGTTGCTTTGAAAAAAGGTGCTGATGGAGAACAGCATTATGTTGTGCTTGGTGTAGTTCTTTCTGTTAACAATAATAGTGAGAATTTTGCGACTTATGGCGAAACCATTAAGAGTAGTGATACGGAACCGTATCTGAAATCTATTGTTACGGAAGTTGTATCTCAGTTCACATATGAACAGATTCAGGATGACCAGGAAGCGGTTAGAAGTGCTATTCTTCAGAAATATCAGGACATTTACGGAAAAGACTTGGTTGTGGATGTTGGTTTTTCAAGCTTCACACCTCAGTAGGATTTGAAATGAAGTAATAGACAAGGTGGTGAGAAGTCATGAGTGATGTCTTGTCTCAAAGTGAGATAGATAATCTGCTCCAAGCTTTAAGTAGCGGTGATGTAGATGTAGAGGAAATGAAGAAGAGTGGAGAGGCTCAGGTTAAAAACTATGACTTTTCCAGACCTTCAAAATTCTCCAAAGAACATTTGCGTACACTGGAGATTATTTTTGAACATTATGGACGTTTGTTGTCCACGAATTTGCCGGTGTATCTTCGAAAGAATATTTCTGTAGAAGTTATGAACTCCGAAGCGGTAACGTATATGGAATTCTCTAATGCGTTATCTAATCCGGTACTTTTAGGAGTTGTAGATTTTGCTCCGTTAACAGGAAGTGTTATTATGGAGATGGCGCCTAAACTGGGATATGCGATTGTTGATCGTATGCTTGGCGGTGAAGGTGAACCTCTTGATAAGACCAGAGAGTTTTCAGAAATTGAACTGGTAATTATTGAGAGAATTATGACGGTATGTGTAGAACTTCTTCGTGAACCGTGGGAAAATGTTTTGGATTTACATCCAAGACTGGAACGTATTGAGACAAATTCTCAGTTTGCTCAGATTATTTCCCCTTCGGAGATGATTTCTATAATTACAATAAATATTAAAATTGGTGATGTAGAGGGACTTATGAATATTTGTCTTCCGTATATCACCTTAGAACCTGTAATGGATAAGTTGAACACCAAGTTCTGGTATTCCAATATGCAGGAAAAAACTGATGTAAGCTATTCAGATTCAATTGAGCATCTGATTTCTAAAGCGGCAGTGCCTGTACGAGTTGTTTTAGGGAATAGTAGTGTATCAGTAGCTGATTTCGCAAGCTTACAGGTGGGCGATATTGTAAGACTTGATTCAAAAGTGAATCATGATCTTAATGTTTTCGTTGGAGATATTAAAAAGTTTACCGCGTTGCCCGGATCCTCTGGGAAAAATTACGCAGTGCGAATCACATCAATTATAAGAGAGGAGCAGTCAGATGAGTGATGGGTCTTTATCCCAGGAAGAAATTAATGCACTTTTTGCTGCGAGTGACAACGGTGGCGATAGCGCGCCAAGCGACAGTGGTGCAGGAAGCATTTCTTCCGAAGAGATGGATACGATGGGGGAAGTTGCCAATATCTGTATGGGTACAGCAGCGACTGCATTATTTTCTCTGGTTAATAAAAAGGTTGAAATCTCAACCCCTGTAGTTTCAGAGGCTACGTGGGATGATGTAATCGAACAGTATGAAAAGCCTTGCGTTTTGATACGTATAGGATATACTAAAGGAATAGACGGAAGTAATGTTTTAGTTCTACGTGAACGCGATGTTAAGGTTATTACAAACCTGATGATGGGCGGCGATGGTACGGAACTGGACGAGGAGATTGGCGAGATTCATTTGAGCGCTATCAGTGAAGCGATGAATCAGATGATGGGATCTTCGGCTACTTCTTTGTCATCAATGTTAAACCGTATGGTAGATATCAGTCCACCAACATCAGATTTGCTTGATATGAATGAGTCAGATGATGGATCAAGCATAGATTCATTTTTGAATGATACATTTGTTAAAATTGAATTCAGACTGCAAATTGGTGATTTGGTTGACAGTAAATTAATGCAGTTGTATCCAATTTCGCTGGTGAAGGAGATGTGCCGCAATGTTGCAGAAAGTATGGCGGACGATTCAGAATCCACTGTGGAAGAGGATACATATAGCGAACCTTCACCGGCAGCGCCTTCTGCAGCTCCTACTCCGGAGCCGCAGCCAGTGCCACAGATGGCTCCACAAATGGCGCCACAGATGGCACCGCAGGGACAGCAGCCGATGATGGGACAGCCGATGATGCAGGTTCCACCTCAGCAACAGGTGAATGTACAGCCTGCACAATTCCAGCCATTTACAGGGGCTTATCCTATGCAGTATAGTCCTGAGAACATTGATTTAATCATGGATGTTCCACTGGAAGTTACGGTTGAACTTGGACGGACACATAAGTCTATCCAGGATATTTTGGACTTCGCACCGGGTACAATTATTGAATTAAACAAGATTGCCGGTGAACCAATAGATGTCTTAGTTAACGGTAAATACGTTGCTAAGGGCGAAGTTGTTGTTATTGAAGAATCTTTTGGTATTAGAATTACAGAAATAATGAAATAAAAGGAGAATGAAGTTATGGCAAAGAACATTTTAATCTGTGATGATGCAGCTTTTATGAGAATGATGATTAAGGATATTCTCACAAAGAATGGTTACAATGTTGTAGGAGAAGCCGAAAATGGAGCAAAGGCGGTAGACGCTTATTCTGAGACAAATCCAGATCTTGTGCTCATGGATATCACAATGCCAGAGATGGATGGAATCCAGGCATTAAAGGCAATTAAGGCAAAGGATCCTAATGCAGCAATTATTATGTGCTCAGCTATGGGTCAGCAGGCTATGGTTATCGAAGCTATTCAGTCTGGAGCAAAGGACTTTATCGTTAAGCCTTTCCAGGCAGAGCGTGTTCTTGAAGCGGTTAAAAAAGTAATTGGCTAATATGTTATTGAGTTCTACTGGGGAGAGTATTTTCCAGCTTCTTGTGGCAATTTTCATTTTTGCATTTGTATTATTGATTACATATTACACAACGAAGTGGATTTCTGGATACCAAAAGGCACATTCTTTCAATAAAAATCTCGCTATTGTTGAAGCAATAAAGGTTGCTCCTAATAAGATGGTTGAGATTGTTAAAGCAGGAGAGGATAAATATTTCGTCATTGCTGTGGGCAAGGATGAGATAACTCTTCTGGGGGAACTTACGAAGGACCAGATTCTTGAAACGGATTCTGATTTTCAAGTAAGTGCTACCGGACAGAATTTTGATGAACTATTGGGTAAATTTAAAGATCATTTACCAAAGAGTAGGCATGAATAATGAAGAAATTTAAGAGAATATATTGTAAAGCAAGCATATTGCTTTCTGTTTTGATGCTTTCTGTTGCATTATCTTTGGCTTTTGGGATACATACAAAAGCGGCAGAGTATGGTGCAACAGAAAATGCTCCAAACGCCAGTGACTCAGTTACTGGAAAAGGTGGGACTGGCTTTACGCTTTCTTTTGATGGTGATACAGGATCATTGAATTCTACAGTTGAGATTTTATTGGTCTTGACTGTTTTGTCCTTAGCGCCATCAATTCTTATCATGATGACTTCTTTTACAAGAATCATCGTTGTATTGCATTTTATCCGCACAGCAATTGGAACGCAGACGTCGCCGCCTAATCAGGTTATGATTGGTTTGGCTTTGTTCTTGACCGCATTTATCATGTGGCCAACATTTCAAGCTGTCAATGAGAACGCTTTAAAGCCGTTGGACGCGGGAGAGATAACCCAGGAAGAGGCTATTGAAGCGGCAGAAGATCCTTTTCGACAGTTTATGTACGGACAAACGCAGACAAAGGATTTAAATCTGTTTTGTGACATTGCAAATGTAACGTATGAGGACTATGATGATGTCCCATTTACTGTTCTTGTTCCGTCGTTTATTATTAGTGAATTGAGAACTGCATTTACAATTGGTTTTTTGATTTATATTCCTTTTGTTGTTATTGACATGGTTGTAGCATCTGTACTTATGTCGATGGGTATGATGATGTTGCCGCCGACTACGATTTCATTGCCGTTCAAGATATTATTATTTGTTCTTGCGGATGGATGGAATTTAATTATTGGAAGTTTAGTTAAGACGTTTTATTAATGGATAGAGGAAAACTATGACAGAAGCTATGGTCTTAGACCTGATGAGAGATGCATTTTATAATATTATTTTGAACTCGGCACCGATGCTATTGATTTCGTTGGTTGTAGGTTTAATTATTAGTGTATTTCAAACAGTTACTTCTATTCAGGAACAGACGCTTACATTTGTACCTAAAATATTGAGTATTTTTCTGGCTTTGATAATTTTTGGGTCTTGGATTCTAACGAATTTAACGACATATATGACGAATCTTTGGTCAGATTTTAGTATTTATATTGGTTAGAGTGGGTTATGGTCACAGCTAGTTTTTCATTAGTCACATTTGAATACTTTTTATTAGTATTGGTAAGGGTTGCAACATTTGTATTTGTTGCACCCTTTTTTAGCCTACCCAATGTTCCTAATAGAGTGAAAATAGGAACGGCGTGTTTTATGTCGCTCTTAATTGTTCTGATGGTTAAACCGGAGAGCTCTTATGCATATGAATCAGTAATCGGTTATGCAGTTGTTGTGTTTCGAGAGGCGGCAACAGGCCTGTTAATAGGGTTTGGTGCAAGTATCTGTAATCATATTGTATTATTTGCCGGTAACATTATTGATATGGATATAGGTATTTCTATGGCACAGGAATTTAATCCTGCAATGAAGACTCAGTCCACAATCACCGGTGAAATGTATTTCTATGGCGTTAACTTACTGCTTTTGGCCAGTGGAATGTATCGTTATTTGATTCGTGCAATAATAGAATCATTTCAATTGATTCCTGTTGGCGGTGCGGCTTTTGAAACGGATCATCTGTTGGAATCTATGACGGACTATATGACTCAATCTTTTGTGATTGCATTTCGTATTATGCTTCCGATTTTTGCTACCATGCTGATTATGAATTGCGTTCTTGGAATCATGGCTAAGGTTGCTCCACAGATGAATATGTTTTCAGTAGGTATTCAGCTGAAAATTCTTGCCGGATTTGCAGTTTTGTTTTTAACAATTTTCCTTTTGCCGGATGTTGCGGATTTTATTTTTAAAGAAATGAAAAAAATGATTATCGCATTTATTAAGGGCATGTATCAGGAGGGGTAGTGTATGAGTGAACTTATACTGAAATACAACCTCCAGTTTTTTGCTGATGGTGAAGGTGGAGAAAAAACAGAGCAGGCGACAGATAAAAAGTTACGTGAGGCAAGAAATAAGGGCCAGGTTGCTAAGAGTAAAGAGGTGGGTAATGCCACAGAACTCATTGCGCTTTTCCTGTTATTGAAGTTCTATGGACAGATGATGGGTAGTCGCTTTATAAATATTTTTCAGTGGATATATGAAAAATTAATTCCAGATTTTATAACACAACATAGAAGCGGTTTGTCACCCCAGGCTGCCAGTGGACTTCTGGTGCAAGTGTTTGCTCAAATGGCACTTGTCATTTTCCCGTTTTTTTTAGCTGGTGTTGGGATTTCAATTCTTGCCAATGTTGTGCAAATTGGATTTAAGGTTACGCCGGAAACAATGAAACCTTCATTTAACAAATTGAATCCGGCCAGTGGAGTCAAGCGTTTGTTTTCTAAACAGCAGCTTTTTGAATTGGGCAAATCTCTTTTGAAGGTTTTTATTATTCTGTATATAGCATATACCTGTATAAAAGATCATATTATGGAGTTGTTTGTTCTGTTTGATGTGTCTTTGAATGGTGCTCTTGCACTGGTTTTTTCTATTGTGGTTGATACAGGACTTCGAATAAGTCTTATGTATATTATTGTTGCTTTTGCAGATTTTGTTTATCAGAAGATTCATTTTAAGAATGAAATGAAGATGACAAAGCAAGAGGTTAAGGATGAGTACAAGAATTCTGAAGGTGATCCTCAGATCAAAGGACAGCAGAAGAGACGTATGCAGGAGGCAAGCCGAAGGCGTATGATGCAATCGGTTCCTCAGGCGGATGTCGTAATCACAAACCCAACGCATCTTGCAGTTGCGATTAAATATGATAAAGATAATTACAGTGCGCCAACAGTTTTGGCAAAGGGTGCTGACTACCTTGCAAAAAGAATTAAAGATTCAGCCAAGGAACATCATATTGATATTGTTGAAAACAAGCCCCTTGCTAGAGCGCTTTATGCTACTGTAGATGTGGGGGAGGAGATTCCACCGGAATTGTATGAGGCTGTTGCAGAGATTTTGGCAATGGTTTACAAGAAGAAAGGAAACTTTTAGAAGTACTTTCGATAGACTATAAAATTTGGTAAAATAAAATCGAAATATTATTGAAAGGAGTGGAATAAACATGAGCTTGAGTATTAATAAAGCTGATGTCGGAGTTGTAGCTTATTTATTGGCTGCAGTCATGTTTTTCATTATACCTATTCCATCCTTTCTTTTGGATGTTATGTTGGGCTTAAATATTATGCTGGCATTGATTATTCTTCTTAATGTTTTGTTTGTAGAAGAAGTACTGGATATGTCATTTTTCCCAACACTTTTGCTTTTTACAACGATTTTTAGAATTTCTCTTAATGTATCGTCAACAAGATTAATTCTTTCAACAGGTGCACCTGGTAACGTCGTTACTACTTTCGGCCAGTTTGTTGGCGGCGGTGATTTGGTTATCGGTGTAATCGTATTTATCGTTTTAGTTATTATTCAGTTTGTTGTTATCAATAAGGGTTCAGAGCGAGTGGCTGAAGTATCTGCTCGATTTACTTTGGATGCTATGCCGGGTAAGCAGATGGCTATCGATGCTGATTTGAATACCGGCGCAATTACTGATAAAGAGGCAAAAGAAAAAAGAGAAAAAATCCAAAAGGAATCAAGCTTCTTTGGTTCTATGGATGGTGCGACAAAGTACGTAAAGGGAGATGCCACTGCGGGCCTGATTATTACGGCTATCAATCTGGTTGGTGGAACCATTATGGGAGTTATGAATCAGGGACTTGGCTTTTCTGATGCGATTCAGCAGTATGGTATTTTGACAATCGGTGATGGACTTTCATCTCAGATTCCATCCCTCTTAATTTCGCTTTCAACGGGTATTCTTGTTACGAAGGGTTCGCAGGAGGCTGATTTCAGTGGAACACTTGTCAAGCAGTTGTTTGGTATTCCAAGAGTACTATATATTGTTGGTATTTCCATGATCTTGTTAGGTCTGGTTACACCGTTAAATTTTTTCCTTTTTGGAGCATACGGAGCAGTAATGCTGGTTGCAGGTCGATCTATTGATAAAGCAATTACCGTGGGAACAACAGAGGAAGAGGTGACACAGGAAGAAGAGGAAGTAGAAGAAATTCGAAAACCGGAGAATGTTGTATCTCTGTTACAGGTTGATCCTATAGAATTAGAGTTCGGTTATGGTATTATTCCTCTGGCCGATGTAAATCAGGGCGGTGATCTGTTGGATCGAGTAGTTATGATCAGAAGGCAGATTGCATTGGAACTTGGTACTGTTGTTCCGATTATTCGTCTTAGAGATAATATTCAGCTAAATCCGAATCAGTACATAATCAAGATAAAGGGTATCCAGGTGACGGAAGGTGAAATCCTGTTTGATCATTACATGGCCATGGATCCTGGATATGTAGAAGAGGAGATTACGGGTATACCTACATTTGAACCATCGTTCCATCTTCCTGCAATCTGGATTACAGAGAGTCAGAGGGAGAGAGCGGAGAGCTTAGGATATACGGTTGTCGATCCACCTTCTATCATAGCAACGCATTTAACAGAAGTGATTCGATCACATATTGCAGAACTGCTTACAAGGCAGGATGTTAATAATCTTATTGATAATCTTAAGGAATCCAATCCTGCTCTTGTTGATGAATTGTATCCAAAACTTATGGGGCTTGGAGAAGTTCAGAAGGTATTGCAGAACTTACTATCAGAAGGCGTTTCTATTCGAGATTTGCTATCGATTTTTGAAAATTTAGCAGATCATGCGGCAGCCACAAGGGATACTGATGTTTTGACAGAATATGTAAGACAGGGACTTCGCGCAGCGATTTCCAGCAAATATTTCCCGGCTAATGAAACAACTTCGGTAATTACGCTGGATCCAAAGCTTGAGCAGGAAATCATGGCGTCTGTTAAACAGACGGAGCAGGGTGCATATTTAACACTTGATCCTGAGCGAACCAGAGCGATTATAGATGATTTAGGACAGAAGTTAGAGCAGTTTGAGCAGATGGGTAAGATGCCAATCGTAGTATGCTCTCCGATTGTCCGAATGTATTTTAAGAAAATGACACAAGACTACTACAAGGATCTAATTGTTATTTCATTTAATGAGGTAGAGCCTAATGTAGAATTACAATCAATAGGGATGGTGACAGGCTAAGATGACCATAAAAAAGTTCCAGGGAACAACGAAAGAAGAGGCGATTAAGGCAGCGAAAGACGAATTTGGCGATCAGGTTGTCATAATGAATGTGCGTGAGATTCGACCATCAGGTTTATTTGGAATTTTTCGCAAAAGTACTTATGAAGTTACAGCTGCAATTGAAGATGGCGCCAAAAGAGCAAAGACTTATGATTCTATAGCACATAAGATGGATGCTGTAGTAGAAAAGAAGACTCCGGTTACAGAGGGGGGACATATTTCTATAGCTGCGGATGAAGAGATAACTGTTCCACCGGTGGAAGATCCGATGGAAAGTATCAAAAAAGAGGTGCCTAAGAATTCTGCTCTTATGCAGAATTCCAAAAACAGCATGGATGAAAATGATTTGCAATCCGCTTTTAAAGCTGTAAATGAAGTGATTAAGGCGGGTACAATTCCTTCGGTTACTGAGGCTCAAACATACAACAAAAATGCTAAGATTATTCAGGCTGACGGTCGTGGCTCTTATATGAAGCGTGAGTCGGCAGTGGTTGAGGACAAGAGTTCAGAACTACAAACCAGACCGGATCGTACGCCAAAAGGTCAGACAAATATGGCATTTGTAAAGATGCTGTATAATGTTTTGCTTTCAAATGAAGTTGACGAAAAATACATTAACCAGTTAATTGAAGATATGGATAAGGTTTTGTCCTCTGGAAACAGTCTGGATTATGTTCTGTCCAATGTTTATCAGAAACTTGTATTGAATATGGGAAAGCCTTCTGTTATTCAGTTTAGAGGCAAAAAACCTTTGGTTGTCTTTCTGATTGGACCAACCGGTGTTGGTAAGACAACAACCATTGCTAAGATTGCTTCAAAGTATAAGTTGGAGCACGGTAAGAAAGTTGCAATGATTACAAGTGATACATATCGTATTGCGGCGACTGATCAGTTACGGACTTATGCAAATATTTTGGATACACCATTGTCTGTAGTATATTCTTCAGATGAAATCAATGATGCGATTTCCAAAATGAAGGATTATGATTTGATTCTGGTTGATACAGCAGGTTTCTCTCATAAGAATCAGGAACAGAAAGCGGATATGCAGAAGCTTTTGGAAAATCTGGATTCTTCATATGAGAAGGCAGTATATCTTGTGCTAAGTGCAACCACAAAGTACAAGGATTTGAAGGAGATTATAGATACTTATGCTGTGTTTACAAAGTTCCGTTTGATTTTTACTAAACTGGATGAAACAACAGCATATGGAAATATTTTAAATTGTAAACTATATTCGGGGGCTGATTTATCTTATGTAACCACTGGTCAGAATGTACCAGATGATATGGAAGTAGTAGATACTCAGCATATTGTTAAGCAATTATTGGGAGGTCATTAATGGACCAGGCAGAACAGCTGAGAAATGTTATAAAACAGAAAAACCAAAGAAATGTATCAAATGCCAAGGTTCTTACAATAACAAGCGGTAAGGGTGGCGTTGGAAAGTCAAATACCGCCGTTAATCTTGCTATTCAGTTTCGTAAGATGGGAAAACGGGTTATTATTTTTGATGCGGATATTGGTTTGGCCAATGTCGAAGTTATGTTTGGTACTGTGCCGGAGTATAATTTAAGTGATCTGATTTATAATGGTAAAAATATCCGGGAAATCATTACAAAGGGGCCTATGGATATTGGGTTTATTTCCGGTGGTTCAGGAATAATAAGCTTGAACAATTTGAATCGTGATCAGATTGATTATCTGGTTCGATGTTTACAGCAGTTAAATGATTTAACAGATGTTTTGATTATTGATACCGGCGCCGGGATATCGGATTCTGTATTGGAATTTGTTATTGCAAGTCCGGAGGTGCTTTTAATCACTACACCGGAACCGAGTTCTCTTACAGATTCTTATTCTATGGTTAAGGCACTGTATAAGAACCCGAATTTTATCAGAAACGGCACAAATATCCGTTTGATTGCAAATAAAGTATCTTCGGCAGAGGAGGCTAAAGCGGTATATGAGAAATTGGAACAGGTGACAAGCAAGTTCCTGGGCGGTTCCATTTCCTATTTGGGAATGGTTCCATCGGATCCGTTGTTGGAGAAGGCGGTTCGTTCTCAGAAAATAGTTTCACTGGACAGCCCGACAGCGAGGGCATCAAAAGCGTATGAGACTATTGCAAAGGCACTTATGGGGCAAAGTCAGGATACATATCGTTGGGGGATTTCTCAACTGTTTAATCATTTTGTAAATAAATATTGATCGAGGCAACGTTATGAAATTACAAGAAATGTTACCGGGAACAAAAATTGATTTGAAGATTCTTCAGGACTCAATTAAGGAAGACAATACCGGCGAAGAAGCCATGAATTTCTTGACTTCGGTTTTCGAAATAATCGATGATTCTGTATTTGAGATGCAGATGCCAATTCAAGGAGGAAGGGTGCTTCTCCTGCCTGTGAATATTCGCTATGAAGCAGTTTTCATTATGGAGGAGGGATTATTTAAAGCTGAGTGTGTTGTAATAAATCGATATAAGAAAGGTAATTTTTATTTGTTGCGAGCGAAGTTAACGACATCGCTCGTGAAATATCAAAGGCGACAGTTTTATCGTTTCCCATGTAATGTACAGATGATATATGCTGCATTACCGGAGGAAAAGGCAAAACTTGATTCGATGGGAGAAATAAGAACCAGCATGAAGGAAGGGCCTTCCGGGATGGTGGTTCGTGGTTATGGAACTATATTGGATATCAGCGGTGGTGGGTTACGCTTTTCATCATCGTTCGACCTGAGTAGAGAGAAATATCTGTATCTTCAGTTCACAATTGAAGTTGGCGGTGAAAAGAAAAATCTCGAACAAGTAGGGTACATAATAGAATCAAAAAAAATAGAAGGTTCGAATAAATACATGAATCGTGTGAAGATTCTTTTCAAAGATACAGATTATCAGGAGCTGATTGTGCGTTATATCTTCGAAGGAGAAAGGAGATTACGCCAAGAAGGGGCGAGATAAATGATAAAGATTTTGGTTGCTGATGACTCTGCACTCGTGAGAAAGGTTCTGTGTGATATAATCAATGCAGATCCTGATTTGCAAGTGACAGATAGCTGTATGGATGGATTAAGTGCATATGAGAGTGCAATGGCAGGGGAATATGATTGCATTGTGATGGAGATGTATCTTCCTAAGATGAATGGAATTGATGTCATCCAGAAATTACAAGATAATCAGAAAAAAATCCCAATTATC
This sequence comes from Lachnospiraceae bacterium, assembly GCA_017392525.1. GTDB lineage: Bacteria > Bacillota > Clostridia > Lachnospirales > Lachnospiraceae > FD2005. The sequence goes on from JAFOVD010000027.1 coordinate 52,740, forward strand.
ATTGTGACTTCTTCTCTGAAGGAGGATACGGATCTTAAGGAGACAGTAAAGCAGTATGGAGCTGTTGAATTTGTAATTAGACCGTTTCGTCTGTTCTCAGAAGAGCGTACGTCTTTCGAACTGAAATTGATTGGTGGAATCAGAAACTTGTTAAAGTTAGGAAAGCCAATGGCTGTGCCTCCGCCAAGATATGTGGAACCGGTACAGAAGAGACCGGAACCTGTTCGGAAGCCGATGGAGAGTGTGGCTTCGAAAAAAGTGGAAACTGCACCTGCAACTACGCCTGTAAGAACAACGAATCAAACTGCTTCTTCAGAGGTATTCCGAGGAAAACGGCGATTGGTTGCAATTGCTTCGTCTACCGGTGGACCGCAGGCGTTGCATACTATGATTCCGATGTTGCCAAAGCTCAATGTGCCGGTTGTTATCGTACAGCATATGCCAAAGGGATTTACAGAATCATTAGCTGAAAGAATTGATCAGAAATCTGTTATGCGTATTAAAGAGGCAGAGGATGGTGAGATTCTTCAACCAAATGTGATTTATCTTGCGCCGGGAGGCAGACATCTTGAAATCAAAGAGAATTCTAGTCGACAGAATTACTGTAGAGTTTATGATGATCCGCCGGTAAATAATTTGAGACCTTGCGCAGATGTTATGTATCGATCTTTGGAATCTTGTTCATTTGACGAAATTGTTTGCGTAGTTCTGACTGGCATGGGCCAGGATGGATCAGATGGTATCGCTTCTTTAGGGCAGAAGAAGAAGATATACACGATTACGCAGACGGAGGAAACATGTGTAGTTTATGGTATGCCTAAGGCGGCGGATCAAAGAGGTTTGTCAAATGAATCCGCGGCAATAACGAAAATTGCTAGTTCAATAGCAAAGAAACTGGGGGTATGAGTTTAATGGATGTAAGTCAATATCTTGAAATTTTTATCGATGAAACAGCAGAACACATTCAGGCTTTGAGCGATGGTATCATGGTTCTCGAGAATGAGCCTGAAGACAAGGACACAATCAATGAGATTTTCCGTGCGGCCCACTCCTTAAAAGGTATGGCCGGAACTATGGGATTCAAGCGCATGCAGCACTTGACACATGATATGGAAAATGTGTTCCAGGAAATTAGAAATGATAAAGTAAAAATCAACAGTGATTTGATTGATATTCTGTTTGATTGTCTGGATGCAATCGAAGGTTATCTGGATACTGTTAAACAGACATCAGATGAAGGTACTGAAGATAACGAAGTACTTATAAAAAAACTGAATGAATATCTGAAGAAGGCTGAAGATGGTGGCAGTGAAGCACCTGTAGAAGAGGCTAAGCCTGTGGAAGAAGCTAAAGAAGAAACTGAGGAGACTTCCGAAGAATCTGATTATACAACAATGCATCTGGATGAAGAAACCAAGGATGCTATGAAAAAAGCTGAAGATGCAGGCTCTTTATTATATGGATTTACAGTGCAGATTAATAAAGAATGTCTTTTAAAGGCAGCACGTGCATTTTTGGTATTCAAAGCAGTGGAAGATTTTGGCGAAATTGTAGCCTATGATCCATCTGTTCAGGATATCGAGGATGAGAAGTTTGAATTCACATTCCATATTGTTGTATGTACAAATGAGGAACCTGATCTTGATGCTATGAAGAAGGCTATGGGTGCGGTTTCAGAAATCGACTCTGTAGAAGGCGGTAAAGTATCTGTTGCTGATTTCCATGAGAAAGATGCAAAGGAAGAAAAAACGGCAGAAGAGGTTAAGGAAGAAGCAGCTGCTCCTGAAGTAAAGGAAGAGGCACCTGCACCAGCGCCTGCTCCGTCAGCAGCACCAGCACCGGCACCGACAGCATCAAAGACACCGGCAGCTAAGCCAAAAACTAATAAGCCGGTTACATCAAGAACAATCCGTGTTGATATTGAGAAGCTGGATTCTCTTATGAATCAGGTGAGTGAGTTGATAATTGCAAAGAATTCACTTGTTGCCATGAGTTCAAGCAACGGCGCTGATACACAGAGCCAGAGTCAGAGCTTCCACGAAGAAATTGAATACTTAGAGCGTATCACAACAAATCTTCATGAGTCTGTTATGAAGGTTCGAATGGTACCAATTGAAAGTACAGTTAATAAATTCCCACGAATGATTCGTGATTTATCAAGAAAACTTGGTAAACCAATGGAATTATATATGTCTGGTGAAGATACTGAGTTAGATCGTACTGTAGTAGATCAGATTGGTGATCCATTGCAGCATCTGCTTCGTAATTCGGCTGACCATGGTATTGAGTCTCCTGAGTTACGTAAGGAGAGAGGAAAGCCGGAAGAAGGTTCAATCTTCCTATCTGCTTATCAGGAAGGCAACAATGTCATTATTCAGGTAAGAGATGATGGTAATGGTATTGATACAGAAAACGTTAAGCGTAAGGCAGTTGAACGTGGAATTGTTTCCGAAGAAGAAGCTGAAAATTTAACAGATAAAGAGATTATTAACTTCTTATTTATGCCAAGTTTTTCTATGGCTAAGAAGATTACAGATATCTCAGGTCGAGGTGTAGGTCTTGATGTTGTTAAATCTAATATCGAGGCTCTTGGCGGTGATGTTGAGGTTAAGAGTGTATTTGGACAGGGATCTACATTTACAGTTCGTTTGCCACTTACACTTGCTATCATCCAGGCGCTGATGGTTGAAGTACGCGATGAAAAATACGCAATTGCACTGGAATCAATCCAGAACATTGAGAATATTCCGGTTAGTGAGATTAAGTATGTTCAGGCAAAAGAAGTTATTCATTTGCGTGGAACAGTAATCCCGTTAATTCGTTTGGATGATCTTTTGGATTGCCCTCCTAAAGAAGATGATCCTGAGAATATTGTTGTAGTAATTGTTAAGAAGGGCGACAGCTTCGCCGGTATTGTAGTAGACAATTTAATTGGTCAGCAGGAAATTGTTATTAAATCTATGGGTAAAGTAATTGAAAACAATAAGCTGATTAGTGGCGCTACTATTTTAGGTGATGGTGAAGTTGCATTGATCCTTGATGTAAACGCATTATTCTAATTGGAGGGGACTTATGAGTGATAAATACAATTTAGAAGTGGTTGAAGAAGAGAAGAACCAATATATTGTTGTTTCTATCGGAAGTGAGCAGTATGGAATTGATATTTCTTATGTAGATAATATTGTCCGTATGCAGAAGATTACAAGAGTGCCAAAGTCATTGCCGTATTATCGAGGTGTTATTAATCTTCGAGGTGAAGTAGTACCTGTAATGAGTGCACGCCGTAAGATGGGCTTGGAAGATGATGTCTTTACAAAGGCATCCAGAATCATCATTTTAAAGCTGGAAGCTCAGGGGATGGTAGGAATTGTTGTCGATGAAGTTAAAGAAGTCGTATCTCTTGGCCAGGACGATATTGATCAGAATGTTCATAGTACAAAGGGAGATAATGGTAATTTCATCAACGGTATCGGTAAGAATGGTGAAGATTTGATTTCTATTTTTGATGTTTATTCAATTGTAGATGCGGTTGAGAATGCGTAATCTCTTTGTGAAGGAGTTTCTATGTCAGAAGAAAAGAGTTTTGATGAATTAAATGAAATGTACCTGGATGTTCTGAAAGAAATTGGTAACATCGGTGCAGGAAATGCAACAACTGCCATTTCAAATATGTTGAATTTGAAAATTGATATGAGTGTTCCACAGGTAGAGCTTCTGCCTGTGGAAAAAATCACAACGGCAATTGGTGCAGAAGAAGAAGTTATTGTCGGTATTCTCTTGGGAGTTGAATTGGACATTGATGGTAGTATGATGTTTTTGATGGATATGACATCTGCACATCATCTGGTTAACCGTTTGATGATGAGAGATTACGATTACATGGAAGATTTCGATGAAATGGACCTATCTGCAATTAAGGAAGTTGGTAATATTATTGCAAGCTCCTATCTGTCAGCGCTGTCAGGGCTGACAAATCTTACTATTTCACCGACAGTTCCTTTTGTTGCAATTGATATGGCAGCGGCAATTTTGTCAGTTCCTGCAGTTCAGTTTGGATTACAGGGTGATAATGCGTTGATGATTAAGACAAAATTTGATGATGATTTAGAAATGAATGGATTTTTCATTTTAATGCCGGAAGAAGAGTCATATCAGAAGATATTAAAAGCATTGGGTATACAAATTTAAGGGAGTTTAGCTATGGGGCAAATGATTAAAGTCGGTATGGCGGATCTCAAAATTTGTAAAGCACCGGACAACCTGACAACGCTTGGGTTGGGGTCTTGCATTGGAATTGCCATGTATGATCCGTCTACTAAAATTAGTGGATTAGCGCATATTATGTTGCCAGATAGTACACAAATTAAAAATAATTCTAATATCGCAAAATTTGCCGATACAGGAATTCAGAAGCTTTATGATGATATGCTGAAGGCAGGGGCAAATAAGAGTCGTTTGGTGGCCAAAATCGCCGGCGGAGCAAAGATGTTCGAAATTGCAGGTTCTGCTGCAATTAATGTTGGACAGAGAAATGCCTTGGCCAGCAAGGAAAAACTTAAGGCTCTTGGAGTTCGTTTGATAGCAGAAGACACAGGGCTTAATTATGGACGTACTGTTGAGCTTTATAGTGAGACGGGTGACTATTTGATTAAGGCTGTTGGCAAGCCGCCAAAGACAATTTGATTGGAGCATAATATGAATACAAAACCGTTAGCGGTAATAATCACTTTGATTGCGTGCTTGATATCATGTGTAATATCTATAGTAGAAGGCGTGGGATTTGCATTATTTGTAAAACGCTTTGCATTAACGGCACTGGTATTTTTTATTATTGGTGTCGTTATTACTGTATTTATTAATAAGGGATTTCAAGTGGATAAAGAAGAGACAGAAAAGCAAAATCTTGAAACAGAAGATGGGGCGAATTCTGAAGATTTTCAAGAAGAAGATCAGACGGGTGATGAAAAATAAGATGACAGAAGAATGATTACGGGGGTTCTATATGACTAAACCTGTAGATAGACAGAAGTTATGGGATGCTTATCAGAAGAAACCTACAGCTGAATTGCGTGAGCAAATCATTGTAGAGTATGCATCGTTGGTAAAAATTGTAGCGGGTAGACTATGCGTTCATCTCGGCAATATGGTAGAGTATGACGATTTGGTAAGCTATGGTATTTTTGGCTTAATCGATGCAATTGATAAATTCGATTTCGATAAGGAAGTAAAATTTGAAACATATGCCAGTCTTAGAATTCGTGGTTCTATTTTGGATCAGATTCGAAAGATGGATTGGATTCCAAGAACGGTCCGCCAGAAGCAGAAAAAGATTGAAGAGGCTATGAAAGCCGTAGAGATGCGAACCGGGAAGATGGCAAGTGATGAAGAGATTGCCGAGGAATTGGGCGTTTCTGATGAAGAACTTTTGGCGTGGCAGTCACAACTCAAGGTTACAAATGTGATTTCTTTAAATGAGTTCGTTGAACAGGGAAATGAACCTGTGATGGATGCTCATAGAAATTCACAGTTTGTGCAACCGGAAGAGAATGTTACTCAGGAAGAATTAAAGCAAAAGTTACAGGAGGCGCTTAGCAATCTTACTGAAAAAGAGCAGAAGGTCATTCTTTTATACTATTATGAAGAAATGACACTTAAGGAGATTAGTGCAGTTTTAGAAGTATCGGAATCCCGCGTTTCTCAGCTTCATACAAAAGGCTTGAATAAGATGAAGAAGGTCATGGGAGATTATATGGGACTTTTAAATGCTTAGATAAGGAGAACATCATGTCAATTCGCCCAATCGATCTGAATGGAATGATTCAGAATACAAATGAAGTGTCTCAAATGAAGGTAAGGGAAGATGCAAAACCGGAGTTGCAGCAACAGAATCTTAATGTTGAGATGGAACGCCAGTCTATGGAGAATGCGTCAAAGGTTAAAGAACAGGAGAATGTTGCAAAAGATAGCCTTGATGCTGAAAATGGAGACGGCCGTGGATATGGTGGAAATCAACAGAAGAAAAAGAAGAAAAAGCAGGCTTCTTCAGATGGATTTGTGAAGAAAATGAATGGACATGAATCATTCGATATTAAAATATAAGGAGAACAATCATGACGGGGCTTGAATTAGGAATGCTTGCAATAGCTGCATTATGCGTTGTTGCCAGTTTTTTTGTATCAACAAAATTGTCCGGATCGGATTTACAGGAGATTCAAAAGCTTACAGAAAAAGAAATCAAGATTCTTGTTGAAAAAAAATTCAAAGAGTCAGAGGCTGATTTTGAAAAGCAACTGGAAGGTAAAGTGAATCATGTTTTAGAAGAAACAGATGTGAAAACGGATAAAGAAACCAATGACAAGATTATGGAGATTGGGGAGTATTCGGATACCGTCTTAAAGTCAATGAACAAATCACATGATGAAGTGATGTTCATGTACAATATGCTTAATGAGAAGCAGGAAAAAGTTACAGAATTAACGATGACATTACAAAAGATGGAATCTGAGATTCGTTATATGGAAGATGCTTTGTCTGAAAAAATTTCTTCACTTAAGGATGATGATATCAAGCTGCCGCAGGAGGATGTGGTGATTGAAACTCCGAAAGAAGATGTACTTTCGATGAAAGATGAGCTTCAAAAACAGATTGTGGATCATTCTGAGGAGAGTGATGCGGGTAGCATTTCCAGAGCAGAATTGAATCAAAAGATTATTGATATGCATAATCAGGGATTTTCTGAAGTTGAAATTGCCAAGAAGCTGGGAGTTGGTCTTGGTGAAGTGAAACTCGTTTTGGGATTATTTAACTAGATAAGAGGTAAACTATGAAAGTTAAATATTATTTAAGAGGAATGGGTGTTGGAATATTTATCTCAACACTTATTTTTATTGTGGCATTTGCATTTTATCAGCCGAAAATGTCTGATGAAGAAATTGTTGCAGCTGCAAAGCAACTGGGAATGGTTGAAAAAGAAGATTCTTCGAACAGTACAGATGCGTCTGGTGAAGACGAGGATTTACAGAATGACTCTTCGAATAGTGAAGACGGGGATTTACAAAATGATTCTTCGGACAGTGAAACATTGGATGCGACTTCTCAGGGTGACTCCGAACCGACAGCTTCAACAGAAGGTACAGAGGATACTACGTCTTCTCAAACAGTGGATTTTTCTGTTAAGCATGGGCAGAGCTCTCGAGAGGTATCACAGAACCTTTTTAATCTTGGTGTTATTGATGATGCAGATTCCTTTGATTCTTATTTAAATTCGAATGGATATGATAATTTTGTTCAGCCGGGCAATTATTCTATTCCGGCGGGAAGTACATATTCTGATGTGGCAACAATTATTACCCAGGGAAAACTGAATTAGAAAATTATTAGAAAATGGCCTTTGGTTGTTGCGTAGGTGTATTACCTATGCTATAATACCAAAGGCTTAATTTAAAACACACACATAGTGATCGGCCGGAGGGTGCCGTATATCGGTTTCCGACAGAGTGGATCTATGTGGAAGAAAGAACCATGGAGGTATTAAAATGAGTGTTATTTCAATGAAGCAGTTATTAGAAGCAGGTGTTCATTTCGGACATCAGACAAGAAGATGGAACCCTAAGATGGATCCATATATCTACACAGAGAGAAATGGTATCCACATCATTGATCTTCAGAAGTCAGTTGGTATGATTGACGACGCATACAATGCAGTATTCGACATTGTTGCTCAGGGTGGAACAGTACTTTTCGTAGGTACTAAGAAGCAGGCACAGGATACAATCAAGGAAGAAGCTGAACGTTGCGGAATGTACTACGTTAACGAGAGATGGCTTGGTGGTATGCTTACAAACTTCAAGACAATCCAGAGCAGAATTGCACGTTTAAAGGCAATCGAAAAGATGGCTGAAGATGGAACATTTGAACGTCTTCCAAAGAAGGAAGTAGCTGGTCTTCAGAAGGAATTAGAAAAGTTACAGAAGAACATCGGTGGTATTGCTGATATGAAGAGAATCCCTGATGCAATCTTCATCGTTGATCCTAAGAAGGAAAGAATCTGCGTACAGGAAGCACATGCGCTTGGAATTACATTAATCGGTATCGCTGATACAAACTGCGATCCAGAAGAACTTGATTTCATCATTCCTGGTAACGATGATGCTATCCGTGCAGTTAAGCTTATCGTTTCGAAGATGGCTGATGCTGTAGTAGAAGCAAAGCAGGGTGAAGAAGTTCCTACAGAAGTTGAAGCTGTAGAAGAATAATTTAAAACTAAACGTATATATTGGAGGAATTCTAAATGGCAATTTCAGCTAAAGATGTCAAGGCACTCCGTGATTTAACTGGTGCTGGTATGATGGATTGTAAGAAGGCTCTTAACGAAACAGATGGTGATATGGATGCCGCTGTAGAGCTTTTAAGAAAGAATGGTCAGGCTAAGGCTGAGAAGAAGGCTGGCCGTATTGCAGCTGAGGGTGTATCTCTTGTTGCACAGAAAGATGATAAGACAGCAGCAATCGTTGAAGTTAACTCTGAAACAGATTTCGTTGCTAAGAATGAAAAGTTCATCAACTTCGTAAATGCAGTTGCTGAGCAGGCTCTTGAAGCTGATTCAGAAGATATGGATGCTTTCCTTGCATCTGCTTGGAAGGCTGATGCTTCTAAGACAGTTAACGACGCTCTTGTAGAGCAGGTTGCTGTTATTGGAGAAAAGCTTTCTATCCGTCGTATTAAGAAGGTTACAGCTGATAACGGTGTAGTAGTTTCTTACGTACACGGTGGTGGTAGAATCGGTGTTCTTCTTTCTGCAGAAACAGAAACTGTTAACGATACAGTTAAGGAAGCACTTTCAAACATTGCTATGCAGATTGCTGCTTTAAATCCTAAGTATATCTGCGATGCTGATGTAGATGAAGAATATATTAAGCATGAGACAGAAATTCTTAAGGCTCAGATCGAAAACGATCCTAAGGAATCACAGAAACCTGAAAAGGTTAAGGAAGGTATGATCCAGGGACGTATTAAGAAGGAACTTAAGGAAGTATGTCTTCTTGACCAGGCTTATGTTAAGGCTGCTGATGGAAAGCAGACTGTTGCTAAGTACTTAGAAGAAGTTTCTAAGGAAGTTGGCGCTACAGTTACAATTAAGGAATTCGTTCGTTTCGAAACTGGTGAAGGTATCGAAAAGAAGGAAGAAGACTTTGCTGAAGAAGTAGCTAAGCAGTTAATGTAATTCTTATACTGTTTATTGGAGAGGCACTATAGAAATATAGTGCCTTTCTTAGAATAAAATTGGAGGTCTGTGATGACGACAGGGGAGAGAGAAGAGCAGATTCAGAACAGAAGAAATAAGAGAAAGAGGGTACAGAGAATCAAGTCTATGATTGTATGGACGATTTCTCTTTGGATGATTATTTCTATATTGCTTTTGACATTTTTAACAATCAAAGTAATATCATTACAGCATCAGGTAAACGTGCTTTCTGCATCGCTTACTGATTCATCAACGACAGCATCTACTAAGACAGATTTATCCGATGCGTTGATTACTACAAAAAATGGTACGGCGGAGAGTAATCTGGCAGATGCAGATGACACTTTAAAGGTGTATTTAACATTTGATGACGGACCTAGTAATAATACAGATGAAATACTTGATATTTTGGATGATTATGGGGTAAAGGCGACGTTTTTTGTAGTGGGAAAAACAGATGAGGAGTCTGTTGCCAGATATCAGCGAATTGTAAATGATGGGCATACAATTGGTATGCATTCGTATTCACATCAGTATAGTGATATCTATTCATCACTTGATGCATTTCAAACAGATATGTCGAAAATTCAGAATTTGATTTATGATTCTACAGGCGTTGAATCCAATTTATATCGTTTCCCGGGAGGAAGCAGTAATAAAGTAAGTAATACGGATATGACAGAGTATATTCAGTATTTAAACAGTCAGGGAATTACTTATTATGATTGGAATGTATCTTGCGGCGATGCCACATCACAGGCATATACAGCCGATGAACTTGTTGAAAACGTTATGAATGATGTGGTAAAATATAAAACGTCGGTGGTCTTACTGCATGATGCGGATTCTAAGACTCAGACAGTGCAGGCGTTGCCGAAATTGATTGAATCTTTACAGTCTGTGGGAGCAATGATTTTGCCTATTAGTGACGATACTACGGTAATTCAGCATGTTTCGTTACAGACTGATACAAACTAAGATGTTGGAGGAGAGAACATGGGATTTTTCAAGGACTTTAAAGAAGATTTCTCAGATGCCGTTAATGAATTAACACCAGGCGGCGAACCAGAAGAAAAAGATGATGTAATGGTCAATACTTTAGAGGGTGATATTGACGTTGACTCTGAACTTTCTAAGCTCGATGGACTTTTAGAGAAGGTTGCACAGAAGGTTGATGAACCGGCTGTACAGCAGGAAGTACAGACACCTATTGTTAGTACCCCAGTTGAAAATAAAGTTGAGAAAGTTGTGGAAAAGAAGGAGACAAGAAGAATGGACGTAAATACTACACCAGTTCAGAATACAAGAGCAGTGGCAGCACCTGCCGATGCTTCAGAAGAAAAGGCAGTTATCACTAGTGGAATGACAATCAACGGTGATTTGGAATCTACAGGTTCTATTGACGTTGAAGGTTTAATCAAGGGAAATGTTACATGTAACGGTAAGCTTGTTGTTACAGGTACAATTCATGGAAATAGTAGTGCATCTGAAATTTTTGCTGATTCAGCAAAGATTGAAGGTGAAATCGCAGCTAGTGGAACAATCAAGGTTGCTGCTGGTTCAGTAATTATTGGAAATATTGCTGCAAGCTCTGCTGTAATTGCAGGTGCTGTAAAGGGTGATATCGATGTACAGGGACCTGTAGTTGTTGATACATCTGCAGTTGTTATGGGTAACATCAAGTCTCGTTCAGTACAGATCAATAACGGTGCTGTTATTGAAGGTATGGTATCTCAGAGCTACGCTGATGTAGATATTGAAAGAGTATTTGAAGTTAACGAGTAGGAATTGATTTAAAATGAAAAGAGTTTTATTAAAGTTAAGTGGTGAAGCACTGGCTGGTGAAAAACACACCGGTTTTGATGAAGCTACATGTTTGGAAGTAGCAGAACAGGTCAAGAAGATTGTAGATCAGGGAACAGAAGTAGGCATCGTAATTGGAGGTGGTAATTTCTGGAGAGGTCGTACAAGTGAGACAATTGATCGTACAAAGGCGGATCAGATTGGAATGCTTGCAACTGTTATGAATTGCATTTATGTATCTGAAATTTTCCGCTCTGTTGGAATGAAGACAGAAGTACTTACACCATTTGCTTGTGGAGCTATGACAAAGTTATTTTCTAAGGACCAGGCTAATGCTGAGTTCAAGGATGGTAAAGTTGTATTTTTTGCTGGAGGTATCGGTCATCCATATTTCTCTACAGATACAGCAACAGCTCTTCGCGCAATTGAAATTGAAGCGGATGGTATCTTGCTTGCAAAAGCTGTAGATGGAATCTATGACAGTGATCCAAAGGTAAATCCGGATGCAAAGCGTTTTGATAAGATTTCTATTCAGGAAGTGGTTGAAAAGCAGCTTGCAGTTATGGATCTTACAGCATCTATTATGTGTATGGAAAATAAGATGCCAATGTATGTATTTGCTTTAAATGAAAAGGATAGTATTGCAAAAGCAATCAGCGGTTCCTTTAATGGAACAATCGTAACAGCCTAGGAGGTAATATGGATAGCAGAATTGAACAGTATGATTCAAAAATGACAAAGTCATTGGAAAATTTATACGCAGAATATAATAACGTCCGTGCCGGACGTGCGAATCCACATATTTTGGATCGAATTATGGTTGATTATTACGGAGCGCCAACTCCACTTCAGCAGGTTGCAAACGTTAGTGTACCGGAAGCAAGAATGATTCAGATTGCACCTTGGGAACCATCTCTTTTAAGAGAAATCGAAAAGGCAATTATGATTGCTGATATTGGTATTAATCCTACTAACGATGGTAAGGTTATTCGTTTGGTATTCCCAGAACTTACCGAAGACAGACGTAAGGAACTTGCAAAAGAAGTTAAGAAACTTGGTGAAAATGCAAAGGTGGCTATTCGAAACATTCGTAGAGATGCCAATGATTCATTCAAGAAATTAGCTAAGGAAGAAGATATTTCTGAAGATGAAATCAAGGGATTAGAAGCAGATGTTCAGAAGATGACAGATAAGTATGTTTCTGAAATCGATGCTGCAGTTGAGAAGAAGACAAACGAAATCTTAACGGTATAGAATTTATTGTAAACTATGGGCACGTTAAGTGCCCATTTTTACATTATTAAGATGTGGAGGCAGTTACATGAGTGTACCAAAACATATAGCAATTATTCTTGATGGTAATGGAAGATGGGCTAAGAAAAAGGGAATGCCGCGTTCCTATGGTCATACAGTTGGAGCAAAGAATGTGGAGACAATTTGTGAAGCAGCAGATGATCTTGGCGTAAAGTATTTAACATTATATGCGTTCTCAACTGAGAACTGGAATCGTCCGGATGATGAAGTCAAGGCGTTGATGAAATTACTGGCGAATTATTTAAAAACATGTAAGTCGCTTTGCAAGAAGCATGGTATGCGAATTCGTGTTTTAGGAGATATTACTCGCCTTGATGCGGGTATGCAAAAGGTAATTTGCGAATTAGAGGAAGAAACAAAGGACTATCCGGGATTAAATTTGCAGATTGCATTAAACTATGGAAGTCGTGATGAAATCGTGCGTGCAGTAAGGGCATGGGGCGAGAAAGTACAGGCAGGAGAGATAGAGGCATCTGATTTGACAGAAGAGCAGCTGGGTTCTTATTTGGATTCAAAGGATATTCCGGATCCAGATTTGATGATTCGAACAGGAGGAGAACAGAGATTATCTAATTTCCTTCTTTGGCAGGTGGCTTATTCTGAGTTTATCTTTGTAGATGTTCCATGGCCTGAATTTAAAAAGAGCGATTTGGCTGCTTGCATAGAAGAATTTGAAAATCGTAATCGTCGATTTGGAAAGGTTTAAATATGTTTCGTACAAGATTATTGAGTGGAATCGTATTGGTTGCACTTGCACTTTTATTAATTATTACAGGTAATGACATTTTGTTGGTGTCAATTGGCGCTATTTCTCTGATTGGATTATTCGAATTATATCGTGTATTTCATATTGAGAAAAATGTTCTCGGATTTACGGGCTATATTGCTACTGTGTTGTATTATCTTAATTTGAGATTTCATGTGGTGACAGACTTTCGACTGTTTGTGATTGTATTTCTAATTGTACTTCTGATGTGTTATGTATTTGGTTATCCAAGATTTCATGCGAAGGAAGTACTTGCATCATTCTTTGGTGTATTTTATGTATCTATGATGCTTTCTTATATCTATGAAACAAGAATGATGGAACATGGTTTATATATTGTGTGGCTTGTATTCCTTTGCTCTTGGGGATGTGATACTTGCGCATATTGTGTTGGTGTTTTGTTTGGTAAGCATAAGATGGCACCAAAGCTTAGCCCTAAGAAATCCGTTGAGGGTGCTGTTGGAGGTGTTCTCGGTGCAATGCTTTTAACTGCACTTTACAGTTATATCTTTGCATCCAATATGAATTTGGAAGTTGAACAGATTGTGGTTTTATCTTTAATCAGCGGTGTTGGCGCATTTATTTCCATGATAGGAGATTTAGCTGCTTCGGCAATTAAGAGAAACTATGAGATTAAAGACTATGGAACTTTAATTCCCGGTCATGGCGGAATTATGGATCGATTTGACAGCGTAATTATTACTGCGCCGATTATATATTATCTTGCGGCTACATTTATGTAATTGAGGTGTTTTACTATGAAAAAGATTGCAATTCTTGGATCTACAGGATCAATTGGAACACAGACTTTAGAGATTGTTAGAGAGCAGGGTGATTTGGAAGTTACTTCCATGTCTTGCGGTAGAAATATTAAATTGTTTGAGAAGCAGATTCGAGAGTTTAAGCCGAAATTTGTTTCTGTAGGAGATGCAGAATCAGCAAAGAAACTGGAAGAGCGTATCAGTGATTTATCCATTGATGTATTATATGGAATGGATGGCCTGATTGCTGTTGCGACGGATACGGAATCAGAAATCCTTGTTACTGCAATTGTTGGTATGCTTGGTGTTCGTCCTACAATTGCAGCAATTGAGGCGGGAAAAGATATTGCTTTGGCTAATAAGGAAACACTTGTAACGGCGGGGCATATTATTATGCCGCTGGCGAAGAAGAAAGGTGTATCAATTCTTCCGGTAGATAGTGAGCATTCCGCTATTTTTCAGTCATTACAGGGAAATGAAGGCAATGAGATTCACCGCATATTGTTGACTTGTTCCGGTGGACCATTTAGAGGACGTTCCTACGAGTCTCTTGAAGGAGTTACAGTAGAAGATGCATTAAACCATCCGAATTGGTCTATGGGGCGTAAAATTACAATTGATTCTGCGACGTTAATTAATAAAGGCCTGGAGGTTATGGAAGCCAAGTGGTTGTTTAACGTAAATCCTGGACGTATTCAGGTTCTGGTTCACCCGCAGTCCATCCTTCATTCAGCAGTTGAATTTGAAGATGGAGGTGTTATGGGACAGATGGGACTTCCAAATATGAAGCTTCCTATCCAATATGCGCTCTATTATCCAAGAAGAAAAGAGATGGAAAAGAATTATCTGGATTTATTTGAAGTTTCCAGCATGACTTTTGAAAAACCTGATATGGAGACTTTTTACGGACTTCAGTTGGCCTATGATGCGTTAGAAGCCGGTGGAAATGTTCCTACTGTATTTAATGCAGCAAATGAGCGTGCTGTTGCTATGTTCTTAGATCGTAAGATTTCATTTCTGGAGATTCCGGAAATCATCCAGAAAGCGATGGTCGAAGTTTCATATATCAGTTCACCATCAGTTGAAGATGTGTTAGCTACAGAGCGAGAGACAAATCAAGTGATTGATGGATTCTTGTCATAGTTTAGACCGGAGGACTTAAGATTGAAGATTTTACTTGCAATACTGATATTTAGTTTTATTGTATTATTTCATGAGCTTGGACATTTCCTGGTTGCAAAGAAATGCAATGTTCGTGTAAATGAATTTATGTTGGGATTGGGACCGAAATTGTTTGGAATACAGAGGGGAGAAACTTTGTATTCCATACATTTGCTTCCTTTTGGCGGTGCTTGTGTAATGGAAGGCGAGGAAGAGGAGAGTGAGGATGAGCGTTCTTTTGCGAAGAAGAATGTATGGCAGCGGATGGCAATCTGCTTTGCAGGTCCGCTTTTTAATTTTATTCTTGCTTATATTCTCTCTGTTATATTGATTGCGGCGGTTGGTTATTATCCTGCTACAATTGGTCAGGTTTCCGAAGGTTCTGCGGCTGAAGCGGCAGGGATTGAAGCGGGAGATCGTATAACCTCTTTAAATGGATATCAGATTCACTTTTATCAGGAAATCAGTGTCTATACATTTTTCCATCCGGGTAAGGATTTGGAAGTAACCTATGAGAGAGATGGCAGTTCTAATACGGTATCTCTTACGCCGACATATGACGAGGAGACAGGACGCTATTTATTGGGCGTTGTTTCAGATGGCACTAATGAGCGTGGCAGTGTATTTAATGTGTTGAAATACGGATTTTATGAAATTAAATATCAGATTTATGTAACAGTTCAGAGCCTTAGAATGTTGTTTACTGGTCAGGTAGGTATTCAGGATATGTCCGGCCCGGTTGGAATAGTAGAAGCAATTGGTGATACCTATGATGCATCGGTTTCCTCCGGAGTATTTTATGTAGTCATGAATATGATTAATTTTATGATTTTATTATCTGCGAATCTCGGAGTTATGAACCTATTGCCTATCCCGGCTTTAGATGGTGGCCGTATTCTGATTTATATTGTAGAAGTGATTCGTAGAAAGCCATTGAATCAAAATCTTGAGGCAAAGATTAACTTTGTTGGATTTGTTTTACTAATGGGACTGATGGTTATTGTAATGTATCAGGATATTGTAAAGCTATTTCATTAAGTGGAGGTGTTCCTATGGAACGAATGAAAACACAGGAAGTTAGAATTGGAAATGTTGTAATTGGTGGTAATCATCCAATTGCTATTCAATCTATGTGTAATACAAAAACAGAAGACGTAGCTGCAACGGTTGCACAGATTCGTGATTTGACAGCTATGGGTTGTGAGATAATTCGTGTTGCTGTTCCTACAATGGAAGCTGCAAATGCAATTAAAGAGATAAAAAAACAGATTGAGATACCATTGGTTGCGGATATTCATTTTGATTATCGTCTTGCCATTGCTGCCATGGAAAATGGTGCTGACAAGATTCGTATTAATCCGGGAAATATTGGTTCAGAAGAACGGATTCGAGCAGTTGTAGATAAGGCTAAAGAAAAGAATATTCCTATTCGTGTCGGCGTAAATTCCGGATCTCTTGAAAAGGATTTGGTTGAAAAGTACGGTGGTGTAACAGCTGAAGGATTGGTTGAATCTGCATTAGATAAAGTGAAGATTATTGAAGATATGGGATATGACAATCTGGTTATTTCCATTAAGTCTTCAGATGTTATGATGTGTGTCCGTGCACATGAATTGATTAAGAATAAGACAAATCATCCGATTCATGTAGGAATTACGGAATCAGGTACAATCAACAGTGGAAATGTAAAGTCTTCTATCGGCCTTGGTCTGATTTTAAGTCAGGGTATTGGAGATACAATCCGCGTATCTTTAACTGGAGACCCAAGGGAAGAAATTAAAACTGCAAAACTTGTTTTAAAGACCCTTGGTCTTCGTAAGGGTGGCATCGAAATAGTGTCATGTCCAACTTGTGGACGTACGCAGATAGATTTGATTTCACTCGCAAACAAGGTTGAGAATCTGGTTTCGGAATATCCGAATTTAGACATTAAAGTGGCAGTTATGGGCTGCGTAGTCAATGGGCCTGGTGAAGCAAAAGAGGCTGATTTAGGTGTTGCCGGCGGAGTAGGCGTTGGTTTATTGATTAAGCGTGGAGAAATTGTTAAGAAAGTCCCAGAGGATCAGCTGCTTAGTACATTAAAAGAAGAATTAGATCATTGGGGTGAATAATACATGGATAGACCTTTCTTCGAGGTATTTTCTAATTTAACAGTGGACAAGGATTTGGAATCGTTTTTAGAAAACGCTTCCATTTCCAAGGTTGCCACAAATGCAAATCGAGATTCCATGCGTATTTATATGGAATGTAATGATTTGGTACCAAAGAGAAGGATTTGGAAACTGGAAGAAGAGATTAAAAAGCAGTATTTCAGTCGCCAAAATCTGAACGTAAATATAATAGAGAAGTTTCGACTGTCAGAACAGTATAATTCCGAAAAGCTGTACGAAATCTATAAGGATAGTATTCTAGAAGAGATTTATCGTAACAGCTCTGTTTTGTTTGGTCTTTTAAAGAAGGCAGATTTTCATTTTGTTGATGGGCAGACGTTAGAGATTACGTTAGAGGATATTTTTCTTGCACATCAGAGCGAACCTGAAATCTGTCTTATATTGTATAAAATTTTCCAGGATCGTTGCGGTCAGGATTTAAGAATTACTTTTCAATACAAGGATACAGAGAAATCTAAGTATCTTGAAAACAGTAATAAGGTAATTGATAACCTTGTTCATTCTATAGTTAAACGATATGAAGAGGCATCAAGTGCAAATGAATTTATGAACGAGGACGATGGTACAGAAGAGAAGAAGCAGAAAGCAGATCATCGTGCCAGACCGAAGAAGGAGAATAGTGGATTTGATAAGAATGTGAAGGTGAAAAATCCCTATGAAAAATCTGAAGGCCCTCGTAGTTCATCTCTAAAGAGATCCAGCAATCCGGATGTGTTCTATGGGCGAGATATTGATGGTGATCCTATGCCGATTGAACAGATTCAGGGCGAGATGGGTGATGTAATTATTCGTGGTAAGATTCTCGATTTCGAGGATAAGGAATTCCAGGAAGGTGCAAAATCCATTCTGATGTTTAATATTACGGATGAAACGGATACGATTCAGGTGAAAATTTTTGTTCGACGAGAGCAAAAGGAGGACATTGTTCCAAATTTGGCACCGGGTAACTTTATCAAAGTTCATGGTGTTGCTGCTATGGATAATTACAGTCATGAAGTTGCTATTTCCTCTGTTCGTGGAATGATGAAGATTCAGGACTTTATAGAAAAACGCATGGACCTTGCGGCAGAAAAACGAGTGGAGCTTCATTGTCATACAAAGATGTCAGATATGGATGCAGTAAGTAATGCATCAGATATCATTAAACAGGCAATGGCATGGGGGCATAAGGCAATAGCAATCACCGACCATGGCGCTGTGCAGGCCTTCCCGGAAGCTTTTCATACAGTGGGTTCAGGTTCTGAGTTTAAGGTGATTTATGGAATAGAGGCCTATTTAGTTGATGATGAAAAATCAATTGTTACAGATTCGCACAACCAGAGTATAGATGATGCTTATGTTGTCTTTGATATAGAGACAACAGGGTTTTCTGCCGATCGTAATAAGATTATTGAAATTGGTGCGGTTAAGGTTGAAAATGGAGTGATTACAGATCGATTTTCGGAGTTTATCAATCCAAAGACACCGATTCCTTTTAAAATCACGGAGTTAACAAGTATTCGTGACGATATGGTTATGTCGGCTCCTACTGTAGATGTGATTTTGCCTAGATTTATGGAGTTTTCCAAGGGATGTATTATGGTTGCACATAATGCAGACTTTGATATGAGTTTTATAAAAAAGAATTGTAAGGATTTAAATCTGGAGTGTAATGATACCTATCTGGATACGGTGGAATTGTCAAAGTTTTTGATTCCAAATCTTAGCAATTATAAGCTTCAGACTGTTGCAAAAGCACTGAATGTTTCCCTGGAACATCACCATAGAGCGGTGGATGATGCAGAATGTACTGCTCAGTTTTTTGTAAAAGAGATTGAGATGCTTCGTTCTAGAGGGCTTACTACTCTGGATATGATTAATGACGCAGATGAAAAGGGCGTAGAAGCTATTCGAAAGCTTCATCCGAATCACTGTATTATTCTGGCGAAAAATGATATAGGACGTATTAATCTGTACCGTCTGGTATCGGATTCAAATCTGATTTATTACAATCGTCGTCCGAAAATGCCAAAGAGTTTGATACGTAAATACAGGGAAGGATTAATTCTGGGTTCGGCCTGTTCAGAAGGAGAATTATATTCTGCTATTCTAAATGGTCGTCCGGAGCAGGAAATTACAAAGATAGCTTCTTTCTATGATTTTCTGGAGATTCAGCCGGTGGGTAATAATAACTATATGATCGAATCGGATGATATAGCGATTAATTCCGTGGAAGAATTACAGGATATTAATAGACGAATTGTAAAACTTGGAGAGACTTTGAATAAGCCGGTTTGTGCGACTTGCGATGTTCATTTCTTAAATCCAAAAGATGAAATCTATCGTAGAATTATTCAAACGGGTAACGGTTTTAAGGATGCTGATCAACAGCCGCCACTATATCTTCATACCACACAGGAGATGTTGGACGAGTTTGCTTATCTTGGCTCAGATAAGGCGGAGGAGGTTGTCATTAAGAATACGAATATGATTGCAGATATGTGCGATTATATTGAGCCTGTTCGTCCGGACAAATGTCCTCCCCAAATCGAAAATGATGCCCAGATGCTTCGAACTATTTGTGAAACCCGTGCTCACGAGATTTACGGACCAGATCTCCCGGAACCTGTTTCTGCCAGATTGGAGCGAGAACTGAATTCCATTATTGGAAATGGTTACGCGGTTATGTATATTATCGCTCAGAAACTTGTTTGGAAATCGGTGGAGGATGGATATCTGGTTGGGTCCCGAGGTTCAGTTGGTTCATCCTTTGTTGCGACTATGGCCGGAATTACGGAAGTAAATCCTCTTAGCGCACATTATGTTTGCCACCATTGTCATTATTCTGATTTTGATTCTGAAGAGGTAAAACAGTATAGCGGTCGAGCTGGAGCAGATATGCCGGATAAGAAATGTCCGGTATGTGGGGCAGACTTGGATAAATTGGGATTTGATATTCCATTTGAAACGTTCCTTGGATTTAAAGGAAATAAAGAGCCGGATATCGATCTTAATTTCTCCGGAGATTATCAGGCAAAGGCCCACAGATATACAGAGGTTATTTTTGGAGCAGGACAGACATTTAAAGCCGGAACAATCGGTACTCTTGCAGAAAAAACTGCATATGGATATATCTTAAAGTATTTTGAGGAACATGGACAACATAAGCGTTCTGCAGAAATAAATCGTATTGTTGGTGGCTGCACAGGAGTTCGTAGAACTACAGGACAGCATCCGGGTGGTATTATTGTTCTTCCTACCGGGGAAGAGATTAATACATTTACTCCGGTTCAGCATCCGGCAAATGATATGACATCCGACGTTATTACAACGCATTTCGATTACCATTCGATTGATAGTAACCTTCTGAAACTTGATATTCTTGGACATGATGATCCTACCATGATCCGTATGTTAGAGGATTTGACGGGACTCGATGCCACTACAATTCCTCTGGATGACAAGGCGGTAATGTCCTTGTTTAAAAATACGGATGCATTGGGATTACATGGAGAGAAGCTTTGGAAGAATACGACAATGGGAACTCTTGGTATTCCGGAATTTGGTACTGACTTTGCGATGGGATTGCTGAAGGATGCAAAACCGACAGAGTTTTCCGATTTGATTCGTATATCTGGTTTGTCTCATGGTACAGATGTATGGCAGGGCAATGCGGAAGTGTTGATTAAAGAAGGAATTGCAACGATTTCAACAGCCATCTGTTGTCGAGATGATATCATGGTATACTTGATTCATAAGGGGCTGGATTCAGAAGAGTCCTTTACCATTATGGAGAGGGTTCGAAAAGGTATTGTTGCAAAGGGTAAATGTAAGGAATGGGATCAGTACAAGAAGGATATGGAAGATCATGGTGTTCCGGACTGGTACATTGAATCTTGTAAGAAAATCAAGTATATGTTCCCGAAAGCCCATGCGGCAGCTTATGTAATGATGGCATGGAGAATTGCTTATTGTAAGGTATATTATCCCCTTGCATATTATGCGGCATATTTTAGTATTCGAGCCAAGGCCTTTGACTATGAGCTTATGTGTCTTGGTCGAGAAAAACTGGAATATAATATGGCGGCACTCGATAAAAAGCGACAGACAGAAAAACTTGCAAATAAGGAAGATGATACTTATGGTGATATGCGACTTGTGCAGGAAATGTATGCGCGTGGATATGAGTTCTTGCCAATGGACGTATATAAATCGGATGCCCGCTATTTCAAGGTAGTGGATGGAAAATTGCTTCCGCCCCTTAAGACACTTGCGGGAATGGGTGAATCTGCTGCAGAATCCCTGAGCATCGCTGCATCTCAGTCAAAATTCTTATCTAAAGACGATATGCGTGAGCGAGGAAAAGTTAGTAAAAATACTGCCGATAAACTGGTAGAATTAAAGATAGTAGATGATTTGCCGGAATCAAATCAGCTTTCGCTGTTTGATTTTCAATAGGAAAAAAGAAAGAGGATTAGAAACATGAGAGATTTGTCAGAACTTCGAGTTGATATTGATGCAATAGATCATCAGATTTTGAAGCTCTATGAGGAGAGGTTAAAGCTCTCTGACGAAGTGGCTGTTTATAAAATAGCAAATCACAAGAATGTGTATGATAAGAAGAGAGAACAGGAGAAGCTGGATGCTTTGGCGTCTCTGGCTTCGGATGATTTTTCAAGAAAAGGGGTTCAGGAGCTGTTTGAGCAGATTATGTCCGGTAGCCGTAAGAAACAATATCGTATGCTTGCGGAAGCCGGATTGATGGGACCAATCAATTATACATGTGTAGATGAATTTGATTTTTCAAATAAGACAGTTGTATATCAGGGCGTGGAAGGCGCATATAGTCAAGCTGCTACTTTTGAGTATTTCGGTGATGACATTGATAATTTCCCGGTGGGAACCTGGAGAGAGGCGATAGAAGCACTTCGTACCGGACGAGCAGATGCAGCTGTTCTTCCGATTGAGAATTCTACAGCCGGTTCGGTTTATGAAAATTACGATTTATTGATGGAAAATGATGTAAATATTATTGGTGAGCAGATTATAACTATAAACCACTGCCTTTTGGGTGTACCGGGGAGTGATATTTCAAAGATTAGAAAAGTATATTCTCATCCGCAGGCTCTTATGCAATGCGAAGAATATCTTAAGAAGGCGCATCCGGAATTTGATGTTATCTCACTGGAAAACACAGCAATGGCTGCGAAGAAGGTACGAGATGATAAAGATGAGACGGCGGCTGCAATTGCTGGACGTATCAATGGGAAGATATATGATTTGTCGATTTTGGAAGAGAATATTCAGGATCGAAATGATAATGAAACCAGATTTATTATTGTCAGCGGTGAGAAAAAGTATCGTAAGGATGCCAAGAAGGTGAGCCTCTGTATGGAACTTTCCAATGAGAAGGGTGCCTTATATCATGCCTTATCTCATTTTATTTTCAATGGTATAAATCTGAGTCGAATTGAATCAAGACCGATGAAGGATAGAGCCTGGGAGTATCGTTTCTTTATTGATTTGGAGGGGAATCTTCAGGAAGAAGATGTCTTACACGCGATTCGAGGACTTCAGGAAGAGACGAATAAATTGCGTATTTTGGGAAATTATTAAGTCTAATTATTATTTATGAATGCTATTACGATTGGGGGCTGGGTACATGAAATTGTTTGCTTCTGTTTATATTGGTTCATATGAAATTATTCTAAAAATATTTGAGATATCCAAGGACCGACCTTTAAAGGAAGTGGATTGTCTTAGGATGTCTACGGATATTTTGAGAGAGATATATAATACCGGTAAGGTTAGTCTGGAAACAACAGAACAGCTCTGCAGTATTATTTCTGATATGCGTCGTACTATGAAAGAGTACAAGGTGGATGCATCCAGGGTTTACGGCGGATATTTTTTCGGAAAGGCCGAAAATATACTCTTTGTGTTAGATCAGATTAGAATTAAAACCAAGACAGAAGTGCAGATGCTTACTAATTCGGAACATCGTTTTTTAGGATATGAAGCCATTGCATCTACGAAACAGTTTGAAAACCTGATAGAGGATTCTGCGGTTATGGTAGATGTCGGCGGCGCTAGTTTGCAGATTACGTATTTTAAAAACAGTTCTCTTATAACTACCCAGCATGTAATGCTTGGAACCTATTCAATGCATCAATCGATTGAAAAGTTGAAAAATCTTCCGGATATGGAGAAACAGATTATTTCCTTAATTGATAAGGAGTTGGATAACTTTAAGACGATGTATTTAAAAGGTGAACAGATAAAATATCTGATTATTCTTGGCGATGGCGTTATGCGAGTTGTAAAGAAACTGGTTTCTGAGTCTGATAATGACATTATTGAGAGGGACCGTTTATCCAATTATATGAAGAAGCTTCAAAAAAAATTATTTCATGCAATCTGGGATGATGATGTGACGGAAGTGTCCGGAGGCTCTCAGGATGAAGCGCTTCTTCTTTTGCACAGGGAGATACTTCATAAGATTCCGACGGAATATGTGGTTATTCCGGGAGTCAGTGTTTGCGAAGGAATTGCATATGATTACGCCTATAAGACAGGTATGATGAAGCCAAACCACAACTTTGAAGAGGATGTTATGTCAGCCTCCTGGTATCTGGCAGATCGATTTGGAAGTTATAAACCACATCTTCAGGCATTGGAACAGTTCTCCATGGATATTTTCGACTCCATGAAGAAGTATCATGGTCTGACGGAGCGGGAACGCCTGTTAATGAGAGTTGTGTGTGTTCTTCATGATTGCGGCAAGTACATTTCCTTGTCTGAAGCAGCCGATTGCTCAGGCATGATTATTCGTTCAGCAGAAATTCTTGGATTGACACATAAGGAACGCGAGATGGTTGCTATGGTTGTGACATATAATCGAAAGGCTCTGGATCCTTATGAGGTGGTTGCATCTGCTTTTACAAAAAAGGAATATACGGTTATTGTGAAGCTGCTTGCTATATTAAAGGTTGCCAATGCAATGGATAGAAGCCATAAGCAGCGGTTAAAGCATGTTAAGATGAACGTTAGAAATGACCAGTTGTTTATTTCGATAGAAGCAGATGATTCTATTTCTCTGGAGAAAGGTTTATTTAGAGAGAAAGCGGATTTCTTCCAAAGGGTATTTGCTGTTCGACCGGTGATAAAAGAGAAACGTATGTAATGAGGGGGTGCAGATATGAAGGTTGAATATGATGATGCGAAGTACTATTACAATAGAGAGCTTAGCTGGCTCAGATTCAATACGCGAATTCTGAATGAAGCAAGAGATAAGTCGATTCCACTGTTGGAAAGATTAAAGTTTCTGGGAATCACTGCATCTAATCTGGATGAGTTTTTTATGGTTCGTGTAGCATCTCTTAAAGATATGGTACATGCGGATTACAAGAAATGTGATATTTCCGGATTAACGGCGACAGAGCAGTTGGAGGCAATTAATAAAGAGGCAAAGGAATTTGTTTCTACACAGTATTCCACTTACAATCGTTCCTTAAAACCGGCTTTAAAGAAGCAGGGAATACAACTTATAGATGCGTATGAGGATTTGACGGAGGAACAGGGTTCCTTTGTGGATCATTATTTTCAGGAGAATGTTTATCCTGTTTTGACTCCTATGGCGGTGGATGCATCCAGACCGTTTCCGTTGATTCAGAATAAGACATTAAATATCGTATCCCTTCTTAGAACAAGAAAGGGTGGCGCCGGATTACATAAGAGTAAATCGAAAAAACAGGAACTTGAATTTGCAACGATTCAGGTGCCGTCTGTTCTTCCCAGATTGGTTCCGATACCACCTGCGGATGGTTATCAAAGTGCATTTATTCTTTTGGAACAGATAATGGAGAAAAACATTGATGTTTTGTATTTAAACTATGATGTAATCTGTTCCTATCCTTATCGTGTTATGAGAAATGCTGACCTTTCCTTTGATGAGGATGATGCTGCAGATCTTTTAAAGGAGATTGAAAAACAGCTAAAGAAACGACAATGGGGAGAGGTAATTCGTCTTGAAGTAGAAGAGACGATTGATAAGCGTCTCCTTCGGCTGTTAAAAGAAAATCTTCATGTAAAGTCTGAAGACGTTTTTTCTATTAATGGCCCTATTGATTTGACGGTGCTATCTAAATTGTTTGGATTACATGGTTATGATCATCTTCGCTATGAGCCATATGAACCTAAGACAAATGGTCGATTGTTAAATAAAAAGGATCTGTTTTCTGAACTTCGAAAGGGTGATATTTTTCTACATCATCCATATGAAAGCTTTGAACCGGTGGTTAATCTTATTCGTCAGGCAGCAGAGGATCCGGATGTGCTTGCTATCAAGCAGACCCTTTATCGAGTGAGCGGTAATTCGCCAATTATTGCAGCCCTTGCCAGGGCGGCAGAGAATGGAAAGCAGGTTACGGTTCTTGTAGAACTTAAGGCCAGATTTGATGAAGAAAATAATATTGTTTGGGCGAAGAAGCTGGAGAAAGCAGGTTGTCATGTTATTTATGGAATTGTCGGCCTGAAGACCCATTGTAAAATTGCTTTGATTGTACGGAGAGAAGAGGATGGAATCAAGCGTTATGTACATCTTGGTACGGGCAATTACAATGATTCTACTGCAAAGCTATATACAGATTGCGGCCTGTTTACCTGTTCTGAGGCAATTGGCGAGGATGCAACGGCGGTATTCAATATGCTTTCCGGTTATTCAGAGCCGAAACAGTGGCATAAATTGATTGTTGCTCCGATTTGGATGAGGAAGAAATTTTATGCGTTAATTGACCGTGAGATTACACATGCAAAGAATGGACAGGATGCGCAGATCATTGCGAAAATGAATAGTTTATGTGATAAAGGGATTATTTCTAAGCTCTATGAGGCGTCTGCTGCAGGAGTTCAAATACAATTGATTGTCCGCGGCATCTGCTGTCTCAAGGTTGGAATTCCTGGAGTCAGTGATAATATTCAGGTGTCATCTATTGTGGGTAATTTCCTGGAACACAGTAGAATGTTTTATTTTTATAATGGCGGAGCAGAAGAAGTTTATATGGGATCTGCTGATTGGATGCCACGTAATCTGGATAAACGTGTTGAAATTATTTTCCCGGTTGAGGATGCCAGGTGTATTGCCAAGGCGAAGCATATCCTGGATATCCAACTGCAGGATAATCTAAAGGCTTATTATTTGAAGAAAGATGGCAGCTATGTTAGATTGGATAAGCGTGGCAAGAAACTCTGTAGTGCACAGAAGACGTTTGCGATGGAATCGTCAAAAAACACTTTAGAGGCAAGGGATGAGCGCAGTAGAAGAATATTTACACCGATCTTTGCTGCAGATATTGAATCCTCCAATAGAACGGAGCCGGATGAAGAATAAAAATATGTTGCAAATACTTATAAAATAGGTGTTGACGAGGGTGAAGATGTGTGATATTCTATCAGAGTTGTAACAAGTAGAGTATCCACTCTCACCTAAGCGTAACCAAGCGACTTAGCGTCAACATTTTTACATGAATTGTGAATTTGTAAATGTGGATAGTCTGCCTATCCACATTTTTTTAATTTTCGGAGGTGAAAGACCATTAGCGATTTAATGATCAATGAACAGATTCGTGACCGCGAGGTTCGTGTAATCAGTTCAGATGGGGAACAATTAGGAATTATGTCTGCAAGAGACGCTTACAAACTGGCACAGGAACAGGATCTTGATTTGGTAAAGGTATCACCAAATGCAAAGCCGCCTGTTTGCAAGATTATTGATTACGGTAAGTATCGTTATGAATTGGCTCGTAAAGAAAAAGAGGCTAAGAAGAAGCAGAAGACGATTGAAATGAAAGAAATTCGTCTTTCTCCAAACATTGATAGCAATGATCTTAATACCAAGATGAATAACGCAAGAAAATTCCTTGCAAAAGGAAACAAAGTCAAGGTTACACTTCGTTTCCGTGGACGTGAGATGGCTCACATTCAGAGCAGTAAACATATTTTAGATGATATTGCTAAGAGCATGGAAGATGTTGCAACAGTGGAGAAAGCACCTAAGCAGGAAGGTCGTTCGATCAGTATGGTGCTGGCGGAAAAACGTTAATTTAGGAGGATATGTATTATGCCAAAGATGAAGACAAAAAGAGCAGCTGCAAAGCGTTTTGCTGTTACTGGAACAGGTAAGATGAAGAGAAACAAGGCTTTCAAGAGCCACATCCTTGCTAAGAAGACAACTAAGAGAAAGAGAAATCTTAGAAAAGCAACTATGGCAGATGCTACAAACATGAAGGCATTAAAGAAGGTTATGCCTTACGCATAATGTCTTAAGATTAGGATTTATTCGTATTCGATTAGGAGGATTTAATTATGGCAAGAATTAAAGGCGGTATGAACGCTAGAAAGAAACACAATAGAGTATTAAAGATGGCTAAGGGTTACAGAGGTGCTCGTTCAAAGCAGTATCGTGTAGCTAGACAGTCAGTTATGAGAGCGTTAACAACAGCATATGCTGGTCGTAAGGAACGTAAGAGACAGTTCCGTCAGTTATGGATTGCTCGTATCAACGCAGCAGCAAGATTAAACGGATTATCATACAGCAAGTTTATGTATGGTCTTAAGCTTGCAGGTGTTGAAATGAACCGTAAGATGTTAGCTGAATTAGCAGTTAATGATGCTGAAGGTTTTACTCAGCTTGTTGAAGTTGCTAAGAAGCAGGTAGCTTAATAGAATTATTTAAAATCAGGAAATGTTATCATTTCCTGATTTTTTGTTTGCGTAAATAATATGGAAATATTATCATAAAA
This sequence comes from Lachnospiraceae bacterium, assembly GCA_017392525.1. GTDB lineage: Bacteria > Bacillota > Clostridia > Lachnospirales > Lachnospiraceae > FD2005. Next base: position 80,738 of record JAFOVD010000027.1, read on the forward strand.
TGCTGTGTTTCGCTCAAATATAATCAAGTTGAAGTGCCTAGGTTTTACTTTTTCAAGCGCTTTTGTTAAAATAATGGCTGATGTAGCTAATAGAAGGGAGTTTTACTATTATGGCAATTTTAGTAACAGGTGGAGCCGGATATATCGGTAGCCACACATGCGTAGAGCTTCAGAATGCCGGATATGATGTTGTTGTATTGGACAATCTTGCTAATTCCAGTGAAAAATCTCTGGAAAGAGTTGAAGCGATTACAGGTAAAAAGGTAACTTTTTATAAAGGCGATATTTTAGATCGTCAGATTTTAAATGAAATTTTCAAGAAAGAGATTATCGATAGCGTAATTCATTTTGCGGGACTTAAGGCTGTCGGTGAATCTGTTCAGAAGCCATGGGAATATTATGAAAATAATATTGCGGGTACATTGACTCTTGTTGATGTTATGAGACAGAATGGATGTAAGAATATCATATTCTCATCATCAGCAACTGTTTATGGTAATCCTGCACAGATTCCTATTACAGAAGAATGCCCTAAGGGTCAGTGTACAAATCCTTATGGCTGGACAAAGTCTATGCTGGAACAGATTTTATCTGATATTTATAAGGCTGATAATGAGTGGAATGTAGTTCTTCTTCGTTATTTCAATCCAATCGGTGCACATAAGAGTGGAACAATGGGTGAAAATCCAAATGGTATTCCTAATAATCTGATGCCATATATTACACAGGTTGCGGTAGGAAAGCTTCCGGAATTAGGTGTATTTGGTGATGATTATGATACTCCGGATGGAACGGGAGTAAGAGATTATATCCATGTTGTGGATCTTGCAACAGGTCATGTAAAGGCGCTGAAGAAGATTGAAGAAAATGCCGGTCTTAAGATTTATAATCTTGGAACAGGCGTTGGATATAGCGTTCTGGATATTGTAAAGAATTTTGAGGCTGCAACAGGCGTTAAGATTCCATATCAGATTAAACCTCGTCGCGCCGGTGATATTGCAACATGCTATTCCGATGCAACAAAGGCAAAAGAGGAACTGGGCTGGACAGCACAGTATGGCATCAAGGAGATGTGTGAAGACTCTTGGAGATGGCAGAAAAACAATCCAAATGGATATGAAGACTAGATGACAAATAGGCAGCATATGATTCAAATTGTCTAAATTTAATAAAAAATACGAAAATTTGAAAAAAGTGCTTGCATTTGTGTTTTATATAGTGTAATATACTCATTGTTGACGCGGGAAACAAAAGAAACAAGCGAAAACAATGAGAATATGGTTCCTTGGTCAAGCGGTTAAGACGTCGCCCTCTCACGGCGAAAACAGGGGTTCGATTCCCCTAGGAACTACTGACTGTGAAAACAGCCCAACCCGAGAAACATTCCTTTGTTAGGGAGTGTTTTTTTATTTGCATTTCTGGTATACATATGCTAGAATAATTCAAGGTAATAGTTGTGAAGTTGATTGAGAGCAGACGAATGTCGGCTCTCAATTCTTTTTGTAAAAACATATTACAAAAAAAGAAAATAGGAGGTTGCAATGTCTTTAAGAGAAACATATGTAAAGCGTACAGAAGAACTTGTACAGCCACTCCTGGATAAACGCAATTTTGACTTGTGGGATGTGGAGTATGTAAAAGAGGGACAGGATTATTTCCTTCGTATTTTTATTGACAAACCGGGCGGAATTACAATTGATGATTGCGTCGATGTTAGTAGAGAGATGAATGAAATTTTGGACAGAGAGGATTATATTTCTGATCCTTATACTTTTGAGGTGAGTTCACCGGGGCTGGGTCGTCAGATTAAAAATGATAGACAACTGGAAAAGTCCATTGGTGAAGAGGTTGAACTTCGAACCTATAAAGCCATCGATAAGCAGAAGCAGTTTGAAGGTGTTTTGGTTAAGTTCGATAAAGACACTGTGACGATTACAATGGATGACGAAGAGAAGAGTTTTTCTAGAAAAGACATATCTACAATCCGATATGCGCTAGATTTTTAATAAACTTTTTCCATATGAGGAGGAAACATAATGGATAACACAGAATTTTTAGGAGCAATTAACGAACTTGCTGCTGAGAAGAATATTGCAAAGGAAGTGATCTTCAACGCAATTGAAGAGGCACTTATGACAGCTTGCAAGCAGAGTTACAGACACACAGACAATGTTAAAGTCCTTGTTGATCATGAGACTGGTGAATATCATGTGTATGTGACAAAAGAAGTAGTAGAAGATGATGCTGTATTCGATCCGGAAATCGAAGTTTCAATTTTAGATGCAAAAGAAATTGATGACAGTTTTGAACTTGGTGACATGATTAATATTGAAATCAAGTCAAAGGAATTTGGACGTATTGCGGCAAGTTCAGCAAAGAATGTTCTTCTTCAGTCATTCAGAGAAGAAGAGCGTCGTGTGGTATATGATGAATATGTATCAATGGAAAAGACTGTTGTTACAGGTATTGTTCAGCGTGTAGAAGAAAAACGCGCAATCGTAAACCTGGGTAATTCTGATGCAACTCTTACAGAAAGAGAACAGATTAAGGGTGAGACACTTAAGACTGGAGATCGTATCAAGGTATATATCCTTGAAGTAAAGGACAGCCGCCGTGGACCTAAGATTTATATTTCCAGAACTCATCCTGATCTTGTAAAGCGCCTTTTTGAAGAAGAGGTTACAGAAGTACGCGATGGTATTGTTGAAATTAAGAATATTGCACGTGAAGCCGGAAGCAGAACAAAGATTGCAGTATGGTCTAACAATGAGGATGTAGATGCTGTAGGCGCATGCGTAGGGATGAATGGTTCACGTGTTAACTCTATCGTTGAAGAACTTAGAAATGAAAAGATTGATATCATCAACTGGGATGAGAATCCTGCTAAGTTGATTGAAAACTCTCTTAGTCCTGCTAAGGTCATTTCTGTTGTTGCTGATTCTGAAGAAAAGACAGCTAAGGTAGTTGTTCCTGATTATCAGCTTTCACTTGCTATTGGTAAGGAAGGACAGAACGCTCGTCTTGCGGCAAGATTAACTGGTTATAAGATTGATATTAAGAGCGAGACACAGGCAAGAGAATCCGGTGAATTCGACTTCTTAAATCTTGAGTCTGAATATGACGAAGATGAGTATTATGAAGAAGACGAATACATGGAAGATACTGAAACAGAAACTGTTGATGTAGATGACGAATATATCGAAGAATAGATTCATGAGTGAAAAGAAGTTACCGATGAGAATCTGTATTGGATGCAATGAGCCCAAAAGCAAATCCGAACTTTATCGAGTGGTAAAGTTAAGTGATCATTCGCTGGTTGTAGACAAGACGGGTAAAATGAATGGTAGAGGCGCATATATTTGTAAGAATCCAGAGTGTTTGGAAAAAGCAGTAAAGAATGGTGGATTTATGAGATCCTTTAAGATGAAAATCGCAATGGATGTTATAGAGGCCATAAAGAAGGAGTTAGAACATGTTGGATAAAGTTTTATCCATGATTGGAATGGCTATGAGAGCCGGAAAAGTTGTAAGTGGTGAATTTGCGGTTGAAAAATCTGTAAAAAGTCAAAAGGCGTATCTGGTGATTATAGCAAGAGATTCTTCTGATAACTCTAAGAAGAACTACGAGGATATGTGTAAGTTCTATCACACAGAGCTTCATTATTACGGAACAAAGGAAAGCCTTGGTGCTGCAATTGGTAAGGAATATCGTGCCAGTGTGGCAATTCAGGATGAAAACTTTGCAAAAGCGATATTGGCGAAGCTTGAAGCAACAGAAAATTGAATAATGGAGGATATACATGTCGAAAATCAGAGTACATGAATTAGCAAAAGAACTTGGACTTCAGTCTAAGGATATTATGAATTATTTAAATACAAATGGAAAAGAAATTAAATCAGCTCAGTCTGGTCTTGAGGATGCAGATGTAGAGGCGGTAAAGAAGCATTTCCAGAAGAAGGAGGCTCCTAAGACTGCACCTAAGGCAGATGCAAAGAAAGAAACACCTAAGAAGGACGGCGAGGCTAAGCCAAAGAAAAAGTCTACAATTACTGCTGTATTTAATGCACAGTATAGCAAGGACAATCACGGCAATAAAAAGAATAATGCAAATCGTAACAATGACAATCGCAAACGTGATGGTCAGAGGGATGAACGCCGCAGAACACAGAGTTCAAATTCAGTTCGTCCGGCAGGAGGCCTGATTAAACCAAGGGCTGGTGTGGATCATATTCGTCGCCAGGATCATGCGGTAGAAGAGCCATATCAGTCTCCTAAGAAGGCACAGGAAAACGAAAATAAAAATCGCAACAATGAGCGTAAAGATAATGCTAGAAATAACGAGAAGAGAAATGATAACCGTGTAGCACGTCAGGGCAATGACAACAAGAATAACGATCGTAGAAGACAGGAGCGCCCACAGAATCAGAATTCTGATCGTAATAATTCTAGAAATAATGATAGAAACAGCAATCGTTCCAATGCCAATGTGGCAGCTGCTGCTCCAATGGCTGAACATAGCAAGAAGGGTTCTCATGGTGCCAATAATCGTAACAACAACCATAGGGATTATGACCGTCTTGGAAAGAAGCAGGAGCACTATGTAAACCTTGAGAAGAACGGCGGAAAGAAGAAGAATAACAAGAAACCTGCCGAGAAGAAGGAAGAGGTAATTAAGTCAATTAAGCTTCCGGATCATCTTACAATCCGTGAACTGGCAGATCGTATGAAGATTCAGCCATCTGATATTATTAAGAAATTATTCTTAAAGGGTCAGATTATTACATTGAATACAGATGTTGATTATGAGCAGGCGGAAGAAATTGCATTAGAATATGAAATTCTTTGTGAACATGAAGAAAAAGTTGATGTTATCGCTGAATTGCTTAAGGAAGATGAAGAAAATCAGGATGATCTTACAGCCAGACCACCGGTTGTCTGCGTTATGGGTCATGTAGATCATGGTAAGACATCTCTGTTGGATGCGATTCGAGACACAAAGATTACAGATCGAGAAGCCGGTGGAATTACACAGGCAATCGGTGCTTATGTAGTTAATATTGATGGTCAGAAGATCACATTCCTTGATACTCCTGGTCATGAAGCGTTTACAGCAATGCGTATGCGTGGTGCAAATTCAACAGATATCGCTATCCTTGTTGTTGCAGCGGATGATGGTGTTATGCCACAGACAGTTGAGGCTATTAATCATGCCAAGGCTGCCGGCGTTGAAATTATTGTTGCTGTAAATAAGATGGATAAGCCAAGTGCAAATATCGAGAGAGTTAAGCAGGAACTTTCTGAATACGAATTGATTCCTGAAGACTGGGGTGGTAGCACTATTTTCTGTCCGGTATCTGCAAAGACACACGATGGTATTGAGAACTTATTGGAAATGATTCTTCTTACAGCTGACGTACTTGAACTTAAGGCTAATGCCAAGAGAAATGCAAGAGGTCTTGTAATCGAGTCTAAGCTTGAAAAGGGTCGTGGTACAGTTGCAACGGTTCTTGTACAGAAGGGTACACTCCATATAGGTGATCCAATTGCGGCAGGAAGTTCCTATGGTAAGGTTCGTGCCATGATTGATGATAACGGTAAGAGAGTTAAGACTGCCGGACCATCTACTCCTGTTGAAATTTTAGGTCTTTCAGAAGTTCCTAATGCAGGTGAGATTTTTGTTGCTATGGATAGTGAAAAGGATGCAAGATCATTTGCTGAAACATTCATTACAGAAGGCAAGAAGTCACTTGTTGAGGATACTAAGATGCGTATGTCTCTGGATGATCTTTATTCACAGATTCAGTCAGGAAATGTTAAAGAACTTAACATCATTGTTAAGGCTGACGTTCAGGGTTCTGTTGAAGCTATTAAGCAAAGTTTGCTGAAGTTATCTAATGATGAAGTAGTTGTTAAGATTATTCATGGTGGTGTAGGTGCGATTACAGAATCTGATGTAGTTCTTGCATCTGCAAGTAATGCAATTATCATTGGCTTCAATGTTCGTCCGGACGCTGTTGCTAAGTCAACTGCAGAGTCAGAAGGTGTTGATGTTCGACTTTACTCTGTAATTTATAATGCAATAGATGATGTTGAATCTGCATTGAAGGGCATGCTTGATCCGATTTACGAAGAAAAGGTTATTGGTCATGCAGAAGTACGTCAGATCTTTAAGGCATCTGATGTTGGTAATATTGCAGGTTCTTATGTTGAAGATGGTTACTTCCAGAGAGGATGTAAGGTACGAGTTACTCGTGAAGACAAGCAGATCTTCGAAGGTGATCTTGCATCTCTGAAGCGTTACAAAGATGATGTTAAGGAAGTTAAGGCAGGATACGAATGTGGTCTTGTATTAGCTGACTTTAATGACATCGCTGTAGATGATAAGATCGAAGCTTACATCATGGTAGAAGTAGCCAGATAAGGTGGGTTTCCATGAGAAAAAATAGTGTAAAAAACAATAGAATAAATGGAGAGGTTCTGCGCGAACTCTCCAATATTATTCGAAATAAAGTAAAGGATCCGAGAGTTGATGAATTTGTTTCCATTATGGATGTTGAAGTTGCTCCGGATTTAAAAACTTGTAAAGCATATATTAGTGTGCTTGGAGATGAAGAAAAGCTTCAGAAGACTTTAGAAGGTTTAAAGCGTTCAGAAGGTTTTATTCGTCATGAGTTGGCACGTACCGTAAATCTTAGAAATACGCCGGAAATTACTTTTATTGCAGATCGTTCTGTTGAGTATGGTGTGCGTATGTCACATTTGATAGATGAGGTAAATAAAGCAGATGTTTAATATGGATGAAATTTTAAAAAACGTTCATAGTGTAGGCATTGGTGGTCATGTACGCCCAGATGGGGACTGTGTAGGTTCCTGTCTGGGTGTATATAACTATTTCAGAACTTATCACCCGGAGATGGACGTGCATGTTTTTTTGGAAGAAATTCCGGATACGTTTTCTTTTTTAAAGAATGCGAAAGAGATAGAGCATTCCTGTGGGGGAGAGTCTTTCGATTTATTTATTACATTGGATTGTGGTGATTTAAATCGACTTGGCGATGCAGCCAAACTCTTTGAGAATGCAAAGAAGACAGTTTGTATTGATCATCATGTAAGCAATGAATCTTTTGCTGATGTGAATTATATTGTTCCGGATGCCAGCAGTACCTGCGAATTGGTGTTTAACCTTTTGACTCCATCCTATATAACAAAAGATATTGCTGAGTGTCTGTACACCGGTATGGTAACAGATACAGGATGTTTTCAGTATTCCTGCACCAGTGCAGATACAATGAATGCAGCCGGCATTCTTATGGAAAAAGGAATTGACTATACTTCTATTGTTGAGCGTGTTTTCTATGCTAAGACATTTATTCAGAACCAGGTTCTTGGATATGCATTGTTAAATGCAAAGCTCTGGGAGGATGGAAAAATCATTTCTTGTATTCTTACGCAGGAAGATTTAAGACGTTTTGGTGCAGGCGCGCATGATATGGAGAGCGTTGTTTCAAATCTTAGAAATACTATCGGTGTTTCGGTTGCGATTTTTCTGCATGAAAATGAAGATGGAAGTTATAAAGGAAGTATGCGAGCTTCCGGAGATGTTAATCTTGCAGAGGTTGCACAGAAATTCCACGGCGGTGGTCATGCCAAAGCTGCCGGATTTTCAGTTCACGGTGATCCGGAAGAGGCTTTGCAGGAAGTAATGAATGAGATTAAGAAGAGAATGTAGATGAAGACCAGTGGTATTGTAAATGTTTATAAAGAGAAGGGCTATACCAGCTTTGATGTGGTAGCGATTCTTCGAAAGACTTTTCATATTAAAAAAGTAGGACATACAGGAACTCTTGATCCTGATGCGGAAGGCGTTTTGCCGGTGTGTTTTGGCAAAGCCACCAAGGTTTGTGACCTGCTGACAGACAAGGACAAAGTATATCGTGCCAAGATGCATCTTGGAATTACGACAGATACGGAGGATATCACTGGAAATGTTACGTCTGAGAGCCCGGTGCAATGTAGTGAAGATGAAATCCGCCAGGTTATTTCAAGCTTTGTTGGTGATATACTTCAGGTGCCGCCTATGTATTCTGCTCTAAAGGTGAATGGGAAAAAGCTTTATGAGCTTGCTAGAGCCGGAGTTGAAGTGGAGCGTAAGGCGAGATCGGTAAAAATCTTTTCTATTGAAATAGAAGAGATTAGCCTCCCATATGTGACGTTTTTGGTTCATTGTTCTAAAGGAACCTATATCCGTACACTTTGCAAGGATATTGGTGAAAAACTTGGATGTGGAGCGTGCATGGAATCACTTCTTAGAACAAGGGTTTCGTGTTTTGATATTTCGCATGCCTTAAAGCTTGATGAAATTAAATCCATTTACGAGAAGAATGAAATGGATTCTTATATTTACGATGTGGATTCAATTTTCTCCCATACTTCAAGGGCGATTGTGGGGGAGGAATCCTATCGCTACGCATTAAATGGTGCGGTTCTTTTAGAACATAATTTTATTTCTGTCTTTGATGAAAATGATAAGAAAATCTCATTTTCGGATTTGGAGCAATTCTCCGCTGTCCGCGTATATCTTCAGGATAATTCCTTTGTGGGAATGTACGAATATAAAGAGGCACAATGTAAACTCAGAAAGATGTTTTATGAATCATGATACGTTTAGACTATAATTCAGAATTGAAGATTGATGAGCCGACAGCAGTAACAATCGGTAAGTTCGATGGGATTCATCGTGGCCATGAATTGCTTGCCGGTATGGTAAGAAATCATGCTGTGGGCGATATGAAGAGCTTAATAATTACTTTTTCAATTTCTCCAAGAAATGCTTTTTCTGAAGAGAAAAAAGTGCAAACGCTTATTACATCAGAGGAAAGAGCGCATATTCTTGAGAAGGAAGGGACGGATTATCTTTTGGAACTTCCCCTTAGTGAGGAAGTGATGCACATGTTGCCGGGCAACTTTATAGAAATGCTCTGTGAGCGTTTTCATATGAAGTATCTTTGTGTTGGTTCGGATTTTCGATTTGGATATCAGGGTAGTGGCGATGTAGAGCTTTTAAAGGAATTTGCTGAAAAGTTCCATTTTGAACTTGATGTAGTGACGAAAATCAAGAGAGAAGAACGGGAAATCAGTAGCACATATATTCGTGATGAGATTAGTAAGGGAAATATTCGACTTGCAAATGAACTGCTGGGATATCCTTATTTTATCTGGGGAGAGATTGTACATGGCAATCATATCGGTACGAATATGGGCATACCTACAATCAATATGATTCCGCCAAATGATAAATTGCTTCCGCCTAATGGCGTATATATTACGGAAGTTGAAATTGAACATCGGGTTTTTCATGGAATTACAAATGTTGGTGTTAAACCTACCATTAAAGATGATAATAGTATCAATGTGGAAACTCATATTTTGGATTTTCAGGGGAATCTCTATGAGAAAATTGCCAGGGTGTCTTTCCTGGAGTTTCTTCGAAAAGAGAAAAAGTTTGATTCGCTTACGGAATTAATGAAACAAATTCGTAAAGACACACAAGATGCGTTTACATATTTTAACAATTTGTAATAATTTGATTAATGTATTATTAATAGAACCGCAGGAAATGCTGTATCTACGCGATTTGCGTAGATATCATTTCCTGCGATTTTTATTTATATGTTACGCAAATGTTACAACTCCGTTGACACTGAAAATATATCATGATATATTATCTTAGAGTGTTTTTACAGATTTTATATTATGGAGGACATAATGAATAAAAGATTCGTACGCGCATTATCAATTGTTTGTTGCGGAACGTTGCTTGCTGGGGAGGCAAGTTATGTTGGATTTGCAGGAAATGCTACATCAGTGCAGTCTTCAAATTCTGTATTGGCAGGTATTTCTGCGGCAACGGTTATGAATTTAAGTGATTATGGTCAGTCGGTATCTGCAGTTGAGATTTCAACTACAGGTGCCTCTGGATATGGATATACAAATCTTGGTATTTGCCAGGTGGATGGAAATCTTAATATTAGAGAAGCTGCATCAGAGGATGCATCTCTTGCCGGTAAGCTTCCAAATAATGCGGGATGTGAGATTCTGGGTCAGGAAGGAGATTGGTATCAGATTACATCCGGTGAGGTAAGTGGATATGTTAAAGCTTCTTATATTGTAACGGGACAGGATGCTTTGAATCTGGCATCTACACTTGCAACTACCAAGGCTATCGTTAATACAGATAATTTACGCGTTCGTTCAGAGATGAGTACAGATGCGTCTGTTATTACAACTGTTTCTTCCGGAGAAGAATTAGAAGTTGTTGAGCAGTTGGATGGATGGGTAAAGGTATCTATAGATGCGGATGAGGGATATGTTTCCTCAGAATTTGTCACTGTCAAAGAGGGATTAAATGATGCTATGACATTGACAGAGGCACGTTACGGCGAAGGTGTTTCCAATGTTTGCGTTGATTTGGTTAACAATGCTACACAGTATGTTGGAAATCCATACGTATGGGGCGGAACAAGCCTGACTCATGGAGCAGACTGCTCTGGTTTTGTAATGGCAATCTATGCGCAGTATGGCATTTCGTTACCACATTCTTCTAGAGCACAGGCAAATTACGGTACAAGAGTTTCTGCATCGGAAGCTCAGCCGGGAGATCTGTTCTTCTATGGTAGCGGTAAGAGCATAAGCCATGTGGCAATTTATATTGGTAATGGACAGATTGTACATGCGTCATCTAAGAAAACAGGAATTAAGATTTCAAATGCGTTTTACAGAAATCCAATTTGTGTGACACGTTTGATTAACGAATAAGAATTGAGTTTACAACATGGTCCGGATATGATATTATCTTAATGTTGTGTGACCTAGATTCGGTAGACGGACACTCCGACCTTTTACTGAGTTTAGGCAGGTAATAATAACTAATTAGGAGGATTATAATTATGATCACAAAAGAAAAGAAACAGGCAATCATCAACGAATATGCTAGAACAGCTGGCGATACTGGTTCACCAGAAGTACAGGTTGCTGTACTTACAGCTAGAATTGCTGAGTTAACTGAGCATTTAAAGGAAAATCCAAAGGATCATCATTCAAGAAGAGGACTTCTTAAGATGGTTGGTAAGAGAAGAAATCTCTTAGCTTACTTAAAGAAAGTTGATATTGAAAGATATCGTTCTCTCATTGAGCGTCTTGGCTTAAGAAAATAAGAGAATTGATAGAATATGGGCGGAGTAGCAAAACTATTTCGCCCATTTTTTTAACACTTTGTGAGCTTTGGCAGCAGAAATTCGAGACCACTGAAAAAGATCAGAGGGAATCTGGAGTTTTCAGTAGTTTCGAATGCTGTCTTAACAATAAAAGAATAAGGAGACGAAAAATGGTAAAGACATTTACAATGGATCTTGCCGGTAGACCACTAAAGGTTGAAGTTGGCAAAGTTGCCAAACAGGCGAATGGAGCGGTTTTTATCCAGTATGGGGAAACAACAGTACTTTGTACAGCAACAGCATCTGACAAACCAAGAGAAGGAATTGATTTCTTCCCATTGTCAGTTGAATTTGAAGAAAAGTTTTATTCCGTAGGAAAGATTCCGGGCGGATTTAACAAGAGAGAGGGTAAGGCATCTGAAAACTCTGTACTTACTTCTCGAGTGATCGATCGTCCAATGAGACCACTTTTCCCAAAGGACTATCGTAACGATGTTACACTTAACAACTTAGTTATGTCAGTTGATCCTGAGTGCCGTCCTGAAATTGTAGCTATGATCGGTACAGCTATGGCTACTTGTATTTCAGATATTCCATTTGATGGCCCATGTGCAATGACACAGATGGGTATGATTGACGGTGAACTTATTGTGAACCCAACTCAGGAACAGTGGGACAATGGTGATTTAAAACTTACAGTTGCTTCCACAAAAGAAAAGGTTATCATGATTGAGGCCGGTGCTAATGAAATCTCTGATGAGAAGATGCTTGAAGCAATTTACAAGGCTCATGATGTAAACCAGACAATTATTGCATTGATTGAAGAAATGGTTGCAGAGGTTGGTAAACCAAAGCATGCATATGAAAGTTGTGCAATTCCTGAAGAGATGTTCGCAAAGATGAAGGAAATTGTTACTCCTGAAGAAATGGAAGAGGCTGTTTTTACAGATGAGAAACAGGTTCGTGAAGAGAACATCAAGGCTGTAACTGCTAAGTTAGAAGAAGCATTTGCAGATAATGAAGAATGGTTAGCTGTACTTGGCGAAGCTGTTTATCAGTATCAGAAGAAGACTGTTCGTAAGATGATTTTGAAGGATCATAAGCGTCCGGATGGCCGTGCAATCGATCAGATTCGTCCGCTTTCAGCAGAAGTAGATTTGATTCCACGTGTTCATGGCTCTGCAATGTTCACTCGTGGTCAGACACAGATTTGTGATGTTGTAACTCTTGCACCTCTTTCAGAGGCACAGAAGGTTGATGGTTTAGATGATAATATTCATGAAAAGAGATATATGCATCATTACAACTTCCCTTCATATTCAGTAGGTGAAACAAAGCCATCTAGAGGACCGGGACGTCGTGAAATCGGTCACGGTGCATTGGCAGAGAGAGCTTTACTTCCGGTTCTTCCATCTGTTGAAGAGTTCCCTTATGCAATCCGTGCTGTTTCCGAAACATTTGAATCAAATGGCTCAACATCAATGGCATCTACATGTGCATCTTGTATGTCACTTATGGCTGCCGGTGTTCCAATTAAGAGAATGGTAGCTGGTATTTCCTGTGGACTTGTAACAGGTGATACAGATGATGATTACATTGTACTTACTGATATTCAGGGTCTGGAAGATTTCTTCGGAGACATGGATTTCAAGGTAACAGGTACAACAGAAGGTATCACAGCCATCCAGATGGATATTAAGATTCATGGTTTGACTCGTCCAATCGTTGAAGAGGCAATCAGAAGAACCCATGAAGCTCGCTTATTTATCATGGATACATGTATGAAAAAGGCAATTTCTGAACCACGTGCAACTGTTGGTGAGTATGCTCCAAAGATTGTTCAGATTCAGATTGATCCTCAGAAGATTGGCGATGTTGTTGGTCAGAGAGGAAAGACAATCAATGAAATCATTGATCGTACCGGTGTGAAGATTGATATTACAGATGAAGGTGCTGTTAGTGTTTGTGGCACTGACAAGGACGCTATGGATCAGGCTATCAATATGATTCAGACAATTACAACTGATTTTGAAAAGGGTCAGATTTTCACTGGTAAGGTTGTAAGCATTAAGGAATTTGGTGCGTTTGTAGAATTCGCTCCTGGAAAAGAGGGAATGGTTCACATTTCCAAGGTTTCTAAAGAGAGAATTGACCATGTAGAAGATGTTCTTACACTTGGCGATGTAGTAACTGTAATCTGCCTTGGTAAGGATAAGATGGGTAGAATTTCATTCTCAATTAAGGATGTTCCGGAAGCATAAATATTTCGTAAGAAATTGGTGATAGTAGAGAGATCGCACTAGCGGTCTCTCTTTAACCTTGTGAGGTTTAAAATGGAATTAAATGTAAAATTACAGGCCTTTGAGGGCCCGCTTGATTTGCTGTTGCACTTAATAGATAAGAACAAAGTTAATATTTATGACATTCCTATTGTTGAGATTACGAATCAGTATATGGAATACATTGAGGAAATGAAACGTCAGGACTTAAATGTTATGAGTGAGTTTCTGGTTATGGCTGCAACGCTGTTATCCATTAAGTCGAAGATGCTGCTTCCTAAAGTAGAAACTGAAGAGGACGGGGAAGAAGTGGATCCTCGTGCAGAGCTGGTAGAACAGCTACTGGAATATAAGATGTATAAATGTATGTCATATGAGCTTCGTGATAGACAAATGGGCGCCGAGCAGGTTTTCTATAAAGAGAAAACCTTACCGGACGAAGTGCTTCAGTATGAGCAACCGGTTGATTTGGAAGAGCTGATGTCGGATGTGACACTTAATAAGCTTAGCTCAATATTCCAATCTGTGATGCGTCGTCAGGAGAATCGTGTCGATCCAATTCGTTCGCAGTTCGGTACGATTAAGAAGGAAGAGGTTTCCATGGAGGACAAGATGATTTTTGTTCGTGATTTTGCTAAAAGCCATAAGCAATTCAGCTTCCGTAAATTGTTGGAAAGCCAGGCGACAAAAACAGAGATTATAGTGACATTTTTATCCATTTTAGAATTAATGAAGGATGGAACTATTTCCATTATTCAGGAACATATTTTTGATGATATTTTAATTGAATCTAAAGTGGCTGCATAGGAGTAAGTTGGTTTTATGAATAGAAAAGAGATGGCTTCTATTATCGAGGGAATCCTGTTTGCAATGGGAGATTCTGTAGAAGTTTCTAAAATTGCAAAGGCTCTTGAGGCTGATCAGGGTGTTGTGGCTTCAATCTGTGATGAGCTGGCAGAGAAGTATGCAAATGATAATCGAGGAATCCGTATTACAAAACTCAATAATAGTTATCAGATGTGTACAAGTGTAGATGTATATGAATATCTGATTAAGCTCGCAAAACAGCCGAAAAAGTACGCATTGACGGATGTTCTTATGGAGACCTTGTCGATTATTGCGTATAAGCAGCCGATTACAAAGGCTGAAATAGAAAAAATCCGTGGAGTTTCTTCTGACCACGCAGTCAGTAAGCTGGTAGAGTTCGGTCTCGCACAGGAATTGGGACGATTGGATGCTCCCGGAAGACCGATGCTGTTTGGAACAACAGAAGATTTTCTACGTTCATTCGGCATTGCTTCCATCACAGATTTGCCATCATTGAATCCGATGCAGGTTGAAGAATTTAAACTTCAGGCGGAAGCAGAAGCAGAAGATGTTTTGTCGGAAAATATTGATATTTAAAAAAAATAGTCCTTCCTGTTCATACACAGGTAGGACTATTTTATTGCGTAAAATCTTTGTTAAAAAAATGTCATAATTAATGCAAATCTATTGAAAAATAGGTTTAGGAAGGTTATTATTTTTATAGCGCAAATTTATATTTTATTGGAGGATAAAAAGCATGAGTGATATGAAAAACAGCCCCGCTGTGGCACATATCGAGAGCTTACTTGACGAAAACAGTTTCGTTGAACTAGGTGCTCTTGTTACAGCGAGAAGTACAGATTTTAGTCTGGACAAAAAAGACACACCATCTGATGGCGTTGTTGTTGGTCACGGACTAATTGATGGAAATCTTGTTTTTGTGTTCAGCCAGGATGCATCTGTGTTAAACGGAACAATTGGTGAAATGCATGCAAAGAAGATTTTATCGGTATATGATATGGCAATGAAGATGGGAGCTCCTGTTATCGGTTTATTAGACTGTGCAGGTGTGAGACTTCAGGAATCCGTAGACGCATTAGAGAGTATGGGCGCAATCTATGCGAAAGCCGTAAAGGCATCCGGTATTATTCCACAGATTTTAGCAATTTATCGTTGTGGTGGCGGTTTATCTGTTTTACCTGCAGTTAGCGATTTTAATTTTATGGTAAAGGACGGTTCTCTATTTGTTAATTCGCCGGATGCTATTGCCGGAAACAATAGGGACAAGGAGGATACATCTTCTGCAGATTTCCAGTATGAAGCAGGAAATGTTGACTTTGTAGGAACAGAGGATGAGATCGTTGAACAGATTCGTTCTCTTATTGAATTGCTTCCTGGTTCAAACGTTGAAGGTGGAGCAATTGATGAATGTAATGACGATTTAAATCGTGCATCAACAGACCTTTTAAGTAAGAGAGTTGATCCTGCCGAATTTGCAAAAGAAGTATCTGATAATAATCTCTTCTTTGAAGTTCGTGCCGGATATGCAAAAGAAATGGTTACAGGATTTATCAAGTTAAATGGTGTAACAGTTGGTGTAATTGGAAATAGAGAAAGAGTAGCAGATGAAGAATTTGAAACTGTTTTAACACCTAGAGGTTGTGAGAAGGCAGCTTCATTTGTAGAGTTCTGCGATGCGTTTGATCTTCCGATTTTATCATTGACAAATGTTGATGGTTATAAAGCATGTGTATGTGCAGAAAAGAAGTTGGCACGTCAGATGGGTAAACTGGTATTTGCGTTGGAAGGAGCTAGTGTACCAAAGATTAACTTTATTACAGGTAAAGCTTATGGAACATCTTACATTATGATGAACTCCAAGGCTATTGGTGCTGATTTGGTATATGCTTTTGCAGATGCAGAGATGGGTATTATGCCTGCTAATCTTGCAGCTAAAATACTTACAGAAGATGCAGATAAGTTTGGCGAGGTTGCAGCTGAATTTGATGAAGTTCAGTCTGGAATTCAGAATGCAGCTCGAAGAGGTTATATTGATCGTGTTGTTAATCCGGAAGATGCACGTAAGTATCTGATTGCCGGCTTTGAGATGCTGTATACGAAGAATGTAGATTTCTACAAGAAACATGGAACGAAGTAGAAGAAAGGTGTACATATGAAAAAGAGAGTCTTATTGGTTTTATGTGCTCTGGTATGTTTACTCTCGTTTGCTGCTTGTGGGACAACCACAGAAGAAATGTATGGCAATTATACCGGCACTCAAATTGAATCTGCCATGGAATCCCAGGTAAATTCATTAGAGGGACTGTCTTCAGAAGAATTACAACAGTATCTTGCGGCTTATAAATCCCAGGCAGAGAGTTCTGATGATGAGAACTATGCATTATATGCGAGCATTTATGAGTCCTGGTCAGAATGTAGACCAGAGGCAGGTGATTTTGTTGGTTTCTCTGATTTTGATATTTCTAAATCAGGAAAGACAGTTACAGCAACACTTAATATTGATTATTCTAAGCGTGATATGCAGTTGGTCTATGTATTTAATGCAAATGATATGAAGATAACTGCAGTAAATACACAGCTTGTATATTCTCTTGGAGAAACAATGGGAAAAGCCGGATTAAACACAATCATGGGCATTTCAATTGTATTTGTGATTCTATTGATTTTAAGTCTTTTAATCTATTGTTTCCGTTTTGTTTCCAAAGTTGAGACAAGGGTGGTTAAGAATAAGAGAGAAGAGATGAAGCCTCAGGTAAAAGCTGTGGAACCGGTTTCTGAGGATGAAATGGATGATACTGAATTAATCGCTGTAATTGCAGCTGCAATTGCGGCATCTACAGGAGCTTCTACTGATGATTTCGTAGTTCGTTCCATCAAGAGAAGATATTAATTAGGAGGTTTATTCGATGAAGAATTATACAATTACCGTTAACGGAACGGCTTATGATGTAACAGTTGAAGAAAAGGGAGGTTCTACATCTGCACCAGCACCGGCTGCTGTGCCTAAGAAGGCTGCCGCACCAGTAGCTTCAGCAGCTGCAGGATCTGTCAAGATCGAGGCAGGAGCAGCTGGAAAGGTATTTAAGATTGAGGCTCCTGTAGGAACAAAGGTAACAAAGGGACAGGCTGTTGTTACTTTGGAAGTTATGAAGATGGAGACACCGGTTGTTGCACCTCAGGATGGTACAGTTGCATCTATCGATGTTACAGAAGGTCAGCAGATTGAGGCTGGAGCTTTACTTGCAACATTGAACTAGTGGGTAACCGTAGGAGGAAAGATTCATGAGTTATATCAGTGAAACATTATCGAACCTTCTGCACCAGACAGCTTTCTTTAATCTTACAATTGGTAACTATCTTATGATTGCCGTAGCGTGTGTATTTCTTTTCCTTGCTATAAAAAAAGGATTTGAGCCATTGCTTCTGGTTCCAATCGCATTTGGTATGTTACTCGTAAATATCTATCCGGATATTATTGCAAGTCCAGAAGAGACAAGTAATGGTGTTGGTGGTTTACTTTATTATTTCTATACGCTGGATGAGTGGTCTATTTTGCCATCTCTGATTTTCCTGGGTGTAGGTGCAATGACAGATTTTGGTCCTTTGATTGCAAATCCAATCTGCTTTTTGCTTGGCGCAGCGGCACAGATCGGTATTTTCAGTGCTTATCTTCTTGCTATTTTACTTGGATTTAACGATGAAGCGGCAGCGGCTGTTTCAATTATCGGTGGAGCAGATGGACCGACATCAATTTTCCTTGCGGGTAAGCTGGGACAAAGTGCTTTGATGGGACCGATTGCGGTGGCGGCATATTCTTATATGTCTCTGGTTCCGATTATTCAGCCACCTATTATGAAGCTTTTTACAACAAAGAAAGAGCGTGCCATTCATATGGAGAACCTTCGGCCGGTATCAAAATTGGAGAAGATTTTATTCCCAATTGTAATTACCATTGTTGTTTGTCTTTTACTTCCAACAACAGCACCATTGGTTGGTATGCTGATGCTTGGTAATCTGTTTAGAGAATCAGGTGTGGTTCGTCAGTTACAGGAAACGGCTAGTAACGCCATGATGTACATTGTTGTTATTTTACTTGGTACATCCGTAGGTGCATCTACATCTGCAGAAGCGTTTTTGAATTTTACAACAATTAAGATTGTAATTTTAGGTTTGATTGCGTTTATGTTTGGTACAGCAGCCGGAGTGCTTTTCGGAAAGCTTTTATGTCATCTGACACACGGAAAGATTAACCCGTTGATTGGTTCTGCCGGTGTATCCGCAGTTCCTATGGCGGCAAGAGTATCCCAAAAGGTCGGAGCAGAAGAGGATCCTACAAACTTCCTCTTAATGCATGCTATGGGACCGAATGTTGCCGGTGTTATTGGAACAGCAGTTGCTGCCGGTGTGTTTATGGCTATCTTTGGGGTATAGAGTTTGAAGGAGGAAATCATGGTTGAAGAAAAGAAACCATTGAAAATAACAGAGACAGTGCTTCGTGATGCACATCAGTCTCTGATTGCTACAAGAATGAAAACAGAGGAGATGCTTCCTATCGTTCCAACAATGGATAAGGTTGGATATAATGCAGTTGAGTGTTGGGGTGGTGCAACTTTTGATGCATGCCTTAGATTCTTGCATGAGGATCCATGGGACCGTCTTCGTAAATTAAGAGAAGGGTTTAAAAATACAAAACTGCAGATGCTTTTCCGTGGACAGAATATCCTTGGTTATAAGCCTTATGCAGATGATGTTGTTGAGTATTTTGTTCAGAAATCAATTGCCAATGGTATTGATATTATTCGTATCTTTGACTGTCTGAATGACCTTCGTAATCTGGAAACTGCTGTTAAGGCAACCAAGAAGGAAAATGGACATGCGCAGATTGCATTGTCATACACAATTGGTGATGCTTATACTATGGACTATTGGATGAAAAAGGCAAAGGCAATCGAAGAGATGGGAGCTGATTCCATCTGTATTAAAGATATGTCCGGTTTGTTGGTTCCAACTGCTGCAGATGAGCTGGTTCGTTCATTAAAGAGTGCAACGGATTTGCCAATTGAATTGCATACACATTATACATCCGGTGTGGCTTCTATGACTTGTATGAAGGCGATTGAAGCTGGTGTTGACATTATTGACACAGCTATTTCTCCTTTTGCTCTTGGAACTAGTCAGCCAGCAACAGAAGTTATGGTTGAGGCATTTAAGAACACACCATACGATACGGGATTAGATCAGAAGTTACTTGCGGAAATCTCTGATTATTTTGCTCCAATTCGTCAGAAGTACATTGATGAAGGAACTATGAGTACAAAGGTTCTGGGTGTAAATATTAAGACTCTGATGTATCAGGTTCCTGGTGGTATGCTTTCCAATCTGATTGGTCAGTTAAAGGAACAGGGCAAGGAAGACAAATTAAAAGAGGTTTTGGAAGAGGTGCCAAGAGTACGTAAAGATCTTGGTGAGCCACCTCTTGTTACTCCATCATCTCAGATTGTGGGTACACAGGCTGTATTTAATGTCCTTATGGGAGAGAGATATAAAGTTTGTACAGATCAGACGAAGGATTTGCTGCTTGGCAAATATGGTAAGACAGAAAAACCATTTAATCCGGATGTTGTTGAGAAGGCTTTGGGAGATAGAAAGTCTGAAGCAATTACATGTAGACCGGCTGACTTGTTAGAACCACAGTTAGATGGAATTGAAAATGAGATGAAGCAGTGGAAACAGCAGGATGAAGATGTATTGTCATATGCATTGTTCCCGCAGGTTGCTACGGATTACTTTAAGTATCGTGAGGCTCAGAAAACAAAGGTAGATCCGGCAGTTGCAGATAAAACAAATAAAGCGTATCCGGTATAATCTGGGTACTGTTAAGGGAGTGGATTTTCCACTCCCTTTTTGCGTATTATTCCTGCAAAAGCGTTTCGGTGGCGAAATATTTCCTTCATATTATTCTTGTAGATTCCCTCTGATTTGGTATAATAGATATCGTTTGCAAATAAATTATTGAGGTGGACATATGAGTAATACAAATGATTTAACATCCAGAATAAATGCAAATTACAGCTCCATGAGCAAGGGCCAGAGAAGACTTGCAAATTATATCTCAGATTATTATGACAAAGCTGTTTTTTTGACGGCTGCAAAGCTTGGAAAAGTAGTGGGCGTCAGTGAGTCTACTGTTGTGCGATTTGCGATGAATCTTGGGTACAAAGGATATCCGGACTTTCAGAAAGCTTTGGAAGAGATGGTGAGAACAAAATTAAACTCTCTTCAAAGAATGGAAGTTGCATATGGTAGAATAAGCCAGTCGGAAGTTTTGGAGTCAGTGCTTCGTTCTGATGCAGAAAAAATCAAGGGGACACTTGAAAATATTGATGATGATGCTTTCGAATTGGCAGTGGATATGTTAAACGATGCCAGAAGAATCTATGTGGTTGGTATTAGATCATGTGCTCCATTAGCCTCTTTTTTGGCATTTTATTTACATTTGATTTTTGATGATGTGGTATTATTAAATACTAATAATTCTTCAGAATTGTTTGAGCAGATGATTCGAATTAGTGAAAAAGATGCAATTATCGGCATCAGTTTTCCAAGATATTCTATGCGTACATTGAAGGCGATGGAGTTTGCCAATAATCGTAATGCAAAAGTAATTACAATTACAGATTCGGTTCATTCTCCAATGAATCTGTATTCATCCTGCAATTTGATTGCACTTTCAGATATGGCCTCTATAGTAGATTCTTTAGTTGCACCATTATCGGTTATTAATGCTCTTTTGGTTGCGCTTTGCATGAAACGACAGGATAAAGTTGCTTCAACACTAGAAGAGCTTGAGCATATCTGGGAAGAGTATCAGGTATATGAGAATGATGAAATTGAACCGATTCAGGATCATCTAAAAATGAAGTATAATGATCCGGAAGGAATATAGTATGAAAGTAATAGTAGTAGGTGGAGGGGCTGCCGGTATGATGGCTGCTTACACGGCGGCGTCCTATGGATGTGAGACAATCCTCTTAGAGAAAAATGAAAAATTGGGTAAGAAAATCTATATTACCGGAAAGGGTAGATGTAATTTTACAAATGCCTGTGAAGTTGAGGATTTGTTCCGGAGTGTTGTTTCTAATCCTAAGTTTTTATACAGTGCGTTTTATTCTTTTACAAATCAGCAGGTAATGGATTTTGTGGAATCACACGGTACTCCTTATAAAATTGAAAGGGGAGACAGGGTTTTTCCGGTGTCTGATCATGCCAGTGATGTGACGGGGGCCTTCCAAAAAGCAATGCGTGAGGCTGGTGTAAAGGTTATGCTCCATACAGAGGTAAAGAATATTGCGGTTATGGATGGTGCAGTTGGTGGTGTGGAAACCTCAGACGGGTTTATGGAAGCAGATCGTGTCATCCTTTGTACGGGAGGGCTTTCCTATCCAACAACAGGGTCAACAGGGGACGGAATGAGGTTTGCAAAGAAGCTGGGGCATAGTATTATAACTACTAGACCGGCGCTGGTTCCAATGAATACCAAAGAGGATTACATTGTTGCCATGCAGGGACTTTCTTTGAAGAATGTGAATCTTTGCATCTATAATGGCAAGAAAAAACTCTATGATGATTTTGGAGAGATGCTGTTTACCCATTTTGGAGTTAGTGGTCCGCTTTGCTTATCTGCAAGCAGCCGGGTTGGAAAGACATTAGACAGTGCAGAACTTCGGGCCGAGATCGATTTGAAGCCGAAGCTTGACAAGGATACTTTGGATCAGAGATTACTTCGAGAATTCAAGGGGAATGAAAACAAAAATATTTCTAATGTTTTGGGAGCGCTTTTGCCGAAGAAGATGATTCCTGTTTTTATGGAACTTTTGAATTTTTCTGATGAGAAAAAGATTAATTCAGTTACAGTGGAAGAACGAAATGAGATTATTCGCCTGCTGAAACATTTCCCATTCACAATTACTTCCCTTAGGGGCTTTAAAGAGGCAATTGTGACTCAGGGTGGCGTCTCCGTAAAGGAAATTAATCCATCAACAATGGAATCAAAACTGATTCAGGGATTATATTTTGCGGGAGAGGTTTTGGATATCGACTGCTACACGGGAGGATTTAATCTTCAGGTGGCGTGGTCTACCGGATATTTGGCCGGCATGTGTTCGGCATCATAATATAAGAATTTGAATGAATGATATGGAGGATTTATGAATATCGCTATCGATGGACCTGCAGGAGCAGGCAAAAGTACAATTGCAAAGAGAGTTTCTAAGAAGTTGGGATATGTCTATGTAGATACGGGAGCAATGTATCGAACAATGGCTTTATATTTCCTTAGAAATAAGATAGACGGTTCAGATGAGGCGGCGGTTTCAGCTTCTCTTGATGATGTTTCTGTTGAAATCAAGTATGTGGATGGAGAACAGAAGGTTCTTCTGAACAAAGAGGATGTTACCGGTCTTATTCGTACAGAAGAGGTTGGAAATATGGCATCTGCAACATCTAAATACTCTGCTGTTCGAGAGAAACTTCTTGAATTACAGCGTGATTTGGCACGTAAGATGGATGTGGTAATGGATGGTCGTGATATCGGTACAACAATCCTTCCGGATGCTGAAGTTAAGATTTATTTAACAGCATCTGTTGATGCAAGAGGACAGCGCCGTTATGATGAGTTGAAAGCCAGGGGCGTTGAATGTGATCTTGAACAAATCAAGAAGGATATTGAAGATCGAGATTACAGAGATATGCATCGAGAGGTTTCTCCGCTCAAACAGGCGGCTGATGCATATTATTTAGATTCTTCTGATATGGATATAGATGAAGTTACAGAAGCTATTATCCAACGAATTAAGGAAAGATAAGAGGTTTTTTATGGGCAAAATTATCTTGGCGAAATCTGCCGGATTTTGTTTCGGAGTAGAGCGCGCCGTAAAGACGGTTACAGATCAGATTGAAAAGTGTTCTCCTGATGAAAAGATTTATACATATGGTCCGATTATTCATAATGACACGGTAGTTTCTGATTTTGAAAAGCGTGGGGCACATGTGATTTCTGAAGAGGAAATGGCAAGCGTTTCGCCGGGAACTGTGGTGATTCGTTCTCATGGCGTGACGAAAAAAACTGTTGAGGATTTGGAAGCTTGCGGACATCATATTGTTGATGCTACGTGTCCTTTTGTTAAGAAAATCCATAGACTTGTGGCGGAGTATTCTGAAAAGGGATATAAGATTTTAATCATTGGAAATGAAAATCATCCGGAGGTTCAGGGTATTATCGGCTGGATTGTTCCGGGTACTGAATATGTGGTAATCGGCAACGAAAAAGAGGCGGATGAGTTACATTTCTCAAAGGGAGAAAAAGTGTGTTTAGTGTCACAAACGACCTTTAATCACAACAAATTTCAAGAATTAGTTGAAATTATAAATAAAAAAGGGTATGATATGTTTGCTATGAGTACAATCTGCAATGCTACGGAAGTTCGTCAAACCGAAGCGGCCGAGATTGCGGCTCAAGTGGATGTGATGCTTGTCATTGGTGATAAGAATAGTTCCAATTCTAGGAAACTATTCGAAATCTGTAGTAACAAATGTGACAATACTTTCTTCATACAGACAGCAGATGACCTAGACCTGTCTGTAATACAATCCATTCACAACATAGGTATAACAGCGGGGGCGTCGACCCCACAGAAAATTATTGAGGAGGTTCAAAAGAAATGCCAACAGAGAATTTTGAACAAATGTTAGAGGATTACGACAAGACTATAAGAAATGGAGAAGTGGTCGAAGGTACTGTTATCAATGTTAAGCCAGACGAAATCGATCTTAACATCGGTTATAAATCAGATGGTATTATCACTAGAAATGAATACAGCAACGATTCCAATTTAGACTTAACTACAGTAGTATCTGTAGGCGATTCCATGGAAGCAATCGTTGTAAAGGTAAATGACGGAGAAGGACAGGTTCTTCTTTCATACAAGCGTCTTGCTCAGGAAAAGGGCAATGAAAAGTTAAAAGAAGCTTTTGAAAATCAGACAGTTTTAAAGGCTACTGTAACAAAGGTATTAAACGGTGGTTTATCTGTAGAAGTTGAAGGATCTAGAGTATTTATCCCAGCTTCCCTTATTTCTGATTCTTATGAGAAAGATTTAAATAAGTATAATGGACAGGAAATTGAATTCGTAATTACAGAATTCAATCCTAGAAAGAGAAGAATTATCGGTGATCGCAAGACTCTTCTTGTTGCTGAAAGAGAAGCAGTACAGGAGAAGTTCTTTGAAAACATCCATGTTGGTGATGTAATCGAAGGAACAATCAAGAATGTCACAGATTTCGGTGCATTTGTTGATCTTGGTGGTGTTGATGGATTACTTCATATCTCTGAAATGTCATGGGGACGTGTAGAAAATCCTAAGAAGATCTACAAGGTAGATGATAAGGTTAAGGTATTTATCAAGGAAATCAACGGTAAGAAGATCGCTCTTTCTAAGAAGTTTGATGATGAAAATCCTTGGAACAATGCTACAAGCAAGTTTGCTGTAGGTACTGTAGTAACTGGTAAGGTTGCACGTATGAAGGACTTCGGTGCATTTGTTGAACTTGCACCTGGTGTAGATGCATTACTTCATGTTTCACAGATTTCACGTGATCATGTTGAAAAACCAGCAGATGTTCTTACAGTAGGACAGGAAATCGAAGCTAAGGTTGTTGAGTTCCGTGAAGATGAACACAAAATCAGCTTAAGCATGAAGGCTTTGACAGACGGCGAAGATGATGCTGAAGAAGTTGCTGGCGAAGAATAAAATATAAATGAAAAGGGGTTTTGAGTTTGGATAATTACGAAGCATTTAAGAATGAGGTTTTGAAGCTTACTAAGATTGACCTTAGTGCATATAAGGAGAAACAGATGCGTCGACGTATTGATTCTCTGGTTGCTAAGCGTAATTGCAAAAGTTATTCTGATTATGTAAAGATGTTGACATCAGACAAATCTGTCTTTGAGGAGTTTGTAAATTTCTTGACAATTAATGTTTCGGAGTTTTATCGAAACCCTGAACAATGGAAACTTTTGGATCAGGAATTCTTTCCGGAACTTATTAAGAAGTTTGGAAAGAATCTGCGTATCTGGAGTGCAGCATGTTCTACCGGAGATGAGCCATATTCATTGGTTATGGCTCTTTCCAGACATCTTGATTTGAGTCAGATTAAGATTATCGCTACGGATTTGGATAAGCAGGTTATCGCTCAGGCGAAGACCGGGTTATATTCAGAGAAGAGTATTGCAAATGTACCTGATGATCTTAAGAAAAAGTATTTTACTCAGGTTGGCAAGTCTTATCAGATTTCAGATAAGATTAAATCTAGGGTACAGTTTAAAGAACATAATCTTTTAAAGGATCCTTACATTAAGGATTGTGATATGATTGTTTGCCGAAATGTATTGATTTATTTTACAGAAGAGGCTAAGCACGATGTCTATGTAAAATTTGAGGAATCCCTTAAAGAACATGGTATTTTATTTATTGGAAGTACAGAACAGGTAATCGATTATAAAAAGATTGGTTATAAACGTAGATATTCATTTTTCTATGAGAAAGATGCTGAAACAAAAGCACAGAATAAATAATTTAAAGGCAATGAAACAAATTTGTTTCATTGCCTTTTTTATAACTTGCTTAGAATATTCTGAATATATGATGATAGAAATTGATTATTTAAGATATCATTATCTGCAAGTAAGTAGGAGTCTTTGCTTTTATATTCCGCACGGAAAAGTCTTTTCCCGGGATATAAAGACTCTTGTTTTTTGCTTTGAATGGCAGGAATAAATAATCCCTGTTTCTTTACAAAGCATTCCTCTTTTTTTGCTTGTCTTTTCATTTCCTTTGGAATAGTGGATCCCAGAAGTTTTGGTAAAATGATTTTTTCGGTTTCGACAAATATATAATCTTTATAGTTTTCGAAAAAATAAAGGAATGTGCCCTCGGTTTTGTGTAGAGTTCCTTGGATTTTGTTTTTCTCCAACTTGCAAAACATGGGATTGGCTGAGAGAGAGATAGAAACCGGAAGGTTTAAATCGGTATTGCCCTCAAAGTAAATCTCAGTATCATTTTCAGTAGTTGAAAAGGTTAAGCTTTCTATTGTGCAGTCCTTTATATGCAGATATTCTGTAATATCAAGGAGATAAAGCATATAGTGTACGTCTTCTGCATTGTGAAGAAGTAGAAGCTTTTCTTTTCCTGGATCAAAAAGAGCGGCATATTGTTTGTATATGGAAATCAGCTCTCCGCCATTATATTGATCTTCTCGATTGATGCGCAAAAAGTGCTCAATGGTCTTTTGCTTATAATTTGGCAGTTGCAGGACGCGTTTACATTTTTTCGCTATTTTAAACAGGTCGATGGAGTGAAAAAGCTCCGTGTGGAACACCATATGATTAATTTCAAATCGCTTTTTTAGAAATGGCAAATCAAACATATCGCCGTTAAAAGTAATAATGGTATGGTATGTGGAAATGTCATTGAGAAAAGCTTCAAGCATGGCGGGTTCGTCGTCTTCGTTTTCAGCAAGATATTGAACCAGCTCATACTGATTGTTTTTATAAAACATACAACCAATTAGATAACAAATTTGGTATGAAGCTTGAAAACCGGTGGTTTCAATATCAAGAAAAAATGTATCTTCGGTAAAATATTTATCATAGGTTTTACTTTCGATTTTTGGATAGATATTAACTACTCTTTTCATTGTTTTCCTCCAATCATACAGTTTATCATTTTTATATATTTATTCCAACAAAGTGGAGGTAAAACAGGGGGCTTTTTGGTTGAAATAAACATAAAGTACTTAATTATGAACAATTTTCCTAGACAGATTGCACTAGAAAAAGTACGAAAAGTGTTATAATGAATGATGAAATAATTTTAGAAAGTGATCTAAAAGGAGGGGTACAATTCATGGGCCTTAGGACATTTAAAGGTGGCGTTCATCCATACGATGGCAAGGACCTGTCAAAGGCAAAACCAACGAAGGAATTGTTGCCGGTAGGGGACTTAGTATTCCCGCTTTCTCAGCACATAGGTGCTCCGGCTACTCCGCTTGTGTCGGTGGGCGATTCAGTATTGGTGGGACAGAAGATTGCAGAAGCAGGTGGATTTGTATCTGCACCGATTTATTCTTCTGTTTCCGGTACAGTAAAAGCCATCGAACCAAGAAGAGTAGCTGTTGGTGATATGGTGAATTCTATTATCATTGAGAATGATGGCAACTACATGGAGGCTGGTTTTGAAGAGACGCAGGACGTCACACAACTAAGAAAAGAAGAGATCATTCATAAAATCAAGGAGGCCGGTGTTGTCGGC
Source organism: Lachnospiraceae bacterium (assembly GCA_017392525.1). Lineage (GTDB taxonomy): Bacteria > Bacillota > Clostridia > Lachnospirales > Lachnospiraceae > FD2005. The sequence continues at coordinate 108,426 of JAFOVD010000027.1, forward strand.
ATGGGTGGAGCTGGTTTTCCAACACATGTCAAACTTTCACCAAAGAATCCGGATAAAATTGAATACGTTATTGCCAATTGCGCAGAATGTGAACCGTTTTTGACCTCTGATTATCGCCGCATGATTGAAGAGCCAGAGAAGCTGGTTGAAGGTATGAGAATCATACTTCAGCTGTTTGACCATGCGAAGGGATATTTTGGCGTTGAAGACAATAAACCGGATGCAATTCAGAAGCTCATGGAACTGACGAAGGATGAGCCGAGAATGAAGGTGGTTCCGTTAATTACTAAATACCCGCAGGGTGGAGAGCGTCAGTTAATTAAAGCGGTTACAGACCGGGAAATTAATTCTAAGATGTTACCGGCAGATGCTGGATGTATCGTAGATAATGTTGAAACTATTGTTGCTGTATACAATGCGGTTCGATATGGCAGACCACTTACAGACAGGATTTTTACTGTAACAGGTGATGCCGTTATGGAACCTCGAAATTTTAAAATCAAGATAGGTACGAATTTTGCCGAATTACTTGAGGCTGCAGGTGGACTAAAGAATCCTGCCAAGAAAATGATTGCCGGCGGACCTATGATGGGATTTGCATTGTTTGATATAAACATTCCAACTACAAAGACAACTTCAGCGTTGCTTTGTATGACAGAAGATGAGGCAAGCAAATACGAAGAAACTGCATGTATTAATTGTGGAAGATGTGTAGAGGCATGTCCGGAGGGACTAATTCCTTCACGTCTTGCAGATTATTCACAGCATGGACAGAAGGCTGTTTTCGAGAAATGGTACGGTCTGGAATGCATTGAATGTGGAAGTTGTTCTTATGGTTGCCCGGCGAGAAGACCGCTGGCTCAGGCTATTAAGACCATGAAGAAGCAAGTGCTTGCAGATAAGAGAAAGAAAAAGTAGGAGAGGTGACAAACGTGAGTGATTTATTTTCTGTAACATCTGCCCCACATGTAAGGGATAAGATGGATACAAAGCGTATTATGCTTCTGGTAATCGTTTCCTTGTTACCGGCTTCTGTATTTGGAATCTGTAACTTTGGAATCAGAGCTCTTTTGGTGATTCTTGCGACAGTTATCAGTGCTGTTGTTTCAGAATATGTATATGAGTTTATTGTTAAGAAAAAGAGTACAATCAATGATTTAAGTGCGGTTGTGACAGGGTTGTTGCTGGCATTAAATCTACCACATACAATTCCTATCTGGATGGCTGTACTAGGTGGCGCATTTGCAATTATTGTTGTTAAGATGCTTTTTGGTGGACTTGGCCAGAACTTTATGAATCCCGCACTTGGTGCTAGATGTTTTCTGGTAATTTCCTTTACTGCACAGATGACAAGTTTTACATATGACGGTGTTACCGGTGCGACTCCACTTGCACAGTTAAAGGCAGGAGAGTCTGTAAATGTTATGAAGATGCTTCTTGGTACAGAAGCGGGTACGATTGGTGAGACATCAGTGATTGCGCTTTTGTTAGGTGCAGTTATTCTGATTCTTTTCGGCGTAATTGATCTTCGTATTCCGGGAACATATATTTTGACTTTCGCAATTTTTGTTGTTTTATTTGGAGGTCGTGGTTTAGATATTACATATCTGGTTGCACAGATTTGTGGTGGAGGTTTGATTCTTGGTGCATTCTTTATGGCGACAGATTATGTAACATCGCCAATAACACCTATGGGTAAGATTTTATTCGGTATCTGCCTGGGAGTTTTGACTGGAATCTTCCGTATTTTTGGAGCTTCAGCAGAAGGCGTAAGTTACGCAATTATTATTAGCAACCTGCTTGTGCCATTGATTGAGCGTGTTACTGTGCCACGGGCATTTGGCATACAAAGAGAAAAGGAGGGAGAGGCATGAATAAATTAGTAAAAGATGCTTTGATCCTGACCTTAATTACCTTGATTGCTGGAACTGCACTTGGAATTGTCTATGAGATTACAAAAGCGCCGATTGCTGCAGCTCAGGAAAAGGCTACGCAGGAAGCTTACAAGGCTGTGTTTAGTGATGCAACATCCTTTGCTGACCATGAGGGGTTTGATGCTGATGTAGCATCAAAGCTTGTTCATGAGGAAGGATATACAGATGATGATATCGATAATTGTGTTGATGCACTGGATGCTTCCGGTAATTTATTAGGTTATGTTATTACAGTGACATCACATGCGGGATATGGCGGTGATATCACATTTTCTATGGGCGTGAAACTGGATGGAACTATGAATGGTTATTCCATTACAACAATTGGGGAAACTGCGGGCCTTGGTATGAAGGCTAAGGAAAGTGGTTTCTCAGATCAATTTAAAAATATAGTTTCTAATGTTTATGAAGTAGTAAAGTCAGCACCAAGTGGTGACAATGAAATACAGGCTATTTCCGGCGCGACTATCACTTCGAAGGCCATGACAAATGGTGTAAATGCCGGATTTAAGTACTTCAATAGCCTGGTAGGAGGTGGAGAAAATGAATAAACCGGTCGAACGTTTATATAACGGTATCCTGAAAGAAAATCCATCCTTCGTATTAATGCTTGGTATGTGTCCAACCCTTGCGGTAACAACCTCCGCAATTAATGGTTTGGGAATGGGATTATCAACAACAGTGGTACTTGCCATGTCAAATCTTTTGATTTCACTTTTGAGAAATGTTATTCCGGATCGAGTTCGTATGCCGGCGTACATTGTGGTTGTTGCTTCCCTGGTTACAATGGTTCAGTTTTTGATGCAGGGATTTGTACCATCTTTATATGAATCTCTGGGAATTTATATTCCGCTTATTGTTGTAAATTGCATTATTCTTGGACGTGCAGAAAGTTATGCATCCAAAAATCCACCGGTACCTTCACTTTTTGATGGATTAGGAATGGGACTTGGATTTTCTATGAGTTTAACAATTATTGGATTGGTTAGAGAATTGCTTGGAGCGGGTACTGCCTTTAATATACAGTTACTCCCGCTTGCTGATTCTGCTAATGGAACGGCTGGGTTCACACCAATTTCAATTTTTATTATGCCGCCTGGAGCATTTATGGTTCTGGCAGTTTTGGTGGCAGTTATGAATGTGGTTCGTAAAAAGATGGAGGCAAAGGGAAAGCCTCTTGCTGCACCACAGGGCTGCATAACCGGAGACTGCAGTGGATGTAGTTTCAGTGCCGGATGTACAGGTAAATCTTCAGAACGTATTTTGGAAGCGGAAGAAAAAGTAGAAAAGGAGGATTAGTACAATGAAAGAATTACTGTTAATTATAATTGCATCATCGATTGTAAATAATGTTGTACTGAGCCAATTCCTTGGTATTTGTCCATTTCTTGGTGTCTCAAAAAAGGTTGAGACTGCGGCCGGAATGGGCGGTGCAGTTATTTTCGTTATCGCAATTTCGTCTTTTGTTACCGGTTTAATTTACAAGTTTATTCTTGTCCCTACCGGTTTTGTATACCTACAGACAATTGTATTTATTCTTGTAATTGCTGCTCTGGTTCAGTTTGTTGAGATGTTTTTAAAGAAGAATATACCGTCTTTATACAAGGCGCTTGGAGTATATCTTCCATTAATTACAACAAACTGTGCAGTGTTAGGTGTTGCATTAAATAACGTAACAAATGGGTACAATATCCTTCAGGGTGTTGTTTACGGTGTTGGTACAGCAGTTGGTTTTACAATTGCAATTGTTATTATGGCCGGTATACGTGAAAAAATTGAATATAATGACATTCCGGAACCATTTAAGGGTACGGCAATTGTGCTTGTTACAGCAAGTCTTATGGCAATTGCCTTTACCGGTTTTTCCGGAGTAATCTAAGGAGGGGTGACGAGATGATAACTGGAATTTTAATTTCTGCAGTCATTGTCAGTGTTACCGGCTGCTTAATAGGTTTTTTCCTTTGTTTTTCTTCTGAGAAGTTTAAGGTTGAAGTAGATCCTAAGGAAGAGGCTGTATTGGGAGAACTTCCAGGTAATAACTGTGGTGGCTGCGGATATGCGGGTTGCTCAGGTCTGGCGGCAGCTATAGCAAAAGGGGATGCCCCGGTTAACCAATGTCCGGTTGGTGGAGCACCTGTTGCTGCAAAAATTGCTGAAATAATGGGTGTTGAAGCTGGTGATTCAATTCATCAGGTGGCATATGTAAAGTGTGCCGGTGATTGTGAAAAGGCAAAAAATAATTATCAATATACCGGTGTCAACAAATGTAGTGCGATGCAATTTGTACCGGGAGGCGGACCAAAAGCCTGTTCTTATGGGTGCCTTGGTTTTGGCGAGTGCGTAGAGGCTTGTCAGTTTGATGCGATACATATTGTGGATGGAATTGCCAAGGTTGATAAGGAAGCATGTAAGGCATGTGGAAAATGTATAGAAGTTTGTCCAAGAAATATGATTGAGCTTATTCCATATGATTCTAATTATGCTGTTGCATGCAGCTCTAAAAATAAGGGTAAGGATGTTATGCAGGTTTGCTCTGCCGGATGTATTGGATGTCATTTGTGCGAGAAGCAATGTGAATACGATGCGATTCATGTAGAAGATAATATTGCACATATTGATCAGTTTAAGTGTACAGGTTGCGGTAAGTGTGCTGAGAAATGTCCGAAGAAAGTGATTTTACATCTTAAAGCGGTATAGAAAAAGGCGAGGAAATGATTCATTTCCTCGTCTTTTTTATTTTGCAGTTTTTTCAAATGGAATTGTCGTTCCAATTCCGGAAGTATAAAAAATTTCATTGGATGTGGTTATAAATATTGCTTCCACATTATCTAATCCTTCTACAAAATCTTTTCCATCCTCAGGTCCCATGGTAAACACAGTCGTAGACAAAGCATCTGCATCTACAGAAGAATCTGTGATAATTGTTACAGAAGACAGGCCGTTGTCTATAGGGTAACCGGAAGATAAATCAAGGATATGATGGTATAGTTTGCCGTCCTTTTTAAAGTATCGCTGATAGGTTCCGGAGGTAACTACAGACTGGTCTTTGACTTTTACGGATGCAATTACAGATCCATCATCGGAAAACGGTTCTTGTAAGCCGATGTTATAGGAGGAATTATCTTCCTTTGGACCTACGCAGAGAACATTTCCACCGAGATTAATCATCCCTTCTGTGATTCCTTCAGAGTTGAGGTAGGATTTGATTTCGTCAGCAATGTAACCCTTTGCAATTCCGCCTAAATCAATGATGCCGTCACCGCTGTAGGTGACAGTTGTGCCATCTACATGAACTTTTGAATAATCTACAACAGAAAGTGCTTGTGATATTTGATCGTCTGATGGTACATTGCCGGTGTTGTTATCAAAATCCCAGAGATTACTTAAGGAACCTACAGTGATGTCAAATTTGCCGCCAGATAATTCGCTATAATAGATGCCTTTATTTAGAAGCTCGGCTGTTTCTTTATGAACTTTAACTGGCTGATGATTGGCATTGTTGATTTTTGAAATATCGCTTTCGGCGATGGTATTAGAAAAATAATTTTCATACTTTTCTGCTATTTTGAAACATTTATCAATTTGCTCTTCTGCATCATCTGAATATAGAGTTATAGAAATTACGGTATCCAGATAAAATCCCTGTTTCGTAATTCCTGACGCATTTTTACAACCGGTAAAAGAGAGTAGTGAAATACATAAGCTGATAATAATTATTCGTGAAATCCAACTCTTTTTCATATGTTTTACCTCTTTTGTTATTTAAAACAAATTTAGCATATCAAAATTGGATTTGAATAGCAACGATAGATGATTTTTGACGTAAAGTATGGTACATTATAAAAGTTAAAATAAAATTTGGGAAAGGTAGAACGAGATGGACTTTTCAGAGAAAAAAAGAGTAGTTGTTAAAATCGGTTCGAATTCTCTAACACATCCGGTCACTGGTCATGTAGATTATATTAAAATCGAAAGATTAGTGAGAGAGTTATGTGATTTGAAGAATCGTGGTATGGATGTTTGTCTGGTGACGTCAGGCGCGATTGCTGTTGGTAGACAATCTGTAGGTTATAAAGAACGCCCCAAGACAAATGCAGAGAAACAGGCTCTTGCATCAGTTGGACAAGCCCGTCTGATGTCTATCTATCAAAGATATTTTTCAGAATACACCCAGAGCGCCGGCCAGATTCTTATGACAAAGAATACTATGCTGGATGATGTATCCCGCAAAAATGCTGAGCATACATTTGAACAGTTATTTTCTATGGGAGTAATTCCGGTAGTAAATGAAAATGATACGATTTCAACGTACGAAATGCAGTTTGGTGACAATGATACACTTTCTGCCATAGTTTGCTCCTTGATTCAGGCGGATCTTCTGATTTTGCTTTCTGATATTGACGGATTATTTACTGCAGATCCAAAACTTGATCCGGAGGCAAAATTATTGGATTATGTGGAGGAAATTGACGAAGATTTGGAGGCAATGGCAGGAAATGAACCGGGAAGTGATCTTGGAACAGGTGGTATGAGAACTAAGATTCGAGCTGCCAAGATTGCATCTAAGGCCGGCGCAGAGATGATAATTGCAAATGGAAAAGATGTCAGTATTATTCACAAGATTTTTGAAGGTGATTTTACAGGGACTGTTTTTCAGGCAAATTATGACGATGATTTTTATGTTGTAGATTTTTTGAAGGAGTTATATTAGATGACAAATGAACAGATTGCTCGTATTAACGAGTTATATCATAAGTCTAAAGCTGAAGGACTGACACCGGAAGAGGCAAAGGAACAGAAAGCTTTGAGACAGGCATATATTGCAGATATAAAGAAAAATGTGCAGGCACAGATTAACAATATTGATTTTGTTAATCCGGATGGATCCATTACACCGGCCAGCGCTATGAAAAAGAAGAAATAAAATGGAACTTAGAAAAGAAATTCAGGAAAAAAGAAAAGATTTAAGACCCGAATACATGGAACGGTTTTCTTTTGAAGCATCTAGCTGCCTTTATAAGTTTTTAAAAAAGAAACTTCTTATAGACGGGAAAACTCCTGCATTTCTCTGTTATTATCCGCTGGGAAATGAAGTTAGTTTGCTTCCTCTGTATCAGGAACTGTTAGAGGAAGGAATGGTTCTTTATTTTCCGGTTACAGATAAAGAGGAAATGAAATTCTATAGAGTGAGTTCGCTTAAAATGTTTGTGGAAGGGCACTTTCATGTAATGGAGCCTACGGAACGTGCAAACGAATTAACAGATTATAATCAGGAATTAATTTGTTTTACACCCGGAGTAGGGTTTGATATATTCGGAAATCGAATCGGATATGGAAAAGGATACTATGATCGCTATCTGAAAAAATGTGTATGCTGCCAAAAGATTGGCATTGCTTATCCTATGCAGATAGTTGAAGGCCTGGAGGTAAAACCATGGGATGTGCCAATGGATTATTTGCTTCCTGAGATTATGGAGGATACTCATGAACAATTTGACTAAAATATGCAAGGCTGCATTTGAGGCTAAGTACACCCTTGCGAAATTAAATGTAGAAACAAAGAATCAGGTTCTTACAGATACAGCACGCCTTCTGGTTGAGAATGCATCAACTATTATAGAGGCGAATAAGGAAGATTTGAAGAATGCAGATGCAAAACACATGCCTGCAGGACTTCGTGATCGACTTTGTCTTACAGAGGAGAGAATTGAGGGAATCGCTGAGGGACTTCGTCAGGTTGCATCCTTAGATGATCCAATTGGTTCAGTTGAAGAAATGAAAAAGCGTCCTAATGGCCTTTTGATTGGTAAAAAAATTGTTCCGGTGGGTGTAATTGGAGTTATTTATGAAGCGAGACCAAATGTTACTGCAGACGTATTTGCCTTGTGTTTTAAAACCGGTAATGCGGTGGTTTTAAAAGGCGGTTCGGATGCTATGCATTCTAATGTGGCAATTGTTGCTGTAATTAAAGAAGCATTGAAATTAAACGGTGTGACAGAGGATGCAGTTGGTTTGATTGAGGATACTAGCCGTGAGACAACAACTGAATTCATGAAGATGAATGACTATCTGGATCTCTTAATTCCAAGAGGAGGTGCCGGCCTGATTAAATCTGTTGTGATGAATGCAACAGTTCCTGTTATTGAAACCGGTACAGGTAACTGCCATGTTTATGTAGATTCTGATGCTGATTTGGATATGGCAGTTGATATCGTTGAAAACGCTAAGACTCAGCGAATTGGGGTATGTAATGCCGCGGAATCTCTTCTGGTTCACAGAGATGTTGCGAAAGAGTTCCTTGTGAAACTGGAGGGACGTTTAAAACCTCATCATGTTGAACTTCGGGCAGATGAAGCTTCTCGAGAAATATTGACGGATGCAGTTTCTGCAACGGAAGAGGATTGGGGCAAAGAATATCTTGATTATATTATGTCGGTTAAGGTTGTTGATTCGGTAGAAGAGGCAATTTCCCATATAAATCGTTATAATACAGGGCATTCTGAAGTGATTGTAACCAATAACTATCAACATGAGGAACTATTTTTAAATGATGTAGATGCAGCTTGTGTTTATGTAAATGCAAGTACCAGATTTACAGATGGTTTTGAGTTTGGATTTGGAGCCGAAATAGGCATCAGCACCCAGAAACTTCATGCCAGAGGTCCAATGGGACTTATGGCATTGACAAGTTATAAATATATAATTTATGGAAATGGACAAATTAGAAAGTAGAGTATATGAGTAATACAGTTAATACAATTGATGAAGATTTAGTAGCAGAGCAGGAAGCAAAAAGACAGTATGAGTTTATTGAGCTTTGCAAAGAACAGTATAAGAAGGAAGTGGCTGAAGCGGGAAGAGATTTGAAGTTTCATGTTACCACTTTCGGTTGTCAAATGAACGCCAGAGATTCTGAGAAATTGGCTGGTATTCTGGATGCGATTGGATTTGTAGAGGTTGAGGAAGAAAAGGATGCGGATTTTGTAATCTATAATACTTGTACCGTACGTGAAAATGCCAACAACAAGGTATATGGTCGCCTTGGTTATCTGCAGAATGTGAAGAAGAAAAATCCACATATGAGAATCGCTTTATGTGGATGTATGATGCAGGAACCACAGGTAGTTGAAAAACTGAAGAAGAGTTATCGATTCGTTGATCTCGTGTTTGGTACACATAATATTTTTAAGTTTGCAGAACTGCTTTATCAGTCGATGACAACTAAGAAGATGGTTGTTGATGTATGGGAAGATACTAAGCAGATTGTTGAAAATCTTCCGGTAGAGCGTAAGTATTCTTTTAAATCCGGTGTAAATATTATGTTCGGATGTAACAATTTCTGCAGTTATTGTATTGTTCCGTATGTGCGAGGCAGAGAGCGAAGCCGTCGCCCGGAAGAAATTATTTCTGAAATAGAACGTCTTGTTGCAGATGGTGTTGTAGAGGTTATGCTTCTTGGACAGAATGTCAATTCCTATGGAAAGGGCCTCGCAGAAGAAATTACTTTTGCAGAGTTACTAGAAAGAATTGAAAAAATCGATGGGCTTGAGAGAATTCGTTTTATGACATCTCATCCAAAGGATTTATCAGATGATTTAATTGCAGTAATGGCAAAATCCAAGAAGATTTGCAAGCATATCCATTTGCCATTGCAGTCGGGAAGCTCAGAGATCTTAAAGAAGATGAATCGACATTATACCAAAGAGTCCTATCTGGAACTTGTGCGTAAGATACGTGAGGCTATTCCGGATGTTGCAATTACTACAGATATTATCGTTGGGTTCCCTGGGGAGACAGAAGAGGATTTCTTAGAGACATTAGATGTTGTAAATACAGTTAAGTACGACAGTGCATTTACTTTTATTTATAGTAAGCGAACAGGTACACCTGCTGCAAAGATGGATAATCAGGTGCCTGAAGATGTAATTAAGGATCGATTTGATCGATTGCTTTTACAGGTGCAGAAGCATGGCAGAGAGCATGCGGAAGCGCTTACAGGAACAGTGCAGAATGTGCTGTTTGAAACTCCTAATGAACAGGATGAAACACTGGTGACAGGTCGTTTGGATAATAGTTCTGTTGTGCATGTAAAAGCTGGCAGAGAGTTAATCGGTAAGATTTTACCGGTGCGTCTTGTGGAATGTAAGGGCTTTTATTATATGGGAGAATTGGCCTAATGAAACGTCTTTTTGGAAGAAAAGATATTATTTTTATTAGTATTTTACTTCTGATTTCCGGATGTCTGTTTCTTATGAATCGTTTTCTGTTATTAAAGCAGGGAGATAAGATTCAAATTACGGTTGGAGATAAGCTTTATGGAGAGTATTCTCTTGCCAATGATCAGGACATCCCGATAGTGATTCATGGTGAAGTAACAGATACGGTTACAATCAAGGATGGGAGCGCATACATGTCAGAGGCTTCCTGTCCGGATCGGCTTTGTATGAAGATGGGAAAGATTTCGAAGGACCAGGAAACTATTGTCTGCCTTCCGTACAAGATAGTTGTAACGGTGGTTTCCGAGGAAGAAAGCGATTATGATTCTATAGCAAATTAGGAGGTAGTATGGCAAAGAAAGTTTCATTTATGGGGATTTTTTTGGCGTTTGCTCTTATACTTAGTTATATTGAGTCTTTGATTCCGTTTTTTTATGGAGTGCCGGGAATGAAATTAGGGCTCACAAATTTGCTGATTGTATTATTGTTATATTTAAGCGACTGGAAATGTGCACTTTCCATAAATGTTCTTCGTATTGTTCTTGTGGGCTTTCTATTTGGAAATGCATTTTCAATACTTTACAGCCTTTCCGGAGGACTATTGAGTTTTGCCGGAATGTGTCTTGTAAAGAAATTTTTCTCACTTCGTATGACGTCAGTTAGCGTTGTAGGAGGAATTACTCATAACTTGGGACAGATTATGGTGGCTTGTCTGGTGGTTTCTAATTATCAGCTGATTTTATATTTCCCGGTTCTGTTCCTGGGTGGTTTAGTAACAGGGCTTTGTATTGGTATCATTTCCAATATACTGTATCCTTATGTTCATCATATTATTTTAAGTGAAGGGGAGAAATCTTAGATGTTTGCATATATTAAGGGTGTCGTAGAAGAAATGACAGCGGACACCATTGTTTTGGACCATGATGGAATTGGTTATCTGATTTACGTGCCGTCTACGGTTCTTTCTCAATTACCGGGGAAAGGTGTGGAGGTTAAGATTCACACCTATTTTCAGGTGAAAGAGGATGGATTTTCACTGTACGGCTTTCTCTCAAAAGAAGACTTGGATTTGTTTAAGCTATTAATTTCGGTTAATGGAATTGGACCTAAGGCCGGATTATCTATACTTAGTGTATTGACAGCAGAGGATCTTCGTTTTGCGATTGCATCAGAAGATGACAAAGCGATTGCCAAGGCCCCGGGTGTTGGTAAAAAGACAGCTCAGCGTGTGATTATTGATTTGAGAGATAAGATTGATTTTGTCGGTGCAGTAGAGTCTAAGCTTGATGCTGGACAAAATCAAGCCTCTTCAGGTGCGAGAAATGATGCAATTCTTGCGCTTAGTTCACTTGGATACAGCCAGACGGAGAGTTATAAGGCTGTATGTGAAGTGGAAAATGCAGATGAATTGGATGTGGAATCAATTATTAAAGAGGCATTAAAGAAATTGACATTTATGTAAGGAAAACAGGAGTATATGGAAAAGAGAGTTATTTCTACACAAATTCAAAAGGAAGATGTGAAAATAGAATCGACGCTTCGCCCGCAGCGCCTTACAGAGTACATTGGTCAGGAAAAGGCCAAGGAGATAATGGAAATCTATATTAAGGCTGCAAAGGAACGACAGGAACCCCTTGATCATACCTTGTTTTATGGACCGCCGGGATTGGGTAAGACAACTCTTGCCGGTATTATTGCCAATGAGATGGGGGTAAATATTAAAATAACATCCGGTCCGGCTATTGCGAAGCCTGGAGAAATGGCTGCGATTTTAAGTAATTTGGCTGAGGGAGATTTGTTATTTGTCGATGAGATTCATAGATTGAATCGTCAGGTGGAAGAAGTGTTGTATCCGGCAATGGAGGATTATGCTATAGATATTATGATTGGTAAGGGCTCATCTGCCAGATCTATACGTTTAGATCTTCCGAAATTTACATTGGTTGGCGCAACCACAAGAGCAGGTTTGTTGTCTGCACCTTTAAGGGATCGATTTGGAATTATACATCATCTTGAGTTCTATACTCCAGAGGAATTGAAGCATATTATTCAACAGTCCTGTAAAAAGCTTGGAGTAAAGATTGATGAAGATGGCGCATTTGAACTCGCCAGAAGATCAAGAGGTACACCGCGTTTAGCAAATCGTCTGTTAAAGCGTATCAGAGATTACGCTCAGGTTCGATATGATGGCGTGATTACAAAGGAAATTGCGTCGGAAGGGTTGGATTTGCTGGATGTAGACAAGCTTGGGCTTGATATTAATGATAGAAATATAATTCTTACAATTATTGAAAAGTTTCAGGGTGGACCCGTTGGATTAGATACTCTGGCTGCAGCCATCGGTGAGGATGCAGGAACAATCGAAGAGGTATATGAACCTTATCTGGTAAAAAATGGTTTAATCAATCGTACCCCAAAGGGGCGAGTGGCTACAGATCTTGCATATAAACATTTTGGTATACCAAAAAATTCTTAATGCAGGTTGTTTTTGATATTATCTCTCGATATAATATTATTATATTGGGCAGGAGGAGACGTAGATGTCAGCAAAAAAGAGCGCCGAAGTTATTATTGACGGAAAAGTATATACATTGAGTGGCTATGAAGAGGAAGAGTATCTTCAGAAGGTAGCAACTTATATTAATGGAAAAATAAATGAGTTTCACAGTGTGGAATCTTTTAAGAGACTTCCGCAGGATACGAAGTCAACTTTGATTGAATTGAATATTGCTGATGACTACTTTAAGGCCAAGGAGCAGATTGAGAAGCAGGAGCTTGAACTTGATCAGAAGGAAAAAGAGATATATGAATTAAAACATGATCTCATTTCTAATCAGATTAAATGTGAAAATCTGGAAGAGAAGATTCAGGGCTTAGAGGCAGATAAGAGAGAGTTGTTATTGAATAAATCAAAACTTGAAGCTTCTCTGGAGGATGCATTACTTGGATCCTTGCCGGGAGATAAATAGTAATTTCTGGGGGCAGTGTGAAAACTGTCCCGTTTTTTATGTGAAAGAAATGGGTTTTAGTAGATGATAAAAAGTGAAATCTTAGCCCCTGCGGGGAATTTGGAAATATTAAAACAGGTTGTTAATGCTGGTGCAGATGCTGTTTATTTTGGCGGTGATTTATTTGGCGCCAGAGCATATGCAAAGAATTTTTCTCTGGAGGATGCGAAAGAGGGGATTCGTTATGCTCATGCACATGGGGCACAGGCATATCTTACGGTGAATACACTTCTGAAGAATAAAGAAATTGAAGCAAATCTTTTTGAGTACTTAAAATCATATTATGAGAGTGGACTGGATGCATTTATTGTACAGGACATGGCTGTTTTTCAGATGATTCGTTCTTATTTCCCGGAAATTGATATTCATGCAAGTACGCAGATGACTATTGCGTCATCTCTTGGGGCACGGTATCTGGAAGAATTAGGTGCTTCCCGTGTCGTCACTTCCAGAGAGATGTCTCTCGAGGAGATTAAGAGAATCAAAGACACAACAAATATGGAAATAGAGACGTTTGTTCATGGTGCACTTTGTGTATGCTATTCAGGAGATTGCCTTATGAGTTCTCTTCTGGGAGGAAGATCTGGAAATAGAGGACGTTGTGCTCAGCCATGTCGATTGCCATATGATGTCTATGATGAAGAAAAACAGGTACATACGGGCGGTAAATATGTGCTCAGTCCTAAGGATTCCTGTGGCATTATGGATCTGAAAGAAATGTTGGATGCCGGAGTTTATTCTTTTAAAATAGAAGGTCGTATGAAGAGTTCTAATTATGCGGCAAATGTGACTTCGATTTACCGAAAAGTTATGGATCAGATTTTGTTGGGACGAGATCCTAAAAAACTTGGACGAGACTTCTATCAGGAATTATTGGATTTGGGTAACCGCAATGGATTTACCGATTTATATTTCCATCAGCAGAATGGAAAAGAGTTAATAAGTTTGACATCTCCATCTCATGAGAATAAAGGGGTGGATTTGCCGGAATTTGAAGAGAATAAGACAGTTGTATCGGCAGAATTTCGAGCACATATCGGGGAACCGATGAGCTTATATCTGAAGACGCGTGAAGGCGATGTATCCTATGCAGAAGGCCCTATTGTTGAACCGGCTTCTAAAAATCCGGCAGAAGCGGAGGATGTAAAAAAACGTCTAAAGAAGACAGGTGGTACATCTTATTTGATAGAAGACGTTGAGATGGATATGCAGGGGGATGTGTTCCTTCCGGTTAAGGCGTTAAATCAATTAAGACGAGATGCTATAGAACAGATGACGGACGTCCTTGGAAATGGTACGGAAGAACGTGTTTCTACAAGAGAATTTAAAAAGAGAGAGCATTTGAAAAATGGAAATACAGATAATCCGCTGCATATGGTTTCTGTAAGTACAATAGAACAGCTGGATTTGGTGGCAGAGTATGACTGGGTTGACACAGTGATGGTTCGTCATCAGTTATTTCTAACTAATCCTGATAGGGTGCGTTCTTTCGCAAAACATCAGGACTGTATTCTGATGCTTCCTGAGGTTTTTCGTCTTAAGGCGGAGAAGAGCTTTGAGCGGGTTTTTGAAGAATCAGACAAGGATTTGTTTGCAATGTTTCAGGCCAGCAGTTATGATGGGTTGCGTTATTTAGAGGAAAAGGGTATTTCAAAAGATCGAGTGGTACTGGATCATAGAATTTATTCCTTTTCCAATTATTCGCTGGACGCTTTTCGCCAGCAGGGTTACTCTCATTTTACAGCTCCGTATGAGTTGAATTATCAGGAGTTGAAGCATAGAGAAAACTGGGATTCTGCAATGATTGTATATGGATATATTCCTCTTATGATTATGGCAAATTGTACTCATAAGAATTTTGAGGGTTGTGATAAACGTGAAAGAAAGCTTTCGTTGGAGGATCGTTACCATAAGAGATTTGCTGTTCGAAATGACTGCAGTATCTGCATGAATACGGTATATAATACACTGCCTTATGAAGTGATTAGTAGACGGGAAGTGCAGGATTTAGGTTTTGGTAGCTATCGTATAGACTTTACTATTGAATCTTCAAAAGAGATGAGAGAGGTGTTGTCATTATATGAAAAATCGTTTATTTTCAATGAGAAAGTTTCATTTTCATTTGAAACTACGAGAGGACATTTTAAACGAGGGGTAGAATAGCAATGATTCAAATACTAGTTAATGTTTCCAGATTTACATTGATTTTGTTTTTTGCCATATATACATTTGACTGTTTTGCGGCATTTCGAAATCGTATTTCAGAGGAAAGGCAGGAGTATCTATATCATAAGCAGACAATACTTATGTATCTGTTTCTGATTAATGCCAATGCGGTACTTTTGTTTTGTTCACAGGACACGCGTGTAATAGCGCTTCTGGCTTGTGAAATAATTTATTTTATAGTGACGATGATAGTGTTTAAAAACTTTTATCCGAACTCATCTAAGTCGCTGGTAAATAATATGTGCATGCTACTTTCCATCAGTTTTGTAATTCTTACAAGATTGGATATGGATAAGGCAATACGACAGTTTGTGCTTGCAGTGGCTGCACTGGTCATAAGTTGTCTTATCCCTCTTTTTATTCAGAAAGTAAAGTTTTGGGATAAACTGAAATATTTTTACGCTGTAGTGGGTATTCTTGGCCTGGCAGTTGTTTGCGTTGCCGGATCTACCAGTTACGGAGCAAAATTAAATATAAGTATTGGTTCTTTTTCTCTGCAGCCATCAGAGTTTATAAAGATACTTTTTGTATTTTATATTGCATCTATGCTTTTTGAGGCGACAGATCAAAAGACATTACTTATAACCAGTGGAGTGGCTTTGTTACATGTTCTGATTTTGGTTGCATCACGCGATTTGGGATCAGCCGGTATTTTCTTTATTACATATTTATGCATGATTTATGTTGCTACAAGGAGATTCTTGTATTTACTGGGCGGGATTGCCTGCATGTTTCTGGGGCTGGTTTCGGCATATTTTGTAATGTCTCATGTACATACACGAGTTATAGCATGGCTTAATCCTCTTGCATATGCAGATAATGAAGGCTACCAGGTGACACAGTCCCTGTTTGCCATTGGTACTGGTGGCTGGTTTGGATCCGGATTGTATCAGGGAATGCCAACGAAGATACCTGTTGTAACTAAGGATTTTGTATTTTCAGCAATTTCTGAGGAATTGGGTGGAGTGTTTGCGCTTTGCTTGATTTTAGTTTGCATCAGCTGCTTTTTGATGTTTTTGAATATTGCAATGCAAATTCGGGATCCATTCTATAAGCTTATTGCGTTGGGACTTGGAGTTGTATATGGAATACAGGTTTTCCTCACCCTTGGTGGTGTGACAAAATTTATTCCATCCACAGGTGTTACTCTGCCCCTGGTGAGTTATGGTGGTAGTTCGTTAATCAGTACAATGATTCTGTTTGCAATAATTCAGGGACTTTACGTTAGAAAATCAGAAGAGGTTACTAAGAATGAGACGAAAAAACGAAGAAGAGTACGATGACTTTGATGTAATGGATCTGAATGGTAGATTTTATCATCGTAAAGATAGAAAAAATGATTCAGAGGGAAGTTCGAAAACTAAATCAAAGTCAAAGAAGAAAAAAGGAAAGCGGTCAGATTCCGTTGAAAAAACGGCGAAAAAGTCAACAAATAGAGAGTTTGCGGTTATAACATATGGTTTTTTCGCTGCGTTTATCTGCCTTGCAGCTTATTTTTGTTATTTCCTCGCTTTTCAGAGTGAAGATTTTATAAACAGTTCTTATAACCCGCGAGTTGCTGCACTTTCTGATACTGTAATTCGAGGGGATATAAAAACGAGTGATGGAGTTGTTGTGGCTACTTCCTCAGTAGATAGTCAGGGAAATGAGACCAGATCCTATCCTTACAATGAGCTATATGCTCATGCCATTGGGTATAACTACAATGGTATGTCGGGGGTGGAATTGGATGCAAATTTTTATTTGCTTCGGTCACATGCCTTTATTTTAGAAAGGATTAAAAACTCGATTCAGGGAGAAAAAAATCAGGGAGATACTGTCGTTACGACAATAGATTCGTCACTTCAAAAGGCAGCATACAATGCAATGGGGGATTATGACGGAGCAGTAATTGCTTTGGATCCTTCTACAGGTAAAATTCTTTGTATGGTTTCAAAACCGGATTTTGATCCGAATACGTTAGAGGCCAACTGGTCTGCCATTTCTAGTGAGGATGATGCAGTGCTGGTCAACCGTGCAACCCAGGGACTTTATCCTCCGGGTTCAACATTTAAGATTCTTACTGCACTTGAGTATTTACAGGAAGGAAATTCAACAGACAATACGTTTCAATGTGATGGAGAATATTCTAATAACGGTTATACCATTCATTGTTATAAAGGTGAAAAACATGGAAATGAAACTTTTACAGAAGCTTTTTCAGAATCCTGTAACGTAGCATTTTCGCAGATTGGTTTAAGTCTTAACATTGATTCCTATAGTGCACTGGCAAATCAATTGTTATTTAATCAGAGTTTACCTACAAAGCTCAGTAATGTAAAGAATAGTTCATTTACCTTAAACAGTAGTTCGCCTTCTGCTCTTGTTATGCAGACAGCGATTGGTCAGGGAGAAACTCTGGTAACTCCGTTACATATGGCTATGATTGCTTCGGCTGTGGCAAATGACGGTGTATTGATGGAACCCTATGATATTGATTCTATCGAAAATAAAGACGGTACCCAGGTGAAATCATATAGTGGTAAGGAATATGGTTCTATTCTTACGGAAGAGGAGGCGGCTGAATTACAGAGCCTTATGAGAAGTGTGGTTACAGATGGTACCGGTAGTAAGCTTCAGTCAGATGCATACACAGCATATGGTAAAACCGGTACAGCAGAATATTCTTCAGATGAGAATAGTGCACATTCCTGGTTTGTTGGTTATGCAGAATCCGGTGATAAAAAAATCGCCATTGCAGTTATTATGGAAGGCGCAGGTTCCGGATCCGCACATGCAGTTCCGACAGCAAAATCTGTTTTTGACACCTATTTTTCTGAGTCAAAATAAGATATACTTATGTTAATTTATTAACCCACCTGGAGGAGATTGCATATGGAAGAAGCAACGAGTTGTGGTGGTGTTGTCATTTATCGTGGTAAAGTTTTACTGTTGTATAAAAATTATAAGAATCGATATGAAGGTTGGGTTTTGCCCAAGGGAACAGTAGAAGTAGGGGAAACGCACGAAGAGACTGCATTACGTGAAGTGAGAGAAGAGACTGGAGTTTCAGCAGAAATCGTGACTTATGTAGATGTGAGCCATTATCGGTTTACTGTACCGGAAGGTATTGTAAATAAATCAGTACACTGGTATTTGATGTCTGCCAATAGTTTTCGTAGCAGACCACAAAAGGAAGAGTATTTTTTTGATAGTGGATATTACAAATTCCATGAGGCATATCATCTATTGAAGTTTCCAAATGAAAAACAGATTCTGGAAGAGGCATATAATCTGTACCAGGATCTTCGACGTCAGAATAAATGGGGGCATCATTAGATGAGATGGCACAATAATTTATATGTGCGCAGCATCAAATCAGTAGAACGGGTGAAATGGAAAATAGAGCATAAAGCCGGTCTTGTAGAAGTATATGTGATTACGCTATCAAGAAGGAAAGGGTCTTTGCTTGAAATCTATCCGTCCTATACATTGATGCAATCGCATATTCGGAGCCAAGATTTGTATATTGTTGGTTTGGCACGCGGATATCGAAACGCGTTAGAGCTGGTGCGTTCTATCATTGAAGAAGTTTATAATGAGACCGGTTCTCTCCGGGTTGATTTGTTTTTTAAGGAGGGAGCATAGGGTATGTGGTTGGTTGTTTTGCTTGTGATTGCTAAAATACTACTTGCAATTCTTATGGTCTTATTACTATTGCTTTTGTACCTGTTAGTAGCACCTTTTCGATATAAAATTTCTTTTGTCAATAAGGATGAAATGTGTCTTCGGGCTGATTTATCAAGTTTTCTTCGCTTTTTTCGTTTGACCTATGAGAATCAACAGACTCCGGCGTTTCAGATGTATTTGCTATGGAGATTTCCGATTTTTTCTGAAACTGCAGAATCGAAAGAAGATGTATCCGGGGATTCGATTTCGGAAAATATGAAAAATGAAGATCATAGAGATACCGTAGAAAGAATGTCCGGTTCAAATAAACGGGTTAACAAATCGACAGGCGATGAAGAAAATCGACAGAATAGTTCGTCTATTAGTTCTTATAAAAAAGAGCATAAATATGAACATAAGAATGGACAAAAAAAAGAACGAAAGTCGCATCGCAAGAGGATCTCTTTTGAAGAATCGGATAAATTGGGAATTGCGATTGTGGTGAAAAATGTATTACGATTGCTTCGCCATTTTCTGCCGAGAAAAATAAAGGCAGATTTTTCCTTTTCAATGGGAGAACCTGATGTTACCGGTTATATTCTTGCCGGAATTAGTTGTATTCCGTTTCGCAATGCGCAGATAAAGCGTATAGAACCGGATTTTGAAAGTGAGGACCCGTATTTTAACGGTCGTATATCGTTGCATGGGTCAATACAATTGATATTTGTTTTGATTGCGTTACTTCGTATAGTTGTACATAAAGAATGTAGAAGATTACTTCGTTTTATTTAGGAGGGCATATGGCAGAGCGTAAAGAGTTGGAAGAGACAGTGAACACATTACTGAAAGGTATGGATGGATTTTTGTCTTCAAAGACAGTGGTTGGAGATCCTATTGAGATAGGAGATACTATTATTTTACCATTGGTGAATGTTTCTTTTGGCGTAGGAGCCGGAATGTTTTTGGGAGATAAAAAGCACAATGGTGCCGGCGGTCTTGGGGGCAAGGTTACTCCAAGTGCAGTTTTAATCATTCATGATGGTACTACAAGACTTATTAATATCGCTACACATACGGGTATTGATAAAGTTTTAGATATGCTACCTGACTTTGTTGACCGCTTTAAAGGTAAGAAGGAAGATGAAGATTCGGAAGCAAAAGAAAAAGCAAAAGAAGCAATGCAGGAAATGATTGACGAATCTGTTTCCACAGAAGAATAGTGATGATTTAATTGGAATGAGAGGTGGACCGTAAGGTCTGCCTTTTTTATTATATTTTGAGCACAAAAAAAGAACTGCCTGTGCAGTTCTTTTTAAAAGTAAACTCAAATAAAAGTATGAAGATTAAACTCTTTCTACTTTTCCGGAACGAAGACATGATGTACAAACATAAAGTCTCTTTGTAGCGCCATTTACTTTAGCACGTACAGACTTAACATTTGACTTCCACATTTTGTTTGATCTTCTATGAGAATGGCTCACTTTGATACCGAAATGAGCACCCTTTTCGCAAATTGCACACTTTGCCATAAGTTACACCTCCTTGGCTTTTACTTGATCTACCTAATTGCAAATCACAACATATGCAATTTTATCAGAGCTATAATGATTTTGCAAGAGAAACTTTGCTATTTTTTTATGATTTTTCAATTTAGACATACAAGATATAGAATAATAGATTGAAATTATTACAAAAAAGTTTATAATGTATACATATTATGGGCTGACTAGTCAGCTATCATTTGGAGGAGATTATATGCAAGGTCAAATGGAAACCAAATATGGTAAGATAACCATCGATACAGATGTAATCGCTACATATGCCGGTTCTGTCGCTGTTGAGTGCTTCGGTATCGTAGGTATGGCAGCTGTTAATGTGAAAGATGGACTGGTTAAGCTTCTTAAGAAGGATTATTTAAGCCATGGAATACAAGCAACCATTAATGATGATAATGAGATTTCTTTTGATTTCCATGTAATTGTTTCCTACGGAGTGGGAATCGAGGCAGTTACGAATAATCTTATTGAGACTGTAAAATATAAAGTTGAATCATTTACAGGTCTGACCGTTAAGGACATTCACATCTACGTTGAAGGCGTTAGAGTGATCGACTAAGGAGGATTTTTTTAGGTGGAAATTAATAAAATGGATGCGGCTCAAC
Source organism: Lachnospiraceae bacterium (assembly GCA_017392525.1). Lineage (GTDB taxonomy): Bacteria > Bacillota > Clostridia > Lachnospirales > Lachnospiraceae > FD2005. The sequence continues at coordinate 129,619 of JAFOVD010000027.1, forward strand.
TTGCCAAGGCATTTCTTGCAGGTGCAAAGAGTCTCGAGTCACAGCAGGAATATATTAATGAATTAAATGTTTTCCCGGTACCGGATGGTGATACCGGAACAAACATGACAATGACAATTATGTCTGCAGCGCGTGAAGTAGCCGCAATTGAAAACCCGGAAATGAAGACAGTTTGTAAAGCTATTTCTTCCGGATCTCTTCGTGGTGCACGTGGTAACTCAGGTGTTATCTTGTCGCAGTTATTCCGCGGATTTACAAAAGTTGTTAAGACACAGGATGAAATCACAGTAGCAATTCTTGCGGAAGCTTGTGAGAAGGGCTGTGAGACAGCTTATAAGGCTGTTATGAAACCTAAGGAAGGTACAATTCTTACAGTTGCTCGTGGGGCAGCAGATAAAGCTTTAGAACTTGCTGATTCTACAGATGATATTGTTTTCTTCTTAGAAGAAGTATTAAAAGAAGCTGAAGATGTATTGGCTAAGACTCCTGATATGCTTCCTGTATTGAAACAGGCCGGTGTAGTTGATTCTGGCGGACAGGGATTGGTTCAGGTTCTTCGTGGTGCGCTGGATTATCTTTCAGGTAAGGAAGTTGATTTATCTGTAGATAGTGCTGAAAAGAAGGAAACTAAAGTAGAAACTTCTAAGTATGCTTATGCAATGTCATATCGTATTGCGCTTACATCTGCACTTGCTGATAAGAAGAAGGCAGAGTACACTGCTTTTGTTGAGAAGATTGGTGGAGATGTGAAGTTAAGTATTTCTTCAGATTCAGTTAAGACATCTATGCTTACAAATGATCCTGGATTTGTTTTATCCAAGGCTTTGGCATATGGTGCACTTTTCGATATGGAAATTAAGAACATTTCCGGTGAGTCTTTAAGCTCATCTGCTTCTCAGAGTGAAAATACTCCTGTAGAACCAGAGAAAAAAGAAGATGAACCACGTAAGAAGATGGGCTTTATAGCTGTTTCTATTGGCGAGGGAGTTAATTCTATTTTCCGTGAACTTGGAGCTGATTATATCATCGAAGGTGGTCAGACAATGAACCCAAGTACAGATGATATTTTAAATGCAGTTGAGCAGGTAAATGCAGATACAATTTTTGTTTTGCCTAACAATAAGAATATTATTCTTGCTGCAAATCAGGCTGTAGATCTTTGCGAGGATAAGAAGCTAGTAGTAATTCCTACAAAGACAATTCCACAGGGTATTACAGCAATTATTAACTATATTCCTGACGAAACTGTTGAAGAAAACAAAGATCGTATGGTTGAAGAAATTGCCAATGTAAAGACAGGTCAGGTTACATATGCTGTTCGTGATACCGTAATTGATGACAAGGAAATCTGCAAGGGTGACTACATGGGAATTGGAGATGCCGGTATTCTTGCAGTAAATAAGGATATTACAATAGCATTTATTGATATGTTAAAGGAAATGGTAGATGATGATTCGTCTATTATCTCTGTATACTATGGTCAGGATGCAAACGAAGCTGATGCTCAGAAATTAGTTGATGAGATTCAGGGAACTTTCCCGGGAATCGAGATTGAACTTCAGAATGGTGGTCAGCCGGTTTACTATTATGTTTGCTCAGTAGAGTAATGGAGAAAACAAATGACTTTAGATCGTAAATTGTCGGATCTGAAAGGAATTGGAGAAAAAACTGAAAAGTTGTTTCAAAAGATAGGAGTATACACCGTTGGTGATATACTCCTTAATTTTCCTCGTACATACATAAAATATCCGGATATAAAAGGTCCGACGGATTTTGTACAGGGAGAGATGACGGCAGTATTTGGACAAATACGAACTCCAATTCTTAATCGGAAAACAAGAAGTATGGAAATATCTATCGGTACCCTTTATGTTGAGGATGAACCTGTAGAACTGGTATGGTTTCGTATGCCTTATATTCGTAGTCAAATTCATACTAATCAGGACTACGTTTTCTATGGAAAACTGACATTTGATGGCGGCAAATGGAAAATGGATCAGGCAAAACCGTATTTGTATGAGGAATATATTGATCTTCAGAGGCATTTACAGCCTAGTTATGGTTTAACAAAGGGGCTGAGTAATAATACTGTGACAAAAACGGTCTCTAAAAGTCTATGCTTTTTAAATGTTATACCGGAATATTTAAATGATGCAGAGTTGCTTTCTTTGGGCCTGTGCAAAGAGTCGGAATCCGTGGAAGGAATGCATTTCCCGACTTCTATGGAGAGCCTTATGGAAAACAGGAAGAGGCAGGTTTTTGATGAGTTTTTTCGGTTCTTCTTTCACATGAAGACGTCTCTTTCTGCGAGAGATGAAGTGATTAACCCGTTCTTGTTTGAGAAGAAAGAAGTGTATGAACATACGCTTTCAAATCTTCCTTTTCAACTTACAGATGGGCAGAATCAGGTGTTAAAGGAACTGATATCAGATTTTCATGGTGCTAATGTGTCAGAGAGGATGATTCAGGGAGATGTGGGGTCTGGAAAGACGATGCTGGCCTTTCTCGCAATGCTTTATCACGTAGAAAATGGCTATGAGACTGCTATTATGGCTCCGACGGAAGTTCTGGCAAGGCAGCACTATGAAACTTTTTTGCAGTATAAAGAGCGATTCAATTTGCCTTATGAAGTGGTGTGTTTGACTGGTTCAACAAAAGCCTCTGAGAGGAGATATATTCAGGATGTTTTAAATCGTGCCGAGGGTGTTTTTGTAATTGGTACCCAGGCTCTGATCCAGGAGAAGGTCACATTTCGTCATCTTTCGCTTGTGATTACAGATGAACAGCATCGCTTTGGAGTAAAACAGAGAAAGACCATATCGGACAAAGGAGAAAATCCTTTTGTTGTGGTTATGTCTGCTACACCAATACCTAGGTCTTTGGCTATGATTTTGTATGGAGATATGAAGGTTTCAGTTATGACGGATCTCCCGGCAAAACGTTTACCGATTAAAAATGCAGTTATGAAAAAGTCTGATAGAAATAAGATTTTTGGCTTTGTTAGATCTCAGATAAAATCCGGTCATCAGGCTTATATTATTTGTCCGCTGGTTGAGGCGTCAGAAAATTCTGAAGGAGAATCTGCAATTGAGTATAGTAAGATGTTGCAAGATCTATATGGACAGGAAATACAGGTCGGCCTTCTTCATGGTAAGATGAAACCAAAGGAAAAAAATGATGTTATGGAGCGGTTCTTTAATGGCGAAATCGATGTTCTGGTGTCTACGACTGTAGTAGAGGTTGGTGTCAATGTGCCAAATGCAACGGTGATGGTTATTGAAGATGCAAATCGTTTTGGACTTGCGCAGCTGCATCAGCTGAGAGGGCGTGTAGGCCGTGGTGAGGCGCAGTCATTTTGTATATTTGTTGACGGAAGTAGTGGTAAAGAAAAGAATAAGCGATTGGAAGTGATTGGATCTTCCAATGATGGCTTCTTTGTGGCAAATGAAGATTTAAAGCTTCGCGGTCCCGGAGACTTTTTGGGAATCCGTCAATCGGGAGACCTTAGTTTTTGTCTTGCAGATATTTATCAAGATGCAGATGTTATGAAGCAGGCGTCTTCTTTTGTAGATGAGATTCTTGCTACGGATCCGGACTTGATGGATGATAATCACAGACAGATTTTATCCTATTTGGAAATGTTCCAATCAAAGATATACACAAATCTATAGTTCTGAGGTGTTTATAACGGGATTCAAACGACAGCTAAAAGGAAAGCGAGCAGAACGCAAGTGGGAAGGAAAAGCTGAGTTTGCAGATACAACCGAGGAAAAGGTTACTGAAAATACGTATAAAAAAGATGTTGATCGTGCATTAAATGAATCAGAACTAAAATTAAAATGTGGACAGAATCTGTTTACTATTAAATAAAAGGGGCTGTGAAATAATCAGCTCATGAAAAAAAGAGAAGTAATAGCTGGAAACAGCCGATTACTTCTCTTTTTTCATGGTAAAATATTACCATGATCAATCAAACCAATTCTTATAATACTCTAAATCAAGGAGTTTTACCATTTTTTATTTCAGATTGCTTGGATATCTGTGATCCGGTTTTTACTTTTGACGAACTCGTGGGAGGTATGAATCTTGAGAAGTATCTGAAAAATGTGCCAGAGCATAAGCTTGGCAGAATCAGATATAATCCAGTCAAAATGTTGAAAACCGTACTATTCGGTTTTATGAGTGAAGGATATATTTCACTAAGAGGACTTCAAGAAAACTGTAGGGTTAACATTCGATTTATGTATCTTATGGACAGGGAAACTCCTTCTTACAGAACCTTCAGCTATTTCATAAACGATGTGTTAAAGGATTCAATAGAGGATATTTTCAATGATATTAATCAGGAAATATTCAGCAGGCATAAAGTTGACCTGAATCATCTTTATATTGATGGCTCGAAGTTTGAAGCTAATGCTAACAAATATACTTGGGTATGGAAGAAGGCCACGGAAAAATCCCGTTACCGTCTTTTTGAAAAGATTACTGAATTACTGCAAGAAATCAACAGCGATCTTCAGTGGAGCGGAATCAAGATTGAGACTAATACAGAGTACATGCCTGAATATATGCGCCAGATAACAGAACGGTTTTCTGAGATATGGAAGCTTGATACTTCAGCTTTTGTTTCAGGAAAAGGACATAGGAAAACCGTCCAGCAGAGACAGTACGAAAAGCTTGTAGAGTACACAACAAAACTCAATGAATACGTCACAAAAATCAGCATCTGCGGAGAAAACAGGAACAGCTATTCAAAGACAGATCCTTCCGCTACATTCATGAGAATAAAGACAGACTACATGGGAAACGACCAGCTTCTTCCCGCATACAACGTTCAGATTGGTGTAGCTGATGAATACATAGCAGTTGTTGATGTTAATCAATACAGATCTGACATGGACTGCTTCATACCGTTGATGAATAAGTATTATGAAACATATGGCTTTTATCCAAAATATCCTGTGGCTGATGCTGGATATGGCTCGTTCAATAATTATATCTTTTGCGAGCAAAAAGGCATGGAAAAGTACATGAAGTTCACAATGTTTAAAAAGGAGACGACCGATAAGAAATATCAAAACGATCCATTTAGAGCTGTTAATTTTGATATCGGTGATGATGGGAAAATGCGTTGTCCTAATGGGAAGAGCTTCAACTTTCTATACAGGCAGCATGTAAAAGGAAACCAGTATGGCCGGCAAGAAGAAGTCTATCAGTGTGAAGACTGCAGTGGTTGTCCCTATGCATCGAAGTGTAAGAAAACAGATAAAAACAAGACCGTAAGAATAAACGAAGAACTGACCGCTATGCATCAGGAGGTTATAAATAATCTTGAAAGCATCCAGGGAGCACTCCTTAGAATGAACAGATCCATTCAAGCGGAAGGTACTTTCGGAATCATAAAAAATGATCGTTGGTATAAAAGAATAGTCCGAAAAGGAATAGAATCCGTAAAACTTGAGGTTCTTTTGGTTTCAATAGGTCATAACTTATATAAATATCATAATAAAAAGATGCGTCTCCAAGAAGCTGCCTAATCAAAAAAGTTTGTAGTTTTTGGGGAAAGGGGCAGTATACTCTATTTTTGCCAGAAACAGCTTACCACACAAAAAAAGATATAAAAAGGGAGCTGGAAAAAATGATTATCTCATTTTTTCACAGCCCCTTTTTA
>JAFOVD010000028.1 GCA_017392525.1 Lachnospiraceae bacterium
TCTAAACTGTTCCTTATCATTCATGTTATCTATTCCTCAACTACCCAATCTGAAAGTATGCTAGGTTCATGCATCACTTCCCATTTGACCGGTATGGACTTATCTGAACAATATCTGCATCGCTCAAATGGCGTTAATAATCTTCTCTGTATACGTTCTGATGTCATATCTTCTTCATATATGTCCACATATCCATCTTCCGGAAGGTTTTTATCGAACTCACGGTTAAAATACTTTGTAGTAAATGGCAGAAAACATGCTGCAATCTTGCCATCATATAAGTTATGACAATGTGCCTGCATACAATGATAGAAATGATTAAGCCCCGGCATAGGTTCAAGCACCTGCTTCATTGTAAATTCCATGTTTAAATCAGAGATTCCATAATTTACATCCATCTGTCTTAATTTATCTTCAATCTGATCCCGCTTATTCCGGACAGGCGGATAATAAGACATCCAAATATTTGTATAAGTATCTCGAACAGTATGATAAAAACTATCCGGCATGGACAACAGCTTCAACCCATTGGTAACTACATAACGAAGTGTCTGTGGATACAATTCATGAACCAGTTTTATATACTTTTCAATGTCCGGGTTTAATAGGGGTTCTCCACCCAATATTCGTATCATTCCAATATCATCTACAAACTCATGCAGTCTTCGCAAATCTCTTTCGAACTTGTCATAATCTGTAAAAATCTCCTCATGTACAAGTCCGGAATAGTGCTCACAGGCTTTACAATTAAGGTTACAGTGATCCGCAATATGAAACTCCATATATGGAAGATATTTTGACTGAACTAATGGCGTCAAAAAAGACAGTATTTTCTGCTCGGTAAGTTTCCCCTTCTCTACTCGGCTTGCGAGATAGAAATCCTCTACCTTCACACCTCGCGCTATAGATTCCGTAACAAACATGGATTGTCCAATGTAATTCTGTGTAGGAATAATAATCATCTGAATCTTACCTTCCAGATATCTCTGACACATTTCATTGAATCCAATAATTCCGTTTATCGCATTTGTTTCAAAGGCAACATAATCAATCTGATTAATCTTTTGTCCGGTTAATCTCTCTAAAAGAGGCGCGTACCCCTTCTCTATTATCAGTCGTACCGCTTTACCGACTTCATTGCCTTGCCAGATAACAATATTAATTTCTCCCATAATTCACTCCTTCACCCCAAAATCACCTATAAATTTAATTCTACTTTAACATAAAAAAGAGCCGGTGGATACCATAACCACCGGCTCTGAATATTCATAACTATATTGCTGCTTACTGAAGCAGTGAAAGTACACCCTGTGTTGACTGGTTAGCCTGAGCAAGCATTGACTGTCCTGCCTGAGCAAGAATATTATTCTTGCTATATGTAACCATCTCAGATGCCATATCTGTATCACGTACACGTGATTCAGATGCTGATGTATTTTCAGATGTTGTATCCAGGTTGGCAATTGTGTGCTCTAATCTGTTCTGAACCGCACCAAGATTAGCTCTCTGTGTAGAAATCGTATCAATTGCTGCCTGTACCATGCTCATTGATTCTCCAGCTGATTTAAATGAGCTAAGCTTCAAAGCAGAACCATTAACACCTAATGACAATCCAGAAGTTGTAAGCTTTGCAATACTGATTGTAATTGCCTGTCCACTTAATGCACCTACCTGAAGATTCTTTCCTGTAAATGATCCATCTAACAGATTCATTGTATTGAACTGTGTAGATGATGCGATACGGTTAATTTCGCATGATAACTGATCAACCTCTAACTTAAGAGAATTTCTATCAACAGATGTATTTGTATCATTTGCTGCCTGAGTTGCAAGTTCATTCATACGCTGTAACATAGCGTGAACTTCATTTAATGCACCTTCAGCTGTCTGTACTACAGAAATACCATCAGAGGCGTTTGTAGATGCTCTATCCAATCCTCTAATCTGAGATCTCATCTTCTCGGAAATTGCCAGTCCTGCTGCATCATCTGCTGCTCGGTTAATCTTGTAACCACTGGATAATTTCTCTGTTGACTTAGACTGGGCACTTGTTGTGATTCCCAACTGTCTGTTTGTGTTCATTGCTTGCAGATTGTGCTGTACTACCATAATTCGCTTCCTCCTTGATAAAAAAGAAAAATAAAAAATGTAAATGTATACCGCAACATCCGTGTCGCAACTTAGAGAAGTAATCTCAGAAACCTTCCATAGCTAATATTACATCTGAGCTTCTTACCTTTCATTTGTTTCCTTACACTCAATATATCGGTGTATAATCACAAAACTTTACCCCTAAATTCATATTTTTTATGTTTTTTATACAACTACAACATTTTGGCAGTACATTATCTGAAATTGTCTATATTTTGTGGATTTTAGTAATCCAGATTTTGAATAATCACCTGCTTTGCAATCTCCGATACATGCAATTTCTCCAGTCTTTTTATATGCGCTTCATCGATTTCCTCGCCTCTGGATTTAATAATAATAAGTTCCTTTATAAATCTCACATTATCAATTAATTCGCTAAGTTCATGTGTATCTGTATACAGACCTTCCACCTGATACTGTTTCTCCATCTTTATGATATAGAGAATCAATTCAATAATAGGCAATTCTCGACTGATATCCGATGCCGGGAGCCTTACATCCGGGCGGTAGTTGATAAACTCATGGAACATCTTATCCGCCTCTTCGATCTGTCCCAGTCGAATCAACTGTCCTACCGCCAATTTCAGTTCCTTCGTCTCTGCCTTTTCCGATGTATAAATCACCGGCATTTCCTGCACTTTTAAATCATTATAAACAATAAATACTTTTAATAACGGTTCAGATAAGAAACCATACACACGTCTATGATATGCATCATAATTTGTCACATCAATTTCTCTTGATGCCCGAAATAAGACCGTAAATAACCATTCGCAATAAGCCATATAAACTTCACGCTTCATCACGCAGAGATTGCCATAATACCCTTCTTTCGTACTCATAACACGGTCAAAAGTCTCGACATATTCCGGATAACACTCCTCTATAGCCAGACGCACTGCATCCATATCTTTTACATTATGGACTTTCTTGTATGTCTCATAATGACTATCCTCACCTACCATCTGAATAGGTGCGATTACATCATATGACTCCATCACTTTCTCTACCGTCTCTTTTTGCAGCAGATTTCCATCAAAATCAGCAAAGAATCTTCGATAATGATTGATTCCTATAATATCCGAATCAGTATCATTCTTCCAAATCCAATACAATCCGGTCAATTCACCAAATAAGGGATTTAAATCCGAGATATTATCTCCTGTATTATCTTCCAGATACCCCAGATTCTGGCTTAGTGTGCGTCCTACATGAAGTGGCACATATCCTTCTGCAACCGGCAAATCGCATTTCTTATGAGTCATTACATAGATCTTCATTTAGAGTCTCCTATCATCAACAAGTTACTACGATAACCTATCCTCTTCTAATTGAATTATAAACTTTAATTTCTGCCTGTTCTAGTTTTTTATATATTTCTTGTAAAACCAAGAAAAGGGGCCAGCTTACGCCGACCCCTTTCGGTAGTTAATTTAGAGATTAACCAAGTAAGGACAGAACACCCTGTGTTGACTGGTTAGCCTGAGCAAGCATTGACTGACCTGCCTGAGCAAGAATGTTGTTCTTGCTGTAGGTAACCATTTCAGATGCCATATCTGTATCACGGATACGAGATTCAGCACTTGAAGTATTTTCAGATGTTGTATCCAAGTTAGCAATGGTATGTTCCAGACGGTTCTGAACAGCACCAAGTGTAGCTCTCTGTGTAGATACCTGATCGATAGCTGCCTGTACCTTAGACATTGTAGCACCTGCTGTAGAGAATGAAGATACTGCTAATCCTGATCCAGCTGCACCAAGACTAAGAGCAGAAGCCTTCATAGATCCGATAGAGATGCTGATAGACTGTCCACTTAAAGCACCAACCTGAAGGTTCTTTCCTGTGAAAGATCCATCTAACAAGTTCATTGTGTTGAACTGTGTTGTAGAAGCGATACGATCGATTTCAGATCCTAACTGGCTAATTTCAAGAGAGATAGAAGTTCTATCTGTTGAAGTATTAGTATCGTTAGCAGCCTGTGTTGCAAGTTCGTTCATACGCTGTAAGATAGAATGAACTTCGTTTAATGCACCTTCAGCTGTCTGTACTACAGAAATACCATCCTGAGCATTTGTAGAAGCCTTATCAAGACCTCTGATCTGAGATCTCATCTTTTCAGAAATAGCAAGACCAGCAGCGTCATCACCAGCACGGTTAATCTTGTAACCAGATGATAACTTTTCTGTTGACTTTGCCTGAGCGCTTGTTGTGATTCCTAACTGTCTGTTAGTGTTCATTGCCTGCATATTATGCTGTACTACCATAATTTATTCCTCCTTGAATATGAGTGAGGCATCCATGCCCCAATTATTAGATTGTGAAGTGCTTATCTGTTCTCCGGCCGTACGCTCCCTCGAACACTTGCACGATTCACCTTACACTTGTTATATCGGACAGTCTGCCCGATACTTTATAGCTAAAAATAATTTTTTCAAATTATTTTTTACTATCATAAAACTGCGGATCTACATAGTTACGTTCCATCATGGTCTTATAATATGTATTCACCGCCTGTTGGCTCTTTCGAACCTCTTTTGCTTTACTTTTAATATTAGAAAATTTCACTTCCGCCAATTGCTTATTACGTTTTTCCTGAGCCTGGATTGTAGCACTCAAATCCGTAATTTCACGAATATACATCTGCATCTTACGAATTTCATCTGCATATAATGCACGATTACTGTTCAATGCTTCTCTAACTCTATTATACATCTGCTGAAAGCCGTTATCCAGTCCAGTCAATTGATCAATCAACACTTGTTTCTTGTCAATATTTTCGTCAAACTGATCCGGTGTAGCATTATCATCCTGCAAAATCTGATTCTGCTCGCGATTTAATAATCGAATCTCTTCTAATATTCGAATCTTCTTTTCCAGACTTTCTCGCATCATCTGCACATAATTTAGTTCTGCCATGTTGTCTCCTACCTCCGGCTTCAGAAATTTAAGCTACTAGCCAGCGACCACTCCGCCTGTTCCTACTTTATTTGCTTTCATGACCTCTTTCCAAGTGTCACGCATTGTACGAATATGTTTTAATGCTTCATTTAAAACTTCCGGATCTTTCTTCACATTTGCTTCAATCAAGCAATCTCTAATATATTCATACACGTTCTCAAAATCTTTTGCAACCGGATACTTATGATTCAGCGTCGACTGTAATTCATCGATAATATTATTCGCTTTACGAATATTAATATGTGCTTTCTCTATATCCTTTTCCTCAATTCCCGCAAGCGCAATATTGCAAAACTTAATCGCTCCATCATAGAGCATAAGCGTCAATTCCGCCGGAGATGCAGTCATTACTTTATTTCTTTGATAAACTGCGTATGGGTTACTTGGTGTCATAAAATGTCCTCCTACATATAACGTCCTTGTTATTTACCAGCCTTTTCTATTAGCCCAACATACTTGTTAAAGAACTGCTGTTAGAATTCAGTGTACTAAGTGCAGATTCCATTGCTGAGAACTGTTTATAGTATCTACTCTCAGCATCTGACAAACGTGTTTCCCACTGACTGATTAACTTCGTGTAATCACTATATTCCGTTGCCATCTCTTTGTCATTATATACATTGTACATACTCTTAAGAGAGGTACTCTTCATCTTCTTGTCCAGGTTCTTGTATAGACCATCGGTCAGCTGCTTCATAAAATCAACTACCTGATCCGCATTATCCTGAAGCGCTGCAAGAAGTTTATCCTTGTTACCGGATGTCAGTGAATCATCGGAATCACCATCAATATGATAAGCATACTGCTCATTTGCAGCAGATCCTAAGATACCCAGTGTACTGATTCCAAATGTACTAAGCGAAATCTTCTTACCGTCAATCTCATAAGACTGATACATGGAACTTGTCATTGTATTAATAACATCATTCAATGTTCCATCTCGTCTGAGAAGTGAATCCTTGATCTTAGATTCCCATTTCTCAACCTGACTATCTGTCATAGATTCCTTTTCATCATCTGTTAATGGCTCATATCCCTTTGCAGAGTCTGCATTATAAAGAGAAACCAGTTCATTAATTACTTCGTTATAAGATGTCAGGAAATCTTTAATCTTATCATAAAGTCCCTGTACATCTCTTGTGGTTGTAATCGTAAGCGGTTCATCATCAGAAGTTTCTGCAAGTGCATTAATAGTCAAACCATTTACACTGATTGAGTTTGAAGAGCCGGTAAATTCTACATCATTTAGTTCAATAATAGCATCCTGACCATAGATTCTGGACGCACCACTGGTTGTATTTCCGGCAGCCAATGCGGAAACTGCGCTTTCAATCTTAGTTACATAAGATGAAACTGCATCGGAAAATGCATCTGTCGTTGTATCCACATAATCAGCACCATCTCCAAAATCAGCATATTTAGTCAGAGTTGCTGTTGCATTGGAAATCGTCTCGTTGTATCCGTCAATCTCTGACTGAATTGTAGCAATTGTGTCAGAAAGAGTACCTGCTGCCACTGCATTGTCCACTCGCTCTGTATTATCACCATAATTCAGCTTGTAATCCGAAACTGTATTTAATGCTGTTTCATAAGCATTCAATCCGGACTTGTCTGAGATTTCATTTCCATCATCATCTGTAGATGTTGTAATCAATCCGGCTGACTTAGCCAAATCCTCTATCTTCTCTGTAACAGACTGCAGCTTCTCTGTTGATTCATATGTGATTTCATTTCCATCTGCATCTGTGCCTGTATACTTGTATCCGGTAACATTGCCATCTGCATCCTTCTGCTCTTCAACTGCTGTATATGCCTGACCATCTACCACATATGTACTATCACGATTTGATGTATACGTTGTATACAGATTTTCAATCTCGGAAAGTGCAGCTGCGTTATCTGATGTCGCATAGCTCTGCATCGTCTGATATGCTTTTGCATAATTGAGTTCTGCAGTTGCCTTATTACTGTTTGTTGTTGCAGCTGTCTTATCGCTATAGGCCTCTCCCATCTCCTGGAGAATACCACTTACATATTCCGTAAGCGTTTTACCTGCCTCTGTTGCAGCTGTCTGATATTCAGCCAGTTTCTGATACTGCTTATATGTAGGATCAATATACTGACCCGAGCTGTCCTTGGCATCTGACACAAAATTAAGTCCCAATGAAGAAAGCGCAGCTGTACCATCTGTATTTGCGCCAGTCAGTGTGAAGTCATTATCTACACCTGAATCTGATGCACTTACAAAAATACGCTTATTTGTCGCATCATAATTGGCCTTAACTCCGGATTCCTTTAACTGGTTTACAAAATCTGAAATCTTCGTGCTACCTGTAACGGAAATATTCTTGGTTCCGGTTGCTGTTGTTACCGCAATAGTGCCGGTTCCTCCGGTATATCCCAAGTCCGCCAGAGTAGAAGACGATGTACTGTTATCAAGCTTTGCACCGGTCAGATATCCGGTCTTCGCCAACTGTTTAATCTTCAAAGACTGTGTACCTACCAACGCATCTGAACTCGCAGTAATAGTGGCCTTGGTTGTATCTGAAACGGATGTCGTATTCAGATTATACGCAGATGAATATCTCATAGCAGAAATTGAATTATAAAGACTGTAAATCTTTTTATTTGCACTCTTCCATGCATCCTGCTTCCAAGACAACTTCGTCTGAGCTTTTTTATATTTATCAACTTTTGTTTTATAGGACTGTGTCAATGCAGATACAATAGATTCTGTATCCAAACCTGAACTAAGTCCTGACATACGAATTGCCATAATAATCCCTCACATTCTGTATTACAGATTGTTATTCCTATCTCTTTTCGTCTACTAAAATTCCTGCCATCTCCCATGCTTTCGCAATTAGATCAAGAGTTTTCTCTGCCGGAATTTCCTTAACGACCTTGTGTGTTTCCTTGTCCAAAAGCTTAATGGTTACTCGATGTGTTTTATCGTGAAAACCAAATACCGCTTCTGTATTTCCCAATGACTTGTTGATTTTTGATACAGCTTCCTTTAACTGCTTTTCACTGGCAGTTCCATCACCATCATCAGCCAGTGCTTCCTGAACACGATTTCCTCTAACATCGCTCTCCTCAATAACCGGCTCTTCAACAGCTTCCACGCTGTTCACATTACTGACAGGGCTAGTCTGAATACTCGCAGTACTTCCCTGTGCTGCAAAACTATTTGAAATGCTATTATTTGTTTCTACAGTCATTTCTTGCACCTCCATGTGTTTATAAATTTATATATCGCCCACTTATTTGTATCTACTACTAATCCTAGTATCGGTATTTTCTATCTAAATATTAACACCTTTTTATAACTTTTTTTCATGAAATCCTGTATTTCCCATAAATTTAATAATTCTAAACAAAAAAAGCTCCTGTCAGTCTGACAGAAGCTTTTAGGTCTCATTATAATAATTTCTTTAATGCATCCAATCCTTCTACATTCATGGAATCTTCATTTTCTTTCTGAATCTGGAGATAAATCTCTTTACGATAAACGGGAACTTCCTTAGGTGCGGAAATGCCGATTTTAACCTGATCTCCACGAATCTCTAAGATTGTAATCTCTGTATCATTGTTGATTACCAGGGCTTCACCCTTTTTTCTTGTTAATGCTAACATATTACTCACCCGCCTCCTCTTTTGCTTTTTTCAAAATATCGTAAATAGGGAAGCGTACCTCGTAGTCATCTTCTACGATGAGCTGTCCACCTCTTAATGTATCAGTGTTAATGATAATTGGTGCCTTTAAGTTTACAGACATCTGAGTAGGATCTGTCGGAACCTTAATTGTAACCAGCACATACGTGTTTTCCTCTGTCAGCTCCCCAAGCGGCAGAAGAAGTTCGTCATTAATTGTAGGATTATAGTCCGGCTTAATTATGATTGGAAGCACAACCGGTAACGCAAACTGCGGTTCGTCAATTGACTGAAACCACATAATCGTATCATGGTCATCACCCTTTTCCTCATCGTAAATCAACGTAAATTTCTTGAGGTCCGGAAATCCAACAATACCTTTATCCAGTGTGATGATTTTCTCATCCTGGATATCAATTTCCCCAAACAATCTTGTTTTAATTTTCATGCTATTCTCCTTTTCTCCTTGCCTAAAATGCATACATGAAGCATTTCATAACTCTCTAAGTCTATTCTAGTCTATTTATTTTACGATTACTACCTTAAATATAATTTAACAAGGATACCGAGCCAAGTTTTCCTGCTGCCTGTAAACTACTCTGGTATGCAGTATAAGCTGCCGTATACTTTAAGATTATATCTGATAAATCCAAATCATCATTTGTGGACTGCAATTCCTGTACAGTCTCCTGCTGGTCATCCATTCTGCTCTTTGTAAGTGCAAGTTGATCACCCTTACATCCTACCTTTGTCTGTGCCAGACTGATTTCACTCAAATATGTATCTGCTTTGCCCAAGAATGTGCTGAACAGTTTCTGTAGATTATCGTCATAATAATCTGCCTCCTTCTGTGTAGCACTTTCCCATTTCACGAGATTATCTTGAGCTTCAGTTGCAGCATATTCACTTTGAGTCTTCATTGCTGAAACTGTCGTTAACTTAGAATGCGCATTCACCGCTGAACTAACTGCATTTATCATGTCCTGAATATCCTGATAAATATCAGCGTCAAAAACATCTGATGCTTCAAGATTCACGGCCAATGTCTGACGACTTGAAACGGTATAATTGATATCATAATTAATCTCTTCACCGTTGGCGTCATATTTTTCGTATGTAATCCAGTTTGCGCTATTCTGGTCTGATTCATCCACACAGTTGAAGTAATATTCCGGACGAAGCTCTCCGGCATTAAATCCTGTCTTTGTATAATTAACTTCAATCTTAGCACTGTCTGATTTTAAATCTGCAGCGATCTGATTACCAAGAATCAAATCTCCTGTAGACTTAATGTATACAATATCATTATCTCCTACTGTCTTCGCACTTGGTGTGTTAGCGGCAGCCCACTCGCTTTCATTGTTATATACCGTAAGTGTTCCTCCACCATTATTGGTAAGAGACACACTCTGAGATCCCGTTGACGCCGTTCCACTATTCATAAGCTCATACTGGTTATCACCAATCTTAATATATTCCAAAGTATCTGCATCTGAACCATTGTAGGATAATCTCAAACGATTATATTCTGTACGTGTCATATCGCCCATATTTGCATCCTGATATGTTGTACTGTTAGTCTGCTCCAATGTCGTAGGAAGTGTTACCTCTCCATTGAAATAACGATACGATGAAATATCAGATGCACTAAATGTCTCTGTAATATTGTACTTTGTATCTAACTCATTATCTGTAAATGTCAGAGACTTATCTGTTCTATAACCAGTAAACACTGTTCTACCGGCATAGTCTGCATTCCCCTCTTCATAGAGCTGTTCCTGAAGGGACTTTAACTGCGTTAAAATCGTATTACGGTCATCCTGTGTGAGGGTACCATTGGCTCCCTTATCACATAATGTTCTAAAATCCGTAATAATGGACTTCATATTCGTAATAGCTGTCTCTGTAACATCCAGCCAAGATTCCGCATCCGGAATATTCTTCTTATAATACTGATCAATCTGGCTGAGCTGTGTACTCAGACGAAGGGAACGGATTGCCGTTACCGGATCTTCGGAAGGGCGACTGATCTTCTTCTGAGTTGTCATCTGCTTATTTGTCTTATCTACCTGAACCTTTGTGCCATTGATGTTTGAAGCGGAATTCTTCAAAATCATATTATTTGTAACACGCATGCCTTACCCTCCTTAAACTCCAGTCTGTGTAATTAATCTGTCATACATTTCCGCCAGTACGGAAATGCACTTGGATGACAGATTATAGGCATTCTGGAATTTTACCAAATTGATTGCTTCTTCATCCTCATCTACGCCGGAAATACTCGTTCTCTGATCGTCGATGCTCTTTCTTATATTTGTATAATTTTCAAGGAATACTGAACATTCCTGTCCATCTACTGTGATGTCTGAGTATATACACTGAAGGAATTTATCTCCACCATATCCTCTATGAATAATTGTATCTGATTTAAGCTCTAACAGCTGATCTACAATATCAAATGTATCAACACCGGTAGGATGATTCGGATCCGATGTCTGTGTTGACATAATCTGTGGATTTTCCTGTGTCGCCTGTGCAACGTCACAATTCAATGCTGTCAGAAGATAGTACGTATCATATTTTCCTGTAGATGTTGTTGAACCCGCTTTTTCTGCGGTCTCTGCATCACTATAAAATGTCATAGACTTCTTTTCTGTTGTCGGATCGTCATCTGTATCTCCTGAATCATTTCCTGTTGTGGATACAAACTTTTTATTTGTAGAATCATACGCCAGTTCATGGAATTCATCGGAAAAATCAAATTCTCCACCATTCACTTTATCGTCTGCCACAAAGAAAGCTCCCATCTTCTTGCCGGTCTGATCATATCCGCACTCTTCAGTATCGTTGAATTTCTTTGCCAAAGAACGTAAGAATGTATTCAGCTGATTCTGATAATAAGGTATACCCTTATAAGACACATTCTCTCCGACATAAGCATTGCCGCCACTTAATCTATTTGCTGCAGTATCTGTGATTGCTTCCTTTAGGAGGAAAGTGTAACTTTCAATATTTCCATCTGCATCCGTTACAGCTGAAAAACCATCATATGCATACTCTGTATTTCCTACAGTAAGCACACCCTGTTTTGCCATATTCATGCTGGAAATACTGGTGATACTCGGATTTGCAACTGTGATGGATGTAGTAGTTGCACCGGAAACCTTACCTGTAAGATTTTCTCCATTATTACCATCACGAATCTGAAATAACGCGCGAAGTGCTCCCGTCATATTCTTACCGTTAATATTCAATGTCGCTCCGGAATCACTCCAGGCCACATCATACAATCCGTCAATATCGCTCTGGTTATCATGCTCGCTACGAGTTGTGGTGGTTAATGTATTGTAGTTATATGTATCTACCAATAAACGACCGTTAAACTTTACGGTATACAGTGTAGCTCCCGTGTCCATATCCGGATAATTGGAATTGGTAACCTTTTCTTCGTTAACCTGAACAGGAATAATCTCTGACAATTCATCCACCAGAAGCGCTCTTTCATCACGAAGTTCGTTGGCATGTCCGCCTTCCATTTCAATTACATTGATCTGCTTATTAAGCTGAGCAATCTTCTCAGCAATAGAATTCACGTTATCTACCGTGGTTTTGATTTCATCATTGATTGTGCTCTGCAGTTCCTGTAACTGATTTGCCATAGTATTGAAATATGTCATAAGCTCTTTCGCATCGCTGATGAACTCATTTCTAACTGAACTATCTCCCGCATTGTCAGAAAGAGAATCCAATGCATTGAACAGCTTTGCATAAATTGTAGAAAAACCTTCTACTGTTGAGCTATCTGTAAAATAGTTTTCAATCTGGGTCATATAATAGACCTTCTTATCGAACTCTCCGTATTTCGACTGATTGTTCCAGTATTTTTCATCATAATACTGGTCACGAAGCTGAGTAACCGACTTTGCAGTTACACCTGTTCCGGTTGTTCCATAACGCTGAAATACGCGAAGAGAAGAGGATGCTTCAAGATTTGTAACCTGCTTGGAGTATCCGTCTGTCTGTACATTAGAAATGTTATTTGCTGTTGTATTGATAGACGCCTGAAATGCATTTAATCCAGATGCGCCAATTGTTAATCCAAAAAAAGTTGATGACATATATTCACCTATGCTTTCTTATATCATTGCCTTACATGTCCTATATCGACATAAACGCCGGATTTCTAAACCCGAAATCCGACGTTTTCCTCATCTTATGCTCCAGTAGAAGTTAATAAATACTCAATCATAGAATTAACAACATTAATATATCTACTGCTTGCATTATAAGCATTCTGATATTTGATCATTGTTGTAAGTTCTTCATCAGAAGAAACACCAAATACCTGCTGACGATTTGCATCTACTGAATCCACTGTATTTGTCAGGGACTCTGTAGTCGCCTTGTAAATATTTCCATTCGTTCCCAGATTTCCAACCAGTTTTGTGTATACACTCTGAAATGTTGTTGGTGTTCCATCATCCGGGTTCAGATAGAATGAATTGCTCGCCCATATCTGCTCTAACTTGGATGCCAGATCATAGTTGATACTATCCTCATCAGTTGCCTGCTTCCGGAATGGAATCAGGCTCTGGTTCTCTACCAAAGTACTATTTACAGACAAACTATTAATTGTATAGTCCTTAGATGTATCTGTAACAGTATCCGGATCACCATCTTCTACCGCTTCTTCATTGTATACATAGACTGTTTCACCATTTACTGTCACCTCAGTATATCTATCTGCTCCATTTCTGGAGAATAATTCTGCCGGCGGAAGTTTCTTATCCGATCCTACGGAACAATTCACAGAATCCAACACCTTTGTATCAGCAGTGATTGTAACTGAGTTTCCATCAGCATCTGTTCCGGTAATTGGATAGGAAATTGCTGCTGTATTTCCCAGGTTTGTCTGAAGTTCTGCGTACGTTACTGTTGGCGAAAACAAATTGTTAATAGAAGTAACGATACTGTGCACCAGGTTATCCAATTCTGCCTGCGCATTCATAATGACAGAATTACCAATACCTCTGTCATATTTCATGGTATCATCGAATTCACTATTACTATTATCTTTCATCAAGTCCAGATAAGTCGCATAATGATCACCTCTTGCCAATAACAGTGCTTTTACTTCACCCTTGTCATTGTTGTTCATTGACTGAACATTACTTAAATCAAAAACATTATAATAATCGCCATTGTCAGGATCCGATAAAATGTCCCAATACGGAGTAACAAAGCCTGTGACTGCATCCTTGTAATTCTTTATCTCGTTATATCCAACTTCAGTAACGAAATACTGCCCCTCAATCTTGACCTTAACAATTCCGTCAAATGTTTCACTATAGGAAATGTTTGCCAAACCGGACAGTTCATCCAGATAATTATCACGCTCATCTCTTAGAGACGCAGCCGTTTCTACACCTGCTGCCTCAATACGCTGAATCTGAACATTGAGCTTTGTGATAGCCTTACCGATTTCATTAATTCGATCCACATCATTATTAATTTTTGTATTTATTGTAGTTTGGTATTGTTTCAGACCGTCGTACACTGATTTCGCACGACTGATAAACAGTTCTGATTTCTGCACAACCAAATTCTGATTTGCACTGTCTGACGGATCCTTGGCATATTCTGCGAATGCACTGTATAAATCCGAAAGAGCCGTTTTAAAATCAGCCCCATCCATCTCCTGTAAAAATGTCTCCACCTCGGAAGTTGCATCATACAAAGATGAATAGAAATTCTTTCTACTTGATTGTGTTCTATAAGATGCGTCTAAAAAAACATCCCTGGTATGCGTAACATCACCGATTGTAACACCAAGTCCTGTCTTCTGTTTGCTAATCGATGCATACTGCCCCGTGGATGTATAGTCTTTATCTGCATAAACGACCTGCTGGCGAACGTATCCAGTAGTGTTTACGTTTGCCATGTTGTTTGCTATTACATTTAAACCATTCTGAGAGTTCTGTAAGCCTGAAGCACCTACATATAAACTACCGAAACCATTTGCCATGGTCTATTCCTCCTAATTCTTATGAGAGGCTCGGATATCTATTGTTTTGCATCAAAGCCACCGCCGCCAAGTCTATCACCGGTATTATATCCGCTGCCATTGTAATTTGCAGTTTCCGGTGCCTGTCTTAAGCTACGAAACAGAGTGAGATCAAAATCGACCATTTCCATGGCCTGTTCCAGCAGAATCTGAATCTGATCATTCATAAAACGCATTCGCTTTGCAGATTCCACCAATTCATCTCTTGCTTTTGTAAGTGCTGCCTGTTCTTTTGGCTGTTCCTTCAGTAACGCAATTAAATGCGTAACTGTCATGTCTTCACCATCGTGACCAAGCACTACAGCCATGTCTTTCAACACTTTCAGCCGGCGATTCTCCAGATTCTTTAACCCTGACGTGATTTCTTCTTCACGAGAAGTCACCTGCTCCAATAGTTCCAACTTATTATGAACTATGGACTCACGCTTGTCGTCTGTAAGCGCAATAAGGGCGTCGTAACCAGCCTTTTCTTCTTCCATTGTCTCTAATAATTCATCCATTAAACTAGCCACGATCGTCCCTCACTTTACAGCTCATTGTTATACTTTGCTAATAACACACTTGCGAAATCTCCGGTATTAACCTGATAATTGCCTGCCTCAATCTTCTGTTTCATATCGGCAACTTTATCTTCCCTGATATCCGAAGCTTCTGCGACTGCCTGTTTTGCGACCTGAAGATCTCTGCCTGCAGATGACATCTGGAAAACGTCCTTTGCAGAACTAGTCTTCGCCGTACTGGTTGTCTTCGCTGTCTTATTTGCTGCATAAATCTGAGCTACTTGATTGTAAGCCTCTATACGCATAACGGCACTCTCCTTTCGTCCTTGAGCTTGAAGCCTTTTTTGGTTCTCAAACCATATATCGGAACCGATTCACAAAAACTTAACTATTTTTTGAAATTTTTTATTTTTTTATGAAAAAATTCCAATTAACAGCTATCTCACATTTTCATGTGTTGTTACATTTTTTATATCGAACAAAACATGACTTTTCTTAACCCATGCTTTATCATTTTTTCATTTCACAATTTTCATTTTAGATGTTAAGATTAATTTAGTTTAGTGTCTATTTTTCTAAAAAAATAAAAAATTGGGAGAATGAGTTTTATGAACGAAAAACAATTCCGCTATGCTGATCGAGGAGAACAGCTTCATCGTATGAACCGCGCAATGACAATTGGCTATTTCATCTACAATCTGGTAGTCATCATTGTATCTGTAATACAGATGAATATGGGCGAACTTTTTCCACTAAACGGCTATTTTCTAATAGGATTAGCCATCTTCAATTCCATTGTATTATCAATCTTAATAAAGAAGGACCCGGAATCTGAAAAATTACGTTTCCGTGCCGCAATGATGCTAGTGTTTACTACATTGTTCTCCGGCTTATGGCTCAATGCAATGTACCTTACTTATATGGGTCTCGTACCATTGGTTGGTTGTGTATTGTTCTATGATATGAGATTTACCAAAATCACAACCATAATTTATTATATTGAAACCATTTTTATCTTCTTTGCTCAGCGTTTCATCCTAAACGGATATGACTTAGAGTCTCATGAAGATATTAAAGCTATTATGAACCTTATTGTAATCACTGTATTCTGTCTGATTGTAATACTTGCCGAGAGGATCGCCTCTGATTTTCAGAATGATACCATGGACAAATTAAAGCAGGATCAGGAGACATCCGACGCAATGCTTTCAGATGTTATGGAGGTTGCTTCTGAAGTCCGAAACGGCACCGAGCGTGCTATGGGATATATGACAGAGTTATCCAACTCCTCCAGCACTGTTTCTGACGCAATGCGTAACATTTCAAACAGTACGTTACATACCGCTGAAAACATTACAGATCAGACTACTATGACACAGAATATCCAAAATGGCATTGATACAACACTCGCCACTTCCGATAAAATGGTACTCGTAGCTAAAAAGTCTGAAGAATTAAACGCAAACAGCCTACGAATGGTTGAACATATGAAGTCTCAAGGACGTACCATCGCAGATGCAAATGAAAATGTTGCTGATGCCATGGCTAAACTGCAAACCAGAGCTGAAGACGTCAAGGGAATTGCTGATACTATCTTTGCAATTTCATCAAAGACAAACCTTTTGGCACTAAACGCTTCTATTGAATCTGCCCGTGCCGGCGAGGCAGGACGTGGATTTGCCGTTGTTGCTGATGAAATTCGTGACCTTGCAGAGCAGACTCGTGCAGAAACCGAAAATATAGCTACGATTCTTGGTGAATTATCGGATCATGCCAATGCCGCAGGCGAAGCTGTCAAAATTTCTGTTGACGCCACTCGCGCACAGAGCCAAATTATCAATGATGTCGCTGATAGTTTCGAAGAGATGAATACCAATGTTCTTCATCTAGCAGACAGTATCAAGGACATTGATAATCAATTAAACACATTATCTGAAGAGAATAACCGTATTGTTGATTCCATTACACAACTCAGTGCAACCACGGAAGAAGTAACCGCCAGTGCACAGCAGGCCGATGAATTAACCGATACAAATAAAGAAAGCGCCGATCAGACGCAGGCCATGCTTCAGCGTATTTTAAATGTTGCCAAGAAGCTGGATCGATATCAATAGACACTATTTTGACATTAATAAGAGGCAGGGAATCCTAGGATTTCCTGCCTCTTTATGTTTCATTACTCGTCTGCTGCCACTGTTTTCTTTACGATATCCAGTCCATGCTGTACCGGTGGTATACAAATCAGGACCAGTGTAATCAAAGCTTCTGCTCCAAGATATGAACCATTGTAAACTAGCGAATATGCCAATGGATTCGGAAATGAATCCGGCGCATATGTTCCAAAAAATATCACTCCTGAAAGTGTTGCGAAGAAATATCTTCCCAGAACCGCCAGAATATATCCCTTAACCAATCCGTTCTTCTTTTCGTGAAATACTCCAGAGAGTCCCAATGCTCCAAATGCCAGGAAATAATCAACAATTACCTGTGGCACATTAAGCACATACGGATTCACAATCAACTGCAATACTCCATAAGCAACCGCTGCTGTAAGTCCTGTTCCAAGTCCAAACCAATATCCAATCAATACAATAAAAAGCATGGAAAATGCTGTAATGGAACCACCCATTGGTAACTCAAACATCTTAATCATTGATGTAACCATAGCAAGAGCAACTGCCATTGCTGAGAATGCAATCTGCTTTGCATTCAAACGTTTTCTATAACTCTCCTCTGTTATAGTTTTTGCAAAAATTGACATAAAAAAACCTCCCTTTTACATTATGTCTAACATGCCAGGGGGGAATCACATTGCTTCCTTACGCCGGTATAATCCGGATCAAGTTCAAGGGTTAATTCAATATTTCAATTGAATCTCTCAGCGCTTCTGCACCCCTAGCAAACGTATTTATTTCTAAACCATTATAGCACTTTCTTTTTTTCTGTGCAGAAAAGTTTTTGATTTATTGTACTTTCGTAAATGCACTAAAAAAGCGGACACTACTGTGTCCGCTTAAATACCATTTTATCTTTTGCTTCGATCTGCCAAGAACTGCATCTTAGACTGTCTACTATAAATAAGCATTCCAACGCCGGCAAGGAATATAGCCAGGCACAGTGCAAACCTTGGATCAAGATCTCCATCCGCTGTTGAAGGTGTCTTATCCAATGAATGTCCGCCGCCTGAACCGCTTCCTGAGCCACCGGCCCCACCGGATGTCGGACCGGAACCAAGCGTTGCAGCACCGGTTCCATTGCTAACAGTTCCCGTTGCATTGTTCTTCCACCAAGCTATCAATGTCATGTCCTGAGATACTGTATCTGAATCGAAATTCCAGGCTGTCCCGCCATGATACCAGCCTACAAATGTATATCCTTCTCTTGTCGGAGTTCCCGGATTTGTCACCTTAGCTCCACTCTGAACTACCTGAGAATCGTAATATTCTGCGCCACCATTAACATCAAATACAACTGTATATGATCCTGCCGGTGCTTCAGATTTCGTCCACTGTGCCGTAAATGTTACATCCTCTGTAATGTCACTATCCACCGTGAACCCATCCACGCTACTTGTCCAACCGGCAAATACATAACCGCTTCTTGTTGGATCTGCAGGAACTGTAGTATGTCCACCTTCTACAACACTATAAGTGATATTTTCTGTGCTACCGTCTATAGCACCACCATTCAAATCAAATGTAACTGTATAAGAAACAGTAACCGGTGGATCTGGATCTGGATCAGTGTTCGGATCCGGTGTAGGATTGTCTCCACCACCTCCAGAATTTCCAAGTACAACAAAAGTGATGTGATTATCCTGCGCATATGTCTCCGCAGAAGAACCCGCATAACCATAAATAGTACTTACAGAACTTCCCAGGGAGCCAATGGATGCTCCTGTGTTATAGATATAAAGTGTGCTGACTCTTGAATCATCAAATGCGCCTGCTTCTATTGTTGTAACATTGCTTGGAAGTGTAACTGCTGTAATACCATTATTACCGGCAAAGGCTCCCGCTCCGATAGTTGTACAGCTATCAGGTATACTGATGCTTCCACCCTTACCATTCGGTACAAAGATCAATCTGCTTCCGGATGCATTGTAAAGAGCTCCATCTGATGATTTATAGGAACCATTTCCGGATGCCACTGAAATAGATGATAAACTGTCACAACCGTCAAATGCTCCACTACCTATAGATGATACTGTCTCAGGAATTGTAATGCTACTGATACCTGTATTGTAGAATGCCTGATCACCAATGGTCTGCAATCCGGAATTCAATGTAACAGAAGTCAATTCTGTACATCCCTGAAATGCAGCGCTACCAATTGTAACAATAGATGATGGCAACGATGTCTGCTTAATATCTGTTCTTCCAGAAAAAGCACTACCATCAATTGTGGTTACGGTGTCATAAATATTCAAAGTACCTGACGCATCAACATCGTAATCTGTCTGATCAGTTAAAGCCTGTGTTCTTCCTACTGCCAACACCCATACGCTCAACACTACGGAAAGCGCTACTAGTATCCATCCAATTTTCGAACTTACTTTCATGTACTCATTCTCCACTCATAAGAAATCTGATTACTCCGACATTCCTCCTTGAGTACTCCGGGGATTCCCTTCCATGTCGGTCGTGAGTTTCTACACCCAAATGGGTAGACTCCCACTACATATAGTATAATTGTACCTTTATTCCACGCGTTTTGCAACTAAGAACAGTCGTCCATCGTCAACATAACTGTTACATGTTGAAAGAGTTAGCAACTGATCATCTGATGACATGTCAATTTCCGTACCATATACCGACAAACTCTGTACATTTTCATAAAATGCCTGGAACTCAGTGGCACTTGCTGCATCAATAAAATTATAATATCTATAACTGTTATCATCCTGATATGCAACCTTGGATAGACATACTGCCACCACTTCATACTTCCGGTCTTCATACAGTGTGCTGAAATGAATCGTCTTGTGCTCATTATAGTAATCCTCATCCAGATACTTTTTCAGACCGCCAAACATCATTCCGCTTTTCATGTTATGTCCATAAATAATGGTATTCGTCGTAGAATTCACAAGATCGGAACGATAATCTGCAAATAACGCACCATTAGAGTCATCTGCCTTGTCAAAGTTATGCGTTAAATAATACTCATTGTCCTCTGTCTGCATAACCGGATAGTTGATATCTGTATCATCTATCTCGAGCCATCCTGCAAGATCCTCATTCTGTGACTTTAACTGTGAAAACTTATCCAAAACAGTCAATGTGGAAGGATCCACGTAGGAATCATCCCACTTCTTTTCTGTTCCGTCTGAATCAGCATCCGAGTCAGAATCCTCTGAACCTGTTTCATATGTATAACCGGTATCGTCCGAGCCCACCTGCTCCTGTAAATGGCTCATCCGTCTTGTCTCCAGTATCGTATGAATCTCTGAATATCCGAAATATCCAAAGGCGATTACCGCAAGTGCAATGATAAATGCACCAATTCTCTTCTGGTTCTTTACCGCATCATCCGCCTCTTCGATTACCGCACGATCTTCTAACAGGCCAATGGAACGATCCGCCACTATATCCGCTATATGATCGAAAAACTGCTCTCCAATCGGACTCTTAAATGCGATTTCTCCGGCTCTTATCATATTGTACAGACGAACTGCAGTCGCAGGATCATGAATATCAAGTTCCTTGTTAATCAACTCGATTTTCTTCACATCCTCCTGGGCATCACGATACTCATGAAATGTCTTAAAGGTAAAGTCTCCTATAACATATTTTGGCCTATGCTCTTTTTCTTCTGTTTTCTCTTCTGTTTTTTCTTCTGTCTCTTCTACTTTTTTCTCTGTTACAGCGGCCTCCTTTGGTTCCTCCTGTAACGACGCTAGCCCCGCATCTCTGCGGGGCTTGCTTTCAACTATATCTTCTGTTTTGGATTGGCGCTTATATTCGCCATGCTCTCTGGCTATCTTATCTGCCGCCTTACCTGCAGCAGATAATTCCAGACTCACACCTTTCTTATCCAGTTCTTCCATGATCTATTATCCCTACTTCACTGTAACACTAAATGGTGCGGACATCGTACTTCCATACCAAGAACCGTCAATCTGACGATATGCCTGTAACTTGTAATAATATGTCTTACCGGAAGTCAGACCGGAATCCACATATGTTCCTTTTTCTGCCGGAACTGTGGCAATCTGTGTATACGTACCATTTCGAGAGGCAGATCTATAAATCTTGATGGATTCTCCTGCATTTCCACCCAGCGTAATAACCGCCTGCTTAGATGTAGACGATGTACCATTTCCGGACGGAGTTGCAATTGTTGTTGTTGCCTGCACAGCCTTCGGAACACTATAACTGGTGACACCATCAACCGTTACATAACTAGATACCTTAAATGTGTATGTCGTACTGGAATTCAATCCTGTAACCGCATAGGTGTTATTTGTTGTTGTTCCAATCTGTGTCAGTACTGTTCCATCTACAGAGTAAATCACATATCCATCTACTCTGGAATCTTTTCTCCAAGACAGCTGTACCGATGTACTGGAAACAGCTGTGCCACTTAAGCTAGCCGGTTCGGCCGGAACAATACTGAACCATCTTGTTGTTGATTCTGAATAATTTCCAATACCACTAATCTCAACGGCTGCCTGACCAGGATACTTATTGTCAGAATATGACAATGTGTAATCTGTACCTCTCTTAAGTTCGATGAGTTCATTTGAATCATCTTCAGTATCTGTATCGTAAAATACAGATGGGTAAGGTGTCAAGTTTCTTCCGCTGTAGTAATCCTCTGAAATTAGTTTCACACTAATTCCACCATTTCGAAGGGTCTTTGGACGAATGGTATAACTAGTCACTACTTGGACTGTCTGATTTCCAACTGTAACAGGCACTGTTGCACGAATTGTACCTGCATTGACAAAATCATCTGTTGTCTCATAAGTGGAATCATCCTTCAATCTTTCAAATACAACGCTGTCATAATCGAAATCATAAGTTGCTCCACTTGGTGAAATCACTTTCACACCATCATCTTTCAACGGATTGTGTTCCTGTCCATCATAGATATAAACATCCTGAACACCATCTACCTTCAGATTGCTCGCATCACCTGTCATTGTAAAGTCACAGGTGTAATCATTTGTATAGAAATTATTCGTACCATCTGCAATCGCAGTGATATGGGCATGTCCAATATTCCCATCATATGTATAGGTCGTTTCGAAATTTACTCCACTCTCCAATACATTTCCACCGGAAACTACTGTTGGTGTCGGTGTAGGAAGTGTTTCCCCATCAATTCCAAGATAGAACTGCTCCGGAATCTCAATAGTGGTCTCACCACTTCCTGAGTTCGCAACGCTCAAATCTGAGTAAATGATGTAATTTACATCCATTGTTCCGCCGAAGTTATTGGCACCTTCAATCGTTGCCTTAGCTGCGCCGGAATTGATTGGAAGCATTGAGCCATCATTGCTTACTCCGGTATACTTCACCGTATAATTCGTTACGCCATCCTGTGTCTGTGGAATTACATTTCCACTAGCATCCTTCAGTACAACCTCCGGAGTAATTGGTGATCCCGTCCAATGATAACGACTATCATTTAATCCATCTGTGTCATCCACAACCGCCAGTGTGTATCCTGCATCCTCAGAAATAGACTGTGGTGAAATACTGAACGACTTGGAGTATGCACCCGTAGCATCTGTGTTGTTGTAGTCATTCTTAAGTTTAATATCTACATATGCCAGATTGCCTTCTCGGGTTGTCTGCACGTTATTTCTATAAGATACATCGTAGTCATACTGCTCAATTGGCGTTGTTTTACTAATCTCATAATCATATACCTGAACCTCCGGTTCAAGAGCAGATCCGGTATATGTCATTGAGAATGGATCCTCGACATCCTTGAACTTAATAACAATATTTTCTGAGCTCAAAGTCTTTGGCTGTATCTCATACTGTTTTGTAACTGTTCCGTAATATCCTTTTTTGCTATTACCTGTAACTGTTACTGTCTTCATACCATCTGATGTGCTGGTTGCATCATCCCAGGTTCTATGTACTGTGTCATCTTCATAAGAAACAGTATATTGCTCATTTGTAAGGGTTACATCTCCCAGTTTAACACTGGCTATGCCCGGTTTTTTCTCTGTTCCGTCATAAGTGTAATTAGATCCTTCCAAAGTCACTACTGCATCTTCTATAGATTCTCCAATATTGAATTCCAATACTCTGGATCCGGTGTAGTTACCCTTACCGGTGATTGTAACACTTGCTGTACCTGCATCGACATTATTTGTATATCCTGAAATCTCATAATCTGTTCCACAAACAAGATCATATGGATTAGGAGTTATCAATCCGGTATCCCGTACAGACAAGTCATCCCCTGTCATTGTAATTGCACTACCTGTCCATGCATTGTTCTTCTTCTCGTCCTTAATCTCAGCAGAAATCTGCGTACTTTCTGTCAGCGCAAGATTTCTCGGAGTAATTGTAAAGGTAATGGACTTCGTATTGATAAAGTTCGTTCCGGTACCCGTAATAATAATCGTATACTTTCCGGCATTCTTCATTGTACTATCACGTGTAATTGTGTAGTCCGTGCCTTCCTGTAACTCATATGTTGCCACAGTACCGTCCTCATTCTTCATTCCGTTAATCGGAACCGTAACCCTAATAACCGGATCAACTGCTGCACCGGTGTACTCTGTGCTGCTCTGATCAATTACAACTGTTGCAGATGTAGATAAATCAATGGCATTAATTGTGTACCAATGCTTAATTGTTCCGCTGTAATTGGTTCCCGCACCTGTGAACTCGATATAGGCCGCATTGGTTCCCGCACCGAAGTTTGTTGTCGGCGAACTTGGCTCGGAAACAGTGTAATCTTCGCCCTCTACCAATACCTTACCTGTTGCCTTGTTGGTAAATGTGTAATTTGGCTTAACCGCATTACCGATACCTGCAAAGTCAACATTATCATCAATTGACGCAATTACATAATCAGAATTAGAAATATCCGCCTGTGTGATTGTAAAGGTCTTTCGAATTGTACCTGTATAATTTCCTATACCGGTAATTACAATCGTTGGCGTATTTAATCCGCTGTCTTTACTTGCAACATTAACATTATTGATATACTGGTCAATCTTAAAGTCTGTGCCTTCTACAAGTGTTGTTCCGGTAGACAGTGTTACTGTTACCTGTGGTGTGATACCCAATCCTGTATAAGTATATGTGTCATTGGTCTTATCCAGAGTCACAATAGCACTTTCAATATTGATTGTTCCAATATTAAATGTTGCGCTCTTCTTACCAACACTGTATGGTGTTGCATCTGAACTTGCCACAACAATTGTCTTCTGTCCGGCACTTGTGTAGTCAGAGTCCGGATACTGCAATACATAGTCATCCCCAGGTGTCAGCCTTGTACCGGCAACAGATACTGTAACCGAAACTTTACCTGAGCTCTCACCCTTATCTGTACCATCATAGACAAATTCTGTAGGACTAAGAGTAACTTCTGCATCGTTCAGGTTGTATTTAACTGTAAAAATATTATCCTTTGTAATCTGTCCTGTGAAACTTGTTGAAGTATCCAGCGCTTCAATTGTAATGCTGTGTTTACCAATATCTACCACACCATCTTCATACTGGCTGTCGTAGATAATCTTATAGTCCCTACCTTGTTGAAGCGTAATTCCATTAAGTTTAACACTTGGATTGATTGTAATCTTATTACCAGTGTAATAATAAACTGTCTTCGATAAATCAACCGTTGCCTGACTTAAATCTGCAGTCAGCGTAATGGTTCCAATCTGAACCGTTCCGGTATAGTATTTATCATTTACACCGGAAATGTATACGGCTGCGTCTCCACCACGCAATCCAACAACACCACCGGATTCGCTAGTTTCATATGTAACTGTTGTTCCATCTGTAGAAGTTGCTGTATTACCATAAGAATCCTCTACGATAATGGTAAAGTCTGTGCCTGCTGTAAGAGCGTTACCCTTGTCATCTGTAACACTGATTTTGTTTGTAATAAGGCTCTTAAAGTTCTCAATCTTACCGTTCTGATCTAAGTTATAGGTCAGATTTGTAGCTGTTCCATCAGAACCGGTTGTTGTAGTTGTCAGGCTCTTTGTATAGTAGCTTGTCGACAAATCTCCATAGATTCCAAAGGTTGTCTTGTATTCACCGGTGTAGTACGCATTTCCAGAAACTGCTGAAATCGTAACATTTACCAATCCCGGATTAACGTTAGCCGAATAGCTGACCTTGTAATCTGTGCCCTGGGTCAACGTAATACGCTGTGACGAATCCTCCGGATTTGTATAGATTACATTCATACTATCCAATGGTGTCTTTGCCGTACCATCATAAACCTGATCCGATACTTTTGTCGGATTCAATGTGATTGTATCTGAGCTGATTACACGCTGCTCCACCTCAACTGTAATCGGAATATAACCGGTATAATTGCTATCTGCTTTTGCTACCAGATAAGTATTCTTGGTGCCCGGTTCCGTAACTGTTGTAAATGGATTTGTTCCGGATACATCATCTGACCTTGTTGACCATGTCAGATTATCATCACCTGTCTTTAACAGATGATATCCTGTACCCTGCGCATCATTAGCATCAGCAATTGCAGTATCCCAAACATAAAGCTGGAATGATACCGGCTTGCCTGTATAAATCACTTTATCAGGCTGTGTAAATACAAATCTCTTATCCGATGCTGCAGATGAAACCTGCGTCTGAAGCGTTCCATCCGTTAATGCAGACTCTGGTATAGATTTATAGTTGGCAACATCATCTGTTCCGAGTACCGCTTTATCAACTACCAGTGTCAATGTAATTGTTCCCGTATAACTCTTCTTACCTGTCAGTGTAATAGTATAGCTTCCTGCATTTTTAACCGGTGAAGAGCTACTTGAAATCTTATAGTCTGCTGATGTTAAGTCACTTCCAAGTGAAGAAACCACATCAAATGTACAGGTTGCAATGTTTGATGTTACAACCGGAATATTATCCTTGCCATTATATGTAATATGGAAAGTCTTATCGTCAGAAGAATCCTGCGTATATCCAGTGGAAAGTCCATATGCAGAAAGCGATACTTCCGCATCGGCAATGGATAAAGTATCAATATAATATCCAACTGTAACATTTCCAAAATATTTAAGCTTTGTTGCATCTGCCGTTGCTGTCATATAAACAGTTGAACCGGCGTCATAGCTTCCGGCACCATCCAATGATGCCTTGACGCTATCGAATGACAAGCTAATATCAGAATCCGTATTCTGTACATACTTACCGGTGGTTGAATCTTCTGTGTAAGAAGCAAGGTCACCATCCGCCTGATATGTAATACTTACACCCGGTCTGACATTGCCAAGATAGTTTACATTATATAGTCCCTCGCTTGTTGTCGCTGTAAATTTCGAACCATCAGATGGTTTTAACAACGATACTGTCGCGTTCGCGATATTCTGACCAATAGTGTAACTAACCTCTATGGAACCGGTATAATTTCCGATACCGGAAACAATTGCCGTATTATCTGTTCCTGCAGTTGTACCACCTTGTCCGGCTACAACTGTGTAATCCGTTCCTCGAGTAAGGATTTCATCCCCTGTATTTACAACCGTAATGCCATTATCAGAAACTGTCATTGCATTCTTGGTTGGAATATACTTTCCACCATCTACTGTTGCTGTTGCAGTATCTGATGTCAAATCTGTCGCATCAATCTGGATATCATCCGTTACAGAGATATCAGATGAAGATATTGACTTCGGTGAAATTGTAAAGTACACATATACGACTGTTCCCGCGTAATTGCCCTTACCGGTAATTGTTACAAACGGTGCATTGGCATTCAGCGTACCATCCTCATTCGTTGACTCAGCCGCATTTGTATTATTTGTATAGGAAACTGTGTAATCTGTTCCCTTTGTTAATTTCTTCGTTCCTGCACTATTCCAGATTACCGGTGTTGGAGTTTTCTTCTTACCATCGTAAACAGCTGTATAGGTAGTTGTTCTCTTCGCTCCGGTATCTCCGTAATTTGTTGTCTCCTTACCTCCCAATGTAACCTTTAGATCAACCAGTGTCTGTGCTGAAATCGTAAACTTTGCAGCATATTCACCCGTCAGATTGCCCTTACCTGTGATTGTTGCTGTCGGTGCATTAGTATCTGTAGACTGAGCTACTTTTGTATTGTTGGCATAAGAAACTGTATAGTTATCCGTACTTATTGTCTGTCCATTATAGGAAATCACAAGATCGCTCAATGTGACTGCTGAACCCGTATATACATAACTATTCGTATAAGTAATCGTAGCTTTGGAAATATCCAGTTTGTTCACTGTATATGTCGCGCTCAGTGTTCCTGAATAGTTTCCGGTACCGGTTACTGTAAGGGTTGCGGTACCTGCTTCCACATTATTTGTACACGCAGCTGTATAGTCTGTATTTTCCACTAAAGTTGTATCATTCGTCAACTTAGCAATAACTTCATATGTAGGTGTTACTGCTGCTCCACTATAGGAATACGCTGTGTCTGCATCTGTAATATTTACACTATCCGTAGATGATGAAAGTGGCCTTGATGTAATCGTAAATGTAATCTCATCTACCATTCCATCATAGATACCTGTACCAATAACCTTAACTGTTGCTGTTCCTGCATCTGTATTATTGGTGTATGACAGATAATATCCATCCGCTGTACTTCCTTCATCCCGCTTTGTAAGTTTCTTTGTTCCAAGCTGAACAGAAGAAATCACACCTGTATGTGCATTTCCATCAAACTCTTCTGAATATGTGGATGTAGCCTTACCGGAAGTTGGTGTTACATAAGAATTATCTTTAAATGTTACCTTGGCATCATTCTCAAGATCTCCAATCACATTAAAGTTCATTGTATAAGTTCCGGTAAATCCACCAATACCGTTAATATTAATAGTTGCCTGTCCAATCGATACATTGTTCAGATAATCTACACTAAAATCTGTTCCGGCCACCATGTCCTGATACTGGTTACCATCCCAAACCTGAGCAGTAATCGTTGGCTTCTTTTCTGTACCGTCATGTACATAGTTCTTCTGATTGTTTGCATCATATGCATCTCCGTCGATATAGAGTGCCACATGACCAATAGTTCCTTCCGCCGTTGTAGCTGAATCACTAATATCATTTTCTACAATAGAAAACTCTACTGTAATCGTTCCGGTATATTTACCCTGGCCTGTCAGGATTACTGTTCCTGTACCAGCATCGATGTTATCTCCATAAGTAATAACTACATCCGCAGAAGAAGCACCTGCAGTTCCCTTCACAGCTGTTGTAATAGATGTAACTGCTGTGTCCGTACCCTTGTAGTAGAAGTTAATATCATCTGCACTTGGCTTGATTGCAGCCTTTGTGTATGAGTAATAGGTTCCGGATGAAAGCTTTGCGGAATACATTGCACCGATATCAACCGGATCACTGCTTGATGGAGCTACCGTATAAGACAATGTCTGTGAACCGGTATATCCACCTATACCCGTTACTGTCAAACTATAAGTTATACCATTCGCATCAGAACCTGTCTGTGCTGCTGTAATTGTATAATCAACATCCTTTTCCAATGTCTTTGTTACGTTGGAATCATCCGGATCCGTATATACAATAGTTGCTGCTGACACTGATGAAGTAGATGTATCAATAGTTGCTGCTGACACTGCAACATTTCCAGTTATGCTAATAGATGCAATTGTGAAGGAAAGCGATTTTTCAAATCCGCTGTATGTCCCCTTACCTGTAATCTTGGCTGTTGCTGTACCCGGATTAACATTATCTGAATATGTAATCTCATAATCCGTGCCCTGACTCAACGTAGTTGAACCACATACCACCGTAATATTACTATCAGGCTTTACTTCTCCGCCGGTAAACTGATAGTTGGTTGAAGACATAGACGCATCCAGCACATAGAATGTGAGACTGGATGTCTTTGTGCCAACAGTTGCAGTGACCGTCTCCGTTCCGGATGTGGAACCGGCTGTAACCATTTCAGCAGATGTATCTACTGAAAGTACGCTTCCGTCACCGGCAATCGAATATTCTACGTCTCTCTGATATGCCGGGGAAAGTGTCGCCTTAATATCTGTAGATTCACCAGTTGAAAGAACCGTCTTATCTGCTGAAAGAGTAACATCTGTATCGTCTACAGAAGCTGCAGATGTTGTCTTGACTCTTACATAGTTATCACTCTCATCCAATCCATCACCTGAAGTATCTAAAAGTCCAGTTACCGAACCGTCACTATTATATCCAAATACAGTCACTGATTCATTTCCTGTAAATGACAGATTAATGATAATAGAATAGTTTTCTCCGGAAGCAACATAATTCGTCTTATTCTGTGTGAAATCGACCGCTACTTCCTTACGGTTTGCTGAACCCGGCTGAATATCCACTGTTCCGCCAACAGTATCTGCCAGCACACCGCTTGTCGCAGAGCTTGAGGACGTACTCTCATTATTGATATACAGGCTGGCTGTATAGGTCAATGTATCTGAATAATCTCCCTGTACTGTAAAATATGCGGTATCGATTGATTCAAATGCAGCTGCCGTTGAAGTTGCGGAAATACCGATTTTATTACCGGACTCTACATCCAGCATCTCTCCACTTAGTGTGGAGGTGTTATAATCCGCATATACACTCCAATCCGGTCCCCACATTGTGAAGATCATTGCAAATATCAAAATAAGAGACACGCATTGTTTCAATCGCTTGCCTCTATTTCTTTTCCATTTTGACTTTAAATCCATCTTGCTAATATTCATGCAAAATGCCCCTTTCCGTAAACAAATCCCTGCGTTACGTTATTTGAAATCATCCAAGTTTTCCCTCTCTAAAATCCGTTTTCCAAGTAAAAATGGGCATAACTTGAGCATAGATATATATTTCTTGTTATTTATTTCGGCCAATGCTCCGAAAATCTTTATACTATTTTAGCAGATTTTTTCACAATTTTATCACAGTTGATACATGTTTTAATAAAATATTAATGATATAGGTCTACCTAGGCTTTTTACGCAAAAAAACAAGGAGATGATTATATCTATCATCTCCCTGTTATAATTAGCATTTTTTAGTTGTTCTATCTTGCTCTATGCATTCACAATTTTTCCTGTATAAAGCTGGTAGTACTTGCCACCCTCTTTGATAAGTTCTTCATGATTACCACGTTCAATAATACGTCCCTGATCCAATACCATGATACAGTCTGCATTTCTAATCGTTGACAATCTATGAGCAATAACAAATGTTGTTCTACCACTCATAAGTTTATCCATACCGTCCTGAACAATCTTTTCTGTTCTGGTATCAATAGAACTTGTAGCCTCATCCAGAATTAATACCGGAGGATCTGCAATGGCAGCTCTCGCAATTGCAAGAAGCTGTCTCTGTCCCTGTGAAAGGTTCGCACCATCACCAGTCAGGACTGTATCATATCCCTGCGGCAAATGTCGAATGAACACATCTGCATTGGCAAGCTTTGCAGCAGCCACGACTTCTTCATGTGTTGCATTGAGCTTACCATATTTGATATTTTCTTCTACCGTTCCCGTAAAAAGATGTGTATCCTGAAGAACAATACCCAAGGAACGACGTAAATCCGCTTTCTTAATCTTATTAATGTTGATTCCATCATATCGGATACGTCCATCCTCAACATCATAGAATCTATTGATTAGATTGGTGATTGTCGTCTTACCTGCACCGGTTGCACCAACAAAAGCAATCTTCTGCCCCGGTTCCGCATACATTTCTATATTATGAAGCACAACTTTATCCGGGTTGTATCCAAAATCAACATCCGCAAACTGAACATTTCCTTCCAACTTCTGATATGTTGTGGTGCCATCAGCCTGGTGGAAATGTTTCCATGCCCAAGTTCCTGTGTGCTCCTCAACTTCAATGAGCTGACCGTTTTCTTCCTTCGCATTTACAAGAGTAACATATCCATCATCTGTTTCCGGATCCTCGTCAATCAAGGCAAAGATTCGCTTCGCACCGGCCATAGCCATAACAACGAAATTCAACTGCTGTGACACCTGATTGATTGGCATATTAAATGACTTATTAAATGTAAGGAAACTTGCAAGTCCACCAATTGTGAACCCGCCAAATCCTGTCAGTGCCAACACACCACCTACAACTGCCGATAATACGTAACTGATGTTACCAATCTGAGCATTGACAGGCATCAAAACATTGGCAAATTTATTGGCATTATAAGCACTATCATAGAGTTTGTCATTCAGTTCTTCGAACTTCTGAACACTTTCCTCTTCATGATTGAACACTTTGACAACCTTCTGGCCATTCATCATTTCCTCAATATTACCATTTACCGTTCCCAAATCATTCTGCTGTTTTACGAAATACCTACCGGACTGAGCAGCCAGCTTACTTGTAATAAACAACATCACGCCAACCATGGCAAGAGTCAGGATTGTCAATGGAATATTCAGCATAATCATTGAGATTAACACTGCAACAATTGTGAAAGTACTGTTAATCATCTGAGGAATACTCTGTGAAATCATCTGTCTCAGCGCATCGATATCATTGGTATAAACTGACATGATATCTCCATGTGCATGTGTATCAAAGTATCGAATCGGAAGACTTTCCATATGTTCAAACAACTGATTTCTAAGCTTCATAAGCATTCCCTGAGTAGCATAGGCCATAATTAAGGCCTGTACAAATGCCGCAACTATACCGATTGCATAGAAACACGCAACTCTGGTGATTGCTGCAAGAAGGGGACCGAAATCTGTGCTTCCGCTATCCAACATCGGCTGGATATAGTTATTAATAAGCGGCTGAAGGAACATGGTTCCCTGAACATTTGCAAGAACGCTGATAATAATACATACCAGCATACCGCTAAAATGAAGTGGATAGGTTTTGAAGAGTAATTTAAACAGACGTTTCATCGTCTCTTTACTTTCCCGGATGTCTTCTTTTGTCATCCTTTTTCCCGTCTTTGGTCTAGGCATTATTCTTCATCTCCTTTCTCATCAAAGTCACCATTGCCACCGCCGGTCTGAGATTCATATACATCTCTGTAAATCTCATTATTTTCCAGCAGTTCTTCATGGGTTCCAAATCCGTTGATTCGTCCATCATCTAAAACCAGAATTCGATCTGCATCCTGAATAGAAGAGATTCTCTGTGCGATTATAAGCTTTGTTGTTCCCGGAATTTCTTCTCTGAAGGCCTTACGAATCTTCGCATCTGTTGCTGTATCAACTGCAGAGGTACTGTCATCAAGAATCAGAATCTTAGGCTTCTTAAGAAGTGCACGTGCGATGCAAAGTCTTTGACGCTGTCCTCCGGACACATTGGTTCCGCCCTGTTCAATATATGTATTATATCCATCAGGGAAACGCTCAATAAATTCGTCCGCACACGCAAGTTTTGCAGCATACTGAACCTCTTCATCTGTCGCTGTTTTATCACCCCAACGGAGGTTTTCATAGATTGTTCCAGAGAAAAGTACATTCTTCTGCAAAACAACCGACACCTTATCTCGAAGCGTCTTCACATCATAGTCTCTAACATCCACACCACCGACCATGATGCTTCCCTTAGAAACGTCGTATAATCTTGATATCAGATTTACCAGTGATGTCTTGGAAGAACCGGTTCCACCAAGAATACCGATGGTCTCTCCTGATTTAATATGAAGATCAATATCATTTAATACATAACTGTCTTCATCCGTTGCTTCTCCATACGCAAAGCTCATATGGTTAAAGTCAATGGAACCATCCTTCACTTCCATTACAGGGTTCTCTGGATTTGTAATACTAGGATCCTCTGAAAGTACCTCTGTAATTCTCTGCATACTTGCGATTGACATGGTGACCATAATAAATACCATGGCAAGCATCATCAAACTCATAAGGATATTCATACAATATGTAAGCATTGACATAAGTTCACCGGTCTTAAGATCGCCGTAAATAATCTCTCTGGCGCCATTCCAGCTGATTAACAGGATACACACATATACTGTACCCATCATAATCGGCATGACAGCTGCCATAATTCGCTCGATTCGAATAAACATCTGATAGATATTCTTAGAAGCGAATTTGAACTTCTCTTTTTCATTTTCTTCTCTTACATATGCCTTAACAACACGTACATTCGTAACATTTTCCTGTACAGATTCATTTAAAGCATCATATTTCTTAAACACCTGATCAAACATCTTCCGGGCAATTGGAAGCAGAATCAAGATGAATGCAAAGAGGAACAGTACAGCAACAAGGTAAATCAATGACAGCTTTGGACTAATAATAGCTGACATTGTCATAGCTACAACCAAACTGGCCGGTGCTCTTGTTCCCATTCTAAGAAGCATCTGAAATGCATTCTGCACATTTGTTACATCCGTCGTCAGTCTTGTAATCAAACTGGAGGATGAAAACTTATCAATATTGGAAAATGAGTACGTCTGAATCTTCTTAAACTGCGCATCACGAAGATTTCTCGCAAGTCCGGCAGATGCCATTGCACCATACTTTCCACCCATAATTCCGGCAAACAGACCTACGCCTGCTGCAACCACCATGAACGCTCCCTCTCTTATGATAAAATTCATATCTCCCGCATAGACGCCATCATCTACAATGCGTCCCATCATACGCGGAATAATCATCTCCATTGCCACTTCCAGCAACATAAAGAGCGGTGTAAGGATGGCAGCAGTTTTATACTGTTTTACCTGTCCTAAAATTGTCTTTATCATAGATTCTCCTCTCCTGGATGACTTTCGTCGCCCAAGTTTATACATATTTTTCGGAGGGTTCGGAAAAATGCTTCCTTTTCCTCCTCGGAAATATTAACTGTCGCTCTTTCTTCGACTACTCGGATATTGTCCACGGAGTCAGAACAGAATTTCTCACCGGATTCTGTCAGCACAATTTTTTTTAATCGCGCATCATGATTTACCGGGACGCGCTTTATATATCCGGCCTTTTCGAATCCCTGCAGAATCCCGGTCATAGTCGATCTGGACATATGCATCTTCTTCTCCAAGTCCTTCTGATACACTTCGTCACCCGCATGTTTAATTGCGCCCATAATCCATCCGTGATTGGCTTCAAAACGGTCCTTACCGGATTCCATCTCTTTCTCAATCACTCTCTGAACAAGCATCCTACGAGTGTATTCAAGCGCAAAACCGATTCGTTCCCTAAATTTACGATCATCAATATCACCAGTTTTAACGTTGCACATTTTTTCCTCCATAGAAATAACCTCTTTGCGTATATAAAACACAAATTTGACTCAATTAGTTCGTGTCCGAACTGTTCGAGTTGGAACTTTTACTATTATACTCTCCTACAATTAATCTTCAAGACTTTTTTTCATAATTAATTTTTATTTTATTTTTTGTACATTATCGATACACAAGTGCTCTAAGTGCCCTTATATTGCGTGTTTGAAGCGATTATGGCATATATTCGACAATCGTTGCATAAATTACATAAAATCTATATAATGTACTTTGCTCATGATGTTTAGGTGGAGCGACATCTGAGCGAAAATTCATTTAAAAAGGGTAAATATCATATGAAACACACAAGTAAAGATTTGCGAGTACGTCGCACCCTTCGTTCAATTCGTAGGGCATTTTATCAATTAATTATGGAAAAGAGCTTTTCTGACATTTCCATTACTGAGTTGACTGAATTAGCTGAAGTTAACCGTAAGACATTCTATCTTCATTACACATCTTTGGATGATTTAATCCAGGAAATCGAAGATGAAATCGTTGATGAAATCATGGAAATCATCAATGCTGACGCTGAAAACTTAGATGTAACAGGTTGTATCTCTAAGTTCTATCACTACATGGAAGATGGCGATGAAATCCGTCGTAAGCTCATGATTGACCCAGAATATCGTAGTTTCTACGAAGACATTACAAATAAAGTATTAAGTACAGAAGCTTTCCAGCATTTCTATGAAATCACAGATCACCCATATATTGTTCGTGCATTCTGCGTTTCTATCACTTCTATCTATAGAAGCTGGATTAACAACAACCGTGAATTCCCATTGGATGAACTGGTTGCATATGCAAGCAAGCTTTTAGTAAACGGTTATAGTTCTGTAAAAAATGTTTAAGAATTTATAAACCAAAAGAGCTCGTATCCATTATGGATACGAGCTCTTTTTTATCGGCGTGACGTGATTCGAACACGCGACCTCTGCGTCCCGAACGCAGCGCTCTACCAAACTAAGCCACACGCCGCCTTAAACTCGGGTCATCAGTGACGACCCAAGTTCCATCCTACTACTCTTCTTCAAAAGTATCAATACGCAATTCAACTTTTGTGTAAAGATAAACACAATCTCCCGTCATCAGTGTATAATCGCCACTTGGAATTCTGAATCTTCCGTTCCTCTTTACACTGATAATTATGGTCTGACGACTGATATCAAGGTCGCGAATCTTCTTACCAACCCATGGATGTTCCTTTTCCAGTTTGATTTCCTTTAGATTTACAGGGTGCTCTCTTCTGTGATTTGCAGCCCCTACAACCAGGGCATCATTGGGCTCAAGCATAATATCACCATTTGCAATTATAGTCTCCTTGCCACGAATCACAACCACTACAATTGCTGATTTCGGCAAGCCCAACTGATTGATTTTCTTTCCTGCCCACTTGTCTCTGGCTTTTACCCTAAGTTCAACAAACTCAATATCTTCTTCCATGCCGTAATCACCCAGACGCTTTAGTCTGGAATACTGCTCAACAAATCCGGCAGAAATAATACCTGTAGGGATTGCAACCATTCCTACTCCTAAAAAAGAAATCACAATTCCAAAAAACTGTCCCAGAGTTGTCACCGGATATATATCACCATATCCAACAGTAAGCAAAGTCGATGCAGACCACCAGATTCCGGAAAAGGCATTGCTAAACACCTCCGGTTGTGCCTCATGCTCCAAACTGTACATGCAAAGCGAAGATCCCATCATTAGAATCATAATGATGTAAATTGATGACAGCAACTGCTGTCTCTTACTGTTCAATACCTCTGTAATTACATTCAACGAGTCATAATAGGCATTGATACGGAACAATCGCATAATTCGTGCCACTCTAAACATACGAAAAACTGCGGCTCCTGCCGGAAAAAACACAGGAAGATAATATGGAAGGAACGATAAGATATCCACAATTCCCGCAAAACTAAACACATACTTTAGGATTGCCATTCCGTCACTGCTGTCCGGATACAAACATTTTGCCGTCATCACACGAAGCACATAATCTATCGCGAAGAAAAATACCGTTACTGCCTCCACTATGGTAAGCAAATCACCGTATCGCACATTCACCGTCTGAAATGTATTCGCTATTGTTGCCGTCAGATTGATCACTAATCCCAACGTACTTATTACATCATATGCCTTGTTGATTGGGACATCAACAACACCGACTGAAACCATACGAAAGAGGCTCTGACGCACCTGTGGCCAGGATTTTTCTCTTTTCTTTTCCGCTGTTTCCATATTCTTATCCCACTACTTTTTCTAATCCAGTGTCATACGAGCTGCGCCATACATACCGGCATCATTTCCAAGTGTCGCAAGAGCAATCTTGGTATCGCGACAAGCATGAAAAGCATACTTCTTATACGCCTCTGTCACGTGGTCCAGCAAAATCTGTCCTGCCCTGGAGACTCCACCGCCAATGAGAAATGCTTCCGGATCTACTACCGTCGCAAGTCTTGCCAGCGTTTTACCAAGTTTATCACAGACATCCTCCACAATAAGAATTGCCAGCTTGTCACCATTTCTTGCTGCGTCAAACACTGTTTTTGCTGAGAATTCTCTGCCTCGAAGAGCACTTGGCTCATCTGTTTTCTCCAAGAATCTCTTTGCAGTACGAACCACGCCGGTAGCTGACGCATACTGCTCTATACATCCGTGAAGTCCGCAATTACATGCAAGTTCTTCCTCCGGATTTACAAGCATATGACCGATTTCACCACCTGCTCCATGTGCGCCGGCTACAATTCGACCATTATTGATAATTCCTCCGCCGATACCGGTTCCCAAAGTTACTACAACTACACTGTTATAATCTTTGCCTCCACCCATCCAGCTTTCGCCGAGGGCTGCTACATTGGCATCATTTCCAACTTTTACAGCAAATCCACTAATCTCTCCAAGTTTCTCCGAGATATTCACCGTTCCCCAACCCAGATTTACACAATTGTGAACAGTTCCATCATCTGTAACAGGTCCCGGGACTCCGATACCAAGGCCGACTATCTCCTCACCCTTTAATCCGCGCTCATTAATCTTTGCGCGCACACTATCAGAGATATCCTGCAGAATATTTTTTCCGCCTTCACTTGTGTCTGTAGGGATTTCCCATTTCTCTACCATTTTTTCGCCTTGAAACAGTCCAATCTTACAAGTTGTTCCACCAAGGTCAATCCCAAATTCATACTTTGTCATCTTTTTCTCCTAATACTTATATTTTTTCGAAACATTTCCTGACAATCACATTGCCACTCCTTTGGAAACGTTACCGCCCCGACTGTTCCATTATAGCTCATTCACCTGTAATTGACCAGCCAACAAAAGGTCTCGAAAACTTATTCCACCACTGTTCCTTCCGTTATTCCGTTGTCAATTTCTCCTGTAGGATTTGAATCTCCCCCCTGATTCTCTCCCTCTCCGGAAGTTCCTTCCGTCATTTCCGTTGATTGTTCAGGGCTCTCCGGCTGATTTTCTGCCCCTTCTTCCGGCGAAGTTATGCTTTCATTCCAGGATGCATCTCCATGATTCATCACAGAAATCGCATCCGTAAAGCTAATTGGATCCAGTCCTTCATGCACCTTTAGCATAA
Source organism: Lachnospiraceae bacterium (assembly GCA_017392525.1). GTDB lineage: Bacteria > Bacillota > Clostridia > Lachnospirales > Lachnospiraceae > FD2005. The sequence continues at coordinate 38,331 of JAFOVD010000028.1, forward strand.
ATTTCTGCCAAATCTGGCCAGGATAGGATGCTCCCGTCAAACCAGTCAGAGTTCTTGGGTTGTCATAGCCTACCCAGACACTTGTAGTATAGTAAGGTGTATATCCTACAAACCATCCGTCCTTGCTATCATTTGTCGTACCGGTTTTACCTGCACATGGCATATCCCCGAGTCCCAGTCCTTTTGCTGTTCCTTCTGTTAATACACCCTCCAGAATATCTGTCATCTGTCTTGCAGCGTCAGCTGTATAGACTACGTTTTCCACTTGCTCATGCTGATACAACACATTTCCTGAGGAATCCGTAATTTGAATAATACAGCCCGGATCACGAGATGCACCTGCATTTTCAAGAGTCGCATAACCCTTCGCCATTTCCAGAGGAGAAACACCATTGGTTAGTGCTCCCAGTGCAGCTATAGGCCGGTTATCATTTTCATCGAGTTTTGTAAATCCAAGATTATATAGATACTCCAGACCTGTACTCGGTCCGATCTCACTCAAAATATTATATGCAACTGTATTTCTCGACAATTCCACCGCTCTTCTCAGAGTAATAGTTCCAAGATATTTACCATCCGCGTTACTTGGTCCATCCTCAATCTCACTATCCGACACGCTTGTATCCGGCGTATATCCGAGTTCCAAAGCCGGTGTATAAACCAGAAGCGGCTTAATTGTTGAACCCGGCTGCCTGTAACTCTGGTATCCTCGATTCAATGTATATCCGGCGATATTCTCCTGTGTCCGTCCTCCGACAATTGCTTTAACCATGCCCGTCGTATTGTCGATACACACAGCAGCAGACTGTAATTCATAGATTCCATCGTCTCCGGTCTCGTCAAACGACGTCAATGTCGTATCTATGGTGTCTTGCAATTCATTCTGCACATTGATGTCCAATGAAGTATATATACGATATCCACCGGTAAAAAGCTTTTGATTGCACTGATTATATAAGTCATCATAGCTTTCTTGATAGGCCTTTTTCTCTTCCTCTGACTTGAATTCATTTTTGAACTCAAATCCCTCTATCCCCATCAATACCCTTGTAGCACAATAGTTGGTATAAGTTGTAAGATAGTCATTTTTCGCCTGGGTAGCCGGAGGATTCAATGTAATCGTCTCCGTCGTTGCCGTTATATAGCTTGCTTGAGAGATTTTCTTATCTTCCAGCATATTTTTTAGAATTCTGTCCCTACGATTTATCGTATTATCAAAATTTGTCAAAGGATCATAGGTTGTTGGATTATTTGGTATACCGCATAGAAATGCAGTCTGTGACAGCGTCAGGTCTTTAACATCACAGTTGAAATATCCCCGCGCTGCCGCCCCGATGCCGTAGTATCCATTTCCAAAATAGATATTATTCAAATAGTACTCAAGTATCTCTTCCTTGGAATACTTTTTCTCAAGCTCTACCGCAATATAAATTTCCTCAATCTTACGTTCCCATGTCTTATCCTGAGTCAGAAATACATTTCTAGCCAACTGCTGGGTTATTGTGGATGCACCCTGAGTAACTTCGCGATTCCGAATCATTGCCCAGATTGCTCGTGCGATTCCTTTATAATCAACCCCATGATGCTGATAAAATCGTTTATCCTCAATCGAGACAATAGCATCCTTTAAATATACCGGCAAATCGTTATATGAAACATAATAAACGTCCTTCTCGCCCTTCATCACCGTAATCGTCTCACCATTTACATCATAGGCAATGCTGGTTTGCGCAGACCTAAAGGTACTCTCATCAGAAGAGGCCACCAAATCCACCGCCTCGCTATGAAGCTGTGAAACCTTGGTTGCATATCCACCTGAATAATAGTAAATGATAGCTGCAATCACCAGAACAATCAGGAAAATTTGAAATTTTAAGAAACGCCAGGTCTTCTGCAATCTGGTTTTCTTTTTCTTTCGTCGTTTCGCCATAACTATCCTCTCGTTACTTACTTAAAAATTCATTTTAATTATACCTATTTTTTGCCAATTATCCCATCGAATTTGCAAAACTTGATTCTTCCATTCCTGCTCAAAATCAGCTAATCTAGATATTGGGTTAATATTTTTATGTGGGAGGTTTTACTATGCACAAAACACTATGGGGAAATATAGACGGTCACGCTGTCTACACATATGAGCTAAAAAAAGCTGATATCACTGCTAAAGTTATGAATTATGGTGCCAACCTGTTAGAACTCCATGTTCCGGATGCAGAAGGCAATCAATCCGATATTGTACTCGGCTATGATAAATTGGAGGACTATTCTGTCAACGATCCCGGATTCGGCTGTTCTGTTACACCAGTGGCAAATCGTATCGGAAATGCATCCTTTACATTAAACGGAAAACACTACGAATTAGACAAAAATGATGGCAACAACAACCTTCACAGTGGATTTCATCCATTTCACAGAAAAATCTGGGATGTAGTCTATGAGCAGGAGGATGAAATCACCTTTTCTTATGATGGAAAAGATCTAGAATGTGGTTTCCCGGGAAATATCCACATTGAAATCACATACAAGCTTTGGAACAATAACAGTATCTCTATCACATATCGTGCAATTGCTGATCAGGACACTGTTTTTAATCCAACAAATCACAGCTATTTCAATTTAGATGGGCACGACAGCGGCTCCATTCTAGATCAGTTGGTTTGGTTGAATGCTGACTCCATTACATTTGCAAATCAGGAATCTATTCCTGATGGTACAATTCGAGACGTATCCCATACTCCATTTGATTTTAGAACCGAAAAATCTATTCGCCGGGATATCGATGCAGATTACGACCAGTTAGTTTGGGCTCGAGGTTATGACCACAACTTCATCTTGAATCTCAATGACGAAGCTGCAGAATTTAGCGCAGAAGGACATGTCGGGGATAAATTCCCTCATACGCTCAAGGATTCTGATGGATTTCATGTCTCTCATGTAGGATCTCTTCGTTCAGAGAAGTCCGGACGAAAGATGGATATCTATACTGATTTGCCAGGCATTCAGATGTATACCGGAAATTATCTTGATTCATCACATACCGGAAAGGGCGGTAAATCCTATGATTTCCGTGGGGGAATCGCATTTGAAACACAGTATTATCCAAATGCAATTAATGTACCATCCTTCCCACAACCGGTACTGAAGGCCAATGAAGAATTCAAGAGCAGAACCGTTTATCATTTCTCTACAAAATAATAACTAATAAAAATCAGGCGCTGATTTCCAGGATACCTCCTAGACAACCAGCGCCTGTTTTTTTATATACTATGACAATACCTCTTCAAACATCTCAATAAAGGATTTTGCTATTCCATACAATGTACGGGTCTGTACCTTCTTATCCTCATCTTCTGTCTCCGATTCATATTTCCGCTTAGAGATATCACTGTAAATCGAGTTTGTATCGATTTCTCTTGTCCAGCTAAACTGCAAGCTGACCCCTAAACCTGTGGCTTGCTGCATTGCACTTGCCAATGCTCCAGCCTGCTCTGAAATCGCCGCACGAGTCTCATTGGAATCCGTTGAAATTGTTCCATCCACGTTTTCCCCATCTGTTTCAAAAGAAGCTTTTAACCTTCCAATGCTATTCATATCCAAAACAATATCCACAAGCCCCGTCTTCTTCTCTCCACGCACAATCTTCAGGGTCATGTTACCCGCCTGATCCGCAACCATAATCGGAATATTATATGTCTCCGATTTAGCCATTCCTGCAAAGAGTCCCATCTGGCTATTCATTCTCTGCAAAGCCTTTAAATCCAGAGAAGCAACTCCATCCTCCAGCAATGCATTTCGAAGGACGTTTTCCGCTCTATCATAAAGGTTTTCCTGTGCCTCTGCCATCTCTGCAGGAGTTTTACATGCTTCGCCAAACTCTTCCAAACTATTTTCGATAATGTCATCCAACTCAAATAACAGCCCCGTATAATCCGATGCGGATACCTCCAGACGACTGTCCACTTTACGTTTCTTGGTGGCTTCCTGCAATGTTTTAAATCCGCTGTTTCTGTCTCTCAAAAGTTCCTTCATTGCCTCAAGGTTCGCCGGTGTCTCCGGAATATCAAACTCATCCAGTATCTCGAAGATTTGTTGCTCTGCCTTAACCGACTGCCGTATCTCTGCCGCCTTCTCTTCGTAATAGGTCTTCTCTATTTCCTCCGGTTCTTCCATTGCCGTCAGGGCGCTCGCCAACTGGCTCGGCGCCATTTCCATTACTGTATCCGTAGATTCAAACTGCTTTAACTTATAAGGGCTAAGTTCTCTCTCCACAGTATAACTTGCCTGCTTTTCAGCTGTATATGCCATTTCAATCTGCTCAGTAATTGTTAATGACTCTCTTGTAACAGATTCCTGATAACCGAACTTTTCGTCGATGGTAAATTCACTATTCTCTGCTTTTCTGCTGCGAACAGCCGTCAGAAGGTTCTTCAATGTAACATCCTGACCCTGATTTAATAGCATTCCAATTGCCGCACCATCTGATGCATTCACCTGATGTATCAGTCTGAAAATTCCAATAAAGCTTGTTCTTTCACTATCTGTCAATTCGCTACTCTGATCTAATTTCCAGAGGAACTTGCTATAACGCTCTTCTGCTACATTTCTTGTAATCGCATCTTTCTGTGTAGATGTCTCGAGATCACTCTGTATTTCATTTGCTCTCTCATTAAGCTTCGTAATACTTATTTCCAGCGGATTTTCGTCATTCTTAATCATTTGAGCTACTACTGCAGGAGTCAGACTCTTAAGGGTACTGCGCACCAAGGAATCTCCCGATCTCATAGACTGAATATTGGAAACAGTAATATCCGACTGGTTGTAGGCAAGTATTCGAACTGCCCTCTGATTCTCATCCGAAGTATCCAATCCCAAATCTTCCAGTAGAGAATCCACATTTTGAAATGCCTTCTGGATACTGTCTCCCAGATCCCTACGAACTTCTGTACCCACAGCCTCATATACCTGATTCATTGCCTTAAACTGTGCCTGGACATCATATCCGACTGTCTCTACCTGCTCCAAAGTCGCATTTTTTATATCCGGAATTCTGCCCAAAAGTACTGCTGGCATATTCTGGATATTTGTCACAGTAGCATTCACTTGGATGAATGAATCTATCTCATAATCCGTTACTGTCTGCCCATCCGCATCTTCTGTTGTACCGACCCCCAGCATAACTTTTGCAAAGGATTCCTCCTGCGCTCTCAAATCCGAAACAAGCTGTGTTAAATCCTTGGTGTCAATTTGAATTCCGGATTTTATCATGCGAAAACTGGCCTGGACGGTCATAGTTAGTCGAAGTTCTTCCAACGCTCTGTGGTTCTTTACATCCGACGCATCTACTTCCATATTCTCAATGGTGCTTACAACATCTCTTGCCTGATCCATCAAAGATTCACCCGGAATAAGAATTGCCTCTTGCGGAGTCTTTCCCTCCTGCACTGCATCTACCATAGCCTGCAACACATCGGTTCCCCGGTCAGGAATCAGGGCGTTCTCTAATTTTGCCATATAGGTAACGGTATCTGTGGTTACCGGCATTCCCTTTGAAAGCATGTCTTTTGCCTGATTCAAAGAGTCCTCTGTTATCTCTAATCCTGCATCAGTAAGCACCTTCTTAAGCTGGTTTTCCATACCTTTATCCATAGTATCTCTGGTTGTCAAATCACCATCGTTTACGGAGGTATCATTTCCTGCATATGTTGCCCGATAAATATTTTCCACTGTCGCTGACAGATTATTTTTAACCAGATAATCCTTGGATTCCTGAGACAACTCTCCTGTCGGCAATTCATCTATTTTTTGCATGCCAATAACGCCATCCTGAACAAGTTCCTCTGTAGCAGGCAAATCCGCCTCTTTAAGAGCATTCTCCATGACAGCTGCATAGTTTGCATTTCCACTGATTGCCTCAATCTGACCCTGCTTTAATCCACCCATAATACTGATATCAGCCCCTGCCTTGGCCAGCTGAAGCTTGATTTTATCAGCAATTGTCGTATATGTTTCCGGGTCCATATCTTTGACACTCAGCCCATCTTCTTCAATTTTCTTTAAATCCGTTCCACTCATGGTCTGAGACGCCAGCACCATCTGATTTTTCACAATCTCTGCCTGACTCTCTGCACCTGAAACGGATGCTTTCTCCATCTCGTCCTTGAGACTATTTTTACTATAAAACGGGCTGTCCATCTTAATCTCACGCAATTTTCCTGTATCTATGGACATGCCATCCGTTGTTTTCTGAATCCCTTCACCTGAGAAATTTGGGGCATCCACTCCTCTGTTTGCACCCATCTGTATATTCTGCATCAATTCATTTATCTGCATAAAAAATCCTCCCGGTGTTCTACATATAGTATTTCGACCGGAAGGACACTTTTCTTTAGTTATATTTTGATTTCATTCGTTTATCAGCTATAGTTCAGTTCGACCATCCAGTGCACGGAGCAATGTTACCTCATCTATATATTCCAAATCTCCACCTACCGGAACACCGCTTGCAATTCTCGTTACACGAATTCCCGTCGGCTTCAATAACTTACTAATATACATCGCTGTAGTTTCGCCCTCCAGGCTGGAATTTGTTGCAATAATCACCTCATCTGCATCTTCACGTTGAAGACGCTGAATCAATTCCTTAAGACGAATATCTCCAGGGCCGATTCCCTGCATCGGACTGATTGCACCATGAAGCACATGATACACACCTTCATATTTTCCGGTTTTCTCATATGCTGCCAGATCTCTGGTATCCTCAACAACCATAATCTGCTTGTGATTTCTCTTTGGATTTCCACAAATCGGACATACTTCTGCATCGGTCAATGTGAAGCACTCCTTGCAATAATGAACGTTGTTTCGTGCTTCAACCAATGTACCTGCCAATCTGCTCACCTCTTCACTAGGCATATTCAGAATGTGAAATGCCAAGCGTTGAGCTGATTTCGCCCCAATTCCCGGAAGCGATGAAAGTTCTGCTATTAATCGACTGATTTGCTTGCTATAATACTCCATTTAGAAAGGGAGACCTCCACCTAATCCTCCTGTCAGAGAAGACATAGATGCCTGGCTTGCATCTTCAACCTGACGAAGTGCTTCATTTGTTGCTGCCATAACAAGATCTTCTAATGTTTCAATATCATCCGGATCAACAACTTCTTCTGCAATCTTAACCTTAGTTACTTCACGTTTACCGGAAACAGTAACTTCTACAACTCCGCCACCTGCTTTTGCTGTAAATTCCTTAGTCTCCATTTCCTTCTGTGCTGCTTCCATCTGACGCTGCATCTTCTGTGCCTGCTTCATCAGATTATTCATATTTCCCATTCCTCCTGGGAATCCACCGCCTCTTTTTGCCATGGGTTACTTCCTCCTAAAATTAAAAATCTTCTACTTCAACTTCTATGCCAATACTCTCGGCATGCTCTGTAAATGCTGCAACTGCATCTGTATAGAGTTTTTCTTTTGGGGTGCCGCTTTCATTTGAAATAAACTGCACCGTCACGTCACTACCGACTCTCTCATTAATGGCCCGCTTAATCATTTCCTGATTTGCCGGGCGAAGAACCATATTATAGCCCGTAGACTGAATCGAATCCTCTGTATCAAATACAACAATCAACTCATTTTGATCGTTAACCGATACCAACGCATCTTTTAAGAATTTTGTGAGCATTGGATCTACATCATGAATAATTGATTGCCACTGCATTGCAGCCTTCTTTACATCCTCAGGGACTGCCTTGGGCAAGGCTTTCTTCTCCACTTCAACCGGCTGCTGTTTTGCTTCCACAGGCGCTACCTGCTGCACTACAACACCTTTTTCCACCTGCTTCTCCAGGGAATCCAAACGATCCATGAGAGAATCGTAGTTCTTCTCCATCTGAGGCTTGCATAATTTTATAATGGTAACCTCCAGAAGAATACGTTTCTGTGATGAATATTTTAACTGATTTGACAAATCTGACAAGACCCTAATATATCGCATCAGAATCACATCCTCCAGTTTGGAAGCCTGTTCTTTCAGCTTTGCCATATTTTCGGATGAAACATCTAAAATATCCTCCATCTGATCCAGGTTCCGCGCCAGCAGAAGATTTCTTAAATACCAAACAAAATCCGTAACAAACTGGCCTAGTTCACGACCATCAATCACGATTTCTTCAATAATCTCCACTGCCCGAAGTACATCCTTCTCAGTTATGCTCTGCAAAAGTCTCGAAAAGATATCAGTATCTACCGCACCCAGAACATTCAATACATTGTCATAGGTCAATTTCTGATCGATATAAAAAGCTATACATTGATCCAACAGGGAAAGCGCATCTCGCATGGAGCCATCTCCAGCCTTCGCAACGTAACGAATTGCCCGTTCTTCGTACTCTATTCCTTCCCGATCCAACAGCTCCATCAAACGTTCTGATATGGTTTCTATAGATATTCTATGAAAATCATATCTCTGACAACGGGACTTAATGGTAATAGGTACCTTCTGCACCTCTGTAGTCGCAAGTATAAAAATAACATATGATGGCGGCTCTTCCAAGGTCTTTAACAGCGCATTAAACGCACCCTGGGATAACATGTGCACCTCATCAATAATATAAACCTTATACTTGCCCTCAGTCGGCGGATAACTTACTTCATCAATGATATCTCGTATGTTCTGCACGCCGGTATTACTGGCGGCATCTATTTCAATAACATTTAGACTTGATCCGTCCTGTACAGCCTTACAAACCGCACATTCCCCACAAGGACTTCCATCCTCTCGTGGATTTTCACAATTCACCGCCTTGGCAAACAACTTTGCCACACTGGTCTTACCTGTTCCTCGTGTTCCTGTAAACAGATATGCATGTCCCACACGATTTGCTTTAATCTGATTTTTTAAAGTTGTTACAATATGATCCTGTCCCTTAACCTCAGAGAATTCCTGTGGTCGGAACTTTCGATAAAGTGCAATATATGCCACTTGTCTTACTCCAATCTGTTTTCGATATTAGTCCCCAAAGCTTATTCCAATGAATTTCGCCTCTTCAATCATCTGACTCTGCGGATCTACCGCTTTTAACTTGCCCGCAACCTTCTCTAATGGCACTCGTTTTGTCTTGTCATCGACCATAGCTATCATTTTACCATAATCTTTATCCAAAATCGCCTTTGCTGCTGCTGCACCTAATCTGGTACACAAAGCACGATCGTATGGCACCGGGCTTCCACCACGCTGAGTATGTCCGGGAACCGTCACTCTCGCTTCCGATCCTGTTCGCTTCGTAATCATATCTGCAATTCTATATGACACTGATGGAAATGTTTCTGCGGCGCGCTTTTTCTTCAGCTCTTTTTTTGTGAGTTTCGCCTCTTCCTTGGAGATTGCACCTTCCGCAACTGCCAGGATTGTAAATCCCTTTCCTGCCTTCTGCCTTGCTTCAATTGCACTAATAATCTTGTCATCATCATAAGGAATCTCCGGCAACAAAATGATATCCGCACCAGAAGCCACACCTGCATAAAGTGTTAACCACCCAACCTTATGTCCCATAACCTCCACAATAAATACACGATTATGGCTGGCAGCTGTTGTATGAATGCAATCTATTGCAGAACATGCCACATCAATTGCGCTATAGAAACCAAATGTTATATCCGTTCCATAAATGTCATTATCGATGGTCTTTGGTAGATGAATCACGTTACAACCTTCCTCGCGAAGAAGGTTTGCCGTCTTCTGCGTACCATTTCCACCAAGAATTACCAGGCAATCTAACTTTAATTTTCGGTAGTTCTCCTTCATCGCCTCTACTTTATCCAAACCATTCTCATCCGGCGTACGCATCAATTTAAAAGGCTGACGAGATGATCCAAGGATTGTACCGCCCTTTGTAAGGATTCCCGAAAAATCTGCACTGGTCAACAAACGATAGTTTCCATAAATCAACCCCTTATATCCTTCGTAAAAACCATAAATCTCCAGATCCTTTACATTATTTGCCAGACCTTTTACCACACCACGCATAGCTGCATTTAATGCCTGACAATCACCACCACTCGTTAACATACCAATCTTCATATGTCCTTCTCCTTCCAGACTTATTTACATCTGTTATTCCTTGAATTCACCGTATTCACAGCCTACATTTCTAGCTTCAATCTCGTCAACCAGTTCCCATTTCCACTTGTTTTTCACCGAGATTTTCTTCTTATAAAGCTTAATGGAGCCTACGCCATTTCCTCCATTCCACAGATTCTTATGACGAAAACTTCCATCCGGAGCTTCGTAACGGATCTTTAACATATCCTTCTTTGCACAGACAACTTCTGTCTGCATCTTGGCAATAGGAGTCTCCTGCACAACTCTCCATACGATTTTCGTTCTGGTTTCCTTGCACTTAAACTTCGTCTTTGTCAAAGTCCAGAACTTGGAGAAATTAAACTCATATGGTGTACCTTCATACCAAAATGCACTTAAGAGTTTTCTCGGCAATTCTTTTGGCCCAACTTTTGGTTTACCACCGCCTATATCAAATACACTGTTTTCAAGTTTTTTACCTGTTAACTTGCTGGTCAAATTATTAGAACTAAGCCATACCCAAGGGCTTGTAAAATCAGACCCCCAATTCTTATCCGCATAGCCATAGCAATTCTCCGGCTCAACAGTATACTTTTCTCCATTCCAGAAAATAGTACCGCTATAAGCGGTTTTCATACCTTGGGCGTGCCAGAACATCTGGAAAACATCCATCTCTCGCAGAGCTTTACTTGCGCCGTATCCCACATTAAACGCAATCTGCTTGTCTATTGTCAGATCCCAAACCATAGAACCGGCATCACTTAGCCACTCCGGGTGCAGAGAAACATCTTCTTCCGTAACGGTAACTCTTCCAAGAGTTCTTGTCTCTGAACAGAAACACTCATCTGCACTAATAAGAAATGGCACCTCATCCTTGATATTAACCTGATTCCAGCCAAAGAAACGGTGTAACTGTGCCGCATCCTCTCCCCATGTACCAACATTAATCATAAGATAAGACGGCTTCCTATTACTGCCTTTCTCCATATCAATCTGTCCAAATACCGGATAATCACCGCCAAGCGCAGGATTTATGGTAAAGAATTCAATATAAAATGCCTTTTCCTCATTCGTCTTTGCATTTCTCGCTGTGAAACTATGCCACCACCAGTCATATCCTTCTTTGGCCAACGGCCCCTTTAACATAAAGGCATCTCGAAAATCATCCGGATGATTAAAATTACTTTCTACTATTTTTACGCCCATATTACTACCCTCTTTATAACCTTCTCACATCAGTAGACCAATTATATAGTAAAAATATACCACTTTTCCCCCTCATTTAGAAGTATTCCGGTTTATTTCCTCACCCCTATAAAACCTCCACTCTGCTTGTAAAATCTCGTATTTTCTCGTAAAATATAGCTACAGTTTGCTTCCTAAGGAGGAATATTATGGGTGAGCGTTTAACAGAAAGCGATATTGCAAAAATTGAAAAGGAGATTCGCTATCGTAAATTGGAACTCCGTCCAATTCTTATAGAAAATCTTAAGGAAGCCAGATCACATGGCGATTTATCAGAGAATTTTGAATATTATGCAGCGAAGAGAGATAAGAATATCAACGAATCCCGCATCCGTTATTTAGACCGTATGCTTCGTACATCTACGGTTGTGGAGGATACGTCAGCCGAGGACGAAGTCGGTCTGGATGATACTGTAATGTTTTACATTATTGAAGACGAGGAGGAGGACACTGTCAAGATTACCACCTCTATCCGCTCTGATTCTATGAACGGACGGGTAAGCATCGAATCTCCACTGGGGAAAGCGCTTCTAAATCACAAGGTCGGCGATACCGTTACCGTACCGGTAAACAGCGATTATTCCTACGATGTAGAGATACGTGCCATTCTGAAATCTGAAGATGAGGATGAAGACATTAAATCTTTCTAGAAAATAAGGACGTGGTTTTTCCCACGTCCTTTAATTTTATCTATTCTTTTTCTTTCTTTTGTACCATTATCGTTCCGATAGAGACCAAGGCCAAAGCCAGCAGTACCATTTCCACACTTTGCCCGCTATCTTCTCTCAGGAAAATCACCGAAAACACCACTCCAAATATCGGCGTCAAAAAACCAAATACTGCCACACGACTGACTTCATTGTATTTTAGTAAGAGTCCCCAAAGACTGTAAGCTATTGCAGATATACCTGCTAAAATCAATACAACTATTACCGCATTAGCTGTAAACAGTTCTGATTTACCATGTGCTGAGCGAAAAACCGATACCACTGATCTTCCATCCCCGTTGTCTTTATACATATGATCGTACTCCCATACTCCAATTCCAACCATTGTTAGAATCAGTCCTCCCAACATAAATTGATATGCTGAAAGGGTAAAAGGATGCTCGTATTCCGAGTATCTCTTAATAAATACGGAGGAAAATGCATAAGCGACGGTTGATAAGAATATACATCCCTCTCCAAGAAAAGTCATGTTTAAATCGAACCCATTTCCGCTTAAATTAATGATCAGTACCCCCACAAATCCGAGTATACAGCCACATATTTTCCAAAGAGACAGTCTCTCCTGCCGGAAAAGAAGTGCCGCCACCAAAAGCGCAACGAATACATTTAACGCTTCGATAATGGATGCTTTAACTCCAGTAGTATGGGCAAGGCCTATGTAGAAAAAGAAATACTGCAGTGTCGTCTGTAACATTGCCAGTACAAATACCCTCTTCAAATTGCTGAATTTTGGATAAAGAATCTGTCCGTAGATAATGCTTCCAATCAATAGCGCCATAAATCCGGCCAGTATAAACCTGCATCCAGCGAAAATAATCTGAGCACCGTTTTCATCTGATTCTATCCCATATATCTGATATCCGACCTTAATTGCCGGAAATGCACCGCCCCAAAGAGCACAGCAGATTAAGGCTCCCAAAAACAGGACCGGTGTTTTCGCAAAGAGACTTTGCTTTTTCATTATTGTTTTCTCCTTTGCTGATAAACCAGTTCCAACATATCTTGTTCATATCTTTCATCCGATTTTTCGGAAATCTGCCTCAAGATTTCTGCCTTCTCGTTGTTCAATCTCTCAAGCTCATCTTTCAATTGTTTCTCTTTCTGCTCTATTTGATCAATTTGAAATTTCAATTGTTCAATCTCTTGTCTCTTTTCAAAATCCATAATTTTCCCCTTTTAGATATTTAAGAAAATCTATACTGACTTCATTATAACACATGTTATATTTACCCGCTTCTGATGACGTTGTAATATCTCTTTTAAAGGAAATTAATTTATAAATATAATTTTTTAAATAAAAAAGGGACTCGTTTTCATGAGTCCCTTTTTTACATTATCTCTCTGTAATATCCAGACGTACCAAAGCTTTTCGTAACGCAATTTCGGCACGCTTGTAATCCAGATCTGCTTCCATCGCCTCCAGTCGACGTCTCGCACGTTCCTCTGCTTTCATAGCACGATTCTTGTCGATTTCATCCGGCCATTCAGCGATTTCCGCCATCATTGTAACACGATCTCCCAAGATTTCTGCAAATCCGGAATGCACTGCAGCTTCCCGCTTGCCATCCTCTTCGGTAAGTGTTACAACACCCGGTGCCAACACTGTTGTCAGCGGAATATGATTCTTGTAGACACCAATCTGACCCTCTGTCGTTGTAAATTCAATCATTGAAACCTGTCCATGATAGAATTCTCGATCCGGTGTGATGATCTCTACTTCGAATAAAGGATTATTCTCTGCCATGGGATCACTCCTTACTGAACGCTTGCACGTACTTCGTCGATTGTTCCCTTGTTCAGGAATGCATTTTCAGGCACATCGTCCATCTTACCTTCCAGGATTTCCTTAAATCCACGGATGGTTTCCTGAATAGGAACATATTTACCTTCCAGACCTGTAAACTGTCCGGCTACGAAGAATGGCTGAGACAGGAATCTCTGTACCTTTCTCGCTCTGGATACAACCAGTTTATCGCTTTCTGAAAGTTCGTCCATACCAAGGATAGCGATGATATCCTGTAATTCCTTATATTTCTGCAGAATTTCCTGTACACCACGAGCCACTTCAAAGTGCTCTTTTCCAACAATTCTTGGATCCAGAATTCGTGATGTTGAACCAAGTGGATCTACCGCAGGGTAAATACCAAGCTCTGCGATGGAACGTTCCAATACAGTTGTAGCATCCAAATGTGCGAACGTAGTAGCTGGCGCTGGGTCAGTTAAATCATCCGCAGGCACATATACAGCCTGAACTGATGTAATAGATCCATTCTTTGTAGAGGTGATTCGCTCCTGAAGAGCACCCATCTCTGTCTGTAATGTAGGCTGATAACCTACCGCAGATGGCATACGTCCTAACAGCGCTGATACTTCCGAACCAGCCTGTGTAAAACGGAAGATATTATCGATAAAGAGCAGTACGTCCTTACCACCCTTATCACGGAAATATTCTGCCATTGTAAGTCCTGTAAGACCTACTCGCATACGAGCTCCAGGTGGCTCATTCATCTGACCGAATACCATGCAGGTCTTGTCGATAACGCCGGATTCCTTCATTTCATAATAAAGGTCATTTCCTTCACGTGTACGCTCACCTACACCAGTAAATACGGAATATCCACCGTGCTCTGTAGCAATATTATGAATCAACTCCTGAATCAGTACGGTTTTTCCTACACCGGCACCACCAAACAGACCGATCTTACCACCCTTCTGATAAGGGCAAAGTAAATCTACGACCTTAATTCCAGTTTCCAGCATCTCTGAAGATGTTGACTGCTCTTCAAAAGAAGGAGCAGGTCTGTGAATCGGATCATATTCTTCTGCCTGTGGAGCAGGCTTTTCATCGATTGGATCACCAAGTACATTGAACATACGTCCAAGTGTTGATTCTCCAACAGGTACCTTGATTGGTGCTCCTGTAGCTTCCGCATCCATACCACGAATCAAACCATCCGTTGGTCCAAGAGCGATACAGCGAACTGTATCATCTCCCAGATGCTGTGCAACTTCGACAACCAATCTGTTACCATCCTTTAAAGGAATATTAACTGCTTCATTAATTTCCGGAAGCTTTGCATCCGAAAATTTTACATCGAGTACCGCACCGATAATCTGAGTGATTTTACCAACATTTTTTTCTGCCATGTTTCACTCCTTAATTTGTTTATAAACGTTAGCTTAAAGCATCCGCGCCCGCAATAATCTCGGTAAGTTCCTGTGTAATAGAACCCTGTCTTGCGCGGTTGTACTTCAGTGTCAGATCACTGATCATTTCCTCAGCATTGCTTGTTGCCGAATCCATAGCCTGCATTCGGGCGCCGTTTTCAGAAGCAACTGCTTCCACCAATGCACCGTACACCAGACTACTGACATACTTTGGAATAATCATTGCCAGGGCCTCTTCTTCATTTGGCTCGAAATTCATAAGCGCTGTGCTCTTAGGAGTTTCCTCCTTTTGCTGATCGTCTTCTGGAATCTCGACCGGAAGAAGTTTTAATAGTTTCGGCTCGTGAACAACTGTATTTTTGAAATGCGTATACGCAAGGTAAATCTCATTTACCTCACCCTCTTCGTATGCCTTTAGTACACTGTCGCATACCTCTCTGGCATCATCATAGGTTGGCGCTTCCATAATCTCAGGCTTGCTCTCTTTAATCTCATACCCTTTTGCTTTCAGTCCGTCTTCACCCTTGCTACCGATTGCATAAATCTGCGCATCAGCCTTAGGGATATCTGAATTGGTAATCAACTTAACAATATTACTATTGTATCCACCTGCCAATCCTCGATTGGAAGTTACTGTAATAATTACTTTCTTTCCTTCCTCACGTTTATTCAGGTATGGATGATCGATATTACCGGTTCTTTTTAACAAACTGCTAACTGTAGCATACATATGATTAAAGTACGGAGTCGTCTCTTCGGCTCTTGACTTCGCCTTTTGCAACTTTACTGTGGATACAAGCTTCATGGCTTTTGTGATCTGCTGCGTACTGGAAATACTGCTTTTCCTACGTTTTATGTCCCTCATTGAGGCCATAAATTGTCACCGCCTTTCAACATACTTATTTATTGTATGTCTGCTTGCATTCTTCAATTGCATTAATCAACTTATCCTTGATGTCATCACCCAGTTCCTTTGTTGAACGGATTCCTTCCGGAATTTCAGGATACTTAGTATCAACCAATTCAAATAAAGCATTCTGGAATGTCAGAACATCTTCAGTTGGAATATCTAACAGATATTTCTGTGTAGCTGCGAAGATAATCATAATCTGATATTCTACACCCATTGGTGCGTACTGTGGCTGCTTAAGCATCTCACGAATTCTTTCACCCTGAGCCAACTGTTCAGCTGTGGATGCATCCAATTCTGAACCAAACTGCGCAAAGGCAGCAAGTTCACGATACTGTGCCAGTTCCACTCGAATAGGAGCAGCAATTTTCTTCATAGCTTTAATCTGTGCAGAACCACCTACACGAGATACGGATAAACCAGCGTTAATAGCAGGTCTGAAACCTTCGTTAAAGGCATCTGTTTCCAGATAAATCTGACCATCTGTAATTGAGATAACATTAGTAGGGATATATGCAGATACATCGCCTGCCTGTGTCTCAATAATAGGTAACGCTGTAAGTGATCCGCCACCCAGTGAATCTGATAATCTCGCTGCACGTTCAAGTAATCTTGAATGCAGATAGAATACATCACCAGGATAAGCCTCACGGCCTGGTGGTCTACGAAGAAGTAAGGAAAGTGTACGATAAGCTGTAGCATGCTTGCTCAAGTCATCATATACTACCAATACGTCTTCACCCTTCTCCATCCATTCTTCACCAATTGCACAACCTGCATATGGAGCAATGTACTGGAGCGGTGCAAGCTCTGAAGCTGTTGAAGCTACAACTGTTGTATAGCTCATAGCACCAAATTCTTCTAATGTCTGTACAATATTTGCTACTGTTGAAGCCTTCTGGCCAATAGCAACATAGATACATTTAACATTTTCATGTTTCTGATTAATGATCGTATCGATTGCAATCGCAGTTTTACCTGTCTGCTTATCACCGATAATCAACTCTCGCTGTCCACGTCCGATTGGAATCATGGAGTCAATCGCCTTGATACCCGTCTGAAGAGGTGTATCAACGGATTTACGAGAAATAACACCGGAGGCAACTCGCTCGATCTGACGGAACTTATCTGTTTCAATAGGTCCCTTGCCATCAATTGGCTGGCCAAGTGCATTTACAACTCGACCCAGCATGGCATCTCCGACCGGAACTTCAACTACTCGACCGGTAGTTTTAACGGTATCGCCCTCATTGATATTTTTGGAAGCACCCAAAAGTACGGCACCAACATTATCTTCTTCGAGGTTCATTACCATTCCATAAACTTCGCCTGGGAATTCCAGCAATTCACCCTGCATGGCATTTTCCAGTCCATGGATACGAACAATACCATCCGCAACCTGGATTACAGTTCCCACGTCGGCGACTTCCAGCTCTGATGCATAACGTTTCATCTGTTCTTTGATGACAGAACTGATCTCTTCTGGTCTTAAATTCATGGAGTGCTCTCACCTACCTTTAACTGTATTTTTTGCATTTCACGAGATAGTTTCTCAATCTTCGTTCTAATCGAACTATCTATGACCCTATCTCCAATTCGCACTACCATACCACCGATCAATTCCGGCTGTACTTCGTAATGCATCTCAAATGAGACATACTCTGTTGTCTCTTCTAACTTCTTAGCAATTTCTTCCTTCTTCTCTGCACTAAGCTCCATTGGAGTTGCTACAATAGCCACGCCAATGTTCTGATATTCCATTGCACGGCTTATGAAATAGTTGAAGATTGCCTTCATTTCTTTGAAATGATTCTTCTCCACTACCATACGCATAAGACCAACAATTTCATCCGACGCCTTGCCTTTGAAGATGGATTCTACTGTATTTAATTTCTCTTCTTTATCAATGTTCGGATGAGTCATCATCTGAAGAAGGTCTGGGTTATCATCGAGAATGCTTACTAAGGCTCTCGCCTCCTCTTCATACTCTTTCATTTTGTTCTGCTCCATGGCCAGTTCAAACAATGCATTTCCGTACACATTTGAAACTATCTTTGCCATGTATTACCACCCATTTCCTTCAATGTCTCATCGACCAGAAATTCCTGAATCTCCGTATTAATATTGTTGGCAACAACTTTCTGTGCCATGGCAGCAGCGATGACAATCATCTCCTGCTTCATCTCATCAGCCACACGTTTCTTTTCAAGTTCTGCCTCTTCATTGGCTCTAGCAATGATTCTTGCAGCCTCTTCCTTCGCTTCACTGATGATTTTTGTTTCGTTCTTTAGCGCTTTTTGTCTCGCTTCACTTAAAATCTGTTCTGCTTCTTTATCTACATCTCGAAGTTTTGCACCATATTCTTTCTTCAGCTTTGCCGCAGACTCTAAGTCTTCATTCGCTGTCTGAATATCGGATGCTATCTTCTCTTTACGATCCTGAAGAATCTTTCTTGCAGGGTCAAATAAAAGATAGGATAAGAGCAAAGACAGAAAGAATACGGAGATCAGTAACAGTGTTGTATCCTGTAATAACTGCGCGTCAAGACCAAATATTCTTTCCATAGTCTTGGTTCTTCCTCCTTTCCATATCCTGGTAAGAACGTTCCTCTTATACCAGTGGTTTTACGAAAAGTAAAAGAATAGCAACTAACAGACCATAAAGACCTGTTGTCTCGGCTACGGCCTGTCCAAGAAGCATAGTAGACATAATCTGTCCCTGAGCTCCCGGGTTACGTCCTACAGCATTAGCAGCATAACCAGCAGCGATACCCTGTCCAATACCAGGTCCGATACCTGCGATAACTGCTAAACCAGCACCAATTGCGGAACAAGCTAAAATTAAATCTTCTCCTGTAATGTTCATGTTTTATTCCTCCTCTTGTTTGTTCGTTTTCTTATTCGTCATCTCCGATTGCCTGAGCTATATATGTCATAGTCAGCATCGCGAAAACGTAGGTCTGAATTGCTCCGGAGAACAAATCAAAATAGATGTGTAATACGGATGGCCAAGCGGTTGCTATTTTGCCAAGTAGGCCGTATACAAGGGCCATGATTACCGTTCCAGAGAGCACGTTTGCAAAAAGACGTAAGCTCAATGAAATAGGTACGGCAATATCGCTGACCAGGTTAATTGGTAGCCAAATAGGCAACCATGGTGGCAATGGTGAACACTTATCTTTCCAGATTGCTCCGAGGCTATTGTGTTTCACTTCGTTAAATCTGATCATACAGAATGTCACCAAAGCCAAGGCAAACGTTGTTCCATAATCCGCCGTTGGCGGTCTCAGACCTAAAAGGCCGGAAACATTGCTAACGAAAATAAAGAAAAATAACGTTAACATCCAATTTCGGAATCTAGGCGCGTGTTTACCCATACTTCCTTCTACAACACCGTCTAATTTCTCAATCAAAATCTCTATGATATTTTGAAACGTATCCGGAACTTCTGTTGCATTCTTTAATTTTCTATTTGCAATAACCGCAAACAGAATCAACAGCAACATGACGATAAGAATACAGACATGTGATGTCGTTATCCACAAGGTTTGTCCAAATAGTTCATATGAAAACAAGCCTTTGATATAGAAAGAGTCTATATCAGTTGATGACGACATTAGAATTGCATAACTCAATTACTCACCCCCTTCTTCTGCAGATTTATCAACGTCTTTCAATATTCTTGTATGAATAAAAGGCTGAGCATAAGCACAGACCTTTAATCCCAAAACACCGATAAATGCAGCGACGAAGCTTCCTAGTCGGAAATATGTCATTCCGAGGAACACAATCACTACAACTACATAGCGTAGTACGGACTTGGCTGCCATGCGTTTTGCACTGCTTTCACCAAGGCTAACTGCGTCACGAATAATGATCGCAATGTGAATTGCCATAAAGATAGCACATAACTCCCCAATCCAAAGTCCTGTAGTAAACAGTACTTTAGATTCTGCAAACCACACTCCTATCAGTTCCACAATTATCCCATAGATAATAATGGTAACCACCAGAGAAGGTAATGCATCATTCAATCTTTTTAGTAATTTCATTTAGTCTTTCTTGTATTATTCCTTATATATTTTCTTACCAGTGCGTAAACGGACCGAAATCCTGCTGCACTTCCAATAAAGAAACCTATGACACTGACAAAGCTTGTGCCCAGCTTATTATCTATGAACATTCCTACGAATGTACAAAGCAAAATTGATACCAGCATCGTAATACCTATCTGACTAATTAACGCCAGCATAGCTACAACCTGATTTTTATCCTCCCTGTTCATCATAGGGAAATACGGATTTCACGCTCCGTACGCTGATACTTACGATACTTTACACCTGCTGCATCCAGCATCTTCTTGGATGCAATAACTGATGGCGTGTGCTGATATTTGTCAGAATCATATATAATTTCACTGATTCCCGACTGAATAACCGCCTTTGCACATTCATTGCAAGGGAACAAAGATACATATAGTTTTGTTCCTTCCAGCGAACCACCACCATAGTTTAAAATAGCATTCAGTTCTGCATGTGTTGTATAAAAATATTTATTCTCCAATGGATCTCCATCTCTCTGCCATGGAAATGCATCATCTGAACATCCAACAGGAAATCCATTATAACCCATTGATAGGATTTTATTCTTCTTACTTACGATGCACGCGCCAACTTGAGTATGCGGATCTTTAGACCTCATTCCTGACAATTTGGCTACGCCCATGAAATATTCGTCCCAGGAGATATAGTCTTCTCTCTTGTCACTCATATCTGTCCCTCTTCCCGAAGTTTCTTTTGCAACTTCACCATGGTTTCTTTTAATGTCTCAAAACACAGACCATATGTCTGCAGTGAGCCGCCATAGGGATCCATCGTCTCTAATTCGTCTCCCACATAGTACCCAAGTACAAATGTGTTATCCTCTGTCGCGTTTTCAAACTTCGTTATTATCTGCTGCTGCAGATTTTTGTCCATAGCGAAAACCAATGTCTCCCCAGTGATGTCTGAATTCAACAACTCCTCGGATACAAAATCCTCCATCTCAATATTGTTACTAATCATCACTGCTTCTGCTTTTTGATTTAATGGTTCAGGAAATGCCACCACCAAACCTCGACACAAAGTCTCAATATCTGAGTTTCCTTCGACCCTCTCAAATAGAGCCTTTGCCATAGGCGCGCGGCTAATTCCGTTTCCATCTACAAATATGATTCGTCTCACTTCTTTCATACCTTTGATTATCAATTATTTTTTACGGAAATTCAAGTCTTTACCTATGCTATTTTCGCAATTTTGCCCAAATTTTCTAAAAATTTTCTAAACTTCAATAATTTTATGTCCAGCAGCCTTTAACAATCGATTCATAATCGCCTGACCGATTCTTGGTGTCGAAAATGCCTCTGTATACATCTTCGTATCACCCAATTCATCAAACTCACGCAATATCCCATAGAGATTATGTGCGATAGAATCCTCATCTTCACGGCTTCCAATAGTCAGCACGCGGCCATATTTATATCTGTCTTTTGTTTCTTCTGTTGCAACAATGCCGACAATTTCACCGGCCTCACATGCATCTTTTGCAAGCTGATTGATTTTTTCGATTACACGCTCCATATCTCCCTCTACAATATAGAGTTCACCCTTTGGCGCATAATGTTTATATCGCATTCCGGGAGCTTTTGGACGCACCTTTTTATTTTCCTCTGAAAGTCCCGGATCCAGGATACACTCGCCCAAAACTTCACGTATCATTTCCTGATTAATATATCCCGGACGAAGTATCGTCGGCACCTCTTCTGACAGATCTACAATCGTGGATTCCAATCCGATATCCACCGTTCCTCCATCAATAATACAATCAATTTTATCGTGAAGATCTTCCCACACATGGCTTGCCATTGTCGGACTTGGTCTACCACTTGTATTTGCCGAAGGGGCAGCAATCATCACACCGCTATCCTGCAACAGCGCTCTGGCAACCGGATGTGATGGCATACGAACTGCAACGGTATCTAATCCACCAGTCGTCTCATACGGAACCTTATCATTCTTTTTTACAATCATAGTCAATGGTCCCGGCCAAAAGGCTTCATTTAGTTTGCGTGCTGACTCCGGCACTTCTGATGCAATTTCTTCTAACTGCGAAAAATCTGCAATATGCACGATTAACGGATTATCCGATGGTCTGCCCTTGGCTGCATAAATCTTCTTGGAAGCATCCGACTGCAAAGCATCACCACCAAGCCCATATACCGTCTCTGTTGGAAATGCAACAAGGCCGCCCTCTTTTAAAATACGAATCGGTGCCTCCAACTTCTGATGATCGACCTTCTCTTCCGTCATATCTATACGTATTGTTTCCATAATTTATCGCTTCTTTCTATCTCTAGTTTGTATATTTTGCAATTGTATCCCAGATAGAAGATGGCTCAAAGCCCAATTTCCAGAAGGATACACCTGCTAGTTTGTTATCTTCAAATACCTGCAATTTCAAATCCAGGGATTTATTATCTTCCATCCAGATACTGTAAGTACTTCCATCCTGCTCAAATTCGGCGTAGTATTGACCGGTTTTATCATTCCATGTTGTCTGGATATCATTTTTAATCAAATATTCGGATGCCTCCTGCATGCCCATAGATGTGCTTGTTAAAGAGTCTCCTGTTGTCTTCCAGAGTCTTGTATAAAATGGAAGTGCAAGAATTATCTGGTCGGCCGGAACCTCCTCCAATGTATCTTTGACCCCATTTTTCACAAAATCGATGGAAGAAACCGATCCGGCTTCTTCTGAACCCGCATAGTGCTCATCATATGCCATAATCACACAGTAATCTGCATAATCAGCCTGTGCGCTTCGATTATAATATGCACTGGATGCCGATGGCACGTAATTATCTACAGAAAGAATAATATCGTTCTTTTCACACTTCAGCGATAGTTCACGGATAAACTCTACATATCCGTCCGCCGCATTGGCATTGATTGTCTCTAAATCAATATTAATTCCATCCAGATCATAAGCGATTGCCTTGGCAAGTATGTTGTTAATCAGATTGTCTCTGGCAGATGTTGTATTCAAAACTGCTGTAGTATCCACGTCTTTATTAACCAGATTACTTAAAAGTCCCCACACCTGGATTCCCTTCTGATGACACAATGTCACTGCA
>JAFOVD010000029.1 GCA_017392525.1 Lachnospiraceae bacterium
TGTGGCATTGAATCAGAAAATGGGACTTCGAATGATTATGACATTAATTCCTATGGCAGGTTTATTCTTTGCAATCGTCTGGTTCAGAAGAAAATACATTCTGACAGATGAAAAGGTTGACGAGATTGCAAAGCTTGTACATGGTGATTCTGTAGTTGCTGAAGCAGAGTAAGAATAAGATATGTCAGACATGACATATGTAGGAGGAAATAATTATGATACAGAGAATTATGCATGAAGAGAATGGCACGGCGTTTATACTGGAAACGAACCGCACAACCTATGCATTTCGCGTGATGCCGACAGGACAACTGGAACATCTGTATTATGGACGAAAGATTCGTATAGATGACATTTCTTCTTTGATAGAGAAACATGCATTTGCACCGGGAAATACAATTATCTATGATGAGAATCATCCGGAATTTTCACTGGAGGATATCTGTTTGGAAACATCTGCCAGAGGCAAAGGAGATATTCGTGAACCGATGGTAGAAGTCAAGGCTTCAGATGGCAATACTTCTTTGGATTTTGCTTATGTTAATTCTGAGATTACAAGGGGCAAGGAAGAGTTTTTGACTCTTCCCGGCTCCTATGATGATAATAACGAAGTGGATCATTTGACTGTGGAGCTTTGTGACAAGAATGCTGGATATCTGTTGGAACTTCATTATTATGTATATGATACAGAAGATGTTATCACTCGAAGCGCAAGATTTGTCAATTTAAGTCCGGAGACAGTTTCACTTGAACGCATGCTGTCACTGCAGTTGGATATTAATGAGTCTGATTTTGTTGTCACCACATTTCATGGTGGATGGGCAAAGGAGATGAATAAGCATAAGGTAAAACTTACAGCAGGACGCTTTGTCAACGACACCACAGTAGGATATTCCAGCTCCAGAAGCAATCCGCTTTTCATCATCGGTAGAGAAACTACAACAGAGGATATGGGCGAATGTATCGGCTTTAATCTGATTTACAGTGGCAATCACTATGAATGTGCAGAAGTGAATGCATTTCATAAGACTCGTATCGTAACAGGTATCAATCCGGAGACTTTCTCCTATCAGCTGGAGCCGGGAGAAGAATTCGAGGCTCCGGAAGCGATTATGACCTTTTCTAAAGATGGATACAATGGCATGAGCCAGAATATGCATGAATTTGTTAGAAAGCATATTATCAGAGGATATTGGAGAGATCGTGTTCGACCGGTTCTTCTGAACAGTTGGGAAGCTTCGTATTTCAACATCAATGAGAGCAATCTCCTGAAACTTGCCAAAGCCGGCAAAGAAGTTGGTATCGAGCTGTTTGTAATGGATGATGGCTGGTTTGGCGAGAGAAATGATGACAAGCATGCGCTTGGCGATTGGGATGTTAATACCAAGAAATTGCCAAATGGTCTTAATGGACTTGCAGAAAAGGTGAATAAGCTTGGGCTGGATTTTGGTATCTGGGTTGAACCGGAGATGGTGAATGTAGATTCGGATTTATACAGAGAGCATCCGGATTGGGCAATTGATGTTCCGGGATGTGATCATTCAGAGGGACGTAATCAGAGAATCCTGGATTTTGCAAATCCTGATGTGGTGGAATATATGACGAATAAGATGGAGAAAGTGTTCTCCAGCGCAAATATCTCTTATGTGAAGTGGGATATGAATCGTATTTATTCGGATTATTATTCTCATTATCTTCCAAAAGAGCGCCAGGGTGAATGTAACCACCGTTATATGATAGGTCTCTATAGGATGATGCGTTATCTTACACAGAAATTCCCGAAAATTTTATTTGAAGGTTGCGCCTCCGGAGGCAATCGTTTTGACCTTGGTATTTTGTGCTATTTCCCTCAGATTTGGGGTTCCGATAATACAGATGCAGTCTGCAGACTTGCGATTATGGATGGCTACAGTTATGGTTATCCGATGAACGCTGTGGGTGCCCATGTCTCTTCTTGTCCGAATCATCAGACACTTCGGGTTACGCCTTTGGAATCCAGATTCAATGTGGCATCTTTTGGTTCACTGGGATATGAATGTAATCTCTGTGACGCCAAGAAGGAAGAACTGGATGAAATCCGGGAAGAGATTGAATTGTATAAGAAGTTTAGAAAGACAATGCAGTTGGGCCGATTCTATCGTAGAAGATCAGGAAATGTTTACGAATGGACAGTTGTGTCAGAGGATCAGTCCGAGGCAGTTGGTATGGTGATGCAGAAGGAAGTAAAACCGGGTGAAATGTATCAGGATTATCATGCCATCGGATTGAAGGAAGATGCAAAGTATCATTTCTATGGAAGAGAGATGAAGTACAATATTAAGAATTTTGGAGATTTGATTAATACTGTTTCTCCAATTCATGTAAAGCAGGATTCGGCTCTACATAATCTGATTGCAAAGCTTAAGAAGATGGATGGAGAATCCGAGGATTATGTGGCTTATGGAGATTCTATGATGTATGCCGGAATTCGATTGAAGCAAAGCTTTGTTGGAACCGGATACAATGAAGAGGTTCGGTATTTCCCTGATTATGGTTCAAGACTGTATTTCATGGAAGAAATAAAAGAATAGAAGTAAAATAGCAGAAATGAAAAGAGATTTCCCGTTGATTTTGGGAAATCTCTTTTTTATTATTCCGTATCTTTGTTAATGTAATTGCTTTTATATTTAGAATATACAATTTTTTGAGAACTGTATAGACCATAGTATCCTGACATCATATAGCTAAGAGCTACAGAAAGCAGGAAGAATGGCATGCCGTCCATACCGAATACCTCCAGACAAATCAAAAGAGAGGTGATTGGACAGTTAGTAACTCCGCAGAATACTGCGCCCATACCGCAGGCTGTGCAGATGGCAGGGTCAAGACCGAGAAGCGGTCCGAAAAATCCACCAAATGTTGCCCCGATAACAAAAGTAGGGACGATTTCGCCACCCTTATAACCGGCTGCAAGGCAGAGGGAAGTGAAGATTATCTTAAGAAGGAAATCATCCCACTTGGCCGTGCCGTTAAAACTATGCTGAATCAGATTGATACTGACTCCGTTATAGGCATTTCGTCCGATTAAGAAACTGAGAACCATTACAGTTGTTCCACCAACGAGAGCGCGAATGTAAGGGTTCTTAAGGTGTTTTTGAGCTGAACCCTCTGTCTTGTGAAGGGAAACACAGAACAGAATACTGACAAATCCGCACAGGATAGCAAGAATGCTGATCTGTACAGCAGAAGTCAGATTAAATGCCGGTATTTTACTGATGTCATAGTGTAGCAGCGAAAGTCCGAATACGTGCTTTGCAATGGCGTGGGCAGTAAAACTTGCGATAACACATGGAACCAGGGCGGCATAATGCATGATGCCTACGCTTACGACTTCCATGGAGAATATGGAAGCAGCCATTGGGGTACCGAACACTGCTGAAAATGCAGCAGACATTCCGCACATAATGACGGTGTGCTTATCTCTGGTTTCCAGATGGAACAGTCGACCTACAGCATTGCCGATGCTACCACCCATCTGAAGAGCAGCACCTTCTCTACCGACGGAAGCACCGCAGAGATGAGAGAATATTGATGTAAAGAATATCATCGGTGTCATCCGAAGTGGTATTTCTTCATCAGAGTGAATTGCCGCCAGAATCAGATTGGTTCCGGCGAAGGATGCTGTGTGATTTTTCTTACGGAAAATGTGGTAGCAGAACTGGATTA
This sequence comes from Lachnospiraceae bacterium, assembly GCA_017392525.1. GTDB lineage: Bacteria > Bacillota > Clostridia > Lachnospirales > Lachnospiraceae > FD2005. The sequence continues at coordinate 3,706 of JAFOVD010000029.1, forward strand.
AAACTGCACCGACAGGTAACAAAAACAGCAGTTGCCAGTGATGCGTACGAAGTGAAGTCACATAGGATACACCCAGACTGAATAGAGAGCCGATGACTCCGAGAATCAATCCGACTATGATGGCGAATATGATGTATTTTACTGTTGCAATGAATCTGGATTTATCGTGTTCTAAACGATGAAGTATAGTTTCTTTGTTCATAGTTCCCTCATTAAAATAGATCTTTTTTTTCGTATGACAATCGTATCATTTCATATAGATAAATTCAAATAAAACGTGAATCTTGTAGGCTTCATGTTATAATGGTATTAGGTTTTTTTGTTTGAGGTATGGAAATGAATTTTTTTAAGAGTCAGAAAAAAGGCTACAACGAGTATTGTGGCTATATTAAGAATAACAAAGAGAGTGTTACGGAGAGAAATCAGAAGGTTCTGGTCACCATGAGTATGCTCTACACCGGAGTGTTGTTCTTTTATACATTGATTGTTCCAATCTATTTTGCCGATTGGAATGTGACGGGTATCTATCAGTCTTTTTTGCTGGTGCAGGTACTTGCCATGCTTTATGTAATTTTTCGATTTGGAAAGAGGCTCCGCAGTGCAGTAGAGGTAAATGTTTCCTGTCTGGTATTTCAGATTTACATTATGATTTTTGTGATAACCGTCAGCATTATGCCTGTGGAAAAGGACCAGCCGGCGATGTATTTTGCACCTATCGCTGCGGCGTTAAGCATTATTTTTACCTATCCTCTGGTAGGGATTATATTGGCAAATCTTCTGGAGATAATTGTACTGGATGTACTTAGTTTTTTACTGAAGACAAAAGAAGTTTTCTATGTTAATTTCTTTGCTTCAATCTTGATTTTTTTGATTATTATTTATATTACCTATGTGATTTACGGCAGTCGAATCAGAGAATATAAGATTAGGCAGAGAATAGAGAAGATGAGTGAGATGGATATGTTAACATCCATCTATAACCGTGCAGCTACGGAACTTATTTGCCAGGAATATATTCGAAGACATGCTGAGGATGGATTTGCAGTTGCTATGATTGATCTTGATAACTTTAAGCAGGTCAATGATACTCTGGGACATCCTGTGGGAGATAAACTGCTCAAGGATGTTGCTGTGATTCTCAAGGAAGCTGCAGGAAGTCAAAATATCGTGGGACGCATTGGCGGCGATGAGTTTTTAATTTTCTTTAAACGTGGCAATGACAGGGATACCATTGAGGCTGCATTGAAGCAGATTCTTCAGAAGATTCGGATTATTGAATTTCCAGGAAGCAGGGTGAAGGTTACGGCATCCATTGGGGTTTGTCTTGTGAATAAAGGTGAACATTTGAATTACGAAACATTGTTCAGCCGCGCAGACCAGTCATTATATAAAATCAAATGGACAACAAAGGATAATTATTCTTTTTATCAGGAGGAGAGACATGAATAAAGTATACGAGAAATTAATGGGATGCTTTGAAAGCGTGAAGGATAACATTCCTTTTGAACCTAAGGTCGCATTGGTACTTGGCTCAGGACTTGGCGATTATGCTGAAAAAGTTGGGATTGAGGGTACAATCGAATATAGAGACATAGAGGGATTTCCGGTTTCAACTGCTCCGGGTCACAAAGGAAGATTTGTATTCTTTCATATTGGAGATGTTCCGGTTGTGGCTATGCAGGGGCGTATTCATTATTATGAAGGATATGATATGACAGATGTAGTGCTTCCGATTCGATTAATGAAGCTTATGGGAGCAGAAATCTTATTTATAACCAATGCTTCCGGCGGTATTCAGCAGGGGCTTAAAGCAGGAGATTTGATGTTAATTAAAGATCAAATCAGCTTCTTTGTTCCATCCCCGCTTCGTGGTGAAAATATTGATGAGCTGGGAGTTCGTTTCCCGGATATGTCTCAGATTTACGATGCCGATTTATCTCGAATTATTAAAAAGACAGCCATTGAACTTGGCATAGATCTAAAAGAGGGCGTTTATCTCCAGACAACCGGACCGAATTATGAGACCCCTGCGGAGATTGCATTTGCCAGAACTATGGGGGCAGATGTGGTCGGCATGAGCACGGCTTGTGAAGCTATTGCAGCAAATCATATGGGCATGAGAATTGTCGGTGTTGCATCCGTATCCAATCTGGCATCCGGTATTTCGGCATATCCTCTTTCAGAGGAAGAGGTGATTGCGGCCGGCAAGATGGTTGAGAAGTCGTTTAGCGCACTGGTAACAGAGACAATAAAGAGGTTTGCTGAGGAATAATAAGATGAGAGTAACATTTATTCAGCATAGTTGCTTTCTGGTGGAACTAAAGCAGCACGTGTTGTTGTTTGATTATTTCCCGGCAGGTGATTACAACGGGATATCTTTTGGCGGTAAATTGCCAAAGATTGATCCTTCCAAGAGGTTATATGTATTTGCAAGTCATAGCCACGGTGATCATTTCCGATTGGACGTATTGAAGTGGATTGACGAATGGCCGGATATACAGTATGTCCTGTCCAAGGATTGCAAGCGTTCCGGAGGTAATCTGGAGAAGAATGGAATCAATCCCGAAGTCAGAAATCATATTCTATATGTAACTCCACTTCACACATATCGATTGGACGATCTGGTGATAAAGACGCTTCGTTCGACAGATGCAGGAGTGGCATTTTATATAGAGGTCGAGGATAAACATATATATCATGCCGGTGATTTAAATTGGTGGAGCACCGGAAATGAGCACGATATTAATGCCAATGTTATTGGCGCAGCCTACCGTAGAGAGCTGGCGAGGATTGCTGATAACCATATTGATATTGCTTTTGTCGTGCTGGATGGTCGCCTGGGCAATGCTTCGGCGCTTGGGATGAAATATTTCCTGGAACATATGGATGCGGATGTTGTATTTCCTATGCATATGTGGAGGGAATATGAGTGGATTAATAAATTGAAGAGAATACCGGAACTGTCCAGATTACAGGATAAGGTGGTGGATATTGACCGGGAAAATATTATCTTCAATTTAGAAGATTGAAAATCCACAATACATTGGATATAATGGTAACGTTAAAAACATGTATGTATGCACAAAGGAGGAAACCATATGGCTATTCTTTCAAGTTTTTTACAGTATGTAATCATTTTGATTATCTTAGCTTGTGTTGGAGTTTTAGGTGGCTTTTTAGGAAGTCGTATCCGTAAGAATAAGGATGCTAAGCTTGCAACCGACGCTACTGCTACAAAGGATGTGCACAAAGAATAATAGTTGATCGGAGGAAACATTTACCATGAAATATGGTGTAAATGAATTAAGACGCAGTTACTTAGAGTTCTTCGAGAGTAAGGAACATCTTGCAATGAAGAGCTTTTCTTTAGTACCACACAATGATAACAGTCTTCTGCTTATCAATGCGGGAATGGCTCCATTGAAGCCTTATTTTACAGGACAGGAGATTCCACCTAGAAGACGTGTTACAACATGTCAGAAGTGTGTTCGTACTGGCGATATTGAGAATGTAGGTAAGACAGCTCGTCACTTAACATTCTTTGAAATGCTCGGTAACTTTTCTTTTGGAGATTACTTTAAGACAGAAGCAATCCACTGGTCATGGGAATATCTTACAACTGTTCTGAAATTGGACCCTGAGAGATTATATCCTTCTATCTACGGAGAAGATGATGAGGCTTTCCGTATCTGGAATGAGGAGATTGGTGTACCGGCTGAGAAGATTTATCGTTTCTATCGTGATCCTGAAACAGGAGAATGTGATAATTTCTGGGAGCATGGTGCAGGACCTTGTGGTCCATGTTCAGAAATCTATTATGACAGAGGTGAGAAGTACGGAACTGGCCCGGAAGATGTTATGGGCGGAGAAGGTGACAGATTTATGGAAATCTGGAACAACGTATTTACTCAGTTCAATAATGATGGACATGGCAATTATACAGAATTAGTTCAGAAGAATATCGATACAGGTATGGGTCTTGAAAGACTTGCAGTTGTTATGCAGGATGTAGAGACTGTATTTGATATCGATACAATGAAGGCTATTCGTGATGCCGTTTGTGAACTTGCTGGTAAGAAGTATCGTGATGAAGAGAAATATGACGTTTCTATTCGTCTGATTACAGATCATATTCGTTCTACAACATTTATGATTTCTGATGGTATCTTACCTTCTAACGAAGGTCGTGGATATGTACTTCGTCGTTTGATTCGTCGTGCCGCAAGACATGGTAGAATGCTTGGTATTGACGGAACATTTATGGCTAAACTTGCTGAAGTCGTTATTCGTGAAAGCAAGGATGGTTATCCGGAATTAGAAGAGAAGAAGGACTTTATCTTCCGAGTTCTTACAGAAGAAGAAGAGAAGTTTAATAAGACAATCGATCAGGGACTTCAGATTTTATCTGACTTAGAGGATAGTTTAAAGGCTGAAGGCAAGACTGTACTTGCCGGTGCAGATGCATTTAAACTTTATGATACTTATGGTTTCCCTGTTGATCTTACAGCTGAAATCCTTGAAGAAAAAGGATTCACTTATGATGCAGATGAGTTCGAAAACTGCATGGAAGAACAGCGTGCCAAGGCTCGTGGAGCTCGTAAAGAGACAAACTACATGGGCAAGGATGCAACTGTATATGAAGAAATTGACCCGGCAATTACATCTAAGTTTGTCGGTTATGATTGTTTGACATATACATCTAAGATTTCTGTTATGACAACAGAAACAGAGATTGTAGAGTCATTAACAGAAGGACAGAAGGGAACTATTATCGTTGATGAAACTCCATTCTACGGTACAATGGGTGGACAGATTGGCGATACCGGTGTAATTAAGACTGCAGATGGCCAGTTCAAGGTAAAGGATACAATTCATCTTCTTGGTGGTAAGATTGGTCACGTAGGAGAAATGTTATCAGGATCTATTCAGACTGGTGATACAGTTGAGTTATCTGTTGATGCAGATAGAAGAAGCTTAATTGCAAAGAATCATAGTGCTACACATATTCTTCAGAAGGCTCTTCGTGAAGTTCTTGGTGATCATGTACAGCAGAAGGGTTCTGATGTAAATCCGGATCGTCTTCGTTTTGACTTTACACATTTCTCAGCTATGACAGCAGAAGAAATCAAGAAAGTTGAGATATTAGTTAATCAGAGAATTCGTGCAGCTGTTCCTGTTGAAACAGATGTAATGTCTTTGGAAGAAGCTAAGAAGACAGGCGCTATGGCTCTCTTTGGTGAGAAGTATGGCGAGAGTGTACGAGTAGTACGTATGGGTGACTATTCTACAGAGCTTTGTGGTGGTACACATGTTTCAAATACAAGCGAAATTGTAGTTTTGAAGATTGTATCTGAAAGTGGTGTAGCATCAGGTGTTCGCCGTATTGAAGCCCTTACAAATCAGGCTGTATTTGATTACTATGCAGAATTAGAGAAGACTATTGAACAGGCAGCAGAACTTCTTAAGACAAATGCTGCAGGCGTGGTAGAGCGTATTTCTCATCTCAATAAGGAAGTAAAGGAATTATCTTCTGAAAACGAATCACTGAAGAGCCAGATGGCAAAGAATTCTATGGGTGATGTTTCTGATTCTGTTGAAGAAGTAAAGGGCGTGAAGTTCCTTGCAGTTCATGTTGACAATGTAGATATGAATGGACTTCGTGATCTTGGCGATCAGTTAAAAGATAAGATTGGTGAGGGTGTAGTTGTACTTGCATCCGCTTGTGATGGCAAGGTTAACCTCATTGCAATGGCAACAAAAGAAGCTGAGAAGAAGGGCGCACATGCCGGTAACCTAATTAAGGCAATCGCTAAAACTGTTGGCGGTGGTGGCGGCGGACGTCCAAATATGGCTCAGGCTGGTGGTAAGAACCCGGCAGGTATTGAAGATGCATTGAAAGAGGCTAAGACAGTACTGGAAAGCCAGTTATAATGTTATCTTTAAGATAGAAAAGACTATAAATGCGTAAATTAATTATAGAAAAATTGTTGACGTGTTCGATTTTTATGCTATAATGTATTTCAGTGCAAAGATGAACCCAAACAGTTGAATCGCACTAGTACGCAACTGGAGGGAGGTTAGGAAAGATATGTCTACTGTAATTGTAAAAGAAAATGAATCTTTAGACAGCGCATTACGTCGTTTTAAGAGAAGTTGTGCTAAGGCCGGCATCCAGCAGGAGATTCGTAAGAGAGAACATTACGAAAAGCCAAGCGTAAAGCGTAAGAAGAAGTCTGAAGCAGCTAGAAAACGTAAGTATAACTAAGCTGTATGTAATATTGAGAGAGATACGATTCGGTATCTCTCTCTTTTTTTGTTTTTTTGTTATAATAAGGGTGATAAAACGATTGAACGGGGGGATTATTATGAAAAAGAAGATTCTAGTATTTGCAGGTTTCATAATATCTGTTTTTCTTCTTGCGGGATGTAAGGAAAGCACATTAAATGAAACGAATTTCTCAGAACCTCTAGAAAATGCCGGTATGGCAGTTGGTGATTCCATTGGTGTAAGCCTTGATAATCCTTCGATTAAGATGTGGAAGGTTTCTTATGACGGAGATGGTGGAGAAGTTCAGTATCTGGAATTTGCAGATGAGACCAGTGCTAAGAATCTCTATACGACACAAATCGATACGTATAAGACAATCACAGGGAAGGGAAGCTCCGGAGAATCTTATTATGCGTCTCAGGATGGCTTTTTCTATTATGCAGCTCTGATAGACGATAAGGTGGTTATTGCGACCGGAAAGTCTAAGAATTGGAAGACCATAAGAGAAATCCTCGATCAGATGCCACAGGTTCCTTGACAATAAAGCGTCCTCTGAGATAAACTTATACGGTTTGAGATTAGATTTATATTTCGGAGGAATCAATCGTGTCAGATTTGAGAAAAGAAATTGAAAAGAGAAGAACCTTCGCGATTATTTCGCATCCTGATGCCGGTAAAACAACATTGACAGAAAAGTTCTTATTATACGGTGGAGCTATTAATCAGGCGGGTTCCGTTAAGGGTAAAGCAACAGCAAAACATGCTGTTTCTGACTGGATGGAGATTGAAAAGCAGAGAGGTATTTCTGTAACATCGTCCGTTCTTCAGTTTAATTATGGTGGAATGTGTATCAACATTCTGGATACTCCTGGACATCAGGATTTCTCCGAGGATACATATAGAACACTTATGGCTGCAGATTCTGCCGTCATGGTTATCGATGCTTCAAAGGGTGTTGAAGCGCAGACAAGAAAGTTGTTTAAAGTTTGTGTTATGCGTCATATCCCTATCTTTACTTTTATCAATAAGATGGATCGTGAAGCAAGAGATACATTTGAACTTTTAGATGATATTGAGAATGAACTTGGTATCGCAACATGTCCTGTAAACTGGCCGATTGGTTCCGGCAAGGATTTCAAGGGCGTGTATGATAGAAATACAAAGAATATTATGACTTTTGCAGACACTTTAAAAGGTACTACAGAAGGTACAGAAAAGGAGATTTCCATCGATGATCCTGCCCTTGTGGATGAAATTGGTGAAGAGATGAAGGCTACTCTTTTAGATGAAATGGAACTTCTCGATGGTGCAGGTGCTGAATTCGACCAGGAACTTGTTTCCAAGGGAGAACTTTCTCCGGTATTCTTTGGTTCAGCTCTTACAAACTTTGGCGTGGAAACATTCCTTCAGCATTTCCTGAAAATGACTACATCGCCATTGCCAAGAAAGTCCGATATCGGCGAAATTGATCCATTCTCTGAAGATTTCTCTGCTTTTGTATTTAAGATTCAGGCAAATATGAACAAGGCTCACAGAGATCGAGTTGCCTTTATGCGTATTACGTCCGGTAAGTTTGAAGCCGGTATGAATGTATTCCATGTGCAGGGTGGCAAAGAAGTTCGACTTTCGCAGCCACAGCAGATGATGGCAGATGAACGTAAGATGGTAACAGAGGCCTATGCCGGAGATATTATCGGTGTGTTTGATCCGGGAATCTACTCTATTGGTGATACTCTAACAACTGCCAAAGACAGATTTGCATTTGAAGGTATTCCGACTTTCGCACCTGAACATTTTGCACGTGTTCGACAGGTTGATACAATGAAGCGTAAGCAGTTCATGAAGGGAATCAATCAGATTGCCCAGGAAGGTGCTATTCAGATTTTCCAGGAATTTAACACCGGTATGGAAGAAATTATTGTTGGTGTTGTTGGTGTTCTTCAGTTTGACGTTTTGAAGTTCCGTCTGGAAAATGAATATAATGTTGAGATTATTCTTGAGAATCTTCCATACGAGCATATTCGTTGGGTTGAGAACAAGGATATTGATATGAATTCTATTGTTGGTACATCCGATATGAAGAAGGTTATGGATCTTAAGGGAAGACCGTTACTTCTCTTTGTAAACAGCTGGAGTGTCGGTATGGTTCTTGATAGAAATGATGGATTGGAATTGAGCGAATTCGGTCGTGAATAAAATGAATACTTGACGGTGATTTCTCATGGTGGGTATAATTAAGACAGTGGTTTTTGCCACTGTCTTTTTCTTAATTAATACATCTTAATTTCTAAAAATCGAACAAATTTTCGATTTTCTTGTTTTCCCTTATTGACATCAAAACTGAAGTGGTATAGTATGTTAACAGAAATACGAACACAGGTTCGGTACGGAGGATTTACAAATGGCAAAAGAAGATAAGCTTAAAGCATTAGATGCTGCAATTTCACAGATTGAAAAACAGTATGGACGTGGTTCTATCATGAAGCTTGGTGATGAATCCAATATGATGAAGGTAGAGACTACTCCAACAGGTTCTATTAGTTTAGATATCGCGTTGGGGCAGGGCGGACTGCCAAAGGGCAGAATTATTGAAATCTATGGACCGGAATCCAGTGGTAAGACAACTGTTGCACTTCACTGTGTTTCAGAAGTTCAGAAGCGTGGAGGCATTGCTGGATTTATTGATGCAGAACATGCACTTGACCCGGTATATGCTAAAAATATCGGTGTAGATATTGATAATTTATATATTTCTCAGCCGGATAGTGGTGAGCAGGCATTGGAGATTACAGAGACTATGGTACGTTCCGGTGCCGTTGATATTGTAATTGTCGATTCTGTTGCTGCTCTTGTCCCTAAGGCTGAAATTGATGGTGATATGGGTGATTCTCATGTCGGTTTACAGGCGAGATTGATGTCGCAGGCACTTCGTAAGTTGACAGCAGTTATTAGTAAGAGTAACTGTACAGTAATCTTTATCAACCAGTTGCGTGAGAAGGTTGGTATTATGTTTGGTAATCCGGAAACTACAACAGGTGGTCGTGCATTGAAGTTCTATTCCTCTGTTCGTCTGGATGTTCGTCGTATTGAAGCAATCAAGCAGTCTGGTGAAGTGATTGGTAACAGAACCAGAGTAAAGGTTGTTAAGAATAAGATTGCACCTCCATTCCGTGAAGCTGAATTTGATATTATGTTTGGTAAGGGAATCTCTCGTGAGGGTGATATCCTTGACAAGGCAGCAGAGATTGATGTGATCAGCAAGTCAGGTGCCTGGTATGCATATGAAGGTGAGAAGATTGGTCAGGGACGTGAGAATGCCAAGGAATATTTACGTACTCATCCGGAGATTATGGAAGTTGTAGAACAGAAAGTGCGTGATCATTTTGGATTAAATGAAGATGCAGAAGGAGCTACTGATTCAGTAGAAGAATAATATGTATATCCTGGAGATTAAGAATGCCGGGACTGCAAAAGGTAAGTACAAAGTCTGTCTCGAAGGTGGGACAGACTTTGTTTTATACAGAAAGGAATTGGCAAAGTTTGATTTAAAAGAAGGACAGGACCTTTCTGAGGATACTTACGAGCAGATCCTGAGAGAAGTGCAGATTCCCAGAGCAAAGAAGCGGGCGATGCATCTTTTAGAGAAGATGGATCGTACGGAGCAGCAGCTTATTTCCAAGCTTAAAGAAAATGGATATGCCCCGGAGGCTATTTCTGAGGCTGTGGAATATGTGAAATCTTATCATTATATTGACGATGACAGATATGCCAGATCCTATATCCGGATTCATCAGGAAAATAAAAGTAAAAAGCGACTGCAGCTTGATCTTATGAGAAAGGGAATCGATAAAGAGATTATTGAATATGCTTTAGAAGAGGAATTTGAACAGTCAGAAGAGGAGATGATACAGGTTCTTCTTAAGAAAAAGCATTATGATCCCGGTTGTAAGGATCGAAAACAGAGGGATAAGATGTATCGTTTTTTGATGCAAAGGGGGTTTTCTTCTTCGGATATTTCTCGTGCCATTGGTCAGTATGAAAATTGTTACGAAGATGATAACAATCCTTATATACAATAGGTTTTGTTTACACTTTGTAGCCACCACAATATCTTGACAGTATCTGTCAGAAAGTTTACAATTTAGTTATTGAATTATGACAATTAAAGTTACAAATGAAATGTTGTAGTACAATGAAAAACTAAAAAAGGAGGTGCTCCTGTGCCAACAGTTGCTATCGTGATTATTGCAATTATCGTAACAGCTGTTATTACAATTCCAGTATCTCTTGCTGCGGCAAATCAATATCATCAGAAGGTGTCTGCTAAAAAAGTAGGCAATGCAGAAGATAAAGCCCGTGAAATCATCGATGAAGCGGTTAAGACAGCAGAGACAAAGAAGCGTGAGGCTCAGTTAGAGGCGAAGGAAGATGCTCTTCGTACCAAGAATGAATTGGACAAAGAAATCAGAGAACGTCGTGCTGAGATTCAGAGAAATGAGCATCGTATCGCTCAGAAGGAAGAAAATCTTGATAAAAAGATTGAAAACGTTGAGAGACACGAAGATTCTCTGAATGCAAAAGAGAAGAATCTGGAAAGAAGAACAGCAGAAGTTGCAAAGCTTAATCAGCAGCGTGTACAGGAACTAGAGAGAATCTCAGGATTAACCTCCGAACAAGCAAAAGAATTTCTATTAAAAACTGTTGAGGATGACATCAAAATTGATGCTGCAAAACTTGTAAAAGAGACTGTTGCAGCAGCCAAGGAAGATGCCAACAAAAAAGCCAAGGAGATTTTGGTTACTGCAATTCAGAAGTGTTCGGCAGATCATGTGGCAGAGGCTACAATTTCTGTTGTTCAGCTTCCGAGTGACGAAATGAAGGGACGTATCATTGGTCGAGAGGGACGAAATATTCGTACTTTAGAGACAATGACTGGGGTTGAATTAATTATTGATGACACACCAGAAGCTGTTGTTTTATCAGCTTTTGATCCAGTTCGACGTGAGATTGCTAGAATCGCACTTGAGAAATTAATCGTGGATGGACGTATTCATCCGGCGAGAATTGAAGAGACTGTTGAGTATGCTCGACGTGAGGTTGAGAATTCAATCCGTGAAGCAGGTGAAACAGCAGTTCTTGAGGTAGGAGTTCAGGGTATACATCCAGAATTAGTGAAATACTTAGGACGTATGAAGTATCGTACCAGTTACGGACAGAATGCTTTAAATCATTCTATTGAAGTAGCTGAGCTTGCAGGTTTGCTTGCTGCAGAAGTTGGGGAAGATGTTCGTATGGCTAAGAGGGCCGGACTGTTACATGATGTGGGTAAAGCCGTAGATCATGAGAGAGAGGGTTCACATATCCAGTTGGGTGCTGAGCTTTGTAAGAAGTATAAGGAATCACACCTTGTTATTAACACAGTAGAATCACACCATGGGGACGTTGAGCCAGAGACATTAATCGCATGTCTGGTTCAGGCAGCTGATACAATTAGTGCTGCAAGACCTGGTGCTCGTCGTGAGACGATGGAAGCTTATACACAGCGATTACAACAGTTAGAAGAGATCACTAATGATTTCAAGGGAGTAGAAAAATCTTTTGCTATTCAGGCGGGTAGAGAGATTCGAGTCATGGTAGTTCCTGATCAGGTAAATGATGCTGAAATGGTATTATTAGCTAGAGATATTTCAAAGAGAATTGAATCAGAATTGAAATATCCTGGTCAGATTAAAGTAAATGTTATTCGTGAGTCACGTGTAACAGACTATGCGAAGTAGAAAACTTGGAGACGGCAATATGTCGTCTCCTTTTTTTATCGGAGAAGGGAGACTATATGAAACATGTAGAAAGAGTAAATAGAACATTGGCACACGCAGGTTCTATTGTAGATGTGTATCAGGATGAGATGGTGCTTCCTGACGGCAGACATGAGATGTGGGATTTTGTTTCTCATCGAATGGGTGCGGCTGCAGTATTGCCAGTACTTCCGGATGGACGTATCTTGTTGGTACATCAGTTTCGACCGGCATTAGACCGTATGACATGGGAAGTTCCGGCAGGAGCTAGAGACTCCAAAGAAGAAGAGACAATGGTCTGTGCAAAGCGTGAGCTGAGAGAGGAAACCGGTTATGAGGCCGGAGAGTGGAAGCAGATGCTGTCTTTGAAGACAACAGTTGCATTTTGCGATGAGTTTATTGACGTCTATCTTGCAACAAACCTGGTAAAGGTTGGGGAACAGGTTCTGGATGAGGCAGAGGCAATTGAACTGAAAGCATTTACGCTGGAGGAATTGAAGACAGAAATATTTGAGGGTAGAATACAGGATTCCAAAACAGTATCAGCTATTTTGGCTTATGCATGTTTATAAAGAATTAATACATTCCCTATATAAAAGTCTGTATAATAGATAGTACACAATGAAATTTTGACTAAAGAATAAGATAACAGATTTGACATAGGGAGATGGCATATGACGAAACGAATAGGGAATTTGAGGAAGAGTGGACACAGAAAGATTAGAATCGCGATTTTGCTGATTCTTGTTCTTGGTGTGGGAGCTCTTCTTTTTTATTTAAAAAATCAAAAGGGAAATGAAACAGTAGATAACACCGCTTATGAGGCTATAGAACGAAGAACGATTGTTTCTTCTGTCAGCGGAACAGGTACAGTTGTTTCAGCTAATTCTGAGAGCATTTCGGCCGGATTATTTGGCACGGAGGTGACGTCAATTAATGTAGCAGAAGGCGACGTGGTGGAAGCGGGGACACTAATAGCAACCCTTGACACATCCGCTCTTCAGCAGCAGAAGGAATTGCTTCAGAATCAGATTACAAATCTGAGAAATAGCCAGGTGGATTATCATAATACATATAATGAAGGTCAGACCAATTCTGAGGCTGCCAGACAGGAACAGATTACGAACATTACTGCCCGTCTGGAAAGCGCCAAGTCAGATTTGGAAGTTGCGAAAACAGACCTTTCTGAGACTCAGGCGGAATATGATGCAATGCTTCAGGATGAAACGGCAGAACAGAGGGATTTGTATTCGTTGCAACTGGTTTTAGAGACGAAGAAAACCAATGTGTCGACGCTTCAAACTAGAGTAGATACGTTACAGGATTCTCTGGATGCGCTGAATGCCGGTAGTTTTACAGATGCCGGTGCGGCTCTTACAGAATATGATGCCACAGTGGATTCAAGTGTAAGTTCCTTGCAGGGACAGATTAATGATATACAAAAGCAGATTGATAAGGGAAATGTTACCTGTTCCATGGCAGGTACGGTAACGTCAGTAAATGTCTCTGTTGGAGATACCTATACCGGCAATACCATTGCCACAATTGAAGGCGTCGATACGCTACTGGTGGAAGCATATATTGATGAGTATGATATTGCCGATGTTACAGCGGGAATGACTGCCCTTATGAAGACGGATTCCACCAGAGATACTGAGCTACAGGGTACAGTAACTTATGTTGCTCCTAAAGCATCTTCAGGAAATGATGCTGCTTCGAGTTATAGTAGTTTACTATCGGGAATGGGACTGGGAGATATTCCGGGAACCACAAATAGTTCTGCATCCTACCTCGTTCGCATTTCTATTGATACAGGCAATGACAGACTTCGTCTGGGGATGACATCGAAAGTCAGTATTATTCTTTCCCAGTCAGAGAATGTTTTGTCGGTTCCTATTGAAGCAGTACAGAAAGACAATGAAGGAAATACATACGTAGAAGTCAAGGATGAGGAGGAAACGTCCAAATCTGAAGATGGCTCTGTAGTAAATAAGAAAGTGTATGTTACCACCGGAATCGAAGGTGTCTATTATATTGAAATCAATGGTGACGTAGAAGAAGGCATGGAAGTAGTGGTCCCTTCTTCTTCCGGTGAAGAATCAGTGGATGACTTGATTAATATGATGGGAGCTGCAGGTGGCGTCTAATGGGTGAAATAATTCGATTGAATAATATTATAAAGCGCTTTTATGTAGGGCAACCAAATGAGCTGGAGATTTTACATGGGATTTCTCTTAGTGTACAGGAGGGGGAATTTGCGTCTATTGTAGGCCCTTCGGGATCCGGCAAATCTACGCTTATGAACTTGATAGGAGCTTTGGATCGCCCAACGGAGGGTACTTATTTCCTGGACGGAATCGATGTGGAATCAGCGCATGATGCTGAACTTTCGGATATTAGAAACTTAAAAATCGGTTTTGTATTTCAGACATATAATCTAATTCCTAAGACAACAGCGCTGTCGAATGTAGAATTACCGATGCTATATGCAGGGGTGCCAAAGGCAGAAAGAAGGAAGAGGGCGAAAGAACTTCTGGAAATGGTTGAGATGAGAGATCGTGCAAAACATCTCCCGGAGGAACTTTCCGGAGGCCAGAAGCAGCGTGTGGCTATTGCACGTGCTATGGCCAATGATCCTGCCATTATTCTCGCAGATGAGCCGACAGGAGCATTGGATACAAAGACCGGTCGGCTTGTTATGGATTTGTTTCATCGGTTGAATGAGGAACAAAATAAAACCATCGTATTAATTACCCATTCTCCGGAATTGGCATCGGAGACGGATCGTATTATTTCAATTCGGGATGGAAATATTGTTGACGATCAGTATTTAAAAGGTGGGCAATCGATTGATGTGGAGCAATGGAAGAAGGAGGGAGTGTAGATGTTATTAGCAGAAAATATCTCTCTGGCTATCCGCGCGCTGATTTCCAATAAGATGCGAGCTTTCCTTACAATGCTGGGTATTATTATCGGTATCGCAGCTGTAATTGCCATTCTAACGGTTGGTAATTCTCTGAATCGTTCAGTTTCAGAGACCATGCAGTCTATGGGGGCCAATGATGTGTTTGTTGCAGTTGCCCAGAGAAGTGATGATGACGAAGAAGAAAAAAATACCAGCAATTTGTGGGATGGGGTAAGATACGGTTCTTTTGCCCGTGCCTCAGAGATGACGGATGATGATTATATTACCGGAGATATGATTAAGGCAATGTATGAGCAATACTCTGGGGACATTTATGCGATTAATATTTCTCACAGTGTAGGATCCGCAACACTCCAGAATGGAAAAGAGGAAAGTGAGATTTCTCTAATGGGCGTTTCTGTCGGTTATTTTGTCACAAATTCCGTAGATATAGTAGAGGGGGCCATGTTTAGTGATGTGGATTTTTCGGAAGAAAGAAAGAGTATTCTGATTTCAGAGGATACAGCTGAGGATTTATTTGGAGATAATCTCAAGGATGCCATTGGCAAGGATTTGGAATGTGATGTTTCCGGCAAAACGGTAGTGGCTACTGTTTGTGGTGTATATAAGCAGAATCAGGGCAGTGGTAATTCCAGGATGATGATGACCTCCATGTTTGGGGGAAGCACTGCGTATATGCCACTTAGAGCTGCGATGAATATAGATCATTCAGAAGATAAGTATTCTTATTTTCAGGTTAGCGCAAAAGCGGATTCGGATCCAAAAGCATTGGCGGATAAGATTCGTGATTTTTATAAACCGTATTACAGAAATAACAGCGATTATAGAGTTTCTGTAATCACATATGAAAGTCTGCTGGAGATGTTCTATACGCTGTTAGGAACGATTACTACAGCAATATCTATTATTGCAGGAATTGCATTGCTGGTAGGCGGTATTGGTGTAATGAATATTATGTTGGTATCTGTGACAGAAAGAACGAGAGAAATTGGTACGAGAAAAGCTTTAGGGGCTAAAAATTC
Source organism: Lachnospiraceae bacterium (assembly GCA_017392525.1). Lineage (GTDB taxonomy): Bacteria > Bacillota > Clostridia > Lachnospirales > Lachnospiraceae > FD2005. Next base: position 19,717 of record JAFOVD010000029.1, read on the forward strand.
CTCCATCCGAGCGCAGTTTATAGTAGAAGCAATGATTATCTGCCTCATTGGCGGTGCGCTCGGAGTGGTTGTTGGAATAGGCCTTGGAGTGTTTGCGTCCAATTTGCTGGGTTATCCTGCAAGACCGTCAATTCCAGGAATTATTATTGCATTATTGTTCTCTATGAGCATTGGACTGTTTTTCGGATATTTCCCGGCCAATAAGGCGGCTAAGATGAATCCGATTGATGCTCTTCGATATGAGTAGGATTACATGTTTAACTGTGCAATAGTGTAGAGAAGTTTTTCAGAATCTTCCCAACCGAGACAAGGGTCTGTTATAGATTGTCCATAGGTCTGGTTGTTGGAAATTTTTTGATTTCCTTCCACTAAGTAGCTCTCAATCATAACACCCTTTACCAGGTTTCGGATTTCGCTTGAGAATTTACGACTGGCCATAACTTCACGAACAATTCGAATCTGCTGTTTGAACTGCTTTCCGGAGTTTGAGTGGTTTGCATCCACAATACAAGCCGGATTTACGATGTCCATTTCCTGGTACATGTTGTGAAGGCGAATCAGATCTTCAAAATGATAGTTCTGTGTCGCATTTCCATGTTTGCTCACAGCTCCGCGAAGGATGGTGTGAGTAAGAGGGTTACCGCTGGTTTCAACTTCATGTCCTGCAAATGCAAAATGATGAGGGTGCTGAGCAGCATATACGGAGTTCAACATGATGGAGAAGTCACCGCTGGTTGGATTTTTCATACCGGATGCAACATCGAATCCGCTGGCTGTGAGGCGATGATGCTGATCCTCTACAGAACGTGCACCGATGGCAACATAAGACAATAAATCCTCTACATATGGCCAGTTTTCCGGATAGAGCATTTCATCGGCTGCAGTGAGTCCGGTTTCTTTCATGGCCCGGATGTGAAGCTGTCGCATAGCAATCAGACCCTCTACCATATCAGGTTCTTTCAGTGGGTCAGGTTGTGATGCAATACCCTTGTAACCTTCACCGGTTGTACGAGGTTTATTTGTATATATTCTTGGAACAATTAATACCCGGTCTTTTATCTTTTCCTGTATAGGCAAAAGACGGCTGACGTATTCAATGACAGAATCTTCGTTATCAGCGGAACAAGGGCCGATGATAACCAGGAAACGATCATCCTTGCCGGTGATGATATCTGCAATTTCTTTATCACGTTTTTTCTTGTTTTCTATTAATTCCTTGGTTAGAGGATATTCTGCCTTGATTTCCTCCGGTGTTGGGAGTGGTCTTAAATAGTTGAAACTCATGTTGTTACCTCCGTAATCTTAATCTTTTTTAGTTTAATTATGAAAAACAAGTCTCCTTAATATAGTCGACCGGCATGTCGTAGCCGGTCCAAAGACGAAATGATGCAGCTCCTTGAAACAGTAGCATGTATTTCCCGTTCATATAGCGTGCATTGGCGGCTTTTGCGTCTTTTAGGAGAGTGGTCATTTCCGGATGATAGATAATATCAGATACCAATAAATCTTTTCTCAGGAATTCCGGTGGAACCAGAGAGTTTTTGTCGTCCTCCATGCCCACATTTGTAGCATTGGTTAAAAGCCGGCTGTCTTCAATTGCACTTCGTAAGGCGTCGTGATCATTTTGATCTAGAACGATGACCTGACAGGATGTTTCTTGAGTGATTTTTGCTGCGAAATCTACCGCTTCCTGAAATGTTTTATTTTTTCGTTTCATCATATAAATTTTTTTGACACCCTGAAGTGCGGCCTCTGTCACAATGGAAGTGGCAGCTCCTCCGGCACCGAGGATGGTCATATTTTCTCCGATGACATGAAAATCCTGATCTAAAAGGGAATCCATGTATCCGATTCCGTCGGTGGTGTGTCCGATAAGCCGTCCGTCTTTATTTACAATAGTATTTACGGATTGACTAAGTCTTGCAGCCTGGGACAATTCATCCAGCATTGGTAATACAGCGGTTTTAAGTGGCATTGTAAGATTACAGCCAACAAAATTTTGCGCTTTCAGCCCTAGAAGAGCAGTCTTTAGGTTGTCCGGAGTGATATCAAATGCAAGATATGCCATATTTAGTCCGAGCTTTGAAAAACTCTCGTTATGCATTTTTGGTGAAATACTGTGTGAAACGGGATGCCCCAAGAGACAAAGTAATTGTGTGTGACCATCTAATTGTAAATTCATTGTAAAAAACCACCTCTCATAAATTGCCTCCATAATAAAAGAAAAAGAAAAAAAGGTCAAATGCTCGACTTTGTAAAAACAGTGATTTATACTGACTTTATTACGTTAAGAAGTAGAATCTGAAATAAAGTTGGAAAAGGAAAGAGAAATGACACAACAGATTGAAATTAAAGGGAAGGTTTTTACACATGAAAAGCCAATGATTTGTATTCCGATTATTGAACGTAGCGAGGGTGCAATCTTGGAGAAGATGAAGTTACTGATGCAGGAAGATTTGGAAATTATTGAGTGGAGAGTGGATTTCTATGAAGATGTTTCCAATCCTGAAAAAGTAGTTTCTCTCTTAAAGAAATTACAGGAATTATCCAAAGATACAATTCTTCTTGTGACAATTCGTACAAAGATGCAGGGAGGACAGTTTGATGGATCCAATTCTCTGTATGAAGTGCTACTTATGACAATCGCAGAATCCGGTGGGGCGGATATTATGGATGTAGAATATTTTACAGTAGATCAGGCTCCGAACTTATTCCAAATCTTGCAAGGTTTTCATACGCCGGTTATCGCATCCCATCATGACTTTGAGGAGACTCCGGATTTGGATGTTATGCATATGCTTTTAAAAGATATGGCAACTTATGGAAATATTGTAAAGCTTGCTGTGATGCCAAAAAATGTTGGCGATGTTTTAAATCTATTAAAGGCGACTTATGATTTTAATCAGGCATATCCTGAGGTCCCAATCATTTCCATGTCAATGGGGAAACTTGGCATGGTAAGCCGTATTTCCGGAGAAGTATTTGGTTCCTGCGTTACATTTGGAACGACAGGCAAGGCTTCTGCACCGGGACAGATTGAACGAAAGGAATTGCGAAATGCATTGGATTTCATGCATGAGCATTATGTGGATTAGGTATGAATATCTATTTGATTGGTTTTATGGGGACAGGTAAGAGTGCCGTAGGAAAGGCACTCCAGAAAGAAACAGATTATAAGATTGTAGATATGGATGCGGAGATTGTAAGACGGGAGAAAAGAAAAATCTCAGAAATCTTCGAGAAAGAAGGGGAAGAGTATTTTCGGGCTCTGGAGACTCATTTACTGGAGGAACTTGAGAAGCAGGATCACTGTATCGTTTCTTGTGGCGGAGGAGTAGTCTTAAAGGATGAAAATCGAGGAATTATGCATAGAAGTGGTATCACGGTATTGCTTACGGCCCGTCCTGAAACCATCCTGACACGGGTGAAAAACGATCATAGTCGTCCGCTACTGGAGGGAAAAAAGGATGTGGATTCTATCAAGGAGATGCTTCAGCAGAGGATGCCATTCTATGAAAAGGCTGCAAATGTTATTGTTCCGACAGATGAAAAGTCACCTCAGGAATTGGCAAATCGAATTGTAGATTTCTTAAAAGGCTTCTAATCTAATTACATTGACAAAATGTGCTGTAAATGTTATATTTACTTGGTTTGTAGGCGTAGCGTAGTTGGATAACGCATCGGACTCCGACTCCGAAGACCGCTGGTTCGAATCCAGTCGTCTACATTTCTGAAAAAATAAAGTAGAAGATTGAGCTTTTTTGGAGGCTAGTGAATATGAATATGAATAAGTTGTCACTCGTAGTAGAGAAACTGAAAGCTTTTTGGAAAATCATTTCCAATGCAAAGTATTATCGATACTATGGAGCGGTTCTGGTATTGATTTGTATGGGATTGGTTCTTAAGTTTGGTATGGAAGGTACTGCAGCAGACAAGGATCCAATGTCCGGTGCATATGCAGACTTCAAAGAATCCGACAATGAAGAATTAAATGATCTTATTACAAATTACTATGCATGCTATAGTTCCGGCGATACGGAGAAAATACAGACATATGCAAATCCGGTTTCAGAATCAGAGCAGAGCTATATCCAGTTCTTCAGTCAGTATGTAGAAAAGTACGATAATTTAAAGGTATATTATAAGAGAGGTCTGGATGATAAGTCTTATCTTGTTTCAGTATATCTTGAGATTAAGTTTAACGATATTGCTACAACAGCACCTGGTTTGGATTTCTTCTATGTGTCAACAAATGATGACGGTAAGTTGTATATTAACAATGTATATAGTTCTTACAATACATCAAATGGTGAATTTGAAATGGATTCAACTATTTCAAAGCTGATTGCAACATTTGAGGAACAGGATGATGTACTTGCGCTTCAGGCAGAAGTTCAGCAGGCATATAACGAAGCAATGTTAAATGATACAGATCTTCAGAACTTTGTATCTAATACACTTCAGGCAGCAGCCAAGGAATGGGCAACTAATTATCAGGCTCAGGTTGCAGCGGCAGAACAGGCAGCAGCAGAGCAGGCAGCGGCAGAACAGGCAGCAGCAGAACAGGCAGCGGCAGAGCAGGCAGCAGCAGAACAGGCAGCAGCAGAGCAGGCAGCAGCTGAGCAGGCAGCGGCAGAACAGGCAGCAGCTGATGCAGCCAATGCAACAACGGTATATACAATTGATAAGGTAAATGTAAGAAGTTCTGCTTCAACAGATGGTGAGCTCCTTGGTCAGATTGCTTCCGGTACAGCAGTTACAAAGTATGCGGATGAAGGAGAATGGAGCAGAATTGATTACAATGGCTCTACAGGCTATGTAAAGACAGAATTCTTATCAGCAGATGCCAATGCAGCTTCTACATCTACAACAACAGTATCTACAGGAACAGTTACATTGTCACAGACAGTAAATGTACGTTCTAGTATGAGTGAGACAGCTTCAAAGGTTGCAGTAGCATATCAGGGCGAAAAGGTTACTGTGGTAGAGAGTTACGCAGAAGGCTGGTCTAAAGTTACATATAATGGTGAAGAAGGCTACGTAAAGTCTGAATATTTAAACTAATCCACAAGAAATATGGCGGAGGCCCTGGCCTCCGCTTTCTTTTTCTATTTTGGGAAATTATTAAGATAGAGGTATAACAGATGGATACAATGGGAACACGTATTAATAAATATTTATCAGAGGCAGGTGTATGCTCAAGAAGAGAGGCAGATCGTCTGGTGGATGCCGGTGAAGTGCTGGTAGATGACAGATTGGCGGAAAAAGGTACCAGAGTACTTCCGGGACAGAAAGTCTACGTAAAGGGACAGCTGGTTAACACAGAAGATCAGAATATACTTCTTCTGGTAAACAAAGCAAAGGGAATTGTCTGTACAACAGCTAAGGATGAAGGAATGAACATAGTGGACTATGTTAATTTTCCTGTACGTGTATATCCAATCGGTCGCCTGGATAAGGATTCTCATGGTTTGATTTTAATGACTAATCAGGGTGATCTTGTAAATAAGATGATGCGCGCCGGAAATTATCATGAGAAAGAATATGTGGTTCGCGTGGATAAAGAAATCACAGAAGATTTTATAAAAAAGATGTCACGTGGAATTTATCTTCGTGATTTAAATCAGAAGACGAGACCATGTAAGGTTAAGAAATTAAGCTACGATACATTCAAGATTATTCTGACACAGGGACTGAATCGTCAGATTCGACGCATGTGTGAAGCTTGTAATTATAGGGTACGAGATTTAAAGCGCGTTCGAATTATGAATCTTACCTTAGACGGTATTCCTGAAGGTCAGTATCGTGAAATCAAGCCGGAGGAGTATAAAGAGCTGGAAAAACTTCTTAGAAATTCTACAAGTACGCCACGTAGAAGATGATTTTGAGTAGTGTTCATGATAGAATAAATACAAATATAGATAAGGCAATTGAAACATGACAAAAGATAAATATACAGAATTAGTAAAAGAAATCGATTACCACATGAATCGATATTATAACGAAGATGCTCCTGAGATATCCGATTATGAATATGATCAATTGATGTTGCAGTTAAAAGCAGCAGAAGCAGAGCATCCAGAGTGGATTACTCCGGATTCGCCGACACAGAAGATTGGTGGAACGGCAAAAAGAGAGGCAGGAGTCAAGGTAGAACACCATGTACCGATGCTCTCAATTGAAGATGTGTTTACAAAGGAAGATGTGGTTGCGTGGGTTCATAAGGTACATGCGGTTCATCCGGATGCAAAGTTTTCAGTCGAACAGAAAATCGATGGACTCTCTATGTCTTTACGTTATCGCAAGAATGGAGATGCCCTTCAGCTGGAATTGGCAGAGACTCGTGGAGATGGTTTGATTGGAGAGGATGTAACAGCCAATGCAATGGTGATTCCTGATGTTCAAAAACAACTGAATCTTCCTTTTGATTATCTAGAGCTTCGTGGAGAGGTTTATATGTCTCACGAAGATTTTGAACATTACAATGAGACGCAGGAGAAAGCCGGTAAGAAACTGGCAGCCAATCCTAGAAATCTTGCGGCAGGTACATTGCGTCAGCTGGATTCGAAAATTACAGCTGAGAGAGGTCTTCGCATGTTTATCTTCAATGTGCAGGACGGCCCTTTGGATTTCATGTCGCAACATGGAGAGGCTTTAAAGCAGTTAGAAGAAGCTGGTGTGCCGACAGTACCATATCGTATTTGTTCGACTGCAGAAGAAGTCTGTGATGCTATTGATGAAATTGGCGAGATGCGAGGAGAACTTGATTACGATATTGATGGAGCAGTTGTAAAGATTGACCATACCCAGTGGCGAGATGAGTTTGAAGCTGGTTCAAAATATTCCAGTGGTCATATTGCTTATAAGTATCCACCGGAAGAAAAGGTTATAGAAATCGACCGTATTATTGTGGACGTGGGTAGAACTGGAAAATTGACATTTACAGGTGAATTTCATGATCCAAATACCGGTAAGCCTGCAAGACTTTGCGGGACATCTGTAAGCCGTGCGACACTTCATAATCAGGATTATATTCGGGAAATGCAGATTGGTGTGGGCGGTCATTATAAGCTCTTTAAGAGTGGTGAGATTATTCCAAAGTTAAATGGATGTGTGAAGACACCTAAGGAGATTTTTGAGGCACCTAAGGTTTGCCCGGTTTGTGGAGAACCATTGATTCGAGAGGAAGATACTGCAGATATCCGTTGTGTAAATCCTAGTTGCCCTGCGCAAACAGTACGTACCATTTCCTATTTTACATCCCGTGATGCAATGAATATTATGGGATTGGGCGAAACTCTTGTAGAAGCTCTTGTCAGCAATGGATATTTAAAGACATATGCGGATATTTATGACTTGAAGAATTATCGTGATGAACTGGTTGACAAGGGAATTATCGGTAAGGATAAAAATACAGATAAGCTTTTGGGTGAAATTGAAAAATCGAAAGAGAATGCACCTGAGAGACTGTTGACCGGTCTTGGAATTAGAAATGTAGGTAAGACCACAGCTAAGACCATGATACGTCATTTTCATTCCTTTGATGCCATTACTTCGGCATCATTGTCAGATCTTATGAGAGTGGATGATATTGGAGAAATAAGCGCCAAGGCGATTTATGATTTCTTCCATGAAAAACAGAATCAGGAAATAATAGATCGGCTAAGAAATGCCGGACTTACCATGGAAGAAGTAGATGCTTCCATCGATGATCGATTCGCAGGTAAGACATTTGTTATTACAGGAACATTAACCAACATGAAGCGCCAGGAGGCTGCTGCTCTGATTGAAAATCATGGCGGTAAAGTTACAGGTTCGGTGTCTAAGAAGACAGACTATCTGTTGGCTGGGGAGAATGCTGGAAGCAAGCTGACCAAGGCAAATGATCTTGGAGTGGCTGTAATTACTGAAGATGATTTGCAAACAATGTTAGAAAGTTGAGAATGAGTTATGGGACTGACCGCATATAAGAAAAATGACAGAATACATGCCAAGGGTACTCCGGTTAAGACAGTGGAAGTGGTTCTATCAGGTAGTGTAACGCTAATTGATGGCTCCATGAAATTTACACTGGGACAGGGAAATATTCTAGGAGCAGTTGAAACACCGGGAGGAGAGTATAATTTCGATTATATTGCAGGAGAGGATTGTAAAATTGGCGCATACCCATATCGAGAATTAGAGGATATTGAAAAAGTAATCCGTGTTAATCCTCGTATTGCTCCGGTTCTTGCAACAGCTACTGTTAGAACTGCAAATGAAAGTTATAAGAGTTTTGAAGAGAGCCTGGATAACGCGAAAAATGAGTATTTAAAGTTGAAGAAGCAGATAGATGAATATCCTGCTATTTCAGCATCACTTGGTGTGTCTGCACAGGATTTTTCGGAATTAAAAGGAATAGAAGCACCTAAGGAATCAGAGTATCTGACACATTGGATGGTAGTATTTCTAAAGTCGATGCGGGAGCATGATGATTTCCTGAATAAATATGTCTATACCCAGGGTGCGGACATGATTCTTGGATTTGTCATGGGTGCGGCCAGATTTATGAAGTATGTTATACAGGAAAATCATAGATTGCGCGATTATGTACGAGGTCTTCATGAGGCAAGTATGAATTTCCAGTCAGTTTATATGAAACTTGAGCAGAAGATGCGTGAACTTCGTGCAGTAGATGATATTTCAGCGGATTCTAATGAGACTCCGGATCTTAGTAACGCCTTAAATGTAATCCTTTCTTTCGGAGAAATTCCTGCAACTGAGAGTATGGAATTTAAGAATCTGATAGAAACATACGGAAGTTATGGGAATCGAGGAGATATGTCGGATGTGATGCGTAAGATGCGTCGAGAAATTACAGATGCATTTTTCCGTATTTACAGCAAAGTATTTTTGAATTCTCTGGAAACAGATTCTGTACCACCGGAAGTGAAGATGTTCTTGATGTTTGGATTCGTGGATCCTGAGATTGCCGGTCAGGAGAATACAGATATTCTCTATCAGATAGTGAAAAATCATCGTAAAGACCCTGGAAATGTAGTCTTTACAGTTCCTGAGTGGTTGGAAATGATTTATTCCGGAGAGGTTATGCCGTCCAAGAATGAATTTGATTTGGACTATCCGGCATATTTACGAGAGCAGAAGCAGAATGGTGAAATTACAGAAGAACAGGAGAAAGAGCTCCTTACGGATGCGGTTAACAAAGTAAAGTTTGAAACAGAGAACATGTTTAAGATTGGTGATCGTATGACCTTTGGCCGTATTACGAGTTTCATTCCGATTTTTGACAGTTGTAACGTGATGAAACCACTGGATTCAGCATATCTTGCTACAGGATTGGTACATGAGAAGTTGGATGCCATTCGGTCACTGGATTATTCGATTTTCTATCGTGATCAGTATTATACAAATGAGGAGCTGGGAATTGCCAGACTTACTATTAATAAAGAGATTCTTCCGTATATGATTATGATGCCTAATATGGGCTCAAGAGTGGCTTTGTGGCAGGAAATTGAGGGTAAGAGAAGAGATACCAGAGCAAGATTTTTGCTTCCGATGTTTACTGTAGACGACCCGATTAAGAGTCTTATTTCTGCTTGTGGAGAGTTCCGATGGGAGATGTGCAAGACAGAGCAGGGTATTCATTGGAATGATTTGTCTGATCCTTCACTGACAGCGGAATATGCGGATTATATTCAGTTTTATCGTAAGAACCGTCTGTTAAATGCTGAACAGAAGGAGAAACTTAAGAAGACACTACAGAAGGTTGGAAACAATCTGAGAAGAGCATTTGTATCTGATTATTTATTGTATATGACTGCAGAATGCAATGGCTCGCCGGTTATGAATAAGGCCAGTCGTGCAATCTTATTTACATATGTTCCATTTGGTTCGGAAATACGTGCAAAGATAGGAACCAATCCTCAATATGCTGAGTTTATGAAGAAGCATGAGTCCAATTGTGCAAATAAGCTTCGTCCGATCGAGATGATGATTCGTAAGCTTGAAACAAGAGGTGAAGAGATTCCAACAGAGCTTCTGGATCAGAAGAGATATCTTTCAATGTAGAGAATAACTTAAAAAGCCTGAAATGTTACCGCAGTAGCATTTCAGGCTTTTTTGTTTTATCTTATATCTTTTTTCTTTTTTTCCCTGATTCTATTGAGGTGAATCAAACCTATTTATCGTTATTTTTCTTTTCGACTTCCATCATTTTCATAGCACGTACCTTAAGTGGAAGACCAAAGAGTGTAATAAATCCTTCAGCGTCGTGGTGATCGTACTGCTCACCGGTTGTAAAGCTGGCAAGAGTTTCACTGTATAAACTGTATGGGCTTGTAGTTCCGGCTTTAATGATGTTACCTTTATACAATTTGAATTTTACTTCACCGGTAACATATTCCTGAGTTGAGGTTACGAAAGCGCGGATAGCATCGCAGAGTGGAGTAAACCACTTTCCTTCGTAAACAACCTGTGCAAGTTTATTACCCATATCTTTCTTTACTTCCATCGTTGCTCGATCCAGAACCAGTTCTTCCAGCTGATCATGAGCTTCCATAAGAATTGTTCCGCCGGGAGTTTCATATACGCCACGAGATTTCATGCCGACAACTCGGTTTTCTACAATATCAATAATACCGATGCCGTGCTTTCCGCCTAATTCATTTAAGGTACGAATAATATCGGATACCTTCATCTTCTGACCGTTTACGGAAGTAGGAATACCCTTTTCAAATGTCATTGTCACATATTCCGGTGTGTCCGGAGCCTTTTCCGGAGGAACAGAGAGCACAAGCATATGATCGTAGTTTGGTTCTAAGGAAGGATCTTCAAGTTCAAGTCCCTCATGACTGATATGCCATAAATTACGGTCTCGACTGTAACTCTGATCTACATTGAATGGTAAATGAATACCGTGTGCCTCACAGAAGTCGATTTCTGCCTGGCGGCTATCCATATTCCACTTGTCATCACGCCATGGAGCGATGATTTTAATATCAGGAGCAAGAGCTTTGATACCAAGTTCGAAACGAATCTGATCATTTCCCTTACCTGTAGCGCCGTGGCAGATTGCAACAGCGTTTTCTTTTCTCGCAATCTCAACAAGTTTTTTGGCGATTCCGGGACGCGCCATAGATGTTCCCAGTAAGTATTTGTGTTCATAAACAGCACCTGCCTGAACACAAGGAACAATATAATCATCACAGAATTCATCTGTAATATCTTCAATATAAAGTTTGGATGCACCGGAGAGTTTTGCTCTCTCCTGGAGACCATCCAGTTCTTCGCCCTGTCCACAGTCAACGCAGCAGCAGATAACGTCATATCCATAGGTCTCTTTTAACCAAGGGATAATAGCAGTTGTATCTAGTCCGCCGGAATAAGCAAGTACAACTTTTTCCTTCATAAGTCTTTCCTCTTTTCTTTTCAAATGTTTTGTAATCTTATTAGCGACTAACATCAATATACGCTAGTTTACTCTGCTTTGCAATACTAAATTTATAAAAATACATAAGTTTTTGTATAAATATAAAAGAAAATTAAAAATAACCCTTGAAAAAATGTGATATAGACGTATAATTATGCATAATAACTATGATATGTCATTTTTGAGCGAAAGGGCTATAATAGGCATATGTAGAAAAAAGAGAAAGAAGATTGCTTATGAAAAAAGAGGGAGTCATTGTTCGACAGATGACAATGAATGATTATGCAAAGGTGCATGATCTCTGGATGAAGATTCACAAATTCGGAATACGTTCTATAGATGATTCGGAGGAAGGCGTACAGAGATTTTTACAGAGAAATCCAACGACAAGCGTAGTTGCAGAATATAATGATGAAATTGTCGGATCTATTCTCTGTGGACACGATGGAAGAACTGCCAGTTTTTACCATGTTTGCGTACAGGAAGAGTTTAGAAATCAAGGGATTGGCAAACAGATGGTGCTGGCCTGTATGAAAGCTCTGGAAAAAGAGCATGTTAATAAAATTAGTTTAGTGGCCTTTAAAGATAATGAAATCGGAAATCAATTCTGGAATGAAGAAGGCTGGGAAAAAAGAGAAGATTTAAATCTATATGATTTTGTATTAAATAAAGCAAATCTGACAAAGTTTAATTGTTAGAAGGAAAAGAGGAAAAGATGAAAAAGATGGACGGTGGTGTGACTGCAGCTAAGGGATTTATGGCTTCCAATACTGCAGCAAAAATCAAGTATGAGGGTAGAGATGATATGGCCATGATCTATAGTGAAAAGCCATGTGTAACTGCGGGGACATTTACAAGCAATATCGTTAAGGCTGCTCCGGTACAATATGATAAAAAGCTGGTAGACAGCGGGGAAAAGGCACATGCAATTGTTATAAATGCAGGTATTGCCAATGCTTGTACAGGTTCTCAGGGAATGGAATATTGCATAGAAACCGCGAAAGCAACGGCGGAGAACTTAAATATTTCCGAGAAATCCGTTCTTGTTGCATCCACAGGTGTGATTGGTATGCAGCTTCCGATGGATCGAATCAAGATTGGAATCCGGCAGATGGTACCGGCGTTATCTTCTACAAGAGAGGCTGCCAATAAAGCTGCCAAGGCAATTATGACTACAGATACCATTGAGAAGGAAGTTGCAATTAAAACGGTAATAGGTGGCAAAGAAGTGACGATAGGTGGAATGTGTAAGGGTAGTGGCATGATTCACCCGAATATGTGTACGATGTTGAGTTTCCTGACCAGCGACGTGAACATTTCCAAGGAACTTTTGCAGGAAGCACTTCTCGAGACAGTGAATGACAGTTACAATATGATTTCTGTTGATGGAGATACGTCGACCAATGATACCTGTGTTATCCTTGCAAACGGACTTGCAGAGAATGGGCTGATTTCAGACAAGGGTGAGGACTATGAGAAATTCAAAGATGCGCTTATGGAGGTCAATAAAACACTTGCCATGAAGATGGCCGGTGATGGAGAAGGTGCCACAGCTTTATTTGAAGTTGTTGTTAAAAATGCTGACTCTGTCGATAATGCAAAAGTATTGGCGAAGTCAGTGGTTACATCTTCTTTGACAAAGGCTGCAATTTACGGACATGATGCAAACTGGGGAAGAATCTTATGTGCACTTGGATATTCAGGAGTAAACTTTGACCCGGAGAAGGTGGATCTGTATTTTGAAAGTGCAAATGGAAAACTTCAGATTATTGAGAATGGAGTAGCTCTTGATTATAGCGAGAGTGAGGCTACTGAGATTCTCTCATCTAATCATGTGACGGCGATTTGTGATATGCATATGGGAGATTATCAGGCGACAGCCTGGGGATGTGATCTGACATATGACTATGTAAAAATCAATGCGGATTATCGCTCATAGTAGATAAATATATAGAAAAAAGAGGAAAAAAGATGAAAAACGATAGTATGGAAACAATTATGGCTAAGGCGGAGGTCTTGATTGAGGCTTTGCCTTATATTCAGAGGTTTAATCGTAAGATTATTGTTGTAAAATACGGCGGTAGTGCCATGGTGGATGAAGAACTGAAGGCGCAGGTGATTCAGGATGTCACATTGCTGAAACTGGTAGGTTTTAAGCCGGTTATTGTGCATGGTGGTGGCAAGGATATCAACAAGTGGGTTCAGAAAACCGGCATGAAGTCGGAGTTTGTTAACGGTCTTCGTAAAACGGATGCACAGACCATGGAGATTGCGGAAATGGTATTGAACCGCGTGAATAAATCCCTTGTACAGATGGTGTCAAAGCTCGGTATTAAAGCGGTTGGTATAAGCGGTAAGGATGGCGATTTGCTTAAGGTTGAAAAGAAGTTGAGTAAAGGTCAGGATATCGGTTATGTCGGTGAGATAACAGAGGTGAATACCAAGATTATTTATGACCTTCTGGACAATGACTTTTTGCCGATTATCTGTCCTGTGGGGGTAGATGGTTCATACGATACCTACAATATCAATGCAGATGACGCTGCATGTGCAATTGCAAAGGCGCTTAAGGCAGAAAAGCTTGCTTTCCTAACGGATATTGAAGGAGTACTTCGTGATCCGGAGGATTCTTCAACTCTGATATCGGAATTGACTGTTTCAGAAGCCCGCGAGCTGATTGAGGATGGAACCGTTGGTGGCGGTATGATACCAAAACTGAATAACTGTATCGATGCAATTAACGAAGGTGTATCCCGCGTTCATATTCTGGATGGTCGAATAGCACATTGTCTGTTACTTGAATTCTTCACAAATCGTGGAATTGGTACGGCAATTTTAAATGATAAGGAGGAGAAGTTCCATCATGAATAAGACAGAATTAATTCAGAATGCGGAAGAGCATTTGTTTCATGTATATAATCGTTTCCCGGTTGTATTTGACGATGGTAAAGGGGTGTATCTCTATGATACGGATGGTAAAGAATATCTGGATTTTGCTTCCGGAATCGGTGTTATGGCATTTGGCTATGATAATAAGGAATATCAGGATGCGTTAATTGCTCAGATTCAGAAACTGACTCATACATCGAATCTCTATTATCATAAGCCTATGATAGAAGCTGCCGAAAAGATCTGTAAAATCGCAGGGCTGGACAAGGTGTTTTTTACAAACTCCGGTGCAGAAGCAATTGAAGGAGCTTTGAAGGTGGCCAAGAAGTATGCTTACACCAAAAAAGGAGCAAATCAGTATGAAGTTATTGCCATGGGACATTCCTTCCATGGGAGAACGGTAGGGGCGCTTTCTGTAACCGGTACGGAGCATTATCGAGAACCGTTTTATCCATTGATGGATGGTGTGAAATTTGCCGAATTTAATGACCTTTCTACTGTAGAAGCTGCGATTACGGATAAAACCTGTGCAATTCTCATGGAGACCCTTCAGGGCGAAGGTGGAATCTATCCGGCAGACCGTGAGTTTTTGCAGGGACTTCGAAAACTCTGTGATGAGAAGGATATTCTTTTGATTTTGGATGAAATCCAGTGTGGAATGGGAAGAACCGGATCCATGTTTGCATTTCAGCGATATGGTATAAAGCCGGATATTCTGACGGCTGCCAAGGCACTTGGCGCCGGAGTTCCGGTGGGGGCATTTCTGGTTACAGACCAGGTGGCAAAACAGTCGCTGGTACCGGGAGACCATGGAACAACATACGGAGGAAATCCCCTGGTTACAGCAGCAGTAGCAAAGACCATTGATATGATGGAGGAGCATAAAATCTGCGAGCATGTACAGGAAATGACACCGTACCTTGAAAAAGTGCTGGATGAAATTGTTTTGAAATATCCTTTTGCTACAGAACATAGAGGTATGGGATATATGCAGGGCATTGTCCTGACTATTCCGGTGGGTGAAGTAGTAAAAAAATCATTAGAGCATGGTTTGGTAGTATTGTCAGCCGGAAAGGATGTCTTGCGATTATTGCCACCTCTTGTTATGGATAAAGATGGTATTGATGAAATGAAGCAGAAGCTATGCGAAGTCTTGGATCAGTACGTCTAAAGCGTTGTAGAAACAACGTATAATTGAATGTAAATACCCTTGTGTAAAGCTATTTTTTTCGATACAATAAATGAGATGAGTAAGTCTCCTTTTTGAAAGGAGCATGTATGAAAAAAATAGTTTATACAGGGGTATTTTTGTTTTGTCTCACTGTGTTTTCCGGATGTGGTAATTCTTATCTGGAGGATACGGAAGAAGTTTCGGAAGAGGTTTCTTCTGAAAATGAGGATGAGACGGAGTCTTATGGAACGGAGATTTATGTTCAGGTAGACGGTGCAGTTCAATCGCCGGGTGTATATAAACTGAGCTATGGAGCACGTGTATATGAGGCGTTGGATGAGGCAGGCGGCCTGCTTGATACAGCGGATGCAAGTGGTGTTAATCAGGCTGAAAAAGTCGAGGATGGACAGAAAATCTATATTCCAACCACATCTGAAACTGAAGAGGCTAGAAGCGCTTCAGCCATTTCTTCTGATGGAAAAGTCAATATCAATATGGCTACTGCAGAGGAACTTATGACCTTGCCGGGTATTGGCGAATCCAAAGCAAACGATATCATTTCCTATCGCGAAGCAAATGGAACATTTTCAAAGATAGAAGACATTATGAATATTCCTGGAATAAAAGATGGTGTATTTCGTAAGATCAGTGGATCTATTACTGTAGATTAGGAGTTGACAATGGCTAAGAAGGTACTTGTAGTTGACGATGAAAAGCTAATTGTAAAGGGCATTCGATTTAGTCTCGAGCAGGATGGCATGGAAGTGGATTGCGCCTACGACGGAGAAGAAGCTTTGAATCTCGCCAGACAGAATGATTATGATATGGTGTTATTGGATGTTATGCTTCCAAAGTATGATGGATTTGAAGTTTGTCAGCAGATTCGTGAGTTTTCCAGTATGCCTATCGTTATGCTTACAGCAAAGGGCGATGATATGGATAAAATCCTGGGCTTGGAATATGGTGCGGACGACTATATCACAAAGCCTTTCAATATTCTTGAAGTTAAAGCTAGAATCAAGGCAATCATGCGACGTACAAGTCCGATGAAAGCGGCGAAAGAGGATAAGGATAAGATTTCAAGTGGAGATTTGACGCTGGATGTGGAGAGCCGTCGTCTTCAGATTAAGGGCAATGAGATCAATCTTACAAGTAAGGAGTTTGATATGTTGCTTCTGCTTGTCAACAATGAGGGCAAGGTATACAGCAGAGATAATCTGTTGCATGCAATTTGGGGAGCGGACTATCCTGGTGATGCTAGAACTGTAGATGTTCATATTCGTAGATTACGTGAGAAGATTGAACCGAATCCAAGTGAACCACGTTATGTTCATACAAAGTGGGGCGTAGGATATTATTATCAGAAATAGTTATGAAAAGTAGAAGTTTTAAGAAAATTCGTTTTATTAGACCAAGTTTAAGAGTAGTAGTATTTCTCCTGGTGTTTGTTATAGGCGTGGTTCCTTCCATGCTGATTACATCAGGAGTTCTAAGTCTATACGCATCTAGATCAATTCGTAGTGATGTTACCAATGTTACCAATGAGGCAACTCTTCTGGCAAATCAGATTGTTACAAGTGGTTATCTCTCAGATACATCACAAGATTCCATGAATACAAGATTCAGTTCCATTGGAAATGCCTACGATGGACGAGTTATGGTGATTAACGCTGATTTAAAGGTTGTTAAGGACACATATGGAGTGGATGAAGGTAGAACCATTGTCTGGTCCAATGTATTGGTGGGATTAAATGGAAGTTCCAGCAATTACTATGATCAGGATAATTCTTGCATTACGGTTACAGTTCCCATTACGACGATTACAGAACAGGATGAAAGGGAAGTAGTAGGGGTTCTTCTGATTACAAAATCAACTGATTATATTACCCAAAACGGAATATTTTTCAAGGATGTTGTGCTGGAAATCATGTTGATTATCGGGGTAGCATCGATTGTGCTTGGTATCATTCTTGCCGGACGTTTTACAGAGCCGATGCACCGTATTTCAAAGTCTATTGAAAATGTTCAGAACGGTGTTACGGAAGCGGTTATGGTTGATGATTATACGGAGACAAATGAAATTTCAAAGAAGTTCAATGCCTTCGCAGATCAGATGCGTTCAATTGATGATTCAAGACAGGAATTCGTATCCAACGTCTCCCATGAATTAAAGACACCATTGACTTCCATGAAGGTTCTTGCGGATTCTCTGAATGGAATGGAAGAGGCGCCTATTGAACTTTACAAGGAATTTATGCAGGATATCGGTAATGAGATTGACCGTGAGACAAAGATTATCAATGATTTATTGTCTCTTGTTAAGTTGGATAAATCCGGAGCTGCATTAAATATTTCTCCAGTGAATATAAATGATCTTATGGAGATGTTATTAAAGCGTCTGAAGCCGATTGCAGAAAAACAAAAGGTGGAATTGGTGCTGGAGAGCTTCCGTCCGGTTACTGCAGAGGTGGATGAAGTGAAGTTTTCTCTCGCCATCATGAATCTTGTGGAAAATGGTATTAAGTACAATGAAGAGGGCGGATATGTGCATGTATCTGTAAACTCTAATCATCAGTATCTCTTTATTCGGGTGGAGGATTCCGGTATGGGTATCCCTGAAGATTCTATAGAGCATATTTTTGACAGATTCTATAGAGTTGATAAATCCCATTCGAGAGAAATTGGTGGAACCGGTCTTGGTCTTGCCATTACAAAGAACTGTATTCTGATGCACCACGGTGAAATCAAGGTACATTCAACTCTTGGTCAGGGAACGACATTTGATGTACGAGTTCCACTTAGCTACATTGAGAAGGAGGCCTAAATTATGAAGAGAAGATTGTCCTTCTTATTGGTTTTGACTATGATATTAACTTTGCTTTCTTCTTGCGGGACTGTGAATCAGTCCGGAGGAAAGTATTCTATATATGAGATTGATACAG
The DNA here is from genome assembly GCA_017392525.1 of Lachnospiraceae bacterium. GTDB lineage: Bacteria > Bacillota > Clostridia > Lachnospirales > Lachnospiraceae > FD2005. The sequence continues at coordinate 38,147 of JAFOVD010000029.1, forward strand.
ACGGCACATCGGTGGTTAAGGTGGCCTATGATTTGAAGTCAGATGATGTGTATTCTCAGGTGCAGGAAATGTTGACGGAGTTGCAGCGTTCAGCAACAGACGCAGAGTATCAGCAGACATTGCCAAGTTCGGTGTCGGTGAATCAATTTACTGTTGAGGACGGTTCTCTGGTGATTGATTTTTCATCCTCTTACCTGGAACTTACAGATTCTCAGGAACCACTGATTCGTGCGGCGATTGTAACAACCCTTTGTCAATTAGACGGAGTGGATAACGTATCATTTTCTGTAGATGGTCAACCGCTTGTGGGAAATGATGGTAACCAGGTTGGTGCCATGACTCCGGATTCCTTTATTGTTGATTTTACAAATCGTGTAAAGACAGATCAGACGGCAAGCTTGACTTTGTATTATGCATCTAAAGATGGTAACAGTCTTGTGCAGGAAACGAGAGAGGTGGAGTACAACAGCAATACACCTCTTGCAAAGGTTGTTCTTTCGGAACTTATGAAGTCTCCGGATACACAAGATGCACATCCGGCGATTTCTTCGGACGTAAATGTTACAGGGTATGCATTGTCGGAGGGAATCTGTTATCTGACAATTGATGCAGGTATTCAGAATCAGTCCATTAATGTATCAGATGAGGTTGCAATCTATGCAATTGTAAATTCATTGACGGAATTGGATTCCATTAACAAGGTTCAGATTACCGTTGAAGGTGAAAATGAGAATGCGGTTCAGACAACAAAACTGTCTGGATTATACGAACGTAATATGAACATGGTTTCTGCTTTTGCAGAGGAGGAGACGAATGAAGAATAGGCCCATGGCCTTGCTATTCTTTGTGGTTTTTCTTGGAGTTATAATGTATTTTACGAGGATGTGGTGGCTGATTATTCTGCCACCGGTTCTCGCTATCGTTAAACCAATTCAACAATTCCCCAAATCAGGTAAAGGGTATTCTATTTTACTTTTCTTTCTTTTATTTGGTCTGGGAACAATTCGTACGGTGCAGATTGTCGCACCATTATCCTATATACAATCAAATATCGAAGAGGGTCAGACGATTAGCTTGCAGGGAAAGCTATATAAGAAAGATGTCAAGGAAAGTATGATTGTCTACTACTTGCAGGATGCCTGTTCGGAAGGGAAAAACCTGGGGAACATATTATATTATCCCGAGACGGATACAATATCCTTGGGAAGCGTGATATCTCTTCAAGGGACGGTGTCTTTTTTTGAAAATGCAAGAAATGAAGGCGGTTTTGATACAAAAACATATTATTACAGTCAAAATATTTATATGAAATTGGATTATGTGCAGGATGTACAGGTTTTGTCCTTGGGAAACCGGTTTAGAGAGTGGTTATTTCAGTTGCAGCAGAGGATAAAAGCTGTTGAAATGCAATATCTCCCTGCTGAAGAAGGAGGGCTGCTGGCTGCAATTACAGTAGGTGACAGGGGTGGTATGGAAGAAGAGATCAAGTCTCTTTTTGCCAATGTGGGGATTAGTCATATAATTGCGGTTTCAGGACTTCACGTCAGTATTGTCGGCATGGGGCTCTATCAGTTACTAAGGCGTAAAGGCTACATCATTCCCTCGGCAATAATTGCAGGGACCATTGTGGTGTTATATGGCGTTTTATGCGGAAACAGCATTTCCACTGTTCGTGCAGTGGGTATGTTTTTGCTTAGTCTGGCAGCACTGATGATGTTAAAGGACTATGATGCCTGCAGCGGTTTGTTTTTTATGGCAACCTGTCTGATTTTAAAGAATCCTTTTTGTATTTATAACATTAGTTTTCAGATGTCTTTTGTTATTGTTTTTGGTGTAATCTGTATAGCTTCCCCACTGGGAAATGCTTACGATGTGCATTGCAGACTGAGGTGGGAGAAAACACATAAGAAATCCAAAGGACGAAAATGGAAACCTACAAGACGGGAGAAACTTGTCAGAGGGGTCATTGTATCCTTTATGATTCAGCTGTGTTCTCTTCCGGTTGTTCTATGGTATTTTTACACAATACCTGTATATAGTCTTATTCTGAATATTATTTTGCTTCCCCTAATCGGTTTACTGCTTGGGTGCGGTCTTATGGCGGGGCTTACCGGGGCTCTTATTTCTGTTCCTGAAATTCTGTTGAAATATATGTTTTTGCCAAGTCATTTGATTCTTTATTTCTATGAGATGCTTTCATCTATTGTTTCCAAATTACCATTTTGTTCTCTTATTATTGGTCGCTTGCCTATGGGGCTAATCTTGTTTTATTATGCTGTAATCTTTTCTCTGTCCCGTTATATTTCTGAAGTGTATAGAGTTCGTCAATTAAAGGCTCTGGCGAGAGAGGATGAGACGGGAAGAAGTTATGAGGCCATGCCTAGAAAACAGAGAAGGACTGTAAAGGCGGCATTGGTCATCTTTCTTCTTATGCCTCTGTTGATCTTATTTCCGAAAAAAGAGGAATTTGAAATCGGCATGTTGGATGTCGGGCAGGGAGATGGTATATATCTTCAGGATGGCATGGGGCAGCACTATTTCATAGATGGTGGCAGTACTTCAAAAAAATCCGTAGGAACCAGAGACATTCTATCTTTTTTAAAGTATCGCGGGGTAGCGTCTATTGATTACTGGTTTGTAACGCATATGGATGAGGATCATGTTAGTGGATTGATGGAGGTGTTGGAGTCCGGATATACTGTTCGTCATATTGTGTTTGCCAGATATGTTGTGAAAAATGAAAACTATGAGAAGCTCTGCGAATTAGCGGAGAAGAACGGAGCAGAAATCATTTCCGCAGACAGAGCGGACAGCTGGAGGAATGAGGACAGTGATCATTTCCTGTCATGGCAGGTTCTCTATGCAGGCACTCCGGAGGAGACGGAAGATGCCAACGCAAATAGTCTGGTGTTGTTGCTGACCTATGATGGATTTCAGGGGATTTTCACGGGAGATATTGCGATTGAGCAGGAGGATACAATCCTTTCTGCGGTATCAGAACAGGGAATTGGCAGAATTGATTTCTTGAAGGTGGCACACCATGGAAGCAATTATAGTAGCGGAGAAAACTGGTGTAATTACCTGAGACCGAAAATAGCTTTTTGCTCTGTTGCTGAGAAAAATAATTATGGGCATCCGGGAGCAGAGGCGGTATCACGATTGGAGAATGCCGGATGCGAACTTTATTACACCAAAAATTCCGGAGAACTGTTACTTCATTATCAAGATGATAGAATATTCATTCGAGAAATGATAAGATAGAACCACACGTTTAAGGAAAGAGAATGAATTAGATGAAGTTAACACAAATAGATGAAGATATTAAAGCAAAAGAGTTTCATCATGGCTATCTTTTGTATGGAGATGAAGCGTATTTAAAGGGGCAGTACAAGAAGAGGCTGATACATGCGTTGATGCCTCAGGAAGATCAGATGAATCTCAATATATACAAGGAAGATAACATTGATGTCCGGGAAATTATAAGTACTGCGGATCAGTTTCCTTTCTCTCTCTTTTCTATGGGAGAAGAACCAAAGAGGGTTATTGTTATCGAGGACTCTAAATTCTTTAAAAAGAAGGAGGAGGAAATCGAGGAATATATGGAACATATTCCTGAGTATTGTTATTTCATTTTCCTGGAATCGGAAGTTAATAAGAATAATGCCTTATTTAAGAAGTTTCAGAAATCCGATAATCTCGTGGCGGAAGAGATGAAGATGGTTTCTGGAGCAGATTTGGCTAAATGGATGGGCGCTAGACTTACAAAACTGGGTAAGAAGATTACAAGAGAGGCCTGGGCTGAGTTTTCTGTAAGAGCTGGAAGCAGTATGGAGCTTATGGATCAGGAATATGAAAAACTGGTTTCTTACTGTTGGGATAAGGAAGTAATTGAGCTTCAGGATGTTGAGGCGATTTGCACCGGTGCAGTGGAAACGCAGATTTTCAAGATGATTGATAGTATTGCAGGCAAGGATTCTGATGCGGCTATGCGATATTATCGTGATATTCTAAGAGAAAATAAGGAGTCCAAGGAAAATAATCAGGCATCCATGAAGATTTTTGCTCTTATAGTAAAAACATTTCGTCAGATTCTTGCAATCCAGGAGATGACAGAAGACCATATCGATATGGATACGATGAAGAAAACCACAGGAGTATATCAGGATTTTGTTATTCGAAAGAATATGAATCTTGCCAGAAGAATTCCGAGAAATACAATGCAGAAGATGTTGCGTGATGCGGCAAACTATGAGCAGCAGGTTAAGACGGGACTTTTAGATGAGCAGATAGCAGTAGAATTAATCATTATGACTTATTCAAAGTAAATAAAAAAGAACCATCTGAAATGACGGTTTCAGATGGTTCTTTATTTATACATATTAGTAATTATGCAAGAGCGTTAACGGCCTTTGTAAGACGAGAAACCTTACGAGCAGCGTTGTTCTTGTGGTAGATACCCTTAGAAGCAGCCTTGCTGATTACTACTGTTGCAGTTGTAAGAGCAGTTGTTGCTGCTGCCTTATCGTTCTGAGCTACTGCAGCTTCAACATTCTTGATAGCTGTCTTAACTTCTGAACGGATAGCCTTGTTACGGGCAGCTCTTGTTGCAGATACTAAAACTCTTTTCTTTGCAGATTTAATATTAGCCAATTCGATACACCTCCAATGTAATGGGATATTAATTATAATTAATATACATTGAAGCCGGACACGGACAGTTCAATGTAAACATACTCTAGTATTTTATATGCAAAACAAAGTAGTGTCAATAGAAAATTCAAATAAAGCACAAATTTCTGTTACTATTCACAGTCATTCTAGCTTCACAATCTATTTTTATATTCACATGACGATTTACACTGGTCGCCACAAGTGTAAAAATCCTTGATTTTATAGGATTTTTTGCACTTTTTTCTTTACTTTAAAATCGTCATGTGTTATACTATACATGACGATGGAAGGAGGGATATCGTGGCCATTACATATAACAAAGACAAAAGATCTGGCATCACTTATGCCTATGAAACCACTTATCAGTGGGACAAAGAAAAAAAGCAATCCCGCTCAAAAAGAACTCTTATAGGTCGTGTGGATGAGACTACTGGAGAAATTGTACCTACTGACGGTAGATGCAGGAAACGTAGTCCTAATTATGTTCCTGAAGAGAATGAATATCAGATGCCAACAACAGTTAAAGAGCTTCAGTCTGAAGTAAAACGTCTATTAGGCGAAAACGAAGCTCTCAAATCTCAAGTAGCATCCCTTAAAGATACCGTCAACAAGCTCAGGAAATAGGTGTTGTTAAATGACTAAAGATGAAGCCTACGAAAAAAGACGCCAGGAATGTCTTGCTCTTGCGCGCGAAAATAAAAAGCTCAAAAAGATGCTAGCAGAAGTTGATGCCGGTACCTACACTATTCCAGAAAAAGCAGCAAATCTTAAGGCTAGGAATAAAGAGCATCAGGAAATGCTCCATTGGAAAAAAGAAGCTGAACGATTCAAGAATAACTGGCAGCAGCAAGTAAAAATCACAGAGAATTTTAAAATCGCAGCCAGAGACGCGCAGCTAGACAAAGAAGATATTGAAAAAGAACGTGATGAATATAAGGCTAAATGCGAAGAACTTCAGTCACGCCTTGATGCTATTTTAGGATCAGATTCTTCCGACAATAAAGACCTTTTGGATCAAATCAATGCATTGAAGGAAGAACTTCAAAAAGAGAAAGCTAAAAATGATACTGATGGTACTAACAGTGGGCTTCCAACTAGCAAAACTCCTATTGGCAAAAACAAAGTTATTCCAAATCTAAGAGAAAAATCAGAACTAAAAAGAGGTGGTCAACCTGGACATGAAAAACATTCGTTAGCGCCAATTCCAGATAATAAGATAAATGATGACCGTTATCATATTTTAACCGAATGTCCATCCTGTGGTAGTAGGAATCTTGAATACGTGGATTGTATTGACAAAGACGAAATTGATTTTGAAATAAAGATTATCAATCGCAGACATCATTTTTATGTTTACAAATGCCTTGATTGCGGCAAGATAGTTCACTCTTCCATACCATTACATTTGAAGGAGCAAACTCAATACGGCAGCAACATAAAAGCTATGATTCTAGCTTTACTTGATTTAGGATACATCAGCATAAACCGGGCCAAAAGGCTTATAGATGGCTTCCTTGGAAATGGCATATCTATTAGTGAAGGATTTATCTGCAAGCAGCAACGGAGAGCTTCTCTTGGTTTAAAATCTTTTGTTGAAGCTGTGAGACTTGAAATAATCAAATCTCATGTTGTTCATTGGGACGATACTGTCATATTCGTAAATACGAAGCGTGGCTGCATGAGATTCTACGGCAATAACAAACTTGCATTATTTAAGGCTCATGAAACTAAAGCAAGGGATGGTCTTGATGAAGACGCCGTGTTAGGTGCTCTTGGACCTGATACCGTTGTTGTTCATGACCATGTACTTGTAAATTATAACGATGATTTCTATTTTGCAAACGCAGAATGTAATCAACATTTAGAAAGGGATTTAAAATCATTGAACGACATATGCCATCACTCCTGGGCTAGTCAGCTTAATGAACTAATCGCTTCCACCATTCATGAAAGGAATCAGATTATTGCGTCTGGTGGAGATTCTTTTCCAAGATCTAAGTACAGAGATGTCATTCATCAGGTTGATAAGATCATGACTGTAGCAACATCTGAGCACGAAGAATCTACAGGTCATTTTTATGAGTCCGATGAACGCAGGCTCATGAATCGAATTAAGGACTACAAAAAGAACTATTTTTTATGGGTAAAGGATTTTGATGTGCCTCCAACCAACAATCTTGCAGAGCGTGGTCTCAGAGGTCAAAAGACAAAACTGAAGGTATCTGGACAATATCAATCTGTTGAATCAGCTGGCTATTTTGCTGATATAAGGACTTACCTTGAAACCTGTCTCAGAAATGGAGTCAACGAAGTAACTGCATTACAGAGGCTTACTTCAGGGAATCCTTTCACCCTAAATGAACTACTAGGCGGAGCATAAGCCCCGCCTAGTGGTGATACCATTTTCAACAACAAATAAAATCTAAACTTATAACGTCTCTCCATCCCCTAAATGATTGCTTAAATTATGTATTCACCCCTTTATCTGTACTAAAAACAGACTAAAGAATAATGACCAAAAAACAGAAAGAAATGCAATAGCAACATTAATCAACACTATCTCATAATCAGCTGAAGCCGGCAAATTTTGAAAAAAGGTAAATAGATAAATTACAGCAAAAAACATTCCTCCGAACATCAAAACCTTTATAGCATAATCTATAGAATATTCCATTCTTTTTATATCAGATTTACTGATTTCCTTTGACGATTTAATAAAGGCATTCTTTATTGCCTGTGCAAAGTAGCGTAATTGGTTTCCAGCATATAAAGAAATAAGTAGTAGAAAACAAAGTAGAATCAAGGATGGATAATCAATAAAATTAACAAAATAACCACCTACATATTTGTACCCCATAATAAGTGATGTTAGTAGAAACATAATCCCCAGTATTCCTTCAACATATGGACCTTTCTTCATAGCGCACCTCCCTCGTACCAAACCGCATAAGTATATCCTCATATTATCAATATATGTCTATTTATACAAGTAGTACGAAAACCAACATACTTTCTAGAATCCCTCCATAAAATAAAGCCCACAAAAAGTGAGCTTCATTTAATATCCTTATTTGACTGTGAATAGTAACTATATGTTTTTTTGTGACACCTCTTAACAAATTAAAACGTATGGTATATAATTATTTAAACGGAATTATTAGCCATTAATTTAAATGGGGGGTGCGCAATGGGAACAGAAGAAAGGCAAGAGAAAATAAAACAGAGGCTTGATAAAAATCTTACAGCTGAGCAAAAGGAAAATCTTAAAGCTGTTGGAAAGGTTGTTGAAAATAATAAAGGCAACTTTTTCCAATCAATTTCTTTTCAAAACATAATTGTAA
>JAFOVD010000030.1 GCA_017392525.1 Lachnospiraceae bacterium
AATAACAAAAAAGTGGGCGAATAAACAACCAGTAGCAGTTGGATTTTTCTATGACAATCCAGCTGCTACTGTTTTTTTAAATTATCATTGTAAAAACTGTGCGAAACGAGTAAAATATCCTACGGAAATTTAATAATCTAGTCGCTTTGAGGAGGAAAAAACACATGCAAAATGATGCAATCAAAGACGCAAGAACACTGGGACTTCCTAAGATGTTCGTTCTTGGTCTTCAGCACATGTTCGCTATGTTTGGCGCAACAATCTTGGTACCTATTTTGGTTAATGGTTACTTTGAAGGTGAAGGTATCTCTATTCAGGTCACACTGTTTTGTGCAGGTATCGGTACTTTATTGTTCCATTTGATTACAAAGAAGAAGGTTCCTGCATTCCTGGGTTCCTCATTTGCATTCCTTGGTGGTTTTGCCGCTGTTGCCAGCTTGAACACTGGTATCTATGAAGGAATGGCAATGAGTGAGAAATGTCAGTATGCATGCGGCGGTATCGTAGTCGCAGGTCTTCTCTACCTTGTGTTTGCGTTCATTATTAAAATGGTTGGTGTACGTCGTGTTATGCACTTCCTACCACCCGTTGTAACTGGACCAATTATTATCTGTATTGGTCTTTCACTTGCACCATCTGCAGTAACAAATGCTTCTCAGAATTGGCTTTTGGCAATTATCGCATTTGCAGTAATTGTTATCTTCAACATCTGGGGTAAGGGAATGTTCAAGATTATTCCTATTCTTATGGGTGTTGTAATTTCATATGTGGCTGCATTGATTTTCAATGCCATCGGTATGACAAATGCAGACGGCACAGCAATTCTTACATTTACAGAAGTTGCCAGTGCCAAGTGGATTTCACTTCCACCTTGGATGTTCTGCAAATTTGATATCACAGCTACCTTAATTATGGCAACGATTTCGATTGCTACTATGATGGAACATGTCGGTGATATCTCAGCGATTTCAGCAACTGTTGGAGAAAACTATCTCGCAGAGCCGGGACTTCACAGAACCTTAATCGGTGATGGTCTTGCAACTGCATTCGCAGGTGTCGTTGGTGGTCCTGCAAATACAACATACGGAGAAAACACAGGCGTACTTGAGTTATCTCGTGTACATGATCCTCGTGTAATCCGTCTGGCAGCAGTCTATGCAGTTGTTCTTAGTTTCATTCCAAAGGTCGCTGAAATCATCGGTTCCCTTCCAACAGCAATTATCGGTGGTGTATCGTTCATCCTTTACGGTATGATCTCTGCTATCGGTGTTCGTAATGTTGTTGAGAACCACGTAGATTTTACAAAGTCTCGTAACCTGATTATTGCAGCAGCAATTTTGGTTTCCGGACTTGGATTTTCTGATGGACTTACTTTTACTATCGGTAAGACATCCATCACATTAACATCACTTGCTATCGCAGCAATCTTCGGTATTGTTTTAAATGCAATTCTTCCTGGCAATGATTACCAGTTCGATGAAGATGCTGAATCTGATATGATTCGCAAGGATATCATGATGGACGGCAAAGTGAAGAGCGAGATGAAGAACTAGATTTTATTGACTTATACGTGTCATTACACTACAATGTCGTAAGGATAAAATCAGAAATAATTTGGAGGAATAAACATGGAAACAATGGAAAACGTTATGGTCATGGATCACCCATTGATTCAGCACAAGATTTCTAAGTTGAGAGATGAGAAGACAGGAACAAATGAATTCCGTAGATTAGTTAGCGAAATTGCTATGCTTATGGGATTTGAAGCTCTTCGCGATCTTCCAACAGAAGATGTTGAGATTCAGACACCAATTGAAAAGTGTATGACACCAATGATCGCTGGTAAGAAGATGGCAATCGTACCAATTCTTAGAGCTGGTCTTGGAATGGTCGATGGTGTACTTAGCCTCGTTCCATCCGCTAAGGTTGGACATATTGGACTGTACCGTGATCCAGAAACACATGAACCTCAGGAATACTATTGTAAGCTGCCTGAACCAATTGAGCAGAGAACCATCTTAGTGGTTGATCCAATGCTTGCAACTGGTGGTTCCGGATCTGATGCAATCAAGATGATCAAGGAACATGGCGGAAAGAAGATTAAGTTTATGTGTATTATCGCAGCTCCAGAAGGACTGAAGAGATTACACGAAGATCATCCAGACGTACAGATTTACGTCGGAGCTTTAGACCGTGAGTTAAATGAGAACGCTTACATTTGCCCAGGTCTTGGTGATGCCGGAGATAGAATCTTTGGTACAAAATAAAAACAATATCATTTTAATCGGTATGCCTGGAGTTGGTAAAAGTACTGTTGGCGTTATCCTTGCAAAAGTTTTAGGGATGTCTTTTATCGACTCAGATCTTGTGATTCAGGAGAAGACAGGCAAACGATTAAAAGAAATTATTTCGGAGCAGGGAATCGATGGATTCAATGCAGTCGAGAATCAAGTCAACAGTGAACTCCTTGTAGAAAATAGCGTTATCGCCACTGGCGGTAGCGCTGTTTATGGTAAAGAGGCAATGGAACATTTCCAGGAAATCGGAACCATTGTATATCTCTCTATCGATTATGGTGATTTGATTGGACGACTTGGTGATTTAGATGAACGTGGTGTTGTCCATAGAGAGGGACAGACACTTCAGGATATTTATGAGGAACGAGTAGTTCTCTATGAGAAATATGCTGATGTCACAGTAAGAGAATATGATGGAAACATCAATATTGAAAGTACAGTATCTGCAATTGTAGATGCAGTGAAAGAGGTTGAAAGATAAGAATGGGTCTTTTTAAGCACAAAGATATTGTGAGTAAACCGGCTTTGAACGTTATTGTAGTCGGTGCTGGTAATGTCGGAGCAGCTTTAGTTGAACAGCTATCAAAAGAGGGCAACAACATCACATTAATTGATCAAAATACAAGAAGGGTAGCAGAACTTACCAATCTTTATGATGTTATGGGTGTGATTGGAAATGGTGCATCTTATAATATTCAGAAGGAAGCCGGTATTGATGATGCGGATTTGTTCATCGCGGTAACGGATTCTGATGAATTAAATCTGCTTTGTTGTACCGTAGCAAAGAGAAATAGAAAATGTGCAACAATTGCCAGAGTACGTACGCCGGAGTATTCGGAAGAGATGAATTATCTCAAGGAGAGACTCGGGCTTGCTATGATCATCAATCCGGATTTGGAGACGGCACGAGAAGTGGCGCGTCTTTTCTATCTGCCTACAGCGCTTGAAATTAATTCATTTGCCCATGAGCAGGCGGAATTGATTAAGTTCAAGGTTCCGGAAGGTAATGTATTAGACGGCAAAACGATTTCTGAATTTGCAAAATATGATAATTCACATATTATGATTTGTGCAATCGAGAGAAATGGTGAAGTCAGCATTCCAAATGGTAATACATTAATTCAGGCAGGAGATCTGGTATCTTTTGTGACACCTCGAAAGAAGAATAAGAACTTTATTAATATGATTGGATTCAAGTCCAATCCGGTTCGTGACTGTATGATTATCGGCGGTGGCAGATCTGCTTATTATCTTGCAATGCAGTTGATTCATATGGGAATCAAGGTCAAGATTATCGAAGTGAATCCGGACCGTTGTGAGCGTCTTTCTGTTGCTCTTCCAGAGGCAATCGTTATCAATGGTGATGGTACTGATGAGGAACTTTTGAAGGAAGAAGGCATTGAGACAATTGATTCCTTTGTATCTTTGACAGGTATTGATGAGCAGAATATCTTCCTGACAATGCATGCAAAGAAGGTGTCTAACACCAAGGTAATTACCAAGGTTAAGAGAACAAACTTCAAAGACGTTATTTCGGATTTGGATTTGGGATCTGTCGTATATCCTAGATATATTACTCTGGAAGCGATTATCGCCTATGCCAGAGCACGACGTGCAAGTCTAAACAGTGATATTGAGACCATGTATCATATGTATGACCATCGTGTGGAAGCTATCGAGTTCAGAGTTGCAAAGCCTTGCAACAAGCTGACAGATATCCCTATTAAGGATTTGAAACTTAAGGACAATCTAACACTTACATTCATTAATCGTAAGGGCAAGATTATTCTTCCGACAGGTGAAGATGTTATCTCTGTTGGTGATACCATTATGGTAGTTACAACAAATAATGGATTTAATAGTATCGAAGATATCATAAGATAGGAGAATTCACAGGAAATGAATGGATCAATTATTCGTTATATCTTAGGACTGGTAATCCGGATAGAGTGTCTACTTCTGCTGGTTCCATGTTTTGTTGGGTTCTTGTATGATGAGCCGGAGCGATACTCCTATATGTTTGTGGCAATTATCTGTTTTGTCGTTGGAACAGTTTTAACAATTGTAAAACCCAAAGAAAACGTATTTCATCTGAAGGAAGGATGCGTTACAACGGCCCTTAGCTGGATTATTTTATCGGCATTTGGCGCGGTACCATTTCTACTTACAGGGGAAATGAATTCTTTTACCGATGCGATGTTCGAAACGGTTTCCGGTTTTACAACCACAGGAGCGAGTATTCTGAATGACGTGGAAGCGCTTTCCTATGCTTCACTTATGTGGCGAAGTCTGACTCATTGGGTTGGCGGTATGGGTGTGCTGGTATTCGTCCTGGCGGTTATTCCGCTGACAGGTGGCTCGAATATTAATTTAATGCGTGCAGAGTCTCCGGGACCATCCGTAGGTAAACTTGCACCCAAAGTAAAATCTACAGCCAGAATTCTCTATGGAATCTACTTCGGCATGACAGCACTGGAAATGGTCATGCTTCTGATTGCAGGCATGCCGCTTTTTGATTCGGTTGCTACAGCATTTGCCACAGCCGGAACCGGTGGTTTTGGTATTAAGAATGACAGTATTACAAGTTATTCTGCCAGCATTCAGTGGATTGTAACTATCTTTATGATTGCTTTTGGTGTGAACTTTAATTTCTATTATTTTGTGCTGTTTCGACATTTTAAGAAGGCACTTCATATGGAAGAGGTTCGAACTTATATAGGTATTATTATTGCTTCCATTGCAATTATTGCATGGAATATTTATGAGACATCAACCGGTATTGCTAAAGCGATTCTGGATGCGGCATTTCAGGTTGGGTCAATTATTACCACAACAGGTTTCTCCACAGCGAATTTTGACACGTGGCCGGCCCTCAGTAAATCAATACTTGTTTTATTGATGTTTGTCGGTGCCTGTGCAGGAAGTACCGGTGGTGGTGTTAAGGTTTCACGTTTTATTATTCTATTTAAGACCTTTGTAAAGGAAGCAAATTCCTACATGCATCCAAAGAGTTATAAGAAGATTAATATGGATGGAAAGCCGATTGATCATGATGTAGTACGTTCAACCAATGTTTATATCATCACATTCTTTACAATCTTTGTGACATCTGTACTTTTGGTTTCTATCGAAGGTAGAGATGTAGTAACAAACTTTACAGCAGTAGCTGCTACGGTAAATAATATCGGACCGGGTCTTGCACAGGTAGGACCGACACAGAACTTTGCACTGTTTTCAATATTCAGTAAATGGGTTTTGATTTTCGATATGTTGGCCGGACGATTAGAGCTATTCCCATTGATTATCCTCTTCCATCCAGGAATCTGGCGAGAGGCCTGGGATCAGCGAAAGAAGAAGATACAGAGATAGAACGAGTAAAAGGGCGCCCCATGCGGGGCGCCCTTTTTAGAGAGAGTATAACAAATAAATGAAATTGTCTTAAGCAATCTGTGTCTCCGATTCAGAATCCTCTGAACGTGTGAATAATTTCTTGACACAGGTAACAGCTACGATAATACCAAGTACAATCAGGAATGCTGCTACGATTAACTGTAAACCGTTTACAAGGAATGTGGCAGAGCCGTTAAGGAACGCCTGAACATTTCCAATGATGTTAAGAACAATAGCTGTAAATGTTACGGCGAACATGACAACCATTGGCACATAGAGCATTGCGCCCTGACGGTTTGTAGCTTTTAAAAATACTGCGATACCAATCAATACAAGTGCAGCTAACATTTGGTTTGCGGCACCGAAAAGTGACCATACATTCTGATATCCGCCTAAGCAGAGGAGGTATCCCAGAACCAGTGTAATGACTGTTGCAAAGTACTGATTTGTAAGAATCTTCTGCAGAGGGCTCATCTGGCTTCGATCTGTTGTATCTCCCATGAATAATTCCTGGAAAGACATACGTCCGATTCGAGCTACGGAATCCAGTGATGTAAGTGCAAGTGCAGAAACGCACATGGTCATAAATACGTTGGCAATGCTGTTTGGAATTCCAAATTTCTCAAGGAATCCGGCAACACCAAGGGAGAAAATCTGGAATGGTGTTAAATCAGCAGGAGCAGCGCCATTGACTGCTACAGCACCAACTACGATTAAGGAAACAACGCCAAGTAATGTTTCAATTACCATGGCACCATATCCAACGAATAACATATCTTTTTCATTTTTAATTGTCTTAGAAGATGTTCCGGATGAAACCAGGCTGTGGAAACCACTGACAGCACCGCAGGCGATGGTTACGAATAATGTTGGGAACATATAGCTCTTAAGTCCGGTAGATGCATTTGTCAAAACAAAACCATTGAATGTGTTTAATCCCATGCTAGGATGAGCAACCAGAACACCGATGACTGCGCTGACAATCATACCAAGCAACATAAAAGTTGTAAGGTAATCTCTAGGCTGCATCAGAAGCCACATTGGCATAACGGATGCAAGGAACAGATAAGCCATGATTACGTAGTTCCACTGAGTTGCAGTGAGGTAAACCGGGAGGTTCATACCAACTGCAAACATAATTACCAGAAGAACAATGGCTACGACAGCTTTGACACCTTCGCCCATACTCTTAACACTTTTCTGAACAAATCCGAAGATGATTGCAACGACAATAAATAATAAAGAAATAGTTGCTGCAGCAGCACCGTTAAAGTTCTTCGTAACATTTCCGGCGGCATCAGCAGTGAAACCGTTGAATGTACTTGAAACCATGGATGTAAATGCAGCGATTACTAATAATGTAAATAACCAGCAGAATAATGAGAATACACGACGGCCTGCCTTGCCGATGTACTGCTCAATTACAAGACCGATAGATTTTCCCTCGTTTTTAACAGATGCATAGAGTGCACCGAAATCCTGAACGGCACCAAAGAAAATTCCACCTACGAGAAGCCACAGGAGTACTGGAACCCAGCCAAATGCTGCAGCTAAGATTGGTCCCTGCACAGGACCGGCACCTGCAATTGAAGAAAACTGGTGAGCAAATACAGTGAACTTAGAAGATGGTACGTAGTCTACGCCGTCCTCATTTTTCACAGCAGGTGTTTTGGCATGTTCGCTAATGCCCCATTTCTTGGCAAGATAGCGACCATAAAAAAGATAGCCCCCTGATAAACAGACGGCAGCAATTAATAAAATAACCAAACTGTTCATAATCTTTTTTCCTTCTTTCTTCCTTTTGAAATCTGTACCATATAAATATGATGATCTTGGCTTATCATTCGGGCTCATATAAATATGATAATCTTGGTTTATCATTCTTGGATATTGTATGCAATAGTTCGGAAACGATTTTGTGAAACATGTTTATTTCTTGTCTTGATTCAACGTACTAAATTGTAAAATATTACTCATGTACAAAGTGAATATAATTCAACTAAAATAGAATAAGTGAATGACATAGGCAACGGGTGTCGAAAATTTGATAAAAAATTGTCAAAGTTAGTGACACGAGATTTGCGATTGTGTATAATTTACTAGGAATAAAAAATAACCCACTATGTAAGGAGGTTTTACTTTCATGGGAAATATTGATTTAACAAAGTATGGAATTACAGGAACTACAGAGTTAGTTTACAATCCATCATATGACGAACTTTTCAAGGAAGAAACTAAGGAAGGTCTTGAAGGATACGAAGTAGGTAAGGTTTCTGAACTTGGAGCAGTAGATGTATTTACTGGTGTTTATACTGGACGTTCTCCTAAAGATAAGTTTATCGTTGAAGATGAAAACTCTAGAGATACAGTTTGGTGGACATCTGAAGAATATAAGAACGATAACCACAAGGCTACACCGGAAGCTTGGGCAGCTGTTAAGGATATCGCTAAGAATGAATTATCTAATAAGAAGCTCTATGTTGTAGATGCATTCTGTGGTGCTAACGAAGATACTCGTATGGCAGTTCGTTTCATCATGGAAGTAGCTTGGCAGGCACATTTCGTTACAAATATGTTCATCCAGCCAACAGAAGAAGAACTTAAGAACTTCGAACCTGATTTCGTAGTTTACAATGCTTCTAAGGCTAAGGTAGAAAACTACAAGGAACTTGGTCTTAACTCTGAGACAGCTGTAGTATTCAATATCACAAGCCGCGAGCAGGTTATCATCAACACATGGTACGGCGGAGAAATGAAGAAGGGTATGTTCTCTATGATGAACTACTACATGCCTCTTAAGGGTATTGCTTCTATGCACTGCTCAGCAAATACTGACTTTGATGGAAAGCATACATCTATCTTCTTTGGTTTATCAGGAACAGGTAAGACAACACTTTCAACTGATCCAAAGCGTCTCCTTATCGGTGATGATGAACATGGTTGGGATGATGACGGTGTATTCAACTACGAAGGTGGTTGCTATGCTAAGGTTATCAACTTAGATGGTGATGCTGAACCGGATATCTACGGCGCAATCAAGAGAGATGCTCTTCTTGAAAATGTTACAATCGCAGATGACGGAAAGCTTGATTTCGATGATAAGTCTGTAACAGAGAACACTCGTGTTTCTTATCCTATCGATCATATTGAAAAGATTGTTAAGAAGGTAAATGGCAAGTCTGCAGGACCAGATGCTGAAAACGTAATTTTCCTTTCAGCTGATGCATTCGGAGTACTTCCTCCAGTATCAATTCTGACACCAGAGCAGACAAAGTATTATTTCCTTTCAGGTTTCACAGCTAAGCTTGCTGGTACAGAAAGAGGTATTACAGAACCTACACCTACATTCTCAGCTTGCTTCGGACAGGCATTCCTTGAACTGCATCCTACAAAGTATGCAGAGGAACTTGTTAAGAAGATGGAAAAGGTTGGCGCTAAGGCTTACCTTGTTAATACAGGATGGAATGGTACAGGAAAGCGTATCTCTATTAAGGATACTCGTGGTATTATCACAGCAATCCAGAATGGTGATGTAGAGAAGGCTCCTACAAAGAAGATTCCAATGTTCGACTTTGAAGTACCTACAGAACTTCCAGGAGTAGATCCAGCAATCCTTGATCCTCGTGATACATATGCTGATGCATCTGAATGGGATGCTAAGGCTAAGGATCTTGCTGAAAGATTCCAGAAGAACTTCAAGAAGTACGAAGGAAATGAAGCAGGTAAGGCACTTGTAGCAGCAGGTCCACAGTTATAATTAGATTTTAAATAGTGGTTATTATAGCCCCCCCGCATCATTGGATGCGGGGGTTTTTGTATATGTGACGCCGGGGAACATTATCCCTTATGCGTAGGTGTTTACTTGTGAGTTGAGGTGTGTCCAAAGTTTGGCAGCGGTCGCCCACTTAACTTTCTCTTAATCTGGCAGGTTTTCTCCTTACAATTTTTACACTGAAGACTCTGATTGGAGCCTTCCCAGAAACGTTCCGGATGTTTCGCAAATCCAATTTCCCAATGTATGATCACGACAATAGAAGTGAAAAACAAACTCCAGCTATAGAAATTCTTGATAAATAGCAGCGGCGTAAACATCATGAAATGTCCCCAGTCATAGATTCTACAATTGATGCAACATTTGTTTTTCATGATAACGGACTGAAATGGACAGTAAAACAGGATGCAGATATAGTCGCAAAGATAATAGAAGACTGAAAGCATCATCAAATCGCCGGCAATAAGAATTCCAAGCAAGTAAAGCAAGCCAAATATCGCGTTAAAGGATAACCATACAAGCAGGACAATCCAGGCGCGAATATTCATGCGCTGTATCGTTTCCAGAAGCTGTAGGCGCTTGTAATCCTCGACCGGTCGATAGGCATGTCCTTTGGCTTTCTGCCATGCCATAGTGAGCTTGTTGTTTGGAATCAGGTGTGCAAGCATGATGAACATGAAGATTCCCCAAAGAAAATGAAATGGCGATAGTTTCCAGAAAAACGGCGTATTCATGAAGTTATTCAGCCATTCACGATGTCGGATATATAGGACGAAGACGGTAAGAAATATCGCAAGTCGACATACGAAAATAAACAGGTGAAAACCAAGTTGCTGTGTATGATGGATTCCTTTCTGAATCTGTTTTTCAGCGATAATCAAAGTCTCATCGTAGATTTGTTTAGTGTGTTCTAGAGTCTGGTCCTTCAGTTGTTTGGTATGTTCCTTGGCTTTTTCTTTGAAATTCATAATAACTCCCCTAAGTTCGCTACTTTACCGGCTGCGGTAGTGTGTAGAAAACAAGTTATGGTTTGCTGGCTGCAACGCTATATACCGGCGAAAAATCAACAAATTTACCTGTTTTCGCGGATATTGTTGATTGGATTTAAGTTGCATAAAATATAAGTAAACAAAAGTGTTTTTTTGCTCATATTATGTTTATATTTTTAAAAATATTTGCCACCCAAAAGTATGTTTAGTAAACAAAAATAAAAGGAATGCATGTAATTGTTTACTTTTTTTGCAAAAATTGCTTTAAAAGTTGTTTTCAAATAAACAAAATCTCAGGATATAACTGATTTTGTTTGTTAAATCTATTTAGACTTCACAAATTTTGAACAAAAATAGCAATAGTTGGCTTTTTTGTTTATCTTTTATAGAAAAAGCAAGTTTCAGTGTTATTCCATTGCAGAATTAATCAAAATCTACTCTTATTATACTCCCAAATTAAAAAGCAAAGTAGATTCTGATAGAAGTATTGACACATTATTAAAAAAAAGATGAAAAAAACGGTTGACGTACTACGATAGCCGTGGTATAGTTACTACAACAGATAAGGTACGACAGTCGTAGTAACGACAGGTGCAGTATAAACCCATGCGCCCCAAATCGGTGCAACCATAGTACACGCACCCAAACCCACGCAGCAACAATAGTTGCCGCACCACCACTCTGGATAATGACAAATTAAAAAGGAGGAATATGAATGGGAATCAGTAGTGACGTGATTCGTGGTTACAATGATACCATGATTCTTTATCTGCTACAGAATGCTCCATCCTATGGGTATGAGATTTCTAAGCAGATTCGGCAGTTGTCGGATGAGAAATATGTGATCAAAGAAACCACGTTATATTCGGCTTTTAATCGAATGGAAAAGAATGGTTATATTGAATCGTTTGCAGGTGAGAATCCTGAAAATGGAAAAAAGAGAACGTATTACAGAATTACGGAAGCTGGTAGAGTTTACTATCAGGAGAAATGTGAAGAATGGAATTTGACGAAAGAGGTCGTTGAGAAATTCATCGCAGAAGAATTCGCGGTCGGTGCAAATTAGAGTGTAATATCAGTAAATATACAGATTAGAGTGTAATATCAGTAAATGCACAGAAACGGAATGCACCTTGTCAACATTAGATTGTAAGGGAGAACAATATGGAAACAATCAAAAACTATTTAGAAACGATGTTTATGAACCTTCCAAACACACCGGAAGTATATAAGGCAAAGCAGGAACTTCTTCAGATGATGGAAGACAAGTATCAGGAATTGAAGAAAGAAGGAAAGACAGAGAATGAAGCAATTGGAATTGTCATTTCTGAATTTGGAAATCTTGATGAAATAGCCAAGGATCTTGGAATTGAAAATAGTGTCCAGCAGTCTGTACCGGAAGGGCAGAGATTTAGTTTGGAAGAAGTTAAGGAATACATTGCAGATATGAGTCGTGCGGCAACGGGAATCGCACTTGGAGTATTTCTTTTAATTACTTCTTTCGTGGGATCAATCATTTTTGAAGGCCTGACATCAGTAGGTGCGGATAAAGATATCATGGAAATGGTTGGAACACTCTGTATGTTCGTTATGTGGGCAGCAGGTATTGGATTGATTATCTATACCAATATACGTTCTTCGAAATGGGACAAAATTAACCATGAAAACTACGTTACAGATTTTACGACAACAGATTATATTCAGAAACAGTGGGAAGTATACAAGCAGAATTATGCCACCACAAAGACTCTTGGAGTTGCTCTTTGTATCTTGAGTGTTGTTCCGGCAATTATTTCTGATGCATTTAACAATGAAATCGTTAGCGATTACATGGGAGGCGCCGGTTTATTTATTCTGGTAGGAATCGGTGTGTTCCTGTTGATTACAGGATCAAAGAGAAAGAATATTTACATGCGTTTACTTAGTCTCAATGATCCAAAGTCTGTAGGCGGCAAGTACACAGTAGATCAGAAGAAATACAATCAGCCGAAGAATCCGGTTGTACGAGCTTTATTATCAGTTTACTGGCCTACAATTGTATGTATTTACCTGATTTATAGTTTCCTGACATTTAATTGGCACATTTCCTGGGTGATTTTCGTGATTGCAGGTGTGATTAAGATGTTTTTGGACAATCTGGAAGGAGAGGAATAAAGATGAAGAAAGCGATTTATTTAGCAATACTTACAATTGTGACAATTGTTGCGATTCTTGTCGGAATTAGCATTCACATGGGAGGATTTGCGTTAGATATTTTTCATGTAGCAAGATGGTTTGGAAATGATACTTCTGCAGATTCCATCACATCGAATACAGACTTAGATGAATTTGATTCCATTTACATGGATATCGATGCATTAGAAGTAAATGTTACTGTTGGGGACAAATATGCAATGACATATGAAGGTGCAGAGAATTTTAGACCAGAAGTGGACGTCTGTGAAGGAACGCTTTCAGTTAATCAGAAAATCAAGGGTTCGTCGCTAAACAGAAGTGGAAAAGTAACAATTACGGTTCCAGAGGGAGCGGTACTTGATACTGTGGAAATGAATATTGCAGCCGGAGATATCGATATTGATAGTATTGTTGCAAAATCATATACACTTGATATTTCTGCCGGAGATGTTGATATTAGTGGAGGTAAGTTGGAAACAATAAAGCTGGATTGTGCTGCCGGAGATGTTGATATCAGCAAATGCGAGTTCAATGATTTGACAGCAAATCTTTCCGCAGGTGATTTTGATTTGAAAGTTACTGATAAAATCAAGGATTATGAAATTGATGCGGAGGCTTCTCTCGGAACTGTAGAAATTGCAAATCATGATGAAGACGATTCTTATGAGCAGGGCGGAAGTGGTACAAAGTATATTAAAGTAGATGTTTCCATGGGAAGCGTGAATATTAATGAATAAAAAACAAAGGGTGTCACACGTATAAGTGTGGCACCCGTTTTGTTTATATAAAAGTATTAGGTTATTCCTGCGCTTTTGCGAACTGTGAATTATAGAGTTTCTCGTAGAAGCCACCCTGTTTCATAAGGGTTTCATGGTTACCTTGTTCGATGATATGTCCATCTTTCATAACAAGGATAACGTCAGCATTTCTAATGGTGCTGAGTCGATGCGCTACGATGAAGCTGGTTCGGTTTTTCATCAGTTTATCAAATGCGGACTGGATTAGGACTTCAGTTCGAGTATCGATATTCGAAGTCGCTTCATCCAAAATCAGCATAGGGGGCAGAGTCAGCATAACGCGAGTAATGCAGAGAAGCTGTTTCTGTCCTTGTGAGAGGCTGTCTTCTGTTAACATGGTGTCGAGACCATGAGGGAGACGTTTGATAAATTCGTAGCTGTGCGCCTCTTTTGCTGCGTGGATTATCTCTTCATCCGTGGCATTTGGAGCACCGATAGCGATGTTTTCACGGACAGTTCCGTGCATTAACCAGGTGTCCTGAAGTACCATGCCAAACTTACTTCTAAGAGTATGGCGATCCATGCTGTAAATACTCTCTCCATCGATTCGTATGTCACCGGAATTGGCCTCATAGAACCTCATTAGAAGGTTAATCATCGTGGTTTTGCCACAACCGGTTGGACCTACAATGGCAATACGCATACCGGGATGGGCATGGAGGTTAAAGTCCTCAATTAGAGGAGTTTCCGGCACATATCGGAAACTGACATGCTCGATGTCAACTTCTCCCCGCACTTCTGCTTCGGCACGAGAGGTGAGCCCGGCATCCCCGCTAGCCTCGGCATCCCCGCCGAACTCATCTTCTCCGTAGATTTCCCGGATTCGAATCGGATCAATTTCCTCCGGCTCTTCAATTAGCGCGAAGATTCGTGAGGCACATGCAAATGCATTCTGGAGCTCTGTGACCACAGAACTAATGTCGTTAAAAGGCTTCATATACTGGTTTGCATAGTTTAGAAGCGCGGAAAGTCCACCCACCGACAGGCTGCCGGCAAGGATTGCGTACCCGCCGAGCAGAGTCACACCGGCGTAGATTACGGAGTTTACAAATCGCGTGGATGGATTTGTAAGACTTGAGTAAAACAGAGCCGTCTGTGAGCAGTCCTGAAGTCTTGTATTGATTTCCCGGAAATGATCCGCTGCCTTCTCTTCGTAGGCGAAGGCTTTGACAACTTTGGCGTTGCCAATCATTTCCTCGATTAGGGCAGTTTCCTCGCCGCGGACGGTTGCCTGTTTTTGGAACATATTGTAGGAACGACTCGCAATAAATTTAGCGATGAGGAAACTAACCGGAGTCAAAAGCACAACAAAAATTGTGATATGGAAACTCTGGCTAAACATAAATATCAGTGTCATGATGATGGTCATAACTCCGGTAAAAAGCTGTGTAAATCCCAGAAGCAAACCGTCAGAGAGCTGATCCACATCGGCGATAACCCTACTGACGATGTCACCACTGCTGTGGGCGTCCAGATAGGAAATCGGAAGGGTCTGCAAGCGGCGGATTGCCTGCGAACGGATGTCTCGAACCACACGATAGGTCATGCGATTGTTAATCATATTCATAATCCAGGTGGCAAGCCCGGAAATGAGCACCAGGATCAGTATTTTACTGAGGTACTTCTGAACAATGCTAAAGTTAACATTTCCCTGGCTGATAATCCCATCGATGGCGCGGCCAAACAGGATTGGCACATAAAGCTGAACCACAACAGAAAGGGCTGCCAGGAAGATGGAACAGAAAAGGAGGGCTCGATAAGCTCCAAGTATATGCATAAGTTTCTTAATTGTCTGTTTCATGCTTAAGCCTCCTTTCTGCTTTCAGGAAATTGTGAATAGTAGATTTCCTGGTAGACATTGTTATTTTCAAGTAACTCTTCATGGGAGCCGACACCGGCAAGTGCGCCGTCATCCATAACCAGAATCTGGTCTGCCTGCATAATACTGCTGGCTCGCTGGGATACCCAGAAAACGGTTGCCGGAAGGGCGGAGATTGCCATTCGAAGTGCAGCTTCCGTCTTGAAATCAAGAGCGCTGGCGCTGTCATCGAGAATCAGAATCTCAGGATTTTTGACGATGGCTCGGGCGATGGTGAGACGCTGCCTCTGACCGCCGGAGAGATTTCGGCCATTCTGTTCCAACTCGAAATCAAGTTGTCCGGCCTTACCCTCTACAACCTCTCTGGCCTGGGCAATCTCGAGTGCTTGCCATAGTTCATCATCTGTGGCATCTTCACGACCGTATCGAAGGTTGTCCCGGATACTTCCGGAGAATAGCACTGCCTTCTGCGGCACGATGGCAACCTTGTCAAGAAGACTCTTGCGGTCGTATTTCATGATGTCTTTGCCATCAATTTCAATGCGTCCGGAATTGATATCGTAAAATCTTGGAATCAGGTTCACAAGGGAGGACTTACCGGATCCGGTTCCACCTATGATACCGATCATCTGTCCGGCTTTCACATCGAAATTTAGATGCTCAAGGGCGGGAGCACCGGCATCTTCATAGGTGAATGACACATCATGAAATGCAACGGCCCCTCCGCCGTCGGTAGTCCCATTCTCCGGAGAAGTCGCACCGGAAACATCTTCCTGTGTATCCGCAGGGAAATTCTGCCCCGGAGAAGTATTTAATACTGCTTCTACACGGTTGGCGCAGGCGATGGCCTTATTTAATGTGATAATCAGACTGGACAGCTTCACCAGCTCGATTACCATCTGCATCATGTAGTTATAGAGGGCAACAACCTCGCCCTGAGCCATTTCCCCCATATGTACCTCGATAGCGCCCTGTCGAATCAGAATGATAGTTGCGATATTGATTAGAACATATGTAATTGGATTTAGCAGTGCAGAGATGCGGCCAACGAATTCATTGAGAAGCGTCAGTGCATGGTTTGCGGCATCAAAACTTACAACCTGAGACTGTTCCTTTCGAAATGCTCGGATTGGGCGCACACCGGTGAGGTTCTCTCTTGTCAGGTCAGTGACGTGATCCAGCTGCGCCTGAACCTTTTGGAATAGCGGAATGGAAATAATCATGATTCCGTAAACTACAATGGATAAAACCGGCACGGCAATCAAGAAGACCAGTGCTGCGTGAGCATTGACAATAAATGCCATGATGATGGAGCCGAACACGATAAAAGGACTTCGAAGCAGCAGACGAAGCATCATGTTGAGCCCGTTCTGGGTCTGATTGATATCCGATGTCATACGGGTAATCAGTGTGCTTGGACCCAAAGTGTCAATTTTACTGTAGGACAGTGACAGAATATGTTGAAATGTTGCCTGGCGAAGCTCGGTTGCAAATCCGACACTGGCCTTGGCGGCAAAAAACTGTGCGGTTATGGAGACAATCCAGCCAGCGACAGCCAGTAGAATCATCAATAGAACGTGTTTTAAAACGTAGTCCATGTCGTTATTTGCGATGCCGATATCGATGATATCTGCCACAACCAGCGGAACAAATAAGTCGAAGAGCGCTTCAAGCATCTTAAAAAGAGGCGAAAGAGCGGCTTCTTTCTTATAGTTCTTTAGATATTTACGAAGTGTTTTCATAATAAATACTCTTCCTTTTTTTTGTACTTGCGTTTCAATCCATATCATTCTATCACTTTTCGCAGAGGCTTGTGTCTATAAATACATACTAGTTCGAAGATAGTGGATATATTATAATGAGAAGGACCACAAGAAAATGAAAGGTTACAGAGAGGGAGGTTTATAATGTCTTTAAGAGGTAAAAAAGTCGGAATTACAAAGCTTACTACGACAGCGCTTGTGGCTGCGATGGTAACATCCACAATGCTTACAGGCTGTAAGTTGCCTTGGCAGAAAGATGACAGTTCTGAGAAGAAGCAGGTCGAGAACACAGCAGGAAATGATGCCGCTGACAAAGAGGATGACAGCGCTGTTACGTGTTTAACATATCAGGTTAACTATGAAACTCTAGAACCAAAGCTGGACACGAATCCGGAGATTACAGCGGCTCGTATCAAGTATCCGGTGGTTCGACTGGGAGACTATGATGGCAACACATTCGTGGGAATCGATGGTTACGAGAAGCTGACCAAGGCTATTTCTGATTACAATGACAAGATGGCTGCAGATGCGAAAGAGAGTCAGCAGATTCTTCTTGAGTATGCCAATGGTGACGCAGAGCAGGAAGAAAGTGATTTAGATTCAATGACGGATCGATACTGTGACGAAATCACACCGGATATCAGTCGTGCGGATAGCGTGGCCTTCTCCATGGTTGTTAATGATTATTTCGATGCCAATGGAGCTCATCCATCAACCACATATACGGGAGTCAATTTCGATGCAAGCACCGGTGAAGACATCAAGTTGAAGGATATTGTTTTGAATAAGAAGGGCTTTGTGTCAGCAGTAAAGGAACAGCTTCCGATTCAGAATCCGGACGGTTTTGGTGAGGATGCCATGGATTATCTCTTCGTGGATGATCTGGAGGAATATATTGCTCAGCAGCTGGATTCGGATGAACTGACATGGGTTCTTTCAGATGATGGCGTTGAGGTGATTTTCAATACATATGAAATTGCAAGTTACGCCAACGGTCCTGCATTTATTGATTTGAGTTTTGAGGAATACGGTTCACTGTTTTCGTCAGATTATCAGTCCATCCCTCAGGAGTATGTAAAGCAATTGTATACATATACAAGTTATGAGATTGGCAAGCATCAGCTTCAGATGCGCTATGAGGACGGGGAGCCTACTTCTTTGAATTTCTACATGGATGAGGAGGATGTAAGCGAAGCAGATCCGGTACTTACGCTGGAAACCCAGGACACTTCTAAAGATAAGTTCTATTGGTTCCACAAGCATGATGCAGATTATCTATATGTGGATCAGACTCTGGAAAACGATGAGCATAAGTTGACAATTCTTAATATTTCCGATGGCGATGTGGAAAAGATTGAGAATGAGAACCCGGATATAGCAGTTTACGATTATACTCCAAATAATCCGGAGAACTTTCTGCTGGGCAAGAAGGGACATCTTATGGGAGAATACCAGATGTTTCGTCATGCATCCCTGGGAGATAGCGGACTTCCGGAATTTTCCGGCGAATACTATATGATAGATGCGAGTGACCTTCGGATGACAGTCAAGGAGGATTTCGACGCTATCAAGTTGAATGAGGATACCAAGGAGGAGTTCTCTGACAGTGAGGACAGCTCCAAAGTCACACTCAAGGTCGGAACAGAATTGACATTGTACAGAACAGACGGAGACTCTATTGTGGATGTCAAAGACGATGATGGCAATGTCTATCGCCTCAATGTAACAAAGCAGTATATCAACGGCA
>JAFOVD010000031.1 GCA_017392525.1 Lachnospiraceae bacterium
CAACCAATATCAATATCACTTCCACTACACCTATGCCATCTTCCTCTTTAATAAAATCCTGAATCGTCATTCTGTATCCTCCCTTCTACTTCATCCGCTGTTACAAGTTAATATTCATGAGTGCTGGTACAATCATCACAATCAAAACCATCAAAAGCAGCCCCATCATTGGAAATAATAACTTTGTCGATGCCTCCTCACCGGCTGTTTTAATCCTGTTCTTTCGCATCTGAAACACCTCTACTTCTTCTTTTTCAAATGCTGCTGCCAGGCCTTCCGTTCCCCTCTTAATATTCTGCAAAATAAGCAGTGATAGCTTGCGATATTGCGGAATTATCGCTCGTTGCCCAAGATGTTCATACGCCTGCACTTCACTTACACCACTATCCATTTCACGGCAGATAAATCGTACTTCTTCAAACCCCGGTCGTTTTCTCCCAAGTTTTTCGTACTGCGCTAAAATTCGTTGGAAACTTTGTCTAATGCCAATTCCTGCCGCTATATAGAGAGCCATTTTCTCAACAATATCCGCATAGTCTGCACGCATCTGCTCCATCTGCTTTTTCTTTTCTCTATGTCTTTCCTCTTTTTCTCCCAAGATAATACCAATCAGTGCCACTAATCCTAATATTGAAACAATCCTACCGCGATGCTCATTTATTCCTCGCCAAGTTACCCTTTCTCCATTTATTTTTCCGGGTAAAGTTACCGTATCGCCAATTGCCTGATTCATCTCGTCTAAACTTTGCTGTAGATAGTACTGAAAGCCCTCTGCTGTATTCATATCCGGAACTTGAACCGAAAATGGAAAACTATATATTTCCCCATATGATCCACAGGTCAATTCACAGCTTGCCTGCATTAACATTCCTTGTGTGGGATCCTCTATTTTCTCAAAATATATTTTCCCCTCTGCATCAACAATATTTGATGGAGAAAACGTCCATTCTGCTTTCACTTTGCCATCCACATATTTATCTGAAATACTTACATTTTGAGTAATACAATCCAATGACTGATTTTTACCCGGAAAAGAATTATCAATTTCTGCTTTTGCTTTTTCTAAGTATTTTTCTGCTTGGTTTTTGTCATACTCCTTCTCTTCTATCTCAACTTCAACATCCTGTTTCTCTCCTTCTCTCTCAAGCGAATATTCCTCTATCAGATTTCCTTCCCCTTGATCAGGTCTCTCTATCTCTGTTGGATAAAACCATTGACTATAAACCATTTCACCCACAGATAACACAATTCCAATAATTTCTATAACCAGAATCCATCTGATTGGTTTTCCCAATTTTTTTGTTGCTTCTTTTTCATGACTTTTTAAGACAGATAGAATAATTAAAACGCCAAGAAATATTACGATTGAGACCATATTCCCTCCCAGCTGATAGTTTTTTACATCTTCACATGAATAATGCTCACACCAAGTTTTAGCATCCCTAAATACAACGCGAGCATCAGACTCATCAACCCAATACCTATTGGATTTCCATATAATGGCGCCAAAAAACCACCGGATCCAATCTTCATATACAAAAGGATACCTATCGGCATAACGGACATGACCATTAGCTCCAATCGTTTTTCTGCTGTTAGTGTCTGTATCTCCTGCTTCAATTCCATTTTTTCGCTTAGTTTCTCTGCAGTTCGTCTTAGATTTCTACTGTAATCTCCACCTAAACGTTTTCCAAATTCAAATATCTCTGCAAAAGATTCCACTTCCTCATACGGATGCCTTTTGACCATAATCATAAATGCTTTCTCTATAGGGACTGACATCTTCACCTGACGATTAATTTCACAGATTTCTCGATAGATTACACTTTGTTCTCCAAAGACCAGCCATAGTTCCTGCTCTGCATCAACAAACGCGTTTTCTATGGAATGTCCTACCTGTAAGCCATTATTTATGCACATCAAAAATTCTTTAAATTCTTTTTGAAATCTCTCCTCGACTTGTTTTTTTCGATACTTTTGATATTCATTTTTCGTAACGAAATACACGGGAAATATTAGAACCATTCCCCAAAAGGAGTCATAAAAGATATATGCGATACTGATACTGCTAAGTATCGTAATTAAGAGTACTGTTCCAGTCGTTCGGTGTGTACCAACGGATGTTCTAAGACCCATTTGTCATCACCTGCATATCTATATTTTGTTTCCAATTGCACTTCATCATTCATCACCCCCATTACTTCTGCAATCTCAACAACTTTTCTAGAACGGTCCGGCATCCTCTGTATATGAATAAAGATATCGATGCCGGACGCAATCTGTTTCCTGATTGCCGTCATTGGCAGGTCCATACCCATCAGAGACATCATCTCCAACCTTGCGATCATGTCTCTGGTAGAATTTGCATGTCCCGTGCTCATCCCCCCACTATGTCCGGTATTATTTGCCATCAAGAGTTCAATAGTTTCAGCTCCTCTACACTCTCCTACAATAATCCGGTCCGGTCTCATTCTAAGGGACGAACGCACCAGGTCTCTAATAGTTATTTCCAGTTTTCCCTCAAGATTCTTCTCCCTAGCCTCCAACCTTACTAGGTTTTGCACTCCAATGAGTTGCAATTCTGCAGAATCTTCAATCGTAATCACCCTCTGACTCTTGGGGATATATTCGCTTAACGCATTAATAAGAGTCGTCTTTCCCGATCCGGTCGAACCGGAAATAAATATATTGTATCCGGAGCGCACTAAACCCTCCAGAAACTCCCTCATTTCCTCCGATAGACTTCCATTTGCGACCAAATCCTTCATCCGGATTTGTGTTTTAGAAAACCGTCGAATACATATCACACTTTTGTCTACCGAAACCGGTGGAAGCACTATATTCACTCTACTTCCATCCGCCAATCTGGTATCTACAATTGGATGTGATTCATTTACCACTCGGTTATTCTGAGCTACTATTTGCTGAATCACATCCGCCAGCTTTTCTTCTGAGATAAAATGTTTATCTACACGAAGAAGCTCCCCCTTTTTTTCAACAAATATATCCTGATACCCGTTAATCATTATCTCCGTAATTTCCGGTTCCTCCAATAAATCCTGAAGGATATCCAGTTTTCGCATAGAGTTAAAGATTTCTTTTTCAAGATATAACCTATGATTTATATCTATTGCGTGTTCCTTTGCCACACAGCAGATTTTTTCCCGGATAATCTCACTGATTTCTTCGTCCGAATACTCCTGACTCAAATCTATCTGGTTCAGAACCTCTTGACGAATCTCTATTTTTAATTCATCCAGTTTTTCTTTGCTAATCAACTGACACCACCTGCAATTCTTCCATACTGACTTCGTATGAATTTACCCAATGGTCCCTGATTAAACCCTTCCATCCTATACTCTTCCCCTACGGGATCTACCATAATTGGTAAATAAATCTGTTTTGTAATCTTTTCCATTCCCCGCACCTTGAGAAACGTTAACAATTTCTCTTCTCGACTTCGATAGAAGCCTCCCTGCTTGCCTACAAGAATTAATTGATCACATTCCAGTAACATCTGCTCAAATCCGCAATGCACTCGATCAAACAGTAGTAGCACCGTCTCAAATCTTTCATTTCGAATTCCCGTCAATAAATCTGACCACTCTCCGCTTGTTACATATGCAATCTCTGATGGAATACGCACCGGAGGTAATATTGCAAGATCTCCATACATCTCGATAAACTTTTCGATTTCACCGGGTACCCTCTGCATTGCCGGTGGGATCTCCATATTCACACGTTTCTGCTTTTCACTTTCAAGAAAATAAATGTAATCGATAATTGTCTTTTCTTCCCTTAATTGAAGCAGATTCATTATCATGCTATTCTCCTGCATATCCACAAGAAGCGTCCTCCCCGCTTTCGCATATTGTTCCGCCAAAAGCAGTGTAAATGGCAAAAGTAATTCATGTGACATCGGAGAATATATTCCGATAAATCTTGTCTGACCCGGCATCTTCTCAGGTTTCATGCTCTTGAGCTGCCACTGTTCCTGAACCAAGATTTTACGAAACTTTTCCATCGACTGAAATTTATAAATTGTGCGATACTCTCCATACTTATCCCCTGCACTCTCCGTCATATGCAGTATATGATGTATCCTCTCGCGGTTGTCCATCTGGTCATATCGCTCCAGGAAATGTTTACTTAACAGCCCAACCCCATATTCTGAATCCAACTGAAACTGTTCAACATTGGTATAAGTATGAATCTTTAATTCCGGATCACACCCCAGTAAATAGCGGGACAATGCTTCTACATATGCCTGATCCTCATCACAAATTATTATCCTTTCTTCAACCATATAACCCCTCTTTCACACATACATAAATAAATGCCCCTAATATGCATGTAGTATAGTGTATAAAACTCCTTGACCGACCAGCCTTTCTATAAAACAAGCAGCGCTCACCCATCCGCTGCCTATCAGATAAGATTTTAATAATGGATATGATTGCACCAACAAACACCGATGCAATCACGACGTGAATCGTCGTGGACGGCTCCAGATATGAAGACATTACAGAGATAAGTTTTATATCTCCTGCCCCAACCGCCCGAATGTAGAATAGTATATAGAGTAATACTATCGGCCAAAGAGACTTTACCAAAAAAACAATAGTTCCACGGATTCCATAACTCTGGAGATTCAAGAAGGCACCTGTCAGATACCCCAGAATAATGTACTGATTCGGAACACGATCTGTTTTCAAATCCATATACACCGCTCCTATTAGGTATGTCACCAACAAGTTTCCTTCTATTCTCCTCACCCCTCTCTGATGATTTTGATTATAGTTCTCATTTTGCGATTTGTAACTGGTCGTTTGACGCCTAGTTTTTCATTTATGCATAATCACGAAAAAAATATTTATCCACAATTACCAATTTTATATGGACTCATTTTTCGCAAATTGACCTAAAAAGTGTGTAAATCTTTCACTTATCAACAGTTATCCACAGAGATATTAACTTTTCCACAAGTTTTTCAACCCGTTTTTGTAATTTTCGCACAATTTTCATTCAAGTAAAACTGCACAAAAAAGAGGACTCCTATGCTAGGAATCCTCGATTATTTTCATATACTGTTGTTTCATTTAATATGCCACGACCATAGGTCATTCCAGCCATTACTGTTTGAGTGTTTTTCATTACTGATTCCGACTGATCCAGATTTGCAATCTGCCGAAACGCCTCCTGCAATGGTTCCATCACCTTTCTCGCTTCATCAATTCCCACCACATTTCTTCGGTAGTTGGATTTCTCTATTGCTCTCTGGCAAAAATCATAGAGCGGATATAACTGTGCCGACAACTCATACTTTCGATTCAAAGCATCCTTTAAATGCTGCACAACCGTACTTGCATGCCGGAGTTCCTCCCTCGCCGCTTCAAAATCTCCGTTCTCTATTGCCTCTCTTCCATCTTCAAGATATACAAAAAAGATTTCATAAAGTATGGCAATTATCTCACTGGAATTACTCTGAGTAATTCTTCTCGTAAAATCTAATTTTAATTCACTATTCATATATCAATTCTCCACTACAATTGATATGGACTACTGTAATAACTGTAACGCCATCTGAGGCATCTCATTTGCCTGAGACAAAGCACTTGTACCAGCCTGTGCGAGCACATTCTGCTTAGTGTACTCTACCATTTCTTCCGCCATATCCACATCCTGGATTCTGGAAATTGCGGATGTCATGTTTTCCTCTGTCTGATCAAGTGAACTAACCGTATGTTCTAATCGATTCTCATACGCACCGAGATTTGCTCTAATTTCATTCACCTTTGTAAGTGCTGCATCCAGTAATCCAATGCCACGAGCCGCACCACTTACAGTCGAAACATCCAAATCATCAATATATAGCGACTTTGTATCTGTCGCCGGAATGCGCACAGACATCTGCTGTCCTTCGTTGGCTCCAATCTGTAAATCCATTGGTCCTACATCTGTAACCTCCAACGAAACATTTCCGGTATAGCCCTCGTCAATCAGCATGGACATGTTAAATCCGTTCACATCTGTAATTGTCGCCTTGTTGCCATCAACCGCAACTGTCGCCTGTGAACCAAATGCCGATGCTTTATCCAATGTAACATTTGCATCTACACCTACCGCTGATGAACCATCTGTACTGATTCCCAGTGCATTTGCAAGTTCATCTGTACTGGCGGAAATGAGAAGTCCTGCACTATTTCCATATCTCTTTGAATTCACTCCAACAATATTATCAGATGTATCAAGTTCAATTTCTGCATCTCCATGCTCAGCAGCTGTACGAATTGTCTCTAAAACCTGTTCCTGTGTCATACCCGCTGTAATAGCCGCCGGAGAACCATTGATTGTAATTGTACCTGCCTGCGCCTCTGTAATCGGATAAGTTAGACCTGATGTGCTCATCGCAATCTGAGCCTTCTGAGCAACAGAATCAACTGACAATTCATAGACTCCTGCCGGAACGTTACTATTTACCTGAATTCTTGTCACATCATTTGCATAAACGTGCGCATCTAAAGATCCATTTAATAGTGACTTTGTATTGAACTCTGTTGTAGAACTAATTCGATCAATTTCTTCTTTCAAAGACGCTATCTCTGTTTGAATAGCATCTTTTTCTGACTGTGAATTGATATCATTGGCAGCCTGAACCGATAATTCTCTCATACGCTGGATAATGCTCGTAACCTCACCAAGCGCGCCATCAGCTGTCTCCAATACGGAAATACCGTCGTTGGAGTTGTCTGAAGACTGTCCAAGCGCATCTATCTGCGCCTGCATCTTACCGGAAATAGCAATTCCTGATGGATTGTCCTTTGCGTGATTGATTCGAAGACCTGAAGATAATCTCTCCATTGACATTGCCAATGTATTCTCTGTACGAAGTAACTGCTTATTTGTAATTACCGCAGAAATGTTATTATTAATTTTCATATAATTGCACCTCTTTCATGCCCAAGTATGTCATCTATTCTTATTCATTAATGCCTCCGTGCATTTATATGACAATCCTTGTCCTTTACATTTAGAGTATCGGACAAATCTACATTTTTCTGAACCTCTTCATAAAAAAAGTCAGGACATCCCGGGCCTTGACTCCCGGGATATCCTGCCTCATCTTACTCTGTAAACTGTTCTTTTAATGTATTTGAAATACCTGCAATATCAATAATTTCCTTTTCAACATCATCAACTGCATCATGCTGTCTGTCGATAGTATCCGTAATATTTTGAATCATCGCCGTATTCTCTTCCGTAGTCGCTACAAGAGTCTCAATCTCACCCATGATTTCTTCAAAATCTCTCTTCACAACTTCAATAACTTCATACTGCTGCTGAACAACATCTTTTGCCTGACTGGTTGAACCCTGGATTCCTTCAAAGACCTCCAGCAATCCACCCATCTTTTCAACACCATCTGCTGCAGCCTGTGCACCTGCATTAATCTTCTCTGAAACATCATGTGTTGTTCCGCTTAATCCGGAAATAATGGTATTAATATTATCTGCAGCCTGTGCACTCTGTTCTGCCAATTGTCTGATTTCGTCTGCTACAACTGCAAAACCACGACCATGCTCACCAGCACGTGCAGCTTCGATAGATGCATTTAGTGACAACAGATTCGTCTGTTTTGCAATCGCATCAATCTCCTCAAGGATACCGGTAATACGTCCCATTTCCTCCAGAAGCGTATCCATAGCTCCCTGCGCTCCCGCAACAGTTTTAGACATTTCTCCAAGATTCTCTCTAACATCAGTTGCTTCTGCGTTACCTTCATCAACCGACTTCGTAACTTCTCCAAAACTTGTTTCCAAGGCCTGCGCCATCTTATAGTTTCGATTAATCTCCTCTGTTGCACTTGCAATCTTCTCAGAAACATTCACTGTTGCATGTGTCGTAGATTCAACTACCGATCCCATCTGACCAGCGGCCTCTGATACGCCCTTCGCCTGTGTAGCCAACTCGTGAACACGAGAACGGCTGTAAGTAATAGCTGTATTTAACTCCTTCGATATCTTATTCGCAGCGTGTCCATTTTCTTCTACAACACGAAGAGTATCTTCTGATCGAACAATAAACGCTCTACCTCTTTTTACCGCAAGATAGAGTGACCATCCAATAAACAGGAAGAATAAAAACTTCGTAATCGCACCCATCTGGCTACCGTTATATCCATCTATAATCTTCCACTCAACTAATGACACCAGCGATGGCACACCAACAATAATCATGTAGAACTTGATATATCTTTCTTCAAAATAAATTGTTGTCATGGCCAAAAACAGATAACATGCAAGAAATGATACTGAACTTCCGCCGAGCACATATGAATATATCAACGTCGCAAAACTTGGTCCTCCAAGTATAATCAAGGCTTTTACGATATCTTTCTTACATGCAAAATAGGCAATCACAGATATTAAACCAGCTCCCCACATAATTCCTGAACCTTTGAACGCATCCGCACAAACTCCATATGCAGCAAACGTCATCAGCGTCATAACAACTACTCCCACCAAAATTACAATTAAATTTCCCTTGTGTAATTTCAACATAGCACTTTCTTTACTTTCCACTTTATATCCTCCTCGAAATAAAATTTATTTATTTCTTATGCAGAAAATGGATGCACCATAATGTGCATCCATTGGCTATTTTCATTATATTACGTGAACACCTGAATCTCAACATCCACGCCTATTTTTTATACTATTTTAATGCATAAAATCCTTAATCTGCTTATAAATGCCTTCGGCATCCAATTCATATTTATGAAGAAGGTCTACAGCCGGACCAGATTCTCCAAATACATCATAAACACCGATTCTCTTCATAAGAGTTGGGCACTTTTCTGCAAGACATTCTGCAACAGCACTTCCTAATCCACCAATTACTGAATGTTCTTCTACTGTTACTACTTTACCTGTCTTCTTAGCGCTTTCAATGATAATTTCCTCATCTAAAGGCTTGATTGTAGCAATATTAATTACTTCCGCATGAATCCCATCTGCTTCTAGCATCTTTGCAGCTTCAAGAGATTCATTAACCTCAAGACCTGTTGCCACAATTGTAAGGTCTGTACCTTCTTTAAGTAATGTACCCTTACCGATTTCAAATTTATAATCTGGGTTTGTATTAATTACAGGAACCGCTAATCTTCCAAAGCGAAGGTATACTGGACCTTCCATTTCATATGCAGCTTTAACAGCAGCTCTTGCCTCAACGTCATCTGCTGGATTTATTACAGTCATACCCGGAATCTCACGCATAAGAGCAATATCTTCCAGACACTGATGTGTTGCGCCATCTTCACCTACAGAAATACCTGCATGTGTCGCACCGATTTTAACATTTAAATGTGGATATCCTACAGAGTTTCGAACCTGCTCAAATGCTCTACCTGCTGCAAACATAGCAAAACTACTACAAAATGGAACTTTTCCAGTACTTGCAATACCTGCAGCGACACCTACCATGTTAGATTCTGCAATACCGCAATCGATAAAACGTTCTGGGTAAGCTTTCTTGAAGATTCCTGTCTTAGTTGCAGCTGCTAAATCCGCATCCAAAACTACGAGGTCATCATGTTCTTTGGCAATTTCTACTAGGGCATTACCATAGCTCTCTCTTGTGGCAATTTTCTTTACTTCTGACATAATGCTTCCTCCGCTTCTTCTAATTCTTTCATAGCAGTTGCATACTGCTCATCATTTGGAGCAGTTCCATGCCAGCCAACCTGATTTTCCATGAAGGAAATGCCCTTGCCCTTAACTGTTTTCATAATAATGGCAGTTGGCATACCCTTGGTAGCCTTGGCCTCTTCAAATGCACTACGAAGCTGATCAAAGTCATTGCCATCTTCCACTTCAATTACATGGAAGTTAAATGCCTTAAACTTATCCGGAATAGGATATGGACTATTGACCTCATCAATTGGTCCATCAATCTGTAATCCATTGTTATCAACGATAACACAAAGGTTATCTAATTTACGGAAGCCTGCAAGCATAGATGCTTCCCAAACTTGGCCTTCCTGGATTTCTCCGTCACCAAGTAATGTATAAACACGATAGTCATCATTTGACAGCTTTGCAGACAAAGCCATACCTACTGCTACAGAAATTCCCTGTCCCAGTGATCCTGATGATGCATCAATTCCAGGTGTGTGTGCCACACATGGATGTCCCTGAAGATGTGAGCCAATATGACGTAATGTCTTCATATCTTCCATTGGGAAAAATCCCTTTGCCGCCAATGCAGCATATAATCCCGGTGCTGTATGACCTTTTGATAATACAAATCTATCTCGATTTTCCATCTTTGGATCCTTCGGATCCACATTCATTTCCTCGAAATAAAGATACGTAAATACTTCTGCCGCAGAAAGTGATCCACCCGGATGTCCTGATTTAGCTGCATGAACACCTTCGATGATTCCCTTGCGGACTTCTACTGCTTTTTGTTGAAGTTCCAGATTTGTCATGGTTCCTCCCTTTTTACCTAGTTAATAAAACCGAGATTATTGTATTATAAGCCTACAACCTTGTAAAGGTGCTTAATCTGACTTATTTTTAATACAATTTCTTACAAAATATGATTTCTAACTTTAATCCTCATTCGGAAGGATATCTTCCAGCGATATCAGCATAATATTTTTAATTGTAAGTGCAACTGTTTTAGCATTCTCATGGAATCCCGCTTTAGAGAAGATTATATAATATACATCCCCCTCCTGACTCAATTGCTTTGTTAACTCAATCAATTCCTTAAGTTCATGTATCTCTATTGGTTTATCATCGTAATAACACATTGCATAAACCGTCGTGTCCTTGTCACCGGATTTTCCAAGTCCGACTATATCAAAGCCCATACTGGTTTGCGTTTCCTCATCATTCATCCACCAATTTCCGATTTCTTCTAAGCGAAATGGCAATGTATCATTTCCTGCATCCAGCAGATATTGCTTACACATATTTGTAAATACTATTTTTAAATAATCATTGGACTCTGTAAGCATTGTTTCCAACAGATTCTCAATCTCCGTCTCATCCTCCTGATATACCGAATTCATATTTTTCGGCATATAACGGTACCAGAACAGATCTGATGTATTTACAATAGAATATCTGGTCTTTTTCCTATTGGTTCGTTCCGTAATCGGCGTCTCCTTTGTGACCATCCCGATTGACATCAAGGTATTCATATAAGGAACAACTACGTCCTTTGGTTTATCAACCTCTTTGGAAATCTGATTAACACGCTGATATCCCCTTGCAAGGCAACTCAGCATACGGTTATAGTATGAAAGCTCACGAAGTTCTATCTGCATGGTCTGCATCGGCCACATCATCTGGGCATATTGTCCGTCCAGATAAAGGTCCCTTGTAGCTTCCTCAGCATCCATGCCATAAACTTCCGTCATCTTCTTTGGAATCCCCCCTGTTATACCATACAGATAAACTTTTTCCTCTCGACTTCTCTCCGGGAAAAACGCTTCTGCTTCAGTAAATTTCATCCCCTTCACTTCAAGGATGTCCATCTTCATATTCTTCCAGATGGCTTTTTTGCCCAAAACAAATTTTTCCATATGAGTATAGCAATCACCGCATAAAATAATTTTAATCGGCAGATCATTCCATACCTCTGTAACGTATCTATATAAAATTTTTTCAAATTCTGAATTAGCTTTGACAAACTCCGGATAATGATCAATAACCAGCACCATTGGCGCATCCTTCATTAATTCATCCAGCGTTATCTCATTGAGCAATTCTTCCAGAGTCGGCTTTGAATCTATACCCAATGACTGTGCGAACAAATCAAGTTCTTCCTGATCTGTAGTTGGAAATGCCTGAAAGTAGATGGCTTTCTTCCCCTCTAGGAAATGTCGAATCAACGTAGTTTTCCCCATGCCCTGTCGACCGTAGACGCAAGCCACCTGCACCTCTCCCTCGTAAAAATTCTGTAGTACTTTTTCTTCAAAACTCCTATTTATATACATAGTTTTTCCCCTTTCAACCAACTTTTATTGTAATATGGCTCAACTAAAGTTGCAATAAATTTGTGCTATACTATAAACACAAATAATGATTATTTGAAATTCCCACTACTTTGTGGATTTTTATTTACGAAGGAGGACTCTTTATGCCAGGATTTGAATCTCATTACTTCTTTGGACAGGAAATGATACCGCTCTATCCTGCTAAATTACAGAATACATTAAAAAAGTATCCAAAATCTTACCAGATTGGTCTGCAAGGTCCAGACATCTTTTTCTACTGTATCCCGGCTTATTTTACATCCGAAAAAAACATTGGTAACATCATGCACAACCATGGTACCTGGGCATTTTTTGACGCCTGTCTCACTGTTCGAAAACGTGTTATTTCTCAGAAGGTCAAGGAAATAATTGATGCATATCTACTCGGTTTTATGTGCCATTATACTCTCGATACAGTTTGCCATCCGTATATCTACTATCGTACTAAACATATGGAACACCAAAACCGTGAGTCCTACGACTTTGGAATACACGTTTTTTTAGAAACCGATATTGACAATGCTCTGATTCGCCATTTCACTCACCGGGAACCAAGTCAGTTTAAACCATGGAAAACTATTGAGCTGACTGCTGTAGAAGTACGTGTAATTACATGTTTTCTATATCGCGTTTTCTCCATAGCTTATCCGGAGCATGAAATACGAAAATCATTAATTACAAATGCTTTGAAATCAATGGCTATTGGGCAAAAACTACTGAATGATCCCTTTGGTCGCAAAAAGTTAATTGCAAGAAAAATCGAGGAGAGATTTTTTGGTCATGCAATTATTTCCAGTATGGTGCCAAATGATCATTTCCAAAAATATACGGACCCCCTCAATCTGAATCATCATCAATGGCATAATCCATGGGATCCGTCACAAAGGTCAACGGAAGATTTCTTTGAACTGCTGTCTCGTTCTCAGGAAATAATGAAACGGCGAGGCCAATTGCTCGATAATCCCCTCTCCTTACTGGAAGATTTATCTGATTGCTCTTATCTATCCGGCCTGCCGTTATAAAAATATCTTTATTTATCTGTTAGAAATTCTTGAATCTGATTTGCAATAATATGCATCAGTCTTTGACGAGATTCTATTGCTGCCCAGGCTATATGCGGTGTAATTAACAGCTTATCGGAGTTTTGATATCCATAAAATGGACTATCCTTCGCCATTGGCTCTTCATCTAAAACATCAAGACCTGCGGCAGCAATTTCTTCGTTATCCAAAGCTTCTCTTAAATCTTTTTCTACAATAATTGCGCCTCTACCGGCATTTAACAAAATTGCTGATTTTTTCATCTTATGAAATGCCTCTGCATCCATTAGATGCATTGTATTCTCTGTTAACGGCGCATGAATGCTAATAATATCGCTTATAGTAAGTAACGTGTCAAAATCAACTTCACAGTACTCTTCATCGTGATGTTTTCCCGAAGTCGAATAGTAGATGACTTTGCATCCAAATGCCTTTGCAATATCTGCAACTCGTCTACCTATTGCTCCAAGTCCAATAATTCCAAAAGTCTTCCCATTCAACTCATGAAAAATATTGGAGTAATGCGTAAACAGACGATCTTCTGCATAGGTTCCACTCTTTACATAGCGATCATAATATGCTAAATGCTCTAATAAGTAGAAAAGCATTGCAAACGTGTGCTGTGTCACCGATTCTGTTGAGTAACCCGCAACATTTCTCCACTGAATTCCTCTTTCCTCAAGATACTTCTTATCAAGATTATTCGTACCTGTAGCTGTCACGCAAACCAATTTTAGATGCTTTGCCAACCCTATAGTATTCTCATTTATTGGAACTTTATTAACCACAATAATATCTGCATCCTCTGTACGTTTTGAAGCTTCTTCAACTGTGGAAAAATCGTATTTTATTAATTCTCCAAATCTTTTAAATTCCGATTCATCCCAATCTTCCCCTATAGATTTTCTATCTAAAAAAACAATCTTCATGTAATTTCTCCTTTTCTTTTGAACAATACTATAGCAGAAACAGATAGAAAATGATAATAAAAAAAGACCCTTACGGGTCCTACTGGCATAAAAAATGCCCAGTTCCGGAATCGAACCAGAGACACGAGGATTTTCAGTCCTCTGCTCTACCAACTGAGCTAACTGGGCATACAAAAATTATTCTTTTGTAAAAAATAAGTTGTGGGGATTGCTCCTCACAACTTGAGTTGCGGGAATAGGATTTGAACCTATGACCTCCGGGTTATGAGCCCGGCGAGCTTCCAGACTGCTCCATCCCGCGATATTAACTTAAATGTCTTTCGACAACTGGGTGGTGGTGGATTCGAACCACCGAAGCAATTTGCAGCAGATTTACAGTCTGTCCCCTTTGGCCACTCGGGAAACCACCCATATCCATTTAATAATGGAAAGCCGATGAACGGACTCGAACCGTTAACCTGCTGATTACAAATCAGCTGCTCTGCCAATTGAGCCACATCGGCGAATGTGATA
>JAFOVD010000032.1 GCA_017392525.1 Lachnospiraceae bacterium
ATTACTTTTGCAATGCCAAGCTGCGATGTCGAACTTGGACAGTTATGTCCAATACCACGACTGATCTGTCCGCAAATAACCGCCAGAATATCTGCATCCACTGCCTTTGGATTGACCGCAATATAGCCGATTCTCTCCCCCGGAAGGGAAAGACTCTTACTAAAAGAATAACAGGTCAAAGTATTATCATAATATCTTGCCGGATATGGGACTTCCACCCCGTCAAATGCAATCTCACGATATGGTTCATCCGAAATCAAGAAAATCTCATGACCATATTCCTCTTGCTTCTGATTTAAGATCTCCGCAAGTCTTTTTAGCGTCTTCTCGGAATAAACTACACCGGATGGGTTATTCGGCGTATTAATTAAAACTGCCTGGACATTGGGATTTAACATTTCTAGAAATGCTTCTTCCTGAATCTGAAAATCCTCCGTTCTGGCAGGTACCACCTTTAATACCGCTCCCGCATCACCAATATAAGGCATATATTCCGGGAAAAATGGTGCAAATGTGATAACTTCATCCCCGGGTTTTGTAACAAGTCGCACCGCATGAGCAATCGCAGATGCTGCACCACTTGTCATAAAAATGTGCTTCGTCTCATATGGAATATCAAATCTTCTCTTCAAACTATCTGCTACGATTTCTCTCACAGATGTATTACCCAAGGACGGACTATAGCCATGAAGTTCCATCGGATCCATATGTTCATACATATCAATTACAGAATTTGTAAAATCCTCCGTACATGGAACGGATGGATTGCCAAGACTATAATCAAAAACATTCTCATAACCAATTTCCTGTCCTCGGGCGGTTGCATATTCACTCAACTCTCGAATAACAGATTTTGCTTCCAGTCTCCTCTTGTATGTTTCGTTAATCATTTTTTCTTCTCCTAACTAGCTTTCCTTCGTTAATCTCATAAACTTTGTCACAAAGTCTCTCTATATCCCCTTGATTATGTGATGACAGTATAATCGTCTTCCCGCTAGATTTCAAATCCAAAAGCAGATTACCCCAGTGCCGTATCAAGTGCCATCATCAAAGTAAATCCA
This sequence comes from Lachnospiraceae bacterium, assembly GCA_017392525.1. Classification (GTDB taxonomy): domain Bacteria; phylum Bacillota; class Clostridia; order Lachnospirales; family Lachnospiraceae; genus FD2005. Next base: position 1,062 of record JAFOVD010000032.1, read on the forward strand.
ACGGCAAACATCACAACCGCAAAATGGCTGTGCTCTCCGGAAGCCATCTCGGGAATCAATTCCTCCACGACAACATAAATCATCGCGCCCGCTGCAAACCCAAGTAAATAGGGAAGAACAGGAACCATCACGCTGGATAATAAAATCGTAACCACAGCTCCTATTGGCTCAACCAATCCTGATAAAAAGCCACCAAGGAAGGAATATCCCTTTGTCTTCCCCTCCGAATATAAGGGCATCGAAATAATCGCCCCTTCTGGATAATTTTGAATCGCGATACCAATCGCCAATGCAAATGCTCCACCCATTGTGATTCCCGTATTTCCAGATAGCCATCCTGCCAATACGACACCTACTGCCATCCCTTCCGGAATATTATGCAGCGTCACTGCAAGAACCATCATTGTTGTCTTTTGCAATTTAGTATGCGGACCCTCAGCTTCTTCACTATTTAGATGTAAATGTGGAATCAAATGATCTAAAAACATCAAAAATCCCATACCAATCCATATACCCACCGTTGCAGGAATAAATGCAAGATGACCCATTTCTACTTCTTGCTCCATAGCAGGTATAATCAAGCTCCAAACGGATGCCGCAATCATAACACCTGCTGCAAACCCCTGCAGCATACGCTCGGTTTTTAGACTGATATTTTCTTTCATGAAGAAAACATTCGCTGCACCTAAGGTTGTACCAATAAACGGGATTAACACACCCAGTAAAACTTTAGAAATCATATTTCCTATCCTCTTTCTCTATATAAATCCCCACTTTTTAGATACTTTAATACCTCTTAAGACTATCACAAATTGTGTGAATATCAAAGTATACTTCCTCTTTACGATTTATATCACACAATACGGAATTAAATACATCGAAACAAGCTTCTCTATAACACTGCTATCTAACGAAGAATTCATAGACTCAAATGTACATATCAATTGAGTCCCTGGATAAATCCCACTCTTTATATATTCATTTATCTTTTTCACTGCATTATTTGCATATTTTTCATCATTCATCATTCCGTCATGTTCCCAATAGATTTCTTTTTCATCCTCAATATTATAAAAAGTAAAATCTGGAAATATTACGCGCCCACTTACCAACTGCAGTGGGCACTCATATTTGTATAATATCCCATGATCGTAAAAGCAATCCGCCAAAATCTTTTCAGATTTTGACCGGACATATTCGCCCTTTTTTGTTTGAAACTTAGGGTCATTTTCCGCTATTTCTTTACCTCGATACTCTTTTTCATACCATTTCATCAATTTCTGCTCTCTCGTTAATTCAACCGGCAAAACTAAATCTTGCTTTGCTGGATGTAATTCATGCAAAATATCGTCTAACGAAGCATTGTCCAAACTTCGCTCAAGTTTATATAACAATTTCAATTGTTTCCCAGTTATCTTCTGAATTTTACTATCATACTCTTTTTGTGCAAGCGCATAAATCAGATCCTTTTCACTTTTTCTCAGATATCTTCTCTCCCTCTTTTGATCAACCATTCTATTATGAAAAAACTTCACGTGGTTCTCAGAAATAGAACATTGTAAATTTCCCAGCGGCACTTCCACCAAGCGCTCGCTAGCCTTCTTATAAGCTCTTTCCAATTTCTGTTTTTCTTTCCTAATTTCCTCAATAAATGACATAATAATCCCCCTAACTTGTTTTCGCTATTGTTCTCTGTACACCACCAATACTGCTTTTCTGGTGCACAGTTTTCATTTTTGTTCTACGTGCACCACCAAATCTGCTTTTCCTGGTGTATAATTTTCATTTTCTACTTCTCTGCACCTCCGAACCCGCTTTTCCTGGTGTACAATTTTCATTTTTCTCTTCTCTACACCCCCTGCCAACAATCAAAACAACCTGTTTACAAAATACCTCTTTTGCATCCACTTCCCACACTTTCCATCATATTTCTCACACCATGCAAATTCAAATTAAGAAATCATGGATTCTATTAAAACATTCTAAAAAAGCCCCACATGGTTCTGATGAGCAAAAAGCCCCGCAGGTTCTGAGGGTCACCTCAGAACCATACAGGGCTTTTATCTCATCTATATACGAACTACTTCTTTATTTGCATTGTACGAACTACTTCTTTATTTACATTGTACGAACTACTTCTTTATTTACATTTCTTTAACAAGCAAATGGTCTCACAATGATATGTTGCCGGGAACATATCCACGGCGCACATACGTGTTACATCATAACCACGGGCAAGGAAGATTTCGAGGTCACGAGCTAAGGATGTTGGTTTGCAGGAGATGTAAATCATAGAATCTACATCATAGCTTAAAATCTTCTCGATAGCTTTTGGCTGGATTCCTTCTCTTGGTGGATCGAGTACGATGAAATCAGGTTTTCCCTCTAACTCGCTCAATACTTTATACACATCGCCAGCGAGGAAATCGCAGTTAGATAATCCATTTAAACCTGCATTTTCTTTTGCAGCTTCTACCGCTTCCGCTACTAATTCAATACCAAGAACTTCTTTCGATACGGATGCAAGCATCTGCGCAATCGTACCGGTTCCGGAATACAAGTCATAAACCAGCTTTTCCTTCAAGAAATCAGAATCAATCTCAGAATCTTCCATAATTCTTGCTTTATGATCTGTAACTTCTAACTCTTTATCCAAAATGAATCTACGCGCTGTATCGTAGAGAACTTCCGCACCAAGCGAATTTGTCTGGAAGAAGGAGAATGGCGTAATCTTGAATTTCAAATTCAAGAGCTTTTCATAGAAATAATCCTCGCCATAGAGAATCTCCGTTCCCTCATCCTTAATGGCATCCGCTTCCTGATCATTTCTCGTATGAAGAAGTCCACGAAGCGTACCTTCCAGCTTCTGAGATTTCAACATCTCTGTATAGGCCTCTAAGAGAGCCTTCTCTTCCGCTTCCTCGATCTGTGTACTCGTAACAAGGTCCACTAAAATCTCTCCCGTGTACTTCGCCTTACGAACAAGCAGATGACGGAGGTATCCCTCGTGTCGAAGTCTATGATAATAGGAAATGTTGCGTTCTCTAAAAAATTCCAATGTCGCTGACAATACCAGACGCATATCCGCATCCATAATTCTACAGTCTGAAACTGTAACGATATCATAGAAACTTCCACGCTTATGCATACCCAGAGAAAGTGGGCCATCCTTGACTTCATCACCGAATGTGAATTCCATCTTATTTCTATAATTGTCTTCTTCTGGAGAGCCAATCAAACCTTCCCAAACAGCAGAAAGCTTCTCTTCTCCCAGAACCGGTCTGAATAAATCCAGTTCCATGGACTCTTTCAATTTCAGCTGTTCTTCATAAGGAACAGACTGATAGGAACATCCACCGCAAGCGCCAAAATGCTCACATACATTCTCTTTTGTCTCCAATGGAGATTTCTCAAGAATTTCAAGCGTCATCCCCTCTGCTTTGGATTTACTGCTCTTCTTAATTCGGCAACGTACTGTCTGCCCTGGAATCACATTCTTCGTACGGAAGAGTTCCCCCTCTTCCGTCTCCACTACACCTTTATTTGGAAAACTGCCGCAAATCACTTTGCCGTCTAAAATCTGACCTTTTTTCATGTATTCTCCTTCTAATTTCAATAACAAAAAAGAAACTCTTCCATAACTTCTATGAAAGAGTCCCTTGTATTTTATATGCTATGTCAGAACAATGCAACTAGAATTCTATTCGTCATCCTCATCAAAGAGGCTATCATCCTCTTCATAGTCATCATCATAAAATTCATCGTCGAATTCATCCATAAATTCATCATCGTAATCCGGTTTGAAATAACGATACAATGCATATGCTGCAGCAGCAACTGCCGCCAATGCAATAACAACTCCAATGATAACCCCGATTGTATGCTTAACTGAATTCTTCATAATGTTCCTCCTGTAGTTACCTTCTCAGATTTCGTAGCAGGAAATGCTACAACTATATATTCAAAATTATAGCACACTTCCACTAAATTTAACTAGCACTTCCACCGATTTTAACTAGCATTTCTTCAATTTCGCAAAGCTGGCAAACATTTTCTTCACTCCAACACGGTCGAAATCCACGGTAACTTCATAATCACGTCCGCCATCATTAATCTTCTGCACAGTACCTTCACCAAACTTTACATGCTTCACGCGATCACCAACATCATAGGAAAGGGAGCCCTTCTCAATCTTGGTTCCAAAATTCTTAGAGCTTGTACGTGCTTTATATTCTGCCGCCTGTCTCGCCTGGTTTTTCCACGGATTTCTGCCGGATCTGACACCGCTCATTCCTGCGCCATCACCGCCGAACCCCTTCTGGATGTCCGAACGGCCAAATATGTTTCCACCGCCATAACTACCGGCAGATGCATTTCCACCATCAAATGGATTACCTTCTAAGAATGGCAAATCGTCCTTTCGCTTTGGCTCCCAGAGATTTCCACGAATCATCTCTGAAGGAATCTCCTTCACAAATCTGGAAATAGCACCGAACTGCGTTTCACCACGAATCATACGCATCTTCGCGCTAGTCATGGTAAGTTTCTTTTCTGCACGGGTAATACCTACATAGCACAGGCGTCTTTCCTCTTCCAACTCATCGCTTTCATCTGAAAGAGACATATAACTTGGAAATAATCCATCTTCCATTCCGGCCATATAGACATTTGGAAACTCCAAACCCTTGGCAGAATGAAGTGTCATAAGTACCACATAGTCTGTATCATCTTCCAGATTATCAATATCCGCTACCAGTGCCACTTCTTCAAGGAAACCGGAAAGAGATGGCTCATCGGCATCCATTGTATAAGTAACTGCTTTATTCACTAATTCATCTATATTTTCTATACGGGCCTTGGCTTCATCCGTATTTTCGACCTTTAAATCTTCCAGATATCCGGTTTGATCCAGGATTTCCCTGATCAACTCCGGAACCGTATGCTCTTTGGCAAAAACCTGCATCGCCTGAATAAAAAGAATAAATCCCTCTATCTTGGAAGCAGCCTTGCCAATCGATGGAATTGTATCTGCACCACAAAGTGCATCATAATAAGTCAGATTATTCATCATGGCAAAATCCGAAACACGGTTCAGTGTTGTTGCACCGATTCCTCGTTTTGGAACATTAATAATACGTCGAACTGCAATCTCGTCCACTGCATTATCAATGGTCTTAAGATATGCCAGGATATCCTTGATTTCTTTTCTTGCATAGAAGTTTACGCCACCTACAATCTTGTATGGCACGCCCATCTGAATCAACTTTTCTTCCAGGAGACGTGACTGCGCATTGGTACGATATAAGATCGCATTGTCACCATACTGGAACTCTCCTTCTCTCTTGGCTTTTACAATATTTGATGCAATATATCCGGCTTCTTCATATGCAGAATCAAACTGCTCAAAACAGATTTTCTCGCCCTTGTCATTTTCTGTCCACAGAGCCTTGTCTTTACGCTTACCATTATTTGCAATCACCGCATTGGCAGCATCCAGAATCATCTGTGTACTACGATAATTCTGCTCCAGCTTAATCACAGTAGCATCCTTGTAATTCTGTTCAAAATTCAGGATGTTATAGATATTTGCTCCACGGAATTTATAAATAGACTGGTCGTCATCACCAACGACACAGAGATTATTTCTTCCACCTGCCAAAAGTCGTACTAATTCGAACTGAGCCGTGTTTGTATCCTGATACTCATCCACCATGACATACTGGAACTTCTCCTGGTAGTAGTTCAACACTTCCGAATCCAGTTTTAATAATTCCACCGTCTTCATTATCAAATCATCAAAATCCAGTGCATTACTCTGTCTTAATCGATTCTGGTATTCGCGATACACCTGTCCGACTCTTGTTCTATTAAAATCGCCCATTACACGATTTAAATATTCTTCCGGCCCTACAAGTTCATTCTTCGCAGATGAAATATAGTTTAAAAATGTCTTCTCTTTAAACTTCTTAGTATCGATTTCTAACTTCTTGCAGACCTCTTTCATCAGTGTCTTCTGATCGTCTGCATCATAAATCGTAAAATGGTTATCGTATCCCATTCGATCTATAAAGCGACGCAATATACGCACGCAAGAACTGTGAAATGTTGATACCCAGATAGATTCCGCGTCTTCATGAATCATTCCGTTGATTCGCTCCCGCATCTCTCTTGCAGCCTTGTTTGTAAATGTAATCGCCATAATATGGTATGGCTCTACACCCTTCTCCTGAATCAGATATGCAACACGATTGGTAAGTACTCGGGTTTTACCTGATCCTGCACCTGCCAGAATCAACACCGGTCCTTCTGTGGTGGTAACACCAATTTTCTGTTTGTCATTTAAAGACTCTAATAAAATATTCTCTGCCATGAAAACCTCTTTACTAAAAATTCACTTCCAACATTATATATAACTTCCTATAGAAAATCTAGGTGAAATAGAAAATATGTTCGGTATCCTCCCATACACATATCAGCTTATCTGTCTGTTGAGATATAGTTTTACAAACTATATAATATTGCATGAGGTGAATTGCTTATGAGTAAAGAATCCAGAGAGCAGATGTTCTCTTTTTTAAAGAAAATTACCGATTTGGACTATGTCCACCCGGAAGATATTACCGAGATTGAACTGTATATGGATCAGGTTACATCCTTTATGGATTCCAATCTGCAATCCGTAAAACGTCATCCCGATGATAAGACACTGACCAAGAACATGATTAATAACTATACAAAACACCATGTTCTGCCGGCTCCGGTAAAGAAAAAGTATTCCAGAGATCATGTACTTACTTTAATCATGATTTATTATTTGAAAAGTTTCTTGAGTATATCAGATATTGAAGAAATACTTAAACCCATTGATGAAAGGTTCTTTGGACAGGATAAGGACATCAACTTCGCTGATATCTATGAGGAACTTGTCAAGATGGAGACCAGGGAGATCGACGTAGTCATTTCCGATATTATGGAAAAATACAGACTCTCGCAAAAATTCTTCAAAGATCATGAATTCGAAGACCAGGAAGAAGCCGATGTACTGCATCAGTTTGCTATGATTTGTAACCTCTCCTTCGATATTTATCTGAAGAAGATGCTAATAGAGACCATGGTTGATGACATGATAGCCAAAAGAAATGAAAAGTCGAAAACAGACAAATAATTATTTCCTAAAAAACAAAGAGGCAACCCCCGCTCACTAGGGGTTGTCTCTTTTCTTTAGGAGAGATATGGACCCAAAGGAAGAAAGAATCCAAATCTCATATATTACAACGATTTACTCAGAGAAAAGTAAATCGGAGTAAACTGGGAATGGCCAGTATTCTTTGTCTACCAGCGCTTCTAACTCATCTGCTGAAGTACGAACTGCAGCCATATCAGGAAGCAATACTTCATGTGCATACTTCATTGCAGCCCATTCTTCAGATGGAATCTTAGATAAGTCTTCATCCAACTTATCTGTATCCTTCATCATTGTATCTGTAAATGCTGCCACTCTGTTTGCTGTCTCAGTCTCATATGCTGTAACACATCCGCAAGTTGTCATAGTCTCAATTCTCTGGCAAAGTTCTCCTGCATATGCAGATACAGCAGGCATAATCTGACGCTTTGCCATATCCAGCATAGTTCTTGCTTCAATTGTAATCTTAGAAGCATATGTCTCTGCATGAATGGTAGCTCTAGCTGTTAACTCTTCTTCTGTATAAACACCATTCTTAGTAAATAAAGCGATTGCCTTATCTGAAGCATATTCTGGAAGTGCATCTGCTGTAGATACAAGGTTTGATAAACCTCTCTTCTCTGCTTCTTCTACCCATGAATCATCGTATCCGTTTCCGTTGAAGATGATTCTCTGATGTTCTGTAAAAGTCTTCTTAATTAACTTCTGTAAATCTAATTCAAAGTCACGGGAACCCTCAAGAGCTTCCGCAAATTCAGCAAGTTCCTCAGCCATAATTGTGTTAAGTGCAATATTTGGTCCTGAAATAGACTGAGCAGAACCAAGCATACGGAACTCGAACTTATTACCTGTAAATGCCATAGGTGATGTACGGTTTCTATCTGTTGTATCCTGAGCAATCTTAGGAAGCATATCTACACCGATACGAAGTGTCTTCTTGCCGCCATCTTCATAATCAGTTCCATTGATGATTGAAGAAACAACAGCCTCTAACTCATCTCCAAGGAAGATAGAAAGGATTGCTGGAGGTGCCTCCTGAGCTCCTAATCTGTGATCATTTCCGGCGGAAGCAACTGTGCAACGAAGAACATCCTGATATTCATCAACACCCTTAACAAATGCTGCAAGGAATAATAAGAACTGTGCATTCTTGCTAGGTGTATGTCCGGGACTAAGTAAGTTCTCTCCAAGATCTGTTCCCAGAGACCAGTTATCATGCTTACCTGAACCATTGACACCATCAAATGGCTTCTCATGGAGAAGACATGCAAAGTTATGACGAAGTGCAACGGTCTTCATGATATTCATTGTTAACTGGTTTGCATCAGCAGCAGTATTGGCATCTGTGTAGATTGGAGCCATCTCATGCTGTGAAGGAGCAACCTCGTTATGTTTTGTCTTAGAGTAGATTCCAAGCTTCCAGAGTTCATTGTCAAGGTCTTTCATATAAGCTGCTACTCTAGGCTTAATCTGTCCGAAGTAATGATCTGATAATTCCTGTCCACGTGCCGGCTTATTACCAAATAATGTTCTACCTGCAAGACGAAGATCCTCTCTCTGATCATAGAGCGCCTTGTCTACAAGGAAGTACTCCTGCTCCGGTCCGCAGTTTGCTGTTACACGGTTCGTCTCCTCATCTCCAAAGAGTCTTAAGATACGAACTGCCTGCTTGGACACTGCGTCCATAGATCGAAGCAGAGGAGTCTTCTTATCAAGTGCCTGTCCTGAATATGACAAGAAGATGGTTGGAATATACAGGGAATTGTCTTTTACAAATGCAAAGCTGGTTGGATCCCATGCTGTATATCCTCTTGCTTCAAATGTTGCTCTTAAGCCACCTGATGGAAATGATGACGCATCCGGTTCACCTTTAACGAGCTCTTTACCGGAAAACTCCATCTCAATATTTCCACCGCCTACAGGATTGATAAAGGAGTCATGCTTCTCCGCTGTCACACCTGTCATTGGCTGGAACCAATGTGTAAAATGTGTTGCACCAAGTTCCATTGCCCACTGCTTCATTGCTTCAGCAATTTCATTTGCAGTAGAAAGTTCAAGAGATGTTCCCTCCTGTACTGACTTCTTCCAAGACTTGTAAGAAGCAGCTGACAGACGTCTCTTCATTGTCTCTTCATTAAAAACATAACTTCCAAATAACTCTGGTAATTTCTCTTTCATAATTCTTCCTTTCTTTTCCTTGTTACATTCCTGATTTTCCATAATTCTTTAAAACTCTAGCACTCGGGTCATCTACATCGCAGTTTTCCCAATGCTTATTTGGCATCCAATAATCCTTGATCATCTCATCCTGTCCCGGATAGAATGATTCAAAGATTTCTCTATATAACAAACTCTCCTTAGTAAATGGAGGACAGTGTGTATATTTCTTACATCTAGATTTAAATTCTTCATCGGAATACTTTTTCTCTGCATATTCCTTGAGATCATCTACCATACTATGTCCAACCGCATCGGAGAATGCTGCCTTTTCTCTCCAGAGGATTTCATCCGGAATCAGATGATCCTCTTCAAAAGCATGTCGAAGTAAATATTTTCCACAGTCGTATTTGTTCATCTTAATCTCTGGATTAATCGACATAACATATTTCACAAAATCCGTATCCCCAAACGGAACTCTAGCTTCCAAGCTGTTATCCGCTACACATCTGTCTGCGCGAAGAACATCATACATATAGAGTTCATCAATTCTCTTTTTAGATTCCTTCTGAAATTCCTCCGGAGAAGGTGCAAAATCTGTGTACTTATAACCGAATAATTCATCAGATATCTCGCCTGTCATCAGTACTCTAACATCTGTATTTTCATGTATTGCCTTACAGCAAAGATACATTCCGATACTAGCTCGTATGGTAGTGATGTCCCAGGTTCCCAGAATCTTAATTACTTCAGGAAGTGCCTCAATTACATCCTCAGGTGTCATATAGAATTCCCGATGTTCAGAACCAATATAGTCTGCCACCTTCCTTGCATATTTCAAATCAATCGCATCCGCTTCCATACCGATTGCGAATGTTCTGATCTTTCTGCCGGACTTCTTTAGAATTCTGGCAGCCATGCCGCAGACCAGACTGGAATCCAAACCACCGGATAACAAAAATCCCAGAGGAGCATCCGCACACATTCTTGTTTCTACGGATTTTAGAAGCAGATCGTGGATGTTCTTACATGCGATTTCCACGTTACCTGTTACATAATCTTTGACATCTGTCAGATTAATGTAGGAAACGAAATCGCCATCCATATAGTAATGTCCCGGTGGAAATGGTTTTACACTTTCCACCAGATCTATCAGCATGCGCGCTTCACTGGCGAAATAGATATCTCCATTTGCATCATATCCGTAAAACATTGGACGGATACCGATAGGATCTCTTGCGGCGATATAGGTATTCTTGTCGCTGTCATAAATTACAAGAGCAAATTCACTGCCGAGGCGACGGAACATTTCCAGTCCATACTGCTCATACATCGGCAGTAAAATCTCGCAATCACTCTGACTCTGAAACTTATATCCAAGTTCCTCCAGTTCCTCCTTGTACTTCTGGAATCCGTAGATTTCTCCATTGCAAATCACTACATTGTCATGCAGTGTGAATGGTTGCATCCCCGCCTCTGTCAGCCCCATTATGGAAAGTCTCTGAAAACACATCTTTCCAATCGGCACCTCGAGGATTCGCTCCATGTCAGGCCCACGCATATGGGCCTTCTTCATGGATTCTTTCAGCTTCTGTCTCTCAATACTACGAGACATGGTTGCTAGAATTGAGCACATATTAAATTCTTCCTTTCATTCTGTGAGCTATATCTGTTAAAAATTATTCGACATCCGCCAAAGCAGCAATATCTTCTTCACCTGTACGGACCTTGATAACTCGATCTACGTCGTAAACGAAGATCTTACCATCACCAATATGGCCTGTGTACAATGTCTTCTTGGCTGTTTCAATTAATTCATCTACAGGAACCTTGGCTACAACTACTTCAACCTTAACCTTAGGAATCAATGTTGCATCCACTACAGCACCTCTGTATCTGTCAGAAGATCCCTTCTGAATACCACAACCCATTACCTGACTCATTGTCATACCTGTTACACCAAGTTCATTTAACGCCTTCTTTAATGCATCAAACTTCGCTAACTTACAGATAATAACAACTTTATGCATATATGCTTCCGGCAATACAGAACGGTCGATTACCTTCACTGCTGCATCTCTCTTTACCTGACTTGCCTCTACATAGTCATCTTCACCAAGGTCGGTATTCTCATTAGCCTCTACTGTTAAAGTATTAGAAACATCCATGATTGAGAAACCTGCATATGCAGATGCCAAACCATGTTCCATTTCATCAAGACCAACGATTTCCTCTTCTTCTGATACTCGAAGACCGATGGTACTCTTAATTACAAGGAATGTTATTGTGATAGTTACTGCTGTCCATGCTACTACAGTGATAACACCCAGTAACTGAATGGATAGTGTATGGAATCCACCACCATAGAACAGACCAACAATACCAGTTTCTTCATTTCCTGGAGCATCAGCTGTAGCAAATAAACCAACAGCGATTGTTCCCCAGATACCATTCATAAAGTGAACTGCTACGGCACCTACCGGATCATCGATATGAAGTACATAATCCAAGAACCATACGCCGAAGCAAACAAGTAAACCTGCTACAGCACCGATAATTGATGCTCCCAATGCATCTGTTACATCACAAGGTGCTGTAATAGCAACCAAACCTGCCAATGAAGCATTCAGACACATAGATACATCTGGTTTACCGTATTTCAACCAAGTAAATACCATACAAACAACGGTTGCTACTGCTGGAGCTACTGTAGTTGTCAAGAAAATAGAACCAAGCTGTGGAAGAGTTGTTGCAGCTGCTCCATTAAATCCATACCAGCCGAACCATAGGATGAAACATCCTAAGCAACCCAGTGGCAGGTTTGATCCAGGGAAAGCGTTGACAGAAATAATCTTGCCATCTTTGTCTTTTGTAAACTTACCAATACGAGGTCCAAGGATATAAGCTCCTATAAGTGCTGCAGTACCACCAACCATATGAATTGCTGTGGAACCTGCAAAATCATGGAATCCAAGCTGTGATAACCAGCCGCCACCCCAGATCCAGTGTGCTTCAATCGGGTAAATCAAACCGGAAATTACACCGGAGTAGATACAATAGGATAAGAACTTTGTTCTCTCTGCCATTGCACCGGATACGATGGTTGCTGTTGTTGCACAGAACACAAGATTGAATACAAATGTTGAAAAATCAAAGCTGTGATAAGAAGTGAAAATATCAAAGCCCGGCTTTCCAATTAAACCAATAGCATCCTCTCCCATTAAAAGTGAAAAACCGATTAAGATAAATGTCACAGTACCAATACAGAAATCCATAAGGTTCTTCATTAAGATATTTCCGGAGTTCTTTGCCCTGGTAAATCCTGCCTCTACCATGGCAAATCCTGCCTGCATCCAGAATACTAATGCCGCTCCGATTAAAAACCATATGGCAAAAGCTGTTTTCGATGTCTCCTCCGACACCAGAGTACGAATCATTTCTTCAGTCATACATCTTTCCTCTCTTTCTTTTTGTCGCTTTTTATCTATAACAAAAGGCGCTGAAGCGAACGTATCGTTCTACTCCAGCGCCTTTGCTATCGTAAATATAAAATTAAGTATTATTCCATTGTTGTATATCCGCTAAGATAAGTATCCACTTCCTTAGCACAGGCTCTTCCCTCTGCAATTGCCCATACTACAAGTGACTGGCCTCTATGCATATCACCGGCAGTGAAGACCTTCTCTTCAGAAGTCTTATACTGACCTTCTGCAGTTTCAACTGTATTTCTAGCAGTCTTTTTAACATTGGCTGCATCAAGGATGTAATCCTCTGCTCCAACGAAACCTGCAGCAATAAGTAAGAGATCACATGGAAGTTCCTGCTCTGTTCCAGGGATTTCTACCATCTGACGATTCTCGAATTTAACCTTAACAGTCTTAATTCCAGTAAGAACACCCTTCTTTGTAACAAGTTCCTTAACAGTAGTTTCGTAGATTCTTGGATCATTTCCAAATACCTCGATTGCTTCCTGCTGACCGTAATCGGTCTTCAGAACCTTAGGCCATTCCGGCCATGGATTACTATCCAGACGCTCTACCGGAGGTGCACTCATCATCTCAAGCTGGGTAACAGACTTGGCTCCATGTCTGATAGAAGTTCCAACGCAATCATTTCCGGTATCACCACCACCGACAATTACCACATTCTTACCCTTGGCACTGATAAATGTGCCGCTCTTTAAGTTCTGATCTAATAAACTCTTTGTTGTAGATGTAAGGAAATCTACCGCAAAGTGTACACCTTCTGTTTTATCGAAATCCTTCACACTAAGTGCTCTGGCTTTCTTTGCTCCACAACAGAGGACTACTGCATCGTATTCTTTCTTTAAGTCCTTCATAGAGATATCCTTACCGACATCCACTCCGGTCTTAAATACAACACCTTCTTCTTCCATCAGTTTCTGACGTCTGAAGATAACCTCTTTCTGAAGCTTCATATTCGGAATTCCATACATTAACAGGCCGCCGATACGATCATCTCTTTCGAAGACCGTAACGTTATGTCCTCTGTGATTCAGCTGATCTGCAACAGCCAGTCCGGATGGACCGGATCCAACTACAGCTACCCTTTTACCACTGCGGATTGCAGGGATACGAGGTACGATATAGCCTCTCTCAAATCCGGTCTCGATGAGATAGAGTTCATTGTCATGTGTACTGACTGGCTGGCCTTCCTGGCCACAGATACAAGCCTTCTCACAGAGTGCCGGACAAACTCGACCGGTAAACTCTGGAAAGTTGCTTGTCTTTAATAATCTGCTAAGTGCATGTTTCTCGTGTCCACGATAGATTTCATCATTCCACTCCGGAATCAGATTGTGAAGTGGACATCCTGTATACATACCGCTTAATTTCAATGCGGACTGACACATTGGCACACCACAGTTCATACAACGTGATGCCTGCTTTCTTCTGTCATCCTCATTTAATAACTTATGAAATTCGTCAAAATTTTTAATTCTCTGTTTTACTGGAATACATGGATTTTCTACTCTTCCATATTCCAGAAATCCTGTTGGCTTACCCATGCTATTCTCCTTTATGAATTCGTAACTTCTCTAAACGCTTCCAACTGAGCATTCTCCTTGGAGACGCCCTGTTCCTCATACTTACTGATTGCTACCAGTACTCTCTGGTAATCTGTAGGTACGATTTTCTTGAAATGTGGAAGATAGTCTTCAAAATTCGAAAGGATCTTAGATCCAAGCTCGGATGAAGTCTCTTTTACGTAATCCTCAAGGATGCCTTTGAGTTCTGCCACATCATACTTTTCTTTCACTTCCTGCATCGTAATCAAATCTTTGTTGATTCTCAGATACAGTGTATGATCCATATCCAGTACATAAGCGATACCACCGCTCATACCGGCTGCGAAGTTTTTACCTGTTGGTCCCAGGATAACTGCACGACCACCTGTCATGTATTCCAGACCGTGATCTCCACAACCTTCGGCTACTGCTGTTGCACCGGAGTTTCGAACCAGGAATCGTTCTCCGGCCACACCATTCATATAGGCTGTACCGCTTGTCGCACCGTAAAGCGCAACATTTCCAACGATAATATTGTCTTCTGCTTTGAAACTACTGCTCTTAGGTGGTGTAACAACCAGTTTACCACCGGAAAGTCCCTTACCGAAACCATCATTTGCATCACCGGTAAGTCTGAGTGTAAGTCCCTTAGGAATAAACGCACCGAAGGACTGTCCACCTCCACCTTCACAGTTAATTACAAATGTATCATCTTCCAGATCTTCACCAAATCGACTTACGATTTCAGATCCGAAGATAGTACCAACGCTTCGATTTGTACTGCTGATCTTCAGCTTCATCTCTGCGTGATCTTTATTCTTTAACGCTGCTTCGAACTTTGGAATAATCTTCTTCTCATCAACAGTCTTTTCCAGATGGAAGTTGTAAACCTTCTTCATATCGAAGTGACGTTCTGATTCTTTCACAGGTTCAAAACCAATAATCTTGGAGAGATCCACTGTTTCACAATCAGCTGTGTAAGGTACATCCTTGCGCTTCAGGCAATCTACACGACCAACCATTTCTTCAACAGTTCTGAATCCAAGTTCAGCCATGATTTCACGCATTTCCTGAGCGATGAACTTCATAAAGTTCATAACATATTCCGGCTTGCCCTTGAAGCGCTTTCTAAGTTCTTCATTCTGTGTAGCAATACCGAATGGACATGTATCCTGGTTGCAGACACGCATCATCATACATCCCATTGTAACAAGTGGTGCTGTAGCAAAACCATACTCTTCTGCACCGAGGAGTGCTGCGATTACTACATCACGACCGCTCATAAGCTTACCGTCTGTCTCAATAATAACGCGGTTTCGAAGTCCATTCTCAATCAGAGTCTGATGAGCTTCTGATAAACCAAGTTCCCAAGGAAGACCAGCATTGTGGATAGAACTTCCCGGAGCGGCACCTGTACCACCGTCATATCCGGAAATCAGGATAACCTGTGCACCTGCCTTGGCTACACCGGATGCGATAGTACCAACACCGGCTTCAGAAACAAGCTTTACAGAAATACGAGCCTTGCGGTTTGCATTCTTCAAATCGTAAATCAACTGTGCCAAATCCTCGATTGAATAAATATCGTGATGTGGCGGTGGTGAAATCAATGATACACCAGGAGTTGAATAACGACGTTTTGCAATCCATGGATATACCTTCTTACCAGGTAAGTGTCCACCTTCACCAGGCTTGGCACCCTGTGCCATCTTGATCTGGATTTCTTCAGCATTACTCAGGTACTCTTCTGTTACACCGAATCGACCGGATGCAACCTGCTTAATCTTAGACATCTTCTCTGTATGGAAACGCTCTGGATCTTCACCACCTTCACCGGTGTTAGAACGTCCACCCAGACGATTCATAGCAATTGCCATACATTCATGTGCTTCCTTGGAAATGGAACCATAGGACATAGCACCTGTCTTAAATCTCTTAACAATGGAATCCACAGACTCAACTTCATCAATGGAAATCGGCTTATTCTTAGGAGCGAAATCCATAAGTCCACGAAGTGTATGTGGAGTTGCATTGTCCACCATAGCTGTATACTCTTTAAATCTCTGATAATCTCCTCGCTGTGTTGCCTGCTGCAATGCGATGATTGTTTCAGGATTATAGAGGTGATCCTCCTTGTCCTCGCCGGAACGAAGTGAATGGAAACCAACACTGTCAAGTGTTGTATCCACAGATAATCCAAGTGGATCAAAGGCATGACTATGACGATTCATCACGCCATCAGATATTTCCTGAAGTCCGATACCGCCCACACGGCTTACTGTACCGGTGAAATACTTATCAATTACATCTTTTCCAAGTCCGATTGCTTCGAAAATTCTAGCGGACTGGTATGACTGTAATGTGGAAATACCCATCTTCGCAGCAATCTTAACGATACCATTTAAGATTGCATTGTTATAATCCGCAATTGCGGTATGGTAATCCTTATCCAGAATACCAATATTAATCAATTCAGCAATACATTCATGTGCAAGATACGGATTGATTGCTCTCGCACCAAATCCAAGAATACATGCCATCTGATGTACATCTCTTGGTTCCGCACTTTCAAGAATCAGAGACACTGCTGTTCTCTTCTTTGTACGAACCAGATGCTGCTCTACTGCAGATACTGCAAGAAGTGATGGGATTGGAACATGGTTCTCATCTACACCACGATCGGAAAGAATAATAATATTGCTTCCCTTTGCATATGCACGGTCTACAGAGATGCATACCTGCTCAAGAGCTTTCTCCAGTGGAGTGTTCTTGTAGTACAGAATTGGAATCACTTCTGACTTAAATCCCGGCTGATTTAAAGACTTAATCTTCAAGAGATCTACACCGGTTAAAATCGGATGATCCACTTCAAGTACCTTACAGTTCTCACCCTTTTCTTCTAAGAGGTTACCATCGGAACCGATATAAACGGTTGTATCTGTAACCACCTTTTCACGAAGTGAATCAATTGGCGGGTTTGTAACCTGAGCAAAAAGCTGCTTGAAATAATGGAATAACGGCTCATCATGTTTAGATAAAACCGCAAGTGGAACATCGTGTCCCATGGATGCTGTCTTCTCAACACCATTTTCTGCCATTGGAAGAAGTCCATCCTTTACTTCCTCATATGTATATCCGAATACCTTGTACATCTTATCTCTGGTACTCTGATCATATTCAGGAATCTTCTTATTTGGAATCTTCAAATCCTGAAGATGTAATAAATTCTGATCCAACCATTCGCCATATGGCTTCTTTGTTGCGTAGGCTCTCTTACATTCCTCATCGGAAATGATACGTTTCTTCTTTGTATCAACTAAGAGAATCTTACCAGGTTCCAATCTCTTCTTCTCAACAATGTGTTCCGGTGCAATATCAAGTACACCAACTTCTGATGAGAGAATCAGACGATTGTCATCTGTTACATAATAACGGGAAGGTCTAAGACCATTTCTGTCAAGTGTTGCACCAACCATATCACCATCTGTGAAGAGAATTGCTGCCGGACCATCCCATGGTTCCATCATTGTCGCATAGTAATGATAGAAATCTTTTCTCTTTGGTTCCATGAAATTATTATGTTTCCATGGTTCCGGAATCATCATCATAATGGAAAGTGGTAATTCCATTCCATTCATGTAGAAGAATTCCAATGCATTGTCCAGGCTTGCGGAATCAGATCCCTTGCCATCAATAACAGGGAAAATCTTGTCCATATCCTGCTCAAGCAATTCATTTGTAACTGTCTCTTCTCTTGCGAGCATACGATCGATATTTCCTCGAATCGTATTAATCTCACCGTTGTGAGCAATCATTCTGTATGGATGTGCACGTTCCCAACTAGGAGTTGTGTTTGTGGAGAATCTTGAATGAACCATTGCAATTGCTGTTGCATAGGTTGGATCCTCTAAATCACTGTAGAATGCACGTAACTGGTTAACCAGGAACATACCCTTGTAAACAATTGTTCTTGAGCTAAGAGAACAAATATATGTATCCTCGGAGCTCTGCTCGAATTCTCTTCTTGCCACAAAAAGCTTACGATCGAATTCTCTGCCTCTGTGGCAGCCCTTTGGACGCTTAACAAAAGCTTGCATAATCTTAGGCATGCAAGAGACTGCAACCTCACCCAAAATCTCCGGATGAGTTGGAACTTCTCTCCATCCCAAGAATTCCATTCCTTCTTTTTCTACAATCACCTGGAACATACGCATGGCAAAAGTTCTCTTAATGTCTTCCTGTGGAAGGAAAAACATACCAATACCATAATCGCCTTCTTTGTCCAGTTCAATTCCACATGCCTTGGCTGCTGTCTTGAAGAACTCATGTGATATCTGTGCAAGAATACCAACACCATCTCCAACTTTACCAGTGGCATCTTTTCCGGCTCTATGCTCCAGTTTCTCAACGATGGACAATGCATCGCTCAGGATTCCATGATCTTTCTTACCGTCAATGGAACAAACCATTCCAATACCGCAGGCATCATGTTCTCTGGAGTTATAAAGCATGTTCTGAGTTTCTTTCATCTTTTTTCTTCCTTTAATCCTCTTTAATAAACTACTCGGATATATAGTCCTATAGGACTTTGTATGATTCTTCGTCTATATGAGCTAACGAAAAATCATAATAAAAAACAAGCGACACGGAATCAAAACCGATTACATAAACATAATCGATTTAAGAAGTGACCCCATTGTCGCTTGTACTTTATCTACTTACTTATTTTCCTTCAGAAAATCACGGATTCGCTTCATTGCTTCACGTGTATTTTCATGTGTGTTAAACGCCGTTAAACGGAAGAAGTATTCTCCACTCTTTCCGAACCCCTGACCCGGCGTACCAACAACATAACACTTTTCTAAGAGATTGTCAAAGAATTTCCAAGAATTTTCTGAACATTTCATCCAAATGTATGGAGAATGCTTACCACCTGTGTAGTAAATACCCAGTTCATCCAGCACATCTGTAATGATTTTTGCATTTTCTTTGTAGTATGCAATATTATCTTCAATTTCTTTTTCACCCTGTTCTGTGAAGACTGCTTCTGCTCCTCGCTGAACAATATAGCTGACTCCATTAAACTTAGTTGTCTGTCTTCTTAACCAGAACTTATTCAGTGATGCATCATCGAATACCAGATCCTCAGGAACAACCGTATAACCGCATCTGGTACCGGTGAAGCCTGCCTTCTTAGAGAAACTGCAGAACTCAATAGCACACTTCTTAGCTCCCTCAATTTCAAAGATAGAATGAGGCAAATCATCTGTTACAAAACACTCATAAGCACTATCAAATAAGATGATGCTCTGATTCTCCAATGCAAATTCAACCCACTGCTTTAACTGCTCTCTTGAATATACAGCTCCTGTCGGGTTATTTGGCGAACAAAGGTAAATGATATCCGCCTTATACTTCTCTTCCGGCATAGGCAGGAAATCATTTCCTTCATTTGCTTCGGCATAAATAATCTTACGACCATCCATCTCATTGGTATCAACATAAACCGGATATACAGGATCTGTTACAAGAACTGTATTCTCGCGGCTGAATAAATCAAGAATATTACCAAGATCAGACTTTGCACCATCGGAGATAAAAATCTCATCCAGATTTAACTTCACATCATATCTGGCATAATACTTCTGGATTGCAGTCTTAAGGAAATCATATCCCTGTTCCGGACCATATCCATGGAAATGCTCACTTGTGCCCATTTCGTCACAAGCCTTCTTCATTGCTTCAACAACCGATTCCGGAAGTGGTCTTGTAACATCACCGATTCCCATACGAATCAGCTGATCTGAAACCTCCGGATGACTCTCCTGCCACGCAGATACACGTCTGGCAATCTCTGCAAAGAGATAGCTCTCTGATAAATTCTTATAGTTTTTCTCAACATGAAAAGCCATAGTTATGCCTCCTATTCTCTTCAGCCTAGCTTCTCGCTATTTCTCAAGCCTGTTTAACACTGTTTCATATCCATCATCGCCATAAGTCAATGCACGATTAACACGACTGATGGTTGCTGTGGATGCACCTGTTGCCTTTGCAATATCCTGATATGTTTTATCTTCTCTCAGCATACCTGCCACCTGAAAGCGCTGGCTCATAGCCTCAAGTTCACTAATAGTACAGAGATCTTCCAAGAAATGGTACATCTCATCACGGTCTTTTAAAGTGAGAAATCCATCCAATAGATTATTCATACTTTCATCGCGTACTTGTTTGCTCATTTTATACCCCAAACTTTCTTTTATTTTTTGTTTTGGTTATCAGCATATTGCAATTGTTCTTATAAGATAATTACACCACGTTCTGCAGCGTAATCCACTTCTTCCTGTGGCCAGATGGATACCTGAACCTCGCCGATATGGGCTTTTCTAAGGAAGAACATACAGATACGAGACTGACCAATACCACCACCAATGGTATATGGAATCTTCTTTTCAAGAATAGACTTCTGAAATGGAAGGGATGCTCTGTCTTCTGCACCTGCAAGTTTCAACTGTTCCTGAAGAGAATCCTCATCTACACGAACGCCCATAGATGACAATTCCAATGCAATATCAATAACCGGATAATAGACGATGATATCACCGTTTAATTTCCAATCGTCATAGTCAGGCGCACGGCCATCATGCTTTTCACCTGATGCCAATGTACCACCTATCTGCTCAATGAAAACTGCGCCTTTTAATTTGGCAATTTTATATTCTCTTTCCTTTGGAGTCAGGTCAGGATACATATCCTCCAGTTCCTGAGATGTAATAAATGAAATCTCCTCCGGAAGGAAACAGTCAACATATTCATACTGATTTGAGACATACTTCTCGGTTACACGAAGGGCTTCGTACACAGACTTTACAGTCTTGCGAAGGGTCTCTTCTGTTCTGTCAGACTTCTCGATTACCTTTTCCCAATCCCACTGATCTACATAGATTGAGTGAATATTGTCAGTATCTTCATCTCTACGAACAGCGTTCATATCAGTATATAAGCCCTCACCAACATGGAAACCGTAACGGCCCAGGGCCATACGTTTCCACTTGGCAAGAGAATGTACGATTTCTACCTCTTTATCCTCTAATTCCTTGATTCCGAACTTAACCGGACGCTCTACACCATTTAAGTTATCATTTAAACCGGATTCCGGTGTGACGAATAACGGTGCTGAAACACGGTGAAGGTTTAATTCCGTAGCAAGCTGTGCCTGAAAGAAATCCTTAACCTTCTTAATTGCAATCTGAGTCTCCTTTAAGTTCAGAGCAGGTGTATACTCCTCTGGTATTATAATCTTAGCCATCTTTTTTCTCTCTTTTCTCTTAAATCAATTTACTGTCCTAAATACGAGCAATTATAATTCGCAAGTACCAACTGTTCTTGGGAATGGAAGCACGTCACGGATATTACCCATACCTGTGATGTACATAACTGCACGTTCAAATCCAAGTCCGAATCCGGCGTGACGTGAAGAACCGTACTTTCTAAGATCCATATAGTAATCATATGTCTCTTCCTTCATACCAAGTTCTTCCAAACGAGCCTTTAACTTCTCATAATCATCTTCACGCTGAGAACCGCCGATGATTTCACCGATTCCAGGAACAAGACAATCCATAGCAGCAACAGTCTTGCCATCTTCATTAAGCTTCATGTAGAAGGCCTTGATTTCCTTTGGATAATCTGTTACGAATACAGGCTTCTTGAAGATTTTCTCTGTAAGATATCTCTCATGTTCTGTCTGAAGATCACATCCCCAGAATACCTTGTAGTCAAACTCATCATTGTGCTTTTCTAATTCCTTGATTGCATCTGTATATGTGATACGACCGAAATCAGAGTTAACAACGTGGTTCAATCTATCTAACAGTCCCTTATCGATAAACTTGTTGAAGAATGCCATTTCTTCCGGAGCATGCTCTAATACATAGTTGATTACATACTTCAGCATAGATTCAGCAAGGATCATATCATCATCAAGATCTGCAAATGAAATCTCAGGTTCAATCATCCAGAACTCTGCAGCATGTCTTGTTGTATTAGAGTTCTCTGCTCTAAATGTAGGTCCGAAAGTATAGATGTTTCTGAATGCCTGAGCAAATGTCTCACCCTGAAGCTGTCCTGAAACTGTCATATTAACAGCCTTACCAAAGAAATCCTGCTTAAAATCAACAGCGCCTTCTTCATCCTTAGGCACATTGTCAAGATCCAATGTTGTTACCTGGAACATCTCACCTGCACCTTCTGCATCAGAAGAAGTCAGGATTGGTGTATGTACATATACAAAGTCTCTCTCCTGGAAAAACTGATGAATTGCATATGCGATTAATGAACGCACTCTAAATACTGCCTGAAATGTATTTGTTCTCGTACGAAGATGTGGAACTGTACGAAGATATTCCAATGTATGTCTTTTATTCTGAATAGGATAGTCAGGTGTTGACTGTCCTTCTACTTCTACATTTGTTGCCTGAATCTCAAATGGCTGCTTAGCTCCCGGTGTCAATACGAACTCACCTGTTACAACTACAGCAGCGCCAATATTTAACTTAGCGATTTCGTCAAAATTATTGACTTTATCTCCATAAACGACCTGAATGGTCTCAAAGAATGTTCCATCGCTAATTACGAGGAAACCGAAATTTTTACTATCACGATTATTTCGTACCCAACCACCAATCGTTACTTCTTTGCCACTATAGGCTTCTTTGTTGCGGTACAACTCTCTTACGGTTACCATAGATTTTCCTCCATTTTATAATTTTATCTCATCTAGTTTATCGCACTAAAGTATCCATTTCAAGATTATTTTTTATTACAGCCGGCAGGCTGTATGTACAATCAAAAGTCAATGCTTGTTTGAAGCAAACTGTAATATTATAATAAAGTCCGTGTAAGAACAGAAAATAACAGGAGTGTGAATTATGAATAAACGTGAAGTAACCGAAATTAAGAGGCGTTTAAAGAAAGAATCCGTATCAATCTCCAAGATGGTAGGTTGCTACGTAGATTCATCTAAAGAAAAAGTTGTAAAATTTCGTCATTCCTTCCTCAATCTGGAAGACGAAGAATTCTATAAATATCTGGAGATTGCCAACAAAGTACTTTCAGGTAAACTTGGAAACAATCTGGTGGAGTTATCATTTCCAACAGAGACAGAGGTAAATGGCGGACCACAGCAGTCTCTAATGGCGCTTCGTGAATCCGGACTGGAAAATGATGATTTGTTGGATGCCTTCTATGACCATGTGATTGAAACCTATGATACCATCGATAACTATCTGATTCTTTTATTCCATGATATCTACGATGTACCGATTAAAACATCAGATAACCTCGCTTTGGATGACTCGGAAGAAGTATATGACTATATTCTCTGTGCAATCTGTCCTGTGTCTCTGTCCAAACCGGGACTTTCATACCATGCTGAAGAGAATTCTATTGGCGCTGTAGATCGAAACTGGATTGTAGGAGCAACCGAATCCGGCTTTACATTCCCTGCATTTACAGATCGTAGTGCAGATATCCATTCCATCCTTGTGTACACCAAAAATGCCAAGGAGCCTCATAAAGAATTCTGGGAAAACGGTCTCGGATGTACATCCAAGTTCACTTCCACAGAAAAGAAAAATGCCTTTACCAATATGGTTAGTCATGCGATGGGACCGGAAAATGAAGAGACTGAGGACGTACTGATTGAAGTTCAGGCCAATCTGAATGCCTATATTGAAGAGGAAGCTCCCCTTCACGAAAAAGACGATCCGATTATTCTGACTCCGGAAGCAATTGCTCCTATTCTGGAAGAAAGCGGTATCCGCGAGGACAAAGTAAAACGTATTCAGCAGGACTACGAACAGTTCTTCCAGGAAACTCCTCCGGAAGCAGAAGAACTTCTGGATACCAAGGTTCTCAAGGACAATGAAGCCAGAATTGAAAAGAAGGTGCTTCAGGAAAAGGTAGTTGATTTAACAAAACAGCTGGAATCTGCCGGAGTTATCAACAAAGATGGGGAAGATATTGATATCGTTCTGAAGGTCAGCTCCGATCGTGTAGATCAAATTACTGCCACATTTGTCGACGGACAGCGATGCCTCGTCATCCCATTGGAAGCAGATGACCAGGCCACTGTAAACGGCGAAAAGAAAATATTCTAGAAATTCAAATATTGAAGATAGTATTTTTCAAAATCCTCGTGATTAGCAAGGAGTATCTCCTTCGCCATTCCGGGGATTTTTTTCATACGCGCCTGCAGATCTAAAGCGCCGTTTTCTGAGGATTCTTCTCTCAGAAACCTCTCCGCTCCTCCAAGGGATGTATTGGAAACAGCAACCACCCGATTCGCCAGTTCCTCCGGCAATAAACCAATCTGCACCGCGGCCTCCACAGAGATTGCATTTCCAAGGCCGCCCGCCAGATACACATGAGCGATTTCCTCTATCCTAATACCGGAAGATGCAATCAATATTTCTATTCCGGCACGAATTGCTGCCTTGGCAAGTTGCACCTGTCTGATGTCCTCCTGGGTAAAATAGATTTCATCCCCCTGCATTCGCCGATAGAGAACAAATCCATCCTCACGATATTCTTCTGCCAGAAGTCCGCTTCGATCCATATCTCCGTCTAAAATCAGATTTGCACAGGCAGACACGACTCCCGCACCACAGATTCCAACTGCAGGCTTGCCGTCAATTGTCTCCACACGGGAGAAACCTTTCTTGATGTTCACATCTGTAATTGCCCCCGGGATACCGGCCACACCTCTTTTAATATTGCCGCCCTCAAATGCCGGGCCTGCTGCTGTAGATGTAATATAAAATCCGTCACGATTTCCTAGTACCATTTCACCATTCGTACCAAGATCCAGTAACAGATTGTATTCCTCCGACAGATCCATATCGAGTTTATACACGCCGGATACAATATCGCCTCCAACAAATGCCGAAAATCCAGGCATCAGATAGATATTTTCCTCTCCAAGTCTGTGGTATGTGATATCTCCCGGCTGAAAAGGAGCCTTGGACAGACCAGTGACATCCTGTCCTTCCAGCAGATGCTCCATGGCAGTATTTCCGGAAATCAGTATCTTCCCTCCCCGGAAATGAACACGCTCCCCTAAGTCTGTAAGATCCCTTACCATAAGATCTCGGAGTTCTCTTCCGTAACCGCGAACAGCAGCATCGATTCTCGAGATTATATCATGACCATAGGTCCGCTGATGATTTTCTCCTACAGCAGTTTCTCCTGTCGTAAGATTCTTAACAGCAATGGTAGTTGAACCAAGGTCCACAGCCAAAAGCTGTGGACCTTCACGCCATTCAGGATTAAATTCTACCGGGATTTCAGCTACAGATTCTCCTGAAACCTCTACTCCACGGTACTGTACAACCAGGTTGTCTTCCATCTCAGTCTGGCAGGCAAGTACATATCGCTTACTCTTCTCCGGTTCATCCTTGGACCAGATAAGGACTTTACACCCGCCGCATTTTCCTGCTCCACCACAAGGAGAATCAATCAGAATATGCTGTTGTCTCAAATAATCTGAAATCCTCATCTACTTTCCTCTACCATTGTGTGAAACCTTCTTCATCTCATACATTCTAAAATCCGCCAACTTGTAGATTGACTCTGCATCATGCTCACGAAGTTCATCCGAAAAGGCCACTCCGTAAGACGCCTCTACTAAAAACGGTTGCGTCTGTGATGCCTCACGATTCAAATCATCCAAACGCAAGAGACATCTCTCAATATGCTTCTGGTCTTTAATTCTATCCCAGAATACCAAAAACTCGTCGCCACCCATTCGAATCACATTGGCACCTTCCTGATCAAAGGCTTGACTCAAAGAAGTTGCAAATATCTTAAGAAGAGCATCTCCCTGATTATGACCAAATGTATCATTGGTTACCTTCAGCTTGTTAACATCAAACAGAATCATGGTACAATCCTGATTTTCATCTGTATTAAATGTCTCAAAAAGTGCTTCCGACTTGGCACGATTATACAGTCCCGTCATGGAATCCTGAAATGCCATCATTGTAAGAGTCTGTCTGGTGGCTTCATCCAATACTCTTGAATAGATAAATACGAGATAGCTAACCAGAAGAATAATGATGAAAATCAATGTTCCCAACGGAAGGATGCTGACATTTAAAATATCCACCTGTGGGAATACATACACCTGCAGATTAAATCGAACCATGTCTACAATTCCAAATAACAGAATCTCAAGGAGAGCAATATTCAAAACCTTCTCATCCTTTTCCATATCCCGTATCGGTTTCGCACCAAGAAGCAGAATTGTTATAACACAGAGAATAGCTATTCCATGGAACACTGATACAAATGCCGAATAATGAACCACATTTGTAAAATGTAAAATCGATGTCACCAATAGGAACAGGAGGTTGACACCTGTCAATCCTGCCATAACTCTGTATTTCCACTTTTCCTTAAGCAACGTTTCCCGACGTATCTCTATAATGAGGCACATAATCGGAATCAAAGCAGCATAGAGTGTGACATATTCCAGAATACTGTTAAATTCAAAATTCAAAGAATACAGTTCCATAAACTTGGAATTACACATGGACCAGAGACCAATCAGATAACTGAAAGCTCCGATTGGAATCAGTCGGTGATAGACTACATCCTTGCTCTGTACAAAGAATCCAACCACCATTAGGATATTACCCAGAATAAATAAAAAGACTGCGCAGAAAATCGCCAGCACATTTCTATTGAAGAAATCTGCATAGATATAGTCTGAATCTGTAACTACAATGGAGGAAATGCTTGAAAATGCCCCGTCCTCCGCCGGATAGAATGTGATTCTGATATCTTTGCCGCCACTGTTTTTATCCAGATGAACAAAATGATATCCGCTACCTATAAACTTATGCTCCCTGAAAAGATCCATACCATAGAGATACTGACTATTGCCTCCGACGCTGACTTCCACTCCCGTAAGATAATTTAAAATACGGATGGTAGAATCCGTAGGAATCCCTTTCGGAAGCGTATTTGTAAGGCAAACCACGTCTCCCCTCTTCACCATCTTTGGAAATATAAACTGGTTTAAATCCACATTCTCATAGACATCATCATTAATTCGAACATTCCAGCCATAATCCAATTCATAGCGCTTATACTGTTCTTGATTAAGTGTAGTTACTTTATAGAAAAATATGGTAGTACAAAGAAGCGTCAATACTACCCCCACTGTGGATAGTATTGGTCTTAAAATCTCCTTGCCTTTCATCAATCTCTCCCCCTGAATATTACTTTTATTCGATGAATAAATCCTGATATTGCCGGACGAAACGGACGAAGCCATAGCCATATACAACTATATAACAGGTATACAGGATTCTTAACCGAGAATCTGTGCCCTTTACGAATCACAGATACCATCTGTCCGCGCAACTGATCCACCCGAAGTGGACCCTCTACTTCACTCTGATTATCTCCAACAAAAAACAATCCGTCCTTTGTCTTCTTACACAATCGATGCAACACCAGAATGCTTTCATCTCTTCGATAGAGATAAACTTCGCCAACCCGGATCTTTTTAACCGGAGCAATCACAACCATGTCACGCCCCGGAACAAATAGGGGATACATACTATATCCCTGTGGATAAATCTGAATAACTTTTCCGTCTCGTAAAAATTTCTCCACATCCTTTTTTTGTTCCAAAGTTTTTCTCCTTTTACTCAAAAAAATATATCTTTAATATTACTATTTTCGCACATTTCTCATGGAAAAACCATTATAATAGGAATTGTTTTACGAAAATATTTAGCTAAACATTAATTTATGGGGGAAAATCTATGTATCCATCTTCTGATTATACATTACAAAAATTACAGGATTCTTACTATCTTCTGCCCCTTGGGCAGGGTATAGCCACCTTTCACAGACAGTTGAAAATTAATGAATCCTCAGCAGATCTATACGTTCTAATCTGTCAGATCTGTAACTCTCTGGGGGATATTTCCAGAGACGAACTTCTGGAAATACTGATTACACATACCATGAAACTGCATGAAGTTCCAGATGAAGAGCATGACAGCGTGGCAGAAGATATTGATGAATTTCTCACCTATCTTACCGGCTATGGTGTTCTTATTGGCTCCGCCGGAAATGATGCGTTGCCGTTTATCTCTCAGGCGCTTATCAGTAATATACTACTGAAATTCTATGGAAACAGCGATTGCATTTCCAACGAACTAAAGGATTTCTATGTCGAAGAAGTAACAGAGCACTATGCCAAAGACCATACACTTTCGGTCTACTTCCATACTGATATGCTACAAAACAATGAGAAGAAAATTCTCCTCATCCATACATCTGAACTGATTATCTATCGCAGTGAATACTACTACATCCTGGAATACCCTGGTTCTACAGGTATTCGTAATATACATCTCAGTCTGGATGGACTTCGGGCTGATTTTTATATCACCGGAGAGGTTGATGATAAACTTCGCTATGATATATTCCACGCTATCCGACTGGTACTGTCCTACCAGCTTCAGAATCATAATCAGTTTCTGATTCACTCTGCATCTATTTTATATCAGGGACGGGTATGGCTCTTTTCCGGTCCTTCCGGCACAGGGAAATCCACTCATACTGCTCTTTGGAACAAGCTCTATGATACCCCGGTTATCAATGGGGATTTGAATCTTATTACCCTATGTGAGATGCAACAGATGGATCAGCCTATGACCTATGGCATACCTTGGTGTGGAACAAGCGAGATATACAGCAAAGAGAAATATCCCCTTGGCGGTATTATTTTCCTGCACCAGGATGACCACAATGTCTGCGAATCAAAAAAAGAAGACGAAAAACAACTATCTGTATTGCAACGTCTGATTTCGCCATTCTGGACCGTGGATCAAATGGAGAAAAATCTTGCATTTACAGATGCACTGATTAAACGCATCCCAATCTGGCATCTACGATGTACCAAGGACGACGATGCAGCGATTTGCATGAAAGAAGTTATCGATAACTATCTAAAGAAAAACAACGAAAGCATACAAATGGAATACTAGAGGAAACAGATTTATGTCACACATCACCGAACGCATCGACTTCTACGTCGGTCGCATTAAATCAGGGCGCATACAGGAAATGTGGCGTCAGACAAAATGGATTTACACTTATGCCAGAAGATATTGGCTGGCAATGATTTTTTACACTATATTAGGACTGGGCGGAACCGTAGTTTCCCTGATTTCAAGTCTGGTAAGCAAGGACCTGGTTGATATTATCACAGGTCATCAGGCTGGAGAACTGGCAAAGACATTCGCAATGATGATTGGCATTGCCGTCTTCTCCATATTTATCAATCAGTTTACAAGCTACGCAAGCAGCTGGATTTCTCTAAAAGTCAATAACGAGATTCGTTCCGATATCTTTTCCAAGATTCTGATTACAGATTGGGAAAGCCTGACGAATTATCATACCGGAGATTTACTGACCCGCTGGAGTAGTGATGCATCCTCCATCTCAGACGGAGTGCTCAGTTATCTTCCCAGCCTGATTATCAATATCTTCCGATTTTTCAGTGCCTTTGCCATGGTAATCTACTACGATGCAAGTTTTGCTGTCTTTGCTCTAATTGGTATACCTTTCTCTCTACTTATGAGTAAGACACTGCTTACAAGAATGCAAAACAACAATCAGCGCAGTGCTGCTATGTCAGCCAAGATGTCCGGATTTAATCAGGAGACCTTCTCCAATATCCAGACTATTAAGGCTTTTGATCTGGTTCGACTTTATACCGAGAGACTGAAGCAATTACAATCTGACTATCTGAAGATGAGAATGGAATTCTCCCGTATGTCCATCTGGACATCTATCATCCTTAGCATGGTTGGACTGCTGGTTTCCTACAGTTCCTATGGATGGGGAATCTATCGTGTCTGGTCCGGTGCCATTTCCTACGGTACCATGACCATGTTCCTCTCTCTTTCCGGAACCCTGACATCCTCTGTGAACTCTCTGGCATCCATGATTCCATCTGCCATCAGCCTAACGACTTCCGCCGGACGTCTCATGGATATTCTGGATATGCCTCAGGAGGATTACAGCAATCTTGACACTGCAAAAGAATTTCTTGAGAATCATCGCAATGAAGGAGTCTCTCTCAGTATCCACCAGATTAACTATACCTATCAGACCGGAACCGAGGTATTTAAAGGAGCAAGTTTTGAGGGACATCCTCATGAAATTATCGGACTTGTCGGTCCTTCCGGTGAAGGTAAAACCACAATGCTTCGCCTTCTACTGTCACTTTTACCATCTCATGGCGGAGAAGCATCTATCCAGTCTGTTAATGGAGAGGAGATTCCACTGTCTCCATCGACTCGACAGTTCTTCTCCTACGTGCCTCAGGGCAATACTATGCTATCCGGAACCATTGCCGAGAATATGCGAAATGTAAAACCGGATGCTACGGATGAAGAGATTATTGAAGCATTAAAGCTTGCCTGCGCCTATGAATTTGTTGAGAAATGCAAAGATGGTATCTATACAGAAATCAAAGAACGAGGCGGCGGATTCTCCGAAGGGCAGGCTCAGCGTCTGGCAATTGCCCGGGCTCTCCTTCGAAAATCGCCAATTCTGTTACTGGATGAAGCAAGTTCTGCTCTCGATGTTGCCACAGAACGTAAGGTTCTGAAAAATATCATGAGAGATACCTATCCTAGACTTTGCCTTGTCACAACCCACAGGCCAACCGTTTTGACTCTGTGTAACCGTGTCTATGCAATCCGTGCTGAACACTGTGAACTTCTCAGTAATACAGAAGTAGATCAGCTGATTAAAGATTTTTAATCCGCTGATCTACCTTAAGATTCACAATGAATCGAATCATACAAGATATCAATCCAAAGTGACGATATTTAATTAAAGCAGTAAAACATGGGATTCCAATTCGATATACTCGACTTGGAATCTTTTTCTTTATGCTTCTTTTCAATGCGAGATTCATGTACTCTCTCGCCCATGTATTCTGTCCATAGAATAAAATCAAGTCTTTCAGGCTTTCCCTGGAATGGTCATGTTCATATACCATCTTGCCATCAAAAAATACTGCAAATAACAGTGTAAATGTAATAAGATCTGAGGTGTCGAAATCTCTACCACACTGTATTTTCATAAGTTGCTCTGTCTCCCTTGCAATCTGCATCCATCCCTTCTCATAGTCCTTGCGAAACTTATAGGACTGCGATGCAAAGTTCTGCACATAGATATAAGTATTATCTTCTAGAAATGCGTACTTCGCCCCCATAAGATAACACCCAAAGGAAAACAGCTTGTCCTCACCATAGGATATGTCATAGGATGGAATTCCCCACTTAAGAAGAGAAGATTTACGGAACATCTTTCCCCAGACATATGCCAGATGACCTGCAGAAAAAAATCCTGCAAATCTATATTCCAAACTATCCTGAGATAATTTAGAAAAACAGTTGTGAGATGTGGTCTCCACCAGTTTACCGGAAATCTCACGGACATAATTTCCTACAACAATATCACAGGATTCATCGGATTCCATAATCCTTAGAAATTTCTCAACCACATAGGAATCATACAGTCGGTCATCGGCATCCATATACATAAGATACTCTCCACCGGCCTCCATGAGTCCATAATTTCGCACAGCAGAAACACCCCGGTGACTAAGATGATAACACTTGATCTCCATCCCAGAATTTTCCTCTTCAAACCGACGTCGAAACTGTTCATAAATCTCATCCAGTTTTTCGGCTGCTTCCTTATGACTTCCATCATCCAACAGAAGTATTTCAATATTTTTATGGGATTGTTCTGCAATGGAAGAAATACACTCTTCCATTGCAGTCACACCGTTGTAGACCGGTATGATAATAGAAATGCTTTTATTACTCATGTAATTCTAGTTTCCGTCGGCTCCTCCACCCTGAACATTTGTCTGCTTAGAGCAATCGTAGCTTGTAATACTACAAGAAAGAGCCTTGGTAGAAGCTTCATCTGTTGACTTAGCCCATACCTTGTAAGTTACTTCATCACCGGACTTATATGCATTTGCATGACTTGGTCTTGTTAAAGTAACTGTGTTTCCATTTAATGTACAACTCCAGTTATTCTCTGTGTATACGTCTGTAACAACACCTGTAAATAACAATGTGATTGTACAAGCAGTAGAAATATGCTCTACCTCCTTTGAATGTGTAAGATGAATTTCAAACACATGATGGCTACCGTTCCAGTCCTGTGCATTTACAACAAAACCTGACCAGCAACCACTTGCTGCAAAAACTCCCTCAGATAGATTATCCAGCACTACCACGCTAGGTTTTTCAAACATAACCCTATACCTCCATAAATCAAGTAATATTTTCTACAAAAACAACCTCGATTTTATAATACCACATGAAACTGACCATGTGTATAGTAAAACCCAATTTATCTTCGGAACAATTGTATTTCGTCCAAATAGGAGCTTCGCTCTCTGGCACTTTTCAATACTTTAAAAAGTGATGTACTTCGGACGGTATGATTGTTCACGGAAAACCGAATATATGTCATTATCCAAAGTACCGGCCATATAATAAATACTGCCCCTGCCCTTGGATAATTAATATGCATCTGATGATGAAACTCCCGGATATAATCCCATAACCTCGTACCACGCATGGCCACCATCTGATGATCCTCCATACCACCAAATTCATGGGATGAAAGAACATCCTTTAAGAACTGTCTCGCAGTCTCCTCACTAACTCTTGTTCCAATGAGGGACGAATCATCCAGCCCCAGTTCAAAAAAACAGGCTGACGAAATCATTTCCGAAAATCCGCTTAAGCCGAATTCCCGAATCAGACGACGATAGATTTTGCGCTCTGACTTCTCCATCCCGTGATTCCAGAAATACGTCCAGTCCAAAAGAAGTTTCAAACCGAATCCGGATCGCATAAAGTGATGAAGCATATGTAAAAGCAAGGAAAAAGCCTGATATCCGGGACTGAGTACCGGAAATGAATTCTCGAGTATTTCCACCTGAACCACGTGGTTTTTAAGCTCTCCCTGTAACTTGGAAAGCTTATGATTCATCCGAACAGAATCCAACTCCTCCGTCATGGATAAATGCAGTTCAATCTCTATCTGCTCATCACTGATCATAGCCACATGATAGTTGGCATGCTGGGTAGACATACGCCTTACGCCATGCTGTTCCAACACCTCTACCGCCCGATCAATATCCCCTGGATTCAATAACAATAAATCTATGTCTCCAGACTTTCTAAGCTGTGGAATCGGATAATACTGTGCTACAGGGAACCCCTTTAAAATCACAGTCTCTATGCCGGATTCTCTAAGCAGTCCCACATAGTATTTCGTCTTAAATAAAAGATGATAATACTGACTGATAGTTCTCATGGAAATCCTGTACACATCCTGATCCTTCCACAAGATATCCCCTAGAAGTGGCATAATCGCATGACGGTTAGCCAGCTGCTTTATCATTTCAAATGATGACTCTTCTGCAATTGCTTCTCCCCGAAGCAAAGAGAGTAAATTTTTTTCATCCTTACTAAACTTAACCATTACAACTGTTCCAGGAAGTCATGCACATCCTGTTTCATCTCCTGCAAATCTACTTTGTATTTCTCAGACAGCATCTCCACCACCTGATCCTCTGTATTGCCCTCAATTAAAAGCTGACAGATCTCTGCGCCCATATTGTTAAGCGGGAGCACCTTCTCATAATCTTCTCCGGACTGCGCGGTATGTACCAGCCATTCCGTTCCAATCACTCTCTCCAACTTATAATCTTTCCAGTTTCTATCAATTCCCATAACTCACCTATATCTGATAATCAGACCTCTTTCTTGTATATCCTCTCCACCTTTTCTATAATAGAAAAGACAGGGAGGGAAAAATATGAAGCAGAATACTTCACGTTCTTTCGTAACATTTTTTATTTTTTTAGCTGTGATGATACTCACCATCAGCGGTATTTTCTATTATATATTTAAACATCATTACCTGCTGCAAGTCCAGCCGGATATTGCAACAGAAAGTACGGATGCCTTATCCAATCCATATCAGGGATGGTATCACATCAAGGGTTATCTTCTATCCGAAGATCTCGAGATTGATTCCAAGCAGGTCAAAAATGATACCAATCAGACAGATTCTAATCTCGTGCTTTTAGAAATCAATCTAAAGGAATACAGGGATTCCGATTTGACCGACAAGGCACTGCAGGATTTTCAAACAATCCTGGAGGGTGTAAAGACAAATCACAAGCAGATTATCCTTCGTTTCCTCTATGACTGGGACGGGCTTGCCGATAAGACCGAGCCTTCTTCCATCCAGCAGATTTTCACCCATATGGATCAGGTTGCTCCCTTGGTAAACCGTTACAAGGATGACATCTACATCCTGCAGGGAATCTTCGTCGGAGACTATGCTGAAATGCATGACTCCAAATATATGACAGATTCCGATATGACCAAACTTGCAAAGCATCTTGACAGTGTTATCGATTCATCGATTTTTCTCTCTGTTCGTACTCCGCAGCATTATCGAATCATCAATCAAACTTATGAAACTATTACGGCGGAAAATGCCTTCAACGGCACTCTAGCATCCCGCCTCGGACTGTTTAATGACGGCATGCTCGGTTCTGTCTATGACCTGGGAACCTATGGGGATACCAAATACGACCCCAATAGTACCGACTACACCAAAAAGGGGGACCGAGAGCAGGAAATTGCATTTCAAAATGCCCTCTGCACCTACGTACCTAATGGTGGCGAAGCAATCCTCGATAATGAATACAATAATTTGATTAACGCCATTCCGGATTTATCCGCCATGCATGTTTCCTATCTTAATATCGAGTATGATCCTGAAGTTCTTGAGAAATGGCAAAATACCACTTACACCGGTGATGATCTATTCAATGGATGTAACGGACTTGAATATATCCGTGCCCATCTGGGATATCGCTATCTGATTACCGGATGTTCTATTGACGTTCAAAACCGTGCCACCTTCTCAAGTACAGCAACCATGAATATAGATATTCAAAATACAGGTTTTTCTAATGCCTATAAAGAGATGGATTGTACCTGCATCCTGGTAAATCAGGAAACAAATAAAGTTACTAAATTAACTGTCGATACAGACAACCGTTTCTGGAATGCCAACGAAACCACTACCATCGGAGTTGAGCTTCCTCTTACTGAGCTTGAAGAAGGAACCTACGATGTGTATCTGGCACTTCACGATCCTGACACCGACAGCGATATCGAATTTGCCAATTCAAACAGTGACAATTCTTATGGCTGCTCCATTGGAAGTCTGAACATCTCTTCCGGTTTTAAATTAGTAAAATAAATCGGCCGCTGGTCCTTGAATCGAACCATCTTAATACTGATTCGGTATTTTCCCTTCTTAAGAGGATTTAATTTCAAGGTCCAGTTCTGAGTGCTTCCACTCTGCACGGACGCATGTCGAATACGGTAGTGTGCCTGTTGTTCCATATGTAGTCCGTGCTCTATTTCTCCGGTCTCCATATTCATTTCTGTCCATTCCTGCTCAATCAAAACCCTACACTCTGCAGTCTCTATCATGGCACCAAATCCCAGATTTATTACTCTGATATTCAGTTCATACTCCTTGGGATCATAGGTAATTTCATCCAGATGAATCGCATATCCCAAATGCTTCTCCACATAATCATAAAATGTTGTGTCACCGTACTTTATTTCCTTCCAGCGATCGAGAAGATTCCTGTCATACTGACGATTCAAATAATTAATATGTAAAGTCTCCAGATGATTTAGCATCTTAACCTGAGATAACTCTGCATCCCCTTTTAACACTTCACCACCTACCGGTACCTTAATGACATTCTTTTGAATATACTGTATCTCTTTCGAAAGCTGATCCTTATGAAATGTTCCGCAATCATCCTCACTATAGAGAAGTGCATCATCAAAAAGCCCGATCTTATCCAGATGTCTCAAATGTTCCTGGTATAATTCTTCATCTTGCTTCATTCGCTTCTGAATTCTTGGATTTTCTTTGAGAAGAATTTGGATCATCCCCGGAGTACGGACTGCAAGATAAATATGTCCTGCCTCACTCATGCGATAGGTTTCATAGAGAACCTTCAATGCATTGTCAGTTGCATAACGTGAACTATGCATCTCACCCCAGTTTCCGACATAGAGTCCCTGCATCAGGATTATAATATCCTGATACTGCTCAATAATATTTAAAGTCTGCCGCATATGCAGTTGTATCTTATCTATGCTTGTAGGTTCGGATTCTGCTGCATGTCCGTCCAGATCATAAGTAAACCGAACAATCAGGTCCTTGTTTTTATTTCTAAAATACGTCAGAATCCGATGAAGGTGATTACATCCTTCCTGGGATATCTGCTCCTCTCTATAAGCTTTTAAACAAACTTCTATGAGACAGATGGTATCATCTGTCTGCATAGTGGTATCAAGGTATTTCTCATCAATGTCACAAGATAAATCAAAGGGATATACCTGATAGAATCCCCTGGAGGGATTTTTCTTTGTTTCCTCTACAAATTCATAATCATTTCTACTTGTGTCCAGTAGAACCTGTTTCTTTTTCCTGCCAAATGGTATCATTTTCTCCCACTCCCATATCTTCTTTCAAAACCCCAAAACGGAATGCCACTGCCAGCACAGAAAATGTCATACGAAACATATATACAAATGGTTTCCAGCCGGAATGCATACTCACTCCTGATGTTCGACTATGCATCACTGCCGGAATCTCACGAATCTTAAACTTCAAAAGCAGCATCTGGGTCAGCATATTTGCATCCGGATACTTATCATCGAAGTGATTATATTTTGAATAATACAAAAATGCCTTACGGTTCAGTCCCTGCAATCCCGTTGTGGGATCAGCAAATCTTCTTCCTGTAAAAAGCTTAATCAGAAATCTAAACCACACATAGGCAATCTTTTTTGCAAAACTTGTCTCAAAGGTCTCTTCCTGCCCCATATAACGAGAACCCAAAACAATATCGCAGAGGTTTCCTTCTGCATCTCTTTTCTTAAGTTCTTCATAAATTACCGGAATATTCGACGGATCATGCTGACCATCCGCATCCATCTGGATTACATATTGATAACGTCGGCGCACTGCGTATTTATATCCCAGCTGAATCGCACTTCCATAGCCCAGATTAAATACATGGGTTACCATCTTTGCCTTGCCTCTTCCCTTAACCAGAAAATTGGTATCATCCTTGGATGCATCATTGATTACCAACACATCCGCAATATCCGAAATCGGCGGTTTCTCCAGTTTTTCCAACACTTCACTAATATTTGATTCCTCGTTATATGCAGGTATAATTACAAGCAGGTCATGTCTCTTATTTTCCATAGTTATTCCCTATAAATCTCTAGTATTTATGCATTTAAAACTTGCATAAGCTTATGTACTTCACTGTCTTCCTTGGAGCGAATTGCAGCTGCTCTTGCGCTGTATTTCATACGAAGATTCTTGTCTAAAATCAAATCTTCAATGGCGTCTGCAATGCCCTCCGGTG
The DNA here is from genome assembly GCA_017392525.1 of Lachnospiraceae bacterium. Classification (GTDB taxonomy): domain Bacteria; phylum Bacillota; class Clostridia; order Lachnospirales; family Lachnospiraceae; genus FD2005. Next base: position 39,045 of record JAFOVD010000032.1, read on the forward strand.
TCAATTCGCAGAGAATGCCATTTACGCCATCCTCTACTGTTTCGCGGTTTCCCACACAATTTGACGCTATCACCGGACAACCGAGAATCATCGCTTCCTGAATTGCGATGCTCTTGCCTTCATAGCGGGTTGCATGAACATAGATATCACACTGTTCATAATATGGATAAGGATTGGTTACCGCCCCCATCAGGATGAAATCATCATCGAGTCCCGCACTGTGAATCTGCTGTGCAAGCTTATCTCGAAGAGATCCATCTCCCAGTACATACCATCTGGCATGTATATTTCTTCTCTTTAGAAGCTGCATGGCCTGAATTGCAATATCATATCCCTTTTGATAATGCAGACGACCGACGGTAAGTAACCGGATACCATTATAGGCGTCCAAGAATCCTTCATCTTCAATTGCCTTCTTAAAAATCATCTCATGATTAATAATATTATAAAAGATGGAACATCGATCCTCCAATTCCGGATAGATTTCCACAAATTTGTCCTGAACCTCTTTGGATACCATAAATAAATGGTCAAAAGACAGATAGCAGTTTAGGTCCAGTTCTCTTGTGTACCCAGCCTGCTGATAGTCCACATGCACATATGTTGCCTTTCGCTTGGCTTTGACATGGTCACTTACATAGTAACTTGATCCACCTTCTAAAAATGCAACTGCAAGGTCGTACTCCTTGTCTTGCCTTTCCGCCCCATCTGACATCATACGCCAAATCAGATTCTTGTATGGATGGTTCTCATTTCCAAGCATGGCAATCCAGTTTTTCACCATATATCCAAAAAGCCGGAAAACATTTCCCCGGCAAAGTGCCGCTCTGATTACATTCTTAATGAGAATTTTCTTACCGGCACTTGTTAATACCGAAGTAGTATCATATCTATGATTTATCAATCGTATTTCGGGAGGTAACTGAGAAACCAGTTCTCCCTGCCCCATTAATACGAATAAATCTATCTCATAACGATTCAAGTCAATATGCTTTAATAATTCCAGCAAAGCAACCTCAGCGCCACCCTTACTAAAGGTATTAATCACGAATAAAACTGACTTCTTCATGATTTATTCCCCTTCTCCAGCACTTCCAGTCTTTGGAGGATATGCTCATTCTCCTGATTGAGAAGCGAGACCTGCATTGCAAGTTCACGATTTCTCGTCTGTAACACAGAAATAGCCATTGTTGTAAGGAACAGTCCGATTACAGAAAAACCAAACAATAAAATGTTTGGAATATAGAGAAATGATGTACTGTGATTTCTCCAGGGCTGTCCCACAGGAAGCACCGCAAGCAATATCAATCCGATTGCAAATGCGAACCACACAAGACTGATACTGGCTGCCATTTTCTTCTTACTGAATGCGAGAAAATCCAGAAGCAACAAGATTACCCCCATTCCTATAAAAGCAACTGTAACATTCATTATGATAAACCCTCCTTGGTATATACTCGATCACTCGGTCTGTTTCCTCGACCCTTCTTCATGAGGTTTCCTCGACAGAAGATATGAATATCCATATGTCGCTCAACCCAGCGCAGGCGGAAATATCCAATCATCCATCCCACAAATGCACCGACAAACAGTCCCATTCCATACCAAATGGTACTAAAATGCATGGAAATCAATGCGCCGATAATTGTTGTAATAAAGAATCCTCCTGCCGTAATAACTGCACCTGAAAGATCATTGAAATAGTACAAAAAGATCAGTTCGCCATACATAATAAACAATACGAAATATCCGGCTGCAAGACATGGATAAATCTGCAACGGCAGTCCGGCTATACCAATCATTGGCAGGCAGACAATAAAAATCAAAAATATCACTACAGAGATAATGAACTGAATTCGTGTCAAATCCGATAACTCTGTAGAAAGCTGACCAAACATACGGCTCTTGGCATTTTCAATATCACTGAGTCTCCCACCAATAACAGACTCTGAATATGCTTTGTATCTCTGATGGAAATGAAGCTCCACATTGGAGATAAATATAACCGTAGATGTAAAATTCGTTACCAGTGCCAGAAATGTGGCCATATCATATGGCTCTGCACATACAAATGTATCTACAACCTCCATTCTAAGATCGCTAGTCCAGAACACAAAATTGTGTACGTATAAACCGCATACATAGAGAAAGTTACTGATAATCAACGGCCAGAAATCCTTGAAATACGGGAGCACCTTCAAGTATGCTCTCGTATTCTCATGGAAATAATTCTTCACCTGAGCAATCTCAAGAATCGCCACCACCAAAAAGCCAATAACAAGAGATAAGAGCATACCAAATACGATTTCCATATGACAAAGCTTTACCAAAAGCAGGCTGGATCCAACTGAAACCAACATACCCACAAAATAAAACCAGGTAATCTTGGTGTAATCCTTACAAATGGACAGATATAACATTGTATAAAAAACGAGAATCAATGCGAAATATCCACAATAAGATACGAATATAAACATGGGATCCACTTGCTTTGTCAAAAATTCATGAATCACAAATGGAATTCCAAAAATAGCACCAAATACTATATTTATCCACAACCCGGTATAGAAACACGGCATAATATCCCCATATCGTTCCTGATAAATGACATCCGACATAAATCTGGACAACACTGCATTAAATGGTGACGCAGCCAACAATGCAAAGATAAATATATATAACACCGTACAAGAGAATAGAGATCTTCTCGCATAACTAACCTGCTCATATCCCAAAAGCTTCTCCATAATGACAATGGTAATCATAATAATAATCATTGGCGCTATGGTAATAATCGTACTATAAGCAAAACCAGCCAGATGCGCTAACAGTGTTTTCTTCCTGTAGATCTTATTCAGTTTAACACCTATACCAGCCATAATCTCTTATTCCTTTCCTCCGTTAAAGCCCTCATAAATCTCATCATAGGTATGACGCATATCCTCTACTTTATACTTACGCATCAGTCTCTGATAACCGACTTCACCCATTTTCAAAGTCAATTCCGGATTTGTCGCCATACTTACCATTGCATTGGCAATATCCTCGACATTCATAATGTAGGTGACAATACCTGCCGAACCTAAATTATCATCTTCACCCTCAATCAGGCCTCTACAGTTACCGACATCCGTTGCTATCGCCGGCTTATGTGCTGCAAATCCCTCGAGAATAGTCAGCGGCTGTCCCTCACTGATGGATGTTAATATAGTACAGTCCATGCGACCATAATACTCTCTTACATCTACTCTACCGGTAAATACAACATCCTGAATGCCCATGGAATCCACCATATCAAAGCACTCTTTTGCGTACTCCATTTCCTCTTCCCATGGTCCCATAATCCACAGCTTCAACCTTGGCTCCTGCTTTTTAGCATAATAGAATGCGCGAATCATAGTCTTTACATCCTTGATTGGTGCCACTCGAATCACCGCTCCGATATTGAAGTATTTCTCATCCTCTGCTGTCTTACCCACAAGATTACTAAAGCGCTCCACACTGATTCCATTAGGTGTAACCTGCAGTTTCTGTGGCGGACATCCAAGCTCAATCTGTAACTCTCTGGCATGTGCAAAAAGAGATGTTACCAGATCCGCTCGCTGATATCCCAGAAAGGACATCTTTCTAAACTGCTCAATCCATATATTCTTGTAGATACCCTGTACCCATTTTGCCTTAACCAGTTCCTCTTCACGTTCTCTTGTATAAATACCGTGCTCGGAAATAAGCAGGCCGCACTGATATTTTGCCTTGGCCATAGCCCCCAAAACACCTGCATAACCTGTTGCAACACAGTGGTATAAATCCGCCTCCGGAACCTTAAACTGCAATGTTAAAAACAGTGGTAAATAAATGGAACGCATAGTCCACAGGAAATCTGAAAATACCGCATCTGTATATTGTTTTCTGTAGACATCCTTAACTGCCTCTAAGAAATCCTCCCCCATTAACAGTGCATCCACAGACAGATTCTCTCTCTGAAACAATGTAAATATCGTATCCCAATCAATATTCTGATTTAAAAGTAAAGAACGTAGTGCCTGCTGCTCCGTCTTATTTAAACGATACGTGCGACGTCTACTATTTTTATTAGCAGTTGACCAGTCCAGGTCTGTAAGATACAGCTCATAAACTTCAGATACATTATCCGCCAAGTCATAGACAAATTTTCCTCTCATGCTACGGTCTGCAACAATCGACAGGATAACAAACTCATGCTGCGGAAACTGATTTATTAAACTGTGAATCCAACTGGAAACGCCACCAACCACATATGGGTAACAACCCTCAGCTACCAAACAGATTTTCATCTCTAATTCCCTTCGTAATAATACACTTCTGATTCCTTGTTCATGGTAATCTTAACCAACTGATCTTTGATATGAAGTAGATACGCATCGTCTTCCAACTTTGTATAGTCCGCTCCCTCAATATCAACTATCTTCTCTCCATGAGTACGGAAAATAAAATATCCGTCATCTGTTGAAGAAGATATCTGAATCACTTTTCCTGTTCGGGATACATTGTATTCAAGATTATAATAATCTCTTACCCTCTGTCCCGTTTCCGAAAGTGTCAATTCATCAAATGCATCATACTGCTTAAACAAAGTCACGCAATAGGAAGACAGTTTCTTGGACAAATTCTCCCAGTGCTGATCTTTGGACTGTGGATATATAACCTCACTTAAGTCCTCGGAAATCATTGAATAAGCCAAAGCAGTCTCTATACTGCGGGCTCTTAAATCTTCAGAATAGGTATGGGATGAACCTGTATTTACCGATGACAATACCAGGGTATCATCATCGAGAAAAGATAAGATATCTCCGGTATTCTCATAATCTTTTAACAATGTAGAAACATCTGTATACCCCTCTTGTGAAAGTGCCTGACTAACCTCTGTCGGACTGTTGGATCCCACATAGGCAGTTGTAAACTTATAGTCCGAAAGGTACTCATCATAGAATGACTTGTCATACTGAAGCTGCTCCAGACTACTGAGAGAATCCGTTCCCCCGGCACTGATTCCGGCTTCTGTTTCCTGTACCCCTAAGAATCTCATAAGCATAGCCACATCACCAACGTCAATAGAAGTCTTATCACTATAATCAATTCTACTCTGTAACATAAATGTCATATGACTGTTTGTATTGGTCATAATCTCAACCAGCGCAGGCCATACAATATCTCTCATTACACTGATTGCATCTCTGGAATAGATTTCATTCATCTGTTCCCCGTTCTCCGATGCAAAGGTCGGATAAGCAGTCATAACCGTACTCTGGGCATTTACCACAGGATAAATCTGGAAACCTGAAACCTCGTATTCCATTGCATAAAGCATTCCAATACCGGTATCTGATTCCATATAATCTCCATTAACAACAAAGATTCTGGAATCCTCGATACTGTTTCTCCAGATTATGCCCGGAAGAAATGCAGTCGGATAATTCAGATAATTTTCCTCTCCAAAATTATCAATATAATCTTGATGTTCGATTTCACCGGAAAGATACATCTTCGTACCGGAAGCCAGGATATACCATGGAGTGGTGAGATCCAAATCCTGCATATCCTCTTCGTAGTCTGTATCCTCTACATAATCTCCGGCTCCTCCAATCAAAAAGCCCTCACGTAAACTCATACCGGTGAGTTCAACCTCATCCTGATATACTTCAGAGATACCGAGATAACGGCGCAGTGTATCATTTCCCTTAATCATCTTAAGAGATGGCATGTCAGCAAAGATAATAGACATGCCCTGCTCAATCCATTCTCCGATTGTGTCCACATCCGAATCAGAGATTTTACTACCCTGTACAATGATAAACTCCGGCTTGTTATCATCCGAAAAACTCACATCAGAAACCGTTTCTTCTGACACAAGATTGGAATGATGAAGGCTACTCCACTGACGTGCTGTATCTAAAATACCGCTCTCTTCTCCAACATAAATGGAATATGCCCCCTCCGTGCTGTCTGTCACCTGGTAGACTTTGTTACATTCGCCTCCCTTCGTCGCTACATCGCCGTAGGGATTTTCATCATACTTATTCAACTGCTGTTTCGCCGCTTCCGTAAACATGAACAATCCTAAAAGTACAAACATGATTAGGGAAATCATTGCGAAATTTCTTCGACTAACCATCGCTTATTTCTCTCCAACATTGAAACCATAATTAATTGCCAAGTTAAGTAATGCACTAGTATTCTGTTTGATTTCATAACAGATGAAATCATCGTCTTCATAAAACACCTGCATTTCATTCGGATACATCCGCTCGTAAGCCTCCGCCCAGTAATAGAGCCTTGACATTACAATAAATCGATTCTCTCCCGTGTAGATGTCCACCCCATCCCCCTTCGGGAGTTCCATCGAAGCGCCCTCTTCAGAGACTGTCGACCCACTTCCATACCAGCTGGTATAGTAATCCAGTGGAACCTTCTCAATATAGATATATACGTATTTTGTCGGGCAGGCAAAATATGCATCTTCCTCATAGTCCTCCATCTCACGGAGAAGATCGATACTCTCCGTGTGGTATCCGGATGCATCCAACATCTGCATCTCGTCATTGGCGGAAACTATGGTAAAGTCTTTCTTCGTGTGCGTTTCCAAAATACTTGCTGTACAGAGAATCGCACCATTGGTTTCCTGTGCCTCCACATGATATGGCTTTGCATACAGTTTATGCTGATATGTAACAACCAGTGTGACAACCACCAGGCCAAAGGCAACCACGCGCATTGGCCGGATCAATTTACGCCAGGATAACAATAGATACAGTACTGCATCCACTGCCAGCCCAAACATCATACATATGAAATACAGCATGAAATATCGAGTTCTATTGGCATCAATCAATACCGGAAGACCAATTTTCTCTGCTATTAATAACAGCATCAAAAATCCGGCGGATAGAGATATTGATGTCAACATACGACCGTAGTCACTATCCTTGCATCGAACCAGAATCGAAAGTCCCATTGATGCAAGTAGAAGAACCATCATAGCCTTGGCAATGCCCTTATATCCACTGTCCTTATTTACAACATAATCATCGATGGATTCCTTAAAACTGTTCTTACAGGTAATCACCCCGTTCCGAAGTTTTTGAGAAAGCCCCAGAAGTCGCTCTTTAACCTTTTGAACAAGACTCTTATTCACCGTCTTCACATTCTCAGACTCTACCGTATCTTCTGCCTGCGTAGAATCAGAAGAATCCATATTAGGCTGAATGTCAAACTGCTTTACAAAAGATTCTGAACCGATTACCGTTCCATCTTTTTTCATAATGGCCACTAGATTACCATCCGAATCATAGAAGGCCGCGTCACCCTCATCCAGACCCTTTTCTAATTCTTCCTGCAGCTCTTCACTGTTTTGTGAATCTGCAGTATCACCACTGATGACGCCCAGCGCCCAGTTCATGGAACCCTGAAACGGAGTTCCACCAATATATGCAAATGCAAAAGGGTAAACCGCACAGATAATTGCGATAATACCTGTCTGCATAAGTACCTTAAAATATTCTCCCCGAATGAATTTACCAAAAAATCCTATGGCAATGGCGATGCAGGCAATTCCTGTAATAATAGTCGCATAGAAATGAACCGCCAGCGTTGCCTGAAATGCCAGTGCAAAATATACCAGCATCCAGCTGGACTCCCTGAAACGCATCATTTCCTTAATATGTCTCTCTTTTTGTCTTCTGATAAGACATTGCAGGATAGCGATGCAACGCTTCACCTTGTCCTTGAACTTGAGATAACGAAAATCCGATGTATAATACAGAGTCCGGTTTCTTCTTTTCTCCATTGCCTCGTAGCGCCTGGAACTGATTAGCCAACGACGGTAGAGCTTCATGCTCTTCCAGTCATCCTTTTCCATATCGCTCTTTAAATCCTCGGCCTTGACCTGGAAATATCGAATTGCGAAATAAACCGAAGGCAGAATAAATACCATACCGTATTCCTGAGGCAGGGGAGAATGGAATCTGGAAAAAGAATCCACACTCCAGATATTTAATCCAACATATAAGATTCCCGAGAGAAATGTTACGTATTTGGATTTAGACAACGCTGAAACCGACGCAAGTAACATCAACAGTACATATAGAATCTGAACCAGACCAAAGAGTCTGAGAAGTGTCAGAACACGAATTCCAAAAACCTCACTTAAAAAATATAAAACAATATGATAGCCAAAGGGATAAATCCCGGCTACGAAAAGCTTGCCATCTTTTAAGCCATTTATCCAATAATTGTGTACCACCAGATCAGAAGCATTGTATCCATAGTTAATCAGATACGTCGATCCAAAAATATAGATTGTAAATGCAATCGTTCCAAAAAGTAATACACATGGAAACAGTTTTTTTAAAACATTATCCACCAACCATCGGAGGAATAACTTGAAAATCCCCCTGATTCTCTTTCGTACGCTTCGACCAAGAGTCTTTCTCCCCATAACACCGGAGAGGTAACGACGAATCAAATCCAGCCTCTGATGAAGATATTCATCCAGGCGAATGCCTCTATCATGAAAGAACAAGAGGACTGCAATCAAAAATGTGACGAGAATCAATGTAGCGCGATTACATATATGAAGTAACTGTAAGAGAAACACTACATTCATCATATAGAAATTTCCCCATAGAAAATAAATCATAAATCGCACTGAAAACTCGTATTTACTTGTTTTCCTATGAAATAAAAGGGCTGGGAGAAACAGGGTCATCGTAAGATATGATGCGAATATTCCAATGAATTGCAAAACAGTAAGTTCTGCCATGCTCATAATTTTCTCCCTCCTTTCCTGTCATTCTCGTCCTAGTTTTTGGAGAACGTACGAATCATCTCCAGTGTTTCCCTATCGATCACAACGGAGGATGACTTCAACTCATTCATCACTCTAAAGAATTTTTCTTTTTCCTGTTTTTCAAAGTACAATTTTAAAAGGCAGGTGTATGAGGACAGTTCTTTCGGATAGTATTCTGCCGCACGAAGGCACCATTTCTCACAGTTTTCGAAATCCCGAACCTCCAGAAGTCGCATGGAAACCCACTCATAGAACATGGATTTCATATACTTCGGATCCTTGTCAAACATAATGGATGCAACCTCATCCATCATCTCAACATAGGATTTCTGCTCCATCTGGCTAAACACCTGCTGCGCCAGGAAAGCATTCATATATTTCAACAGACCCTCGCCTACCACAGCAATATCCGTATCCTCTTTTTTTAACCCGGTATAAAGTTCCTGCACATTAAACCGGAAGTTATTTAGTTCATCTCGAAGTGCCGATGCAGCATAATGTGCTGTTTCCGAATCGTTACTGTTAAGAGCTTCCGCAATAGTATGTAACGATTTTGAGATATCTCCCTTTAAAATATTTAACATCAGGGTACGTAGACTCTGTTTGTCGGAAACTGCCAGTGCCTCCTCCAGAGGAACAATATTTCGTTCCACATCATCATCACCACGGTGAAGGGATTCCACTCGATCCTTACTGAAGATAACATCCTCCAGATCCACTGTCTTACGAAAGAACAGTCGGTTACAAAGACATCCCAGAGAAAAGAACAACGCTCCTATCACCGGGCAGAAAAACATAACCACACATGTGATATAGCACTTTCTTCGATCTATATTTTCATTTCTTCCCTTCTTCCGATAAAAGATTGGAAGAAGATAAATCATAATCACATAGTAACCTATCACCAATAACAGATTCAGAATCAGGATTGCCAGCACCAGCCAAAAATTACGATTTATCATAGCTGTATCTCCTCTAAATTCTGTACATTAGCAATATATCCAAGCTTCTTAAAACGATCCATAACAAAATTGGCATTTTCCAGATTTGTATTGGATAACAGAACATATAACTGGCCATCATCTAACTGGCCCATATAATCCGATGTACGTAACGCATGTCCAAGATCCATGCCCGCCTGAAGAATCGTTCTGCCATTCAGTGCAATGGAAAGTACCGTTACCTCTGTAAGGCCACGGTTTGCAGCCTGCACATAGGCTCCAAGAAGTGTCTTGAATGCCTCTCGTTCGAGAATCGATGTTCCCTCGTGATAACGCTTTGCTTCAAGAGCTTCCATATAACGATCCGCACGCAGAATTGCATTCTGAATCAAAAATCCGGTTACACGAAGCATATTAGCCTGTGACAGAGTCATACGGTCCCAAGGAATACCCCAGGCCATAATAATCATCTCCATTTTCTCCTGTGAAAAGATGGCATCCGCCATCAATGGATAAGCATCATTCATGTCTTTATTAATATAGACACGGTCACGTTCCAACTCACGATACATTTCCGGAAGTTCTTTATAGCGAATGGAATTTCCAAGGCAACGTGCCTTATCCGATGTAGCTGCAAATAATCTGGCATAATCCCCGTTGGAGATTGAGTAGATAGCGACATCCTTGCTGTGAATCAACTTCGATACAACCTCTACTGCGTAGAATAAAACCTCTTCCGTAGCGTACTGATCCAGTGATGATGTGATTTCATATACACGGCCGAAACTGTCATTCTGATTAATAATCTGGCTTTCCAGAACATTCTTAATCTGCACATTGGAGCTGTTGATTGTGGAAATATCATCCATCTGATTCTTCAGGTATTCAATCTCCCGCTTGTCTTCCCCACGAATCGCACGCAATCGATCCTTGAGATAACCTACAACCAATCCCAGAATAAATAACTGGGCAATCCACACATAGGTATTGTAATCCAGAATTACTTCAAAACTTGATCTGGTATACTGCTGTCTGAAGATATATCCAGCCGTTGCCAGAATCGCAGAATACGTCGCCTGCTGCTGGCCGAAAATAATCGCAAACAACAGTACGTAAATCAGATAAAAATCCAGATTTGCAAAATACTGTGATCCTACCGCTCTGTTATTTAACATAAAAAACGGAATGAAACATACAGTATTCTCAATGTACGGAATCAAAATCTGAAAAATCATGAACAGCTGATTCAGGATACGATTCGTAAATACAAATTTCTTTTCGTTGGTCTGATAGTACTTCTTAAAATGCTTCCGCACATAATTCGCAATTTTTCTGATACTATCCTCAGGATGATCACGATACACCGCACCAAATTCCTGATTAAACGCCTCCGCAGACAGACAGGTATGATAATCCATTCCCAGAGAACGTTCCGTAACGGAAATCTTCTTATTACCATTTGCCATACCCTCAGCTACCGCTACAGCAATCTCCGTCTCAGTAAGCGTATTACCGGAGCTGATATGATATATTCTCTGCTTTGGCTCCTTTGCATTTACAAATGTATAAATATGCTGAATCGCATCCCCCACAGAAAGAAGGGTATAACGATTCTTTTCATTAGTGTTGATATTGTTAAAGAACATGCCTTCCCGGCACATCTCAGAAAGCAATTCTGAGAAATCCTGACTTGTCTTCGGTTTTCCATAGAGATGGTCTAATCGAAGCACATAAGTCTCCAGATTCTCGTCTGTCTGCGCATTTAACACGCTCTGCTCTCCCTGACGAATAGCCAGCTGATAAGCCCCATAAGATTTCGGGATATCCCGCTCTGTCAGCGGTTCTTCATATCGATCCTGGAAAATCTGCTCGCTGGAAAGATAGATAAACTTCACCTTTTTCTTACTGCACTGCAGTGCCATCAAAAGGTTTACCAATCCCGTTGTATAAGATACGATTTGACCCTGATCCGATTCCTTTGAATAGTTCGAATCATAGGCACCGGAAAAAATGACAGTATCCGGAGCGATACTCTCAATAACTTCATTTATTACTACGGCATCATATGAAAAATCATATTGTTCGAATACTTTCTTGTATCTGTCAGTACCGTATTTATTACCTGACAGAACATAAACTCTGTGTCCTTCCTTGGTAAACTTGTCAATCATGGCATCCATGAAATAACTCGTACCACCTGTAAGTAAAATATCCATATTGCCCTCTACATAAACCTTAAAACCAAACCAACAAAACAATTCGAAACCGGTTAACCGCCCAGTTTCCTTGATATCCATTGTACCATATTTGACAATTTATACACATTATTTTATCAAATTCGACAAAAAACAGATTATTTCATACAATTCATGAAATAACCTGCCTTTTGCACATCTTTGCTGATTTAGTAATTATCCAGGAAATGATGCTTTCCATCCTTATCTTTGTACTGAATTACTGTACTTAAATTGACATTTTCAACACTTCTAAAAATATTCATGGCAATCACAGGATCTTTATCCTCTAACTGCTTTATCAGCTGTTTTACTTCTGCACGCTTAGAGCCTGTTTCCTCACCGGTAGTAGAACAACTATCCGTTAATCGGCAGGCACATGCTATGAATTTCAAATGATTGTACTCTCTCCAATGGATAATATCACGTTCACGTATCAGATACATTGGGCGAATCAATTCCATTCCTTCAAAATTCGTACTGTGAAGCTTCGGCATCATGGTCTGCATCTGAGCGCCATAGAGCATTCCCATCATTATCGTTTCAATTACGTCATCAAAATGATGACCCAGGGCAATCTTGTTGCAACCCAGTTCCTTGGCCTTGCTGTAAAGATATCCTCGTCTCATTCTCGCACATAGATAACACGGATTAGCATCAATATCTGCAACGATATCGTAGATTTTGGACTCGAATACTGTGATTGGGACATCCATAATACTTGCATTGGTAAGAATACGCTGATAGTTCACATCATTGTATCCCGGATTCATCACAAGATAAACCACATCGAAATTCTTCTTACCATGACGCTGCAACTCTTGAAAAAGCTTTGCCATCAGCATACTGTCCTTACCGCCGGAAATGCAAACGGCGATTTTATC
>JAFOVD010000033.1 GCA_017392525.1 Lachnospiraceae bacterium
ATAAGGAAGTAACACTATGAGTCATACAACAAAACCAATCCGTGCTGTCCTCTTCGACATGGATGGCGTACTTACGGATACAGAAAAATACTATAACAAAGCGTGGGTACAGGCCTTTCATGAAGCCGGATACGAAGAATTCACTGCAGATGATGCCTTATTTCATCGAAGCCTAAACAGTTATGATGCCAGAATCATGTATAAAGAACGCTATGGTTCTGATTTTGATTATGATGGAACACATAAAAGAGCAAATGCGCTTGTCAAAGAATGGTTAGCTATTGATGGGATCCCCGTAAAGCCGGGCATCAATGAGATACTCTCTTATTTAGAAGAACATCATATTTGGAATGCTGTCGTTACAGCTACCGAATACGAAAACGCGGTACGTCGCTTAACAACTGCTGGTATTCACGATAAATTCAAAATCGTCATCAGCGCTCACAATGTGCCAAAGGGTAAGCCTCATCCAGATCCTTATCTCTTTGCCATTCAGGAATTATCCAAAATTGCTGAGGCCGCCGGCGAAGCCCCTATCACCGCAGATGATGCATTTGCAGTAGAAGATTCACCAAATGGAATCACGTCGGCAACGTCTGCTGGTTTAAAGACAATTATGGTACCGGATTTATCACAACCCGATGCGGAACTGAAAAAGAAACTTCATGCTGTATGTCATGATTTAACAGAAGTCATCGATGTAATTGAAAATACAAACAAATAATTCCAAATAAAAAAAGCCGGAAGTCATGATATGGGATCTAGTACTCTAGGTACATATCAACTTCCGGCTTTCTCTCTAGATAGGAGTCTACGAATTATCTATATTTATTTTCTTACTCTCTTCTTCTCAATGATAGTTGTAATGAATCCAACTCCACTTAAAATCATAACCAAGTAGAGAATCTTCACCATCATATAACCTGTATCTTCTGTCTTTGGTGCTCTTGCTACCGTCTTTGTCTCTGTTGTTGCATCTGCAGACTCTGTTGTATTTGTCGTACCTACAACTTCTTCTACTGTTACATCTGCACTTGCAACTGTAGTCGTTGATTCTATTGTATCCGCTAATGCTGTATCTACGATTTCTGCAATCTTAACGGAAGGAATCTTCGTAACCGGTGTCTCTGCTTCTGCTGCTGTTTCTGTTGGAATTACAGCCTTAGAATCCTTATATACGATTGCGTAATCTGAGAACTTATTTGTTGCAAACTTAAATGCGTATGTTTCCTCATCATATACACCTGTTAATACTGCTGCTTCTGATTCCCCTTCATGAAGTCTGATAAGTGCATATTCTCTTTCGATACTTTCGTCTGTATTTCTAAGTTCCTCTGGAATCAAGATTGATACTTCGATATATCCATTTGGAAGTTCTGCTAATTTCTCTGTTTCTGTCTCAACACCTACACTATTAAATACATGCATAAAGAGTGAGATATCAACGTACTGTCCAATTTCAAAGTCACCTCTTGCTGCATCAATTGCCTCTGCTGCACCTTCCTCTAAGTCCTCAGCTTCTACCTGCTTTACATTAAGATTAATGGATACATTATTACCACCTGTAAGCGCCTTCTCAATCTTTTCCTGAATTGTTCCTTCTAATGCACCTACTACATCATTGATACCTGTTACAATGCCAATATCCAAATCACTTGTGCCTGTCTTATTTTCGAAATCATTATCAATCTTATCCAGGTTACCCTTCTGAGGCTGTGCTACTTCAATTTCCTTCGTTACATTACCAATAGTAACTGTTATCTTATTGTCGTCATTATTCAAATTAAAAGTATTATCTGAACTAGAAATCTCATAAAATGCGATATTGTAACGCTGTCCATTAGCAGCAGATACCGTAACATTGATGTCATTCTTTGTTACTACTTTATTTCCGTTCGCATCAACATTAGCTGTATCATCCCAGTTCGCTGACTTTGTAATAGTAATATCTTCTTCTGTAAATTCGATTGTGTCGTAAGTATAGACATGCATTGGTCCAATATTATATACGCCACCACCATCACATCCGTACCACCATCCTGTTCCAGAAACAGTTCTATCACGTGGTTCAACATAATATCTAGCACTAGCATTCTCCAATGTTCCATACCCGATTGTTCCATCCGTACAATTGTCAAAACCGTCACCGCGAGCCTCTACATGCACTGTGGCTTGAACCAGATTATACGGAACTCCATAGGTGGTTGAACCATATGAGTAACCTCCGTAGTATCCACTAGCAGACTCTCTCATTGCTTCATATGAACTATTATTAACATCATTCTTCATAATCTTGAGCTTAGCTCCACCATCTGGAATAGATGCGAATCCGTCTTTTCCATTATATGTCTCTTCTGTAAACATATATGTCTTTCCAACTTCAAGTTCAGATGCTTCTGTAATCTCTCTAAAACCTGTATAGAGATTCTGTGTTGCACTGTCTGCTTTAACTTCTTTCATCCCTGCTAATGGCATCATTGTCAGCACCATTGCTGTAGCCAAAAAACCGGACATCCATTTCCTGATTTTGTTCTTCATCATAATAGTTACCTCCCATATCAATTTATTGACCGTACCTAGCTGTCGTCTCTTTCACGAACATTTCTTATGAGCTTATGATACAGGATGGGGTGTTACAGAAATGCTACAAAATCAAAATTCTTTTCAACGTAATAATACACAAAAAACAGGAGCCGAATTTGTCTATTTCGACTCCTGCGTAATCATTTCCTGTAGAATTTTACTCCGTCCAATACTTCTCATTCAGCTTGGCTGCTGTAACTTCGGCCCAACTATACTGCGACATATAGTCGCCTCTAAAACTATCCTCAGGAATTGTTCCGTCTTCATATTGATAATAATCACAATTCATCTCGCCGACATTCAATGCATACGCCCCTCGCGAATTTACAAAGACCTTTTCTCCACCATACTCACTCAAAGTCTTTCGGATATCCACAACGATTGCGCGGATATAGATCTTCTTCGCATCCGTATCCTCGTCATCGCCCCAGAGCACCGCACGTAGCTCATTCTCCGTCACAAGTGCTCCCTTTCGATCGACGAGGTACGCGAGAAATTCCTTGCTTAATTTCCTTCCAAACTTAATTGGTTGTCCATCGAAGAAGATTTCAAAATTACCAAAGCAACGGAAGAATAGTCCCTCTCGCACGAGCTTCTTCTGCGTGTATGGGCGCCTGAGCATCGACATCGCCTCTCGGACATCGTCCTCCATCACCGGTTTCAGTAGAAATGCACTCGCTGCGGTCTTCCACGCCTCCAGCCCATACTTCTCATATCCCGTGATAAAGATAATATTCGTATTTGGTGACACTTCTACGATTCTCCTTGATAGTTCCAGTCCGTCCATTTCAGGCATATCGACATCAAGAAATGCGACGTAAGGCTTTATCTGCTCTGCGATCTTCAATGCATCGACATAGTTATCTGCGAGCATAATCTCCGCCTTTTCTTCTAACACCTTCGATATCACACGTGCTTCATCCCTTAAAATCAGGGATTCATCATCCACGATGAGGTACTTCATCCGCATCACCTCTCTTCGTCACAGTATGCATTGGCAGAATAATCTCCACCAACGTACCATTTCCAATTTCACTTTTAATTGAAAATGTTCCATGTAGCGTAGTCTCAATTCTTCTTCTCGTATTTTCAACTCCAATGTGAAGTCCATCTTGATTTTTTATCTCCTTCACATCGAACCCGACACCATCATCCTCGATGATAATATGAATTCTTCCATCCACTTCTTCCGTACGAATCCAAAGGGTTCCCGGACCAATTCGTCCACGGATTCCATGACGAATCGCATTTTCAACCAAT
Organism: Lachnospiraceae bacterium; assembly: GCA_017392525.1. Classification (GTDB taxonomy): domain Bacteria; phylum Bacillota; class Clostridia; order Lachnospirales; family Lachnospiraceae; genus FD2005. The sequence goes on from JAFOVD010000033.1 coordinate 3,844, forward strand.
GTCTGAATCGATAGTGGTGGCACCTGAAAATCCACAATACCGATTGATTTCTCGATATGAAGCTTCTCCCCAAAGCGACGTTTCTCCATATATAGATAATTATCAACGAGTTCCATCTCTGTCTCAAAAGGAATCAGCTGCTGTCCATCCATCAGGTGAACACTTCCTCTGAGATAACTCGAGAAATGATCAATCGACTCAACCGCCAATTCTGGATCTTCCATAATCAAACTTCGAATCGTTGCCAGCGAATTATAGACGAAATGTGGCTGCATCTGACCAAGAAGCATATTCCTCTGCAAATCTGCATGCGCATAAATCTGATGCACAACATAGGTGACATAGATTGCAAGCAGTGACAATGTAATTGCAAGATTGATGAAAGATATTCCATAAATAAAAAACTGAACCACCGTCGTAAACATCGGAAAGAATACATACAAATACATCGAATGACGTTCTCCTGTTGTAAGTACTTTTCGATTTTTCACCGCTTTATAGGCACAAATTGTGAATGATAGATACATGATACCTGCTCCGATGTACCATCCAGTATTTCTATAGTAATGATTCGTCGCATCAAAAGCATAATAGATTCCCGTGAATTGTGATATCAATACGAGTAATACTCCAAAAGCATGTCCGATGTAAATCGCTATCACCCATCGGAAATCACTATCACCCCCGCGATTTTTAATCATACGGTATACATAGGTAGCCATCAGAGAAAGCATCGCGTACTCTAATAAGAAGACCATTAGATTGCTGATTCTTGTCATGTACCATCCTAACGTCGACACATTGCCTCTATATATGTACGCGAGACTATCAAATAAAAGTAAGATTGCATTCGTAAAAAGCGCGGTAATCAAAGTTCTACCACGCTTTTCAATATTAGTTCGATATAAAATTATAATGATTGCGCACATAACGCAAAATAGCGCTCCCCAAGCCTCCATGCAGACCTGCGCCACATCAACGCTTCTCATAACTCAAAGACAACTCCTACGAAACATGTTCCATAACACCTGTAATTTCCGATTCTGATTTGATAAATATTCTCACCAATTCCGGATCAAAATGACTTCCCGCTTCTGATTCAATAATCTCAAATGCATCTGATGACGTCATAGAATCCTTGTAAGCTCTTCTGGCTACCAAAGCATCATACACATCCGCTATTGCCATAATACGAGCGCTGACGGGAATCTCCTCCCCGACCAGACCTTCCGGATAACCGCTTCCATCCCAATGTTCATGATGATAAGTAGCGATATCGCATGCCAGATGATAATATTTCGGATCGGCGAAATCGCCAAGAATACTCTTCACAACTTTCCGCCCATTAATCGTATGATTTCTCATACTCTCCTTTTCTCTCTCCGACAATTTATCCGGCTTATTTAAAACCGTATCAGAAACTAAAATCTTACCCACATCATGCAGTGGTGCACACTGTACTAAAGCCTCTACATAGCCATCCGTCAATAACTCCTTATGATATCCAGCCTTCTTCGCATTCTCCGCGATGATTCGCACATACTCGCTCGTCCGCTTCACATGACGCCCCGTATTCAAATCACGGCTTTCAATCAACTCCGCCATACTCGTAATCAGATGATTCTGGAAATCATTCTGCACATTCTGATCCAAATTTCCTTATCCCCTATCTCTCAAACTTAAAATAAACCAGCATAGCCTCTTCTGTTCTATGCATCCACACAGCTGTATCATCGGAATCATCTTGATATGGAGAGATCTCATAACGTCCATATTCATGACCCGGACGTGGACTCTTACCATAGTCTACTGCATTGCCATAGTCGCTCTTCTGGAAACGACTAACCGCATCAATAATCTTCTGTTCATCGTCCTGATTATCAAGAAATACTTCCTTGATTCCGCAAGACAGATAAACCGGAACCCCGTTCACATTCATAAAGAATGAAGAACCATAACCCTTGTTTTTTACTACATCCTTCAATTCGTTAAATTTCTCCATAGTACCTTCTCCTCTCAATACCAAGATCAATTTATACAACTGCTACCTTGATTATACCCCTTAATGATGTATCATTTCCACCTTATTTCTACACATCCCCCATTGATTCCCTCTGTATTTTTATTGCGCTGTCCTGGCCTGCCCGTCCCCGCCCCTGGGTAGGAAATGCTTCGACTTCGGATTAAGATGATCTAGGTGCCAAAATCGCATTTTTTATTGCGCGTGTTCGTATCATTCTTTGCAATTTTAGCGCTGCTGTATTTGGTACACAAACACTTTTGGAAATAACATATAGGCTTCAAGGTATTTTCTGATACTTGCGTTCCTGTTACGTTCACTAAGAAAAATTACGAAGC
>JAFOVD010000034.1 GCA_017392525.1 Lachnospiraceae bacterium
AAAGTAGTGTGATATCCAGCACCCAGAGATGTTGAAAAACACCCAAATAAGTGCTATAGTAACTCTATGATAATTTTTTAACAAACTCTAGGAGGTTTTTACACATGGGATTTGAAGAAGAGTACCGCCAGAAGCTGGTTACAGCAGATGAAGCGGTTAAGGTGATTAAGTCCGGTGATTGGGTGGATTATGGTTGGTGTAACGGTACGGTAGATGCATTGGATCGTGCACTTGCAAAGAGAACGGATGAATTGACAGATGTTAAGTTGCGCGGTGGTATCTTGATGAAGATGCCGGCAGTTTTCGAACGTGAAGATGCGGGGGAACATTTCTGCTGGAATTCATGGCATATGGGAGGAATTGAACGTAAGTTAATTCAGAGAGGATGTTCATTCTATTCACCAATCCGATATTCTGAATTGCCAAGATATTATAGAGAACACATCCAACCGGATGATGTAGTTATGATTGTAACTACACCGATGGATGAGCATGGATTCTTCAATTTTGGGCCTAATGCGTCTCATCTTATGGCGGCGATTGAAGGTGCCAAGACAGTAATCGTAGAAGTAAATAAGAATATGCCTCGTTGTTTAGGTGGATTCGAGTCAGAAGTGCATATCTCTAAAGTTGATTATATTGTGGAAGGTGACAATCCGGCTATCGGTGAGTTGCCGGCAGGTGGTCCGGCAACAGAAATTGATAAGAAGGTTGCTGAACTTATTGTAAATGAAATTCCAAATGGAGCCTGTTTGCAGCTTGGTATTGGTGGTATGCCAAATGCAGTAGGAGCGTTGATTGCAGAATCAGATCTCAAGGACTTAGGTGTTCATACAGAGATGTACGTAGATGCATTTGTAGATATCGCAAAAGCGGGCAAGATTACAGGTGCTAAGAAAAATATTGATCGTTTCCGTCAGACATATGCTTTTGGTGCAGGAACAAAGAAAATGTACGATTATCTGAATGATAATCCGGAACTTATGAGTGCACCGGTTGATTACACGAATGATGTTAGAGTGATTGGTCAGATAGATAACTTTATCTCTATTAATAATGCGGTTGATGTGGACTTGTTTGGTCAGGTTTCCGCTGAGTCATCAGGAATTAGACAAATCAGTGGTGCAGGTGGACAGATGGACTTTGTTATGGGCGCATATCTTTCCAATGGCGGTAAGAGCTTTATCTGTCTTTCATCTACATTTACAGATAAGACAGGTAAGACAACATCTCGTATCCGTCCAACATTAATCGAAGGTTCTGCTGTTACAGATACACGTCCAACAACGGAGTACATTGTAACGGAATACGGTATGGTAAACCTCAAGGGGTTATCTGCTTGGGAAAGAGCTGAGAAGCTGATTAGTATTGCACATCCGGATTTCAGAGATGAGCTGATTAAGGAAGCTGAAAAGATGCATATCTGGAGACGTACAAATAAATAAGGATAAAAGAAAATGCAATTCTACCCTAGTTATTCAGGTAGAATTGCATTTTTTCTGTATATTCTTTGACACAACGCTCATAATATGCTTTCGCTGGTGGATCCAAGGTTTCCTTGGCAGCTTTAGCACAGGAATCGATTAACATCTGAAATGTTTTTTCGCCCTGTATATTGATGTCGATATAACATTCCGTTTCAAACAGTACGTTGTGAAGCCATATGATAGCTTCCGGATAGTCTTCAATTTCATAGTAGTAGGCACCAAGCTCAAAACAGAGCTCGGCACACATTTTTTCAATAGAGGCGCTTCTGACACTATAGCGCATCATATTAATCAAATCGTGATGAACTCTTGCGTTTCGTACAAGAATCGTAAAGGATTCCTGAACCAAATCATCCGGAAGAGTTCCCATATATTCCACGTCTTCAAGAATTTTAGCCGCACGGCTTAAATCATCTGGGTTTCCCCATTTATATAGTTCTTTGATGTACATGCTAAGAACATTGTGGGAGAATTTACGGTCTTTAGCGTAGGTTTTTTCAAAGATTTTAAAGTCGCGTCCACTGTGCAATCCAACAGGCTTATGCTGTATTTCAATTTCACTGTCAAAAACTACAGGATCCAGACGTAGGGTTTCGTGAATCGGATCAACATAGTAGAAACTTCGCAATCTTTTAAAAAGTTTCGGGCGCAATTCGCGATCTGTATTAAGGACTGTACGGATTCCATCTTCAAGATAGTACATCTGTACAATATCAATTTCAGGAAGTAGAGCCTCCTTGAGTTTCTTAAAGCGCTGGTGATTGATGTCATCAAGTACTTCATCGGCATCGCAGGTGTAGATATAATCCATTGTGGCGTGGGAAAGCGCTTCGTTTCTTGCGGCAGCGAAGTCATCACACCATTGGAAATGATACACTTTATCGGTATATTCAAGGGCAATCTCTTCTGTTTTATCAGTGGACCCGGTATCGACGATGATAATCTCGTCCATTAAGTCAGCCACTGAATCAAGACAACGTTTAAGCACCGCCTCTTCATTTTTCACAATCATACATAAACTGATAGTAGCCATAGGTCTCCCTCTCTAAGTCCATTCAAAGATAAATATCGGAATTAATATGAATATATTATACAGAGAAAATATTATTTTATAAAGAAAAGGATTGTTTGTTTCATATCTGCTATAATATTTTCAGACTAATTGGAAGGCAGGAAAGAGAGGGAATAATGGATATCAGGGAATTATTACAGCTGGTACAGGATGGGGAGATGACTGTAGACAAGGCAGTAGAGTATTTTGATAAAAAAGCCTATGAAGAGATGGGATTTGCAAAAGTAGATACGAATAGAGAGCTTCGTTCAGGGTTCCCGGAGGTTGTATTCTGCGAAGGCAAGACGGATGAGCATTTACTAGCAATCTATCAGAAGTTATATGATGAAAATGGTGAGGTGTTCGGTACGAGAGCAAATCGCGAACAATATGAGCTTGTGAAGAATGTAATGTGGGATGTTCAGTATGATGATGTATCCAGAATACTGAAGGTTTCTGCGAAAGAGCATAAAAAGATTGGAAAAATCGCAATATGTACTGCGGGGACATCAGATATTCCGGTGGCGGAAGAAGCGGCTCAGACAGCAGAGTTCTTCGGTTCCAATGTGGATCGTTATTATGATATAGGTGTCAGTGGAATCCATAGGTTATTGGATCATATTGAGGAGATTCGAAAGGCAAACTGTGTAATTACAGTAGCTGGTATGGAAGGGGCATTGGCATCAGTTGTAGGCGGACTGGTCAGTAGACCGGTAATCGCTGTTCCAACTTCGGTGGGATATGGTGCAAACTTTGGGGGCGTCGCAGCATTACTTACTATGATAAATTCCTGCGCTAATGGAGTGGCAACCGTGAATATTGATAATGGTTACGGCGCAGGATACTACGCGACACAGATTAACCGATTGGCAGAGAAAAAATAAGACAGGCATGACAAAGGAATGGGGGTTGTTTCGTTATGCTAAAGATTTTTTTGGTTGAGGATGAGATTGTTATGCGTGAAGGCATAAAGAATCACATTGATTGGGAGAAGGAAGGCTTTGAATTTGTGGGAGAAGCCAGCGATGGGGAGTTGGCATTTCCAATGATTCAAAATAAGAAACCGGATATTTTGATTACAGATATCAAGATGCCCTTTATGGATGGACTAGAGCTTAGTCGACTTGTGAAGAAGGAGAATCCGGATATTAAAATTGTAATTCTAAGCGGTTTTGATGAGTTCCAATTTGCGAAACAGGCGATTGAAGTAGGGGTAACGGACTATATCTTAAAGCCGGTTACAAGTGCGCAACTTCTTGAGAAGTTGCATCGAATCGCAGATGGGATTCTTGAGGAGAAGAAGAGGGGGACGGAATCGGATTTTATCGATCATGAGGAGTCTTTGCATTCTGAACAGAGAAGGCTATTTAGAAAGCTTGTGGAGGGACGGGCCTCCATGTCGGACATTCTGGAACAGGGCCAGAGACTGAAGATGGATCTGATTGCGGAAAGCTATGAGATTGTGCTTTTCCAGATGCGTCCAAAGCATATGGAGCAGGATCTTGTAGAGATGTATTCTGAGCAGATGGTACGCGCCTATGGTGAAATTAGGGAGTATGTAGATGATCAGGATGATATACAGATGTATGAGCAACTGGGGGAGGTTCTGGCGTTTCTTTTGTTGTCCAAATCCAGAGATCAAATCGAGAGTTTGCAGGAATCCCTGCTAAATAAAATCAAACAGATATGTGAAAAGAATCAGGATATGTTGTATTTTGTCGGTGTTGGTAATCCCAAGAATCATATCCGGGAAATCTGGTATTCCTATGAGCAGGCCAGTAGTGTGTTTTCTCATCGTTTTATGGAAACGAACAGCTGCGTATATTATTTCAACCAGGAAAGGGAGGATGAAATAGATTTAAGCGGTATGGATGTGGGAAAACTGGACCGTAGGGTGCTTAAGAACTTCCTGAGTACCGGTGATAAGAACGAATTGGATTCATTTTTAAATGAGTATTTCCAGAGCCTCGGAGAAGCCAACCTGAAATCTACATTTTTCCGACAGTATATAGTGACAGATGTTTATTTTACCGTTGTATCTCTTTTAGAGGATATGTATGCATCCAAGGAGCAAGCAGTAGAAATCTGTGGAACCATGAAGGATGGTGCCAAGTCTCTTGGCAATCTTGATGAGACGAGGGAATATGTGCGAAAACTTTTGACCAGAGTGATTGATGCAAGAGAGCGTATGGCAAGGCAGAAATACGGGCATATGATTCAGGAGGCCAAGGAATATATTCTGGCAAATTACAATGATGAAGAGATGTCGCTGAATAAAGTGGCCGCATATGTCAACGTTAGCCCAAATCATTTCAGTACAGTATTTAGGCAGGAAGCAGGGGTTAATTTCATTGAATATCTGACGGAGGTACGACTGGAGCATGCCAAGGAAATGTTACGTTCCACCAGCCGCAAGACATCTGAAATCGGTTATGAGGTTGGTTACAAGGATCCTCACTATTTCAGCTCATTGTTCAAGAAGGTAGAGGGCATGACACCGAAGGAATACCGAGGGGGCAGAGTAGGATGAAAATGAAACGGGACAGATATGGATTTAAACACAGAGGCAGTCTTAGAAACAGAATAATACTAAACATCTGGATTGCGATTCTGCCCCTTGCAATTCTTCTGGGATATGCAATTTATGACATGCGCGAGTACTATACACAGTATGATCAGATTGTAACGAATATCACTTCGGCTAATGCTTACAATATGACTTTTAAGGAAGACATTGATGAAGAGATGTATCAGATTGTAATCGGAAGTGCAAACTGGTCCAATTCTGAGGAGAAATTGAAGGATGTAGATCCATATACGACAATTAATACGGCTCGAGAACAGTTTCAGACATTATATGATGAAGCTACTGATACAGAGAAGAAATCCAGACTTCGATCAATTATTCGACTTATGAATACCTTGGAAGATCGGGTGGATGATATCTTAAAAAATGTGGAAGAAGGTGGGCATTATGATGAGAACATGACAAGTTTTACGATGAATGTGCAGATTCTGACAGAACTTGTTCAGGAGAATATACAGGAATATATCTATTATGAAGCACAGGAGATGGAGCAGGTGCGAATTGCAGTCAGTGCAAGTGCATTTCAGGATCTAAGAATCATGGTGGTGCTATTGATTGTTATCCTGGTGTTCAATATTGTGCTATCGCATTATCTCTCAAACAAGGTAACAGATCCGATTCTGGAACTTTGTGACGCCAATGAGAAGTTTTCACAGGGGGATTTTTCGGTTCGAGTAGAGATGGACAATCATAATGAGCTGGATAATCTTGGAGAGAGCTTTAACCGGATGGTAACAGAGATTGATATGCTGGTTCAGGATATCAAAAAAGAGCAGAAAAACAAGCGTAAGATGGAACTGTCTCTTTTGCAGAGTCAGATTAACCCGCATTTTTTGTACAATACGCTGGACACCATCCTGTGGTTGACGGATTCCGGGGATTCAGAAAATGCAGTTAAGATGCTGACAAGTCTTTCATCTTTTTTTCGTTCGACGTTAAGCAAAGGACGGGAAAATATTACTGTGGGTGAGGAAATCATGCATATTAAGAGCTATCTTGAGATTCAGCAGTTTAGGTATCGGGATATTATGGAATATGAGATTTCTGTTCCGGAGGAAATGCATCATTACTATATTATGAAGCTTACGTTGCAGCCATTGGTAGAAAATGCACTTTACCATGGGATCAAGAATAAGCGGGGTAAAGGGAAAATCACGATTAGTGGGTGGCTTGATGGGATGGATCTGCTTCTGTTTGTCAGGGATAATGGAATCGGCATGTCGGAGGATGAGTTGCGAAGGCTTGTAGATACAATTAATTCTTCTGAAAATCCAAAAGTGAAACCTGAGGAATCCGGACATGGATTTGGCCTTAGAAATGTTCAACAACGGCTAAAATTACGTTACGGAGAGGAATATGGAATCCGGATAGAGAGTCGATATCAGTTCGGAACGGTGGTGACAGTGCGTATTCCGCGTCTTGTAGAAGGCGATTTATAAGGTTATGAAAAAAACGAACAAATAAAAGAAAAAAACAAACTTTTAAATTAGTGCGAATTTATTTCCACAAAAACACGTAAATAATTAAAACTTTATCAAAAGAAACTCTGTTTTGAGTTTTTGCAAACCCTCCTATAATTGGTATTACAAGATAGTTCTAAGTCATATCAATTAAGGAGGGTTTTTATGAAAAAGAAAGTCTTAAGTTTGTTGTTATGCGGTGTGATGGTTATGGGAACACTGGTAGGCTGTGGAAGCAGCGGATCATCAGATGGGGGTTCTTCAGATGGCGGTTCTGATTCCGGAGATACTATCACAGTAGGTTTCTCACAGGTTGGTGCAGAATCAGACTGGCGAACAGCAAACACTGCTTCCATGAAAGAGACATTCAGCGAAGAAAACGGTTATACATTAATTTTCGATGATGCTCAGCAGAAGCAGGAAAATCAGATTACAGCAATTCGAAACTTTATCCAGCAGGAGGTAGATTATATTGTTCTTGCACCTGTTACAGAGACAGGTTGGGATACAGTTCTTCAGGAAGCTAAGGACGCAGGTATTCCGGTTATCATCGTTGACCGTATGGTAGATGTTTCTGATGATAGCTTATATACAGCTTGGGTTGGTTCTGATTTCCGTGCAGAAGGTAATAAGGCTTGCGAGTGGTTAAACGCATTTGCAGAAGCCAAGGGAATCAATGCCGGCGACTTAAACATCGTAGATATCCAGGGTACTATCGGTGCTTCAGCACAGATTGGCCGTTCGGAAGGATTAAATGATGCAGTTAAGAAATATGGTTGGAATCTCGTTGCTCAGCAGACTGGTGAATTTACACAGGCAAAGGGCCAGGAGGTTATGGAATCACTCTTAAAGCAGAACGACAATATCAACGTTGTTTATTGCGAGAATGATAATGAAGCATTCGGTGCAATCGATGCATTGGAAGCAGCAGGATATAAGGTTGGTGATGATATTGCAAATGGTGAAGTTATGGTAATGTCCTTTGACTCCACAAATGCAGGTCTGACAGATGTTTTGTCCGGCAAGATTACAGTTAATACAGAGTGTAATCCACTTCATGGACCACGTGTAGAAGAAATCATCAAGAAGCTTCAGTCCGGCAAGGATGTAGATCAGTTACAGTATGTAGATGAATCCATCTTCGCAGTAGACGACACAGTAACATCTATCGAAGCAGAAACATCTCTTGGAGAAACATCTAAATATGATGTAACAGTAGTTACACAGGATGTTATCGACGGACGTGCATACTAATCAAAAGATTAATAAATTGACTTAGATCTTAATCAGAGAGGGGGCGTGCGGCGATGAAAAATCAGGTAATCGCCGCGCGCTTGTTTTTTTAGAAGGAGAGCAGGGAAATGGAGAGAGAGATTGTATTATCCATGTCTGGGATCGATAAAACCTTTCCTGGAGTCAAGGCTCTGTCAAACGTTGATTTTAAGTTGAGAAAAGGTGAGATTCATGCTCTTATGGGAGAAAATGGAGCTGGTAAATCGACCTTGATCAAAGTATTAACCGGCGTGTATGAGTTGGAAAGTGGAGAAATTCACATGGATGGTTTCGACGGACCTATCGTCAATCATAACCCGAAAGAGGCGCAGGCACATGGTATAAGTACGGTGTACCAGGAAGTGAATCTGTGCCCGAATCTTACAGTAGCAGAAAATTTATTTATTGGACGAGAGCCAAGAAAGGCCGGATTTATCGATTGGAAGAAGATTCGTAGCAATGCTACATCAGTTCTTCGCAATCTGGATATCGACGTTGATCCGGACAAGCAATTGGCGGAATGTTCCATTGCAATCCAGCAGATGATTGCAATTGCAAGAGCAGTCGATCAGGAGTGTAAGGTTCTGATTTTAGATGAGCCCACATCTTCCCTGGACGATGATGAAGTTGAAAAATTATTCGATCTTATGCGTAGACTTCGCAAGGATGGAGTTGGAATCATATTTGTTACCCATTTCCTGGAGCAGGTGTATGCGGTTTGTGATCGCATAACTGTTTTGAGAAATGGTGAGTTGGTTGGAGAATACGAAACAGAGAAACTGCCAAGATTGGATCTGGTTGCCAAGATGATGGGCAAGGATTTCAACGATCTTGCAGATATTAAGAGTGAGCATGAAGTGGTAATCGATGATAAGACACCGGTGGTAATTGACGCAAAGGGCGTTGGACACAAGGGAACTATCAGACCATTTGATATTGCGATACGAAAGGGAGAAGTTATTGGACTTACCGGATTACTTGGTTCAGGACGTTCGGAGTTGGTTCGTGCAATCTATGGTGCCGACAAGGCAGATGAGGGCGAACTTTACGTGAACGGTGAGAAAGTCAAAATCAACAAACCACTGGATGCCATGAAACATGGTATGGCATATCTGCCGGAAGATCGTAAGAAAGATGGAATTATCGCAGATTTATCAGTAAAAGAAAATATTATTATTGCACTTCAGGCCCAGCGGGGAATGTTCCATCTAATGAGTAAGAAAGAGATGGAGGAGGCTGCGAATAAGTATATTAAACTTCTGCAGATTAAGACAGCCAGTATGGATACTCCGATTAAGAGTTTATCCGGTGGTAACCAGCAGAAGGTTATTATAGCCCGATGGTTACTTACAAATCCGGATTATCTGATTTTGGATGAACCGACACGTGGTATTGATGTTGGTACAAAAACAGAGATTCAGAAACTTGTACTGGATTTGGCAGATGAAGGAAAAGCAGTAACATTTATTTCATCTGAAATTGAAGAAATGTTACGTACCTGCTCTCGAATGGCGGTTCTTCGAGATGGCAAAAAGGTTGGAGAATTAACCGGCAGTCAGCTGAATCAGGCAGACATTATGAAGACAATTGCAGGAGGAGAGGCAGCAAAGGAAGAAATCACAATTGACGAGGAGGTGGCAGAGAATGGCGCAGCAGTCTAAAACTTCAAAATGGAATCAGATCAGACATGCAAAACTATTCATGCCAATCGTATGTCTGCTGATTGTGTTATTACTTAATGTGATTCAGACACCGGATTTCTTTAAGATTTCCATGAACAATGGAGTGCTTTATGGATATCTGGTTGATATTATTAACCGTGGTTCTGAATTGGTTATTTTGGCAGTAGGTATGACACTGGTAACTGCAGTTTCCGGAGGACAGGATATCTCTGTTGGGGCAGTTATGGCGGTGGCAGCAGCAATCTGTTGTCAAATTCTATCAGGTGGTGCAGTGTCTACCAATACACTTGCGGCTCCAATTATTGTAGCGGCGTTGGCAGGTATTCTGGCAGCAGGTTTATGTGGAGCTTTTAATGGATTTTTGGTTGCAAAATTGAATATTCAACCAATGGTTGCAACCTTGATTTTATTTACCGCCGGACGAGGAATCGCCCAGCTTGTAACAAAGGGACAGATTACTTATGTCAGAGTTGGTTCCTACAAGGTATTGGGGGGATATATTGGAAGTTGCCCAATTCCGACTCCTGTATTTGTGGCAATTCTAACGGTGATTGTGATGCAGCTGATACTGAAAAAGACAGCTCTTGGACTTTATCTGGAGAGCGTTGGTATCAATGGTTCTGCATCCCGTCTGGTGGGATTGAATTCCACAATGCTTAAGATTATTGCATATATCATTTGCGGACTTTTGGCAGGCCTTGCAGGTATTGTGGCATCCAGCCGTATCTATTCTGCTGATGCCAATAATATCGGATTAAACCTGGAAATGGATGCGATTCTTGCTGTTGCCTTAGGTGGAAATAATCTTGGTGGTGGTAAGTTTAATCTGATGGGATCTATCATAGGTGCATACACAATTCAGGCATTGACGACATCACTTTATGCCATGAGTGTATCTGCTGATCAGCTCCCGGTTTATAAGGCTATTGTAGTTATTGCAATTGTTGTGTTACAGAGTCCTGTTTTCCAGAGCAGAATTTCAAAGGTGACACAGAGAAAGGCGGTTGGAAATGCAGCGTAAGATGAAAGTAAACGGAACAGTATTCCTGCTATTTATCACCATCGCCATGTTTGCTTTGATGTATATTGCCGGAATGATTATCTTTGCAGACAAAGGGTTTGCAAAGCCACAGATGTTTTTGAATTTGTTTATATCCAATGCGGGATTGCTGGTAATTGCATGTGGTCTGACACTGGTTATGATTACCGGAGGTATTGATATCTCTGTTGGTTCGGTGGTCGCACTTGTTTGTATGGTGTCAGCAGATTTAATGGAAAACAAGGGATTTTCAGCAGTGCAGGCATTGCTGGTAGCTCTGTTAATTGGTATAGCATTCGGTGTTGTGCAGGGATATCTTGTATCATATCTGGAAATCCAGCCATTCATAGTCACATTGGCCGGTATGTTCTTTGGACGAGGAATGACAGCTATTATCAGTACGGAGATGATATCCATTAAGAACGAGACATTTCTTGCATGGGCAAATGCCAAAATCTATTTGCCTTTTGGATATACCAATAAGCATGGAATGCTTGTAAAATCTTATATCTACCCAACGGTAGTGGTGGCAGTTCTGATTGTCATTATGGTGGCAGTTCTTCTGAAATTTACCAAATTCGGACGGAGTCTTTATGCAATCGGTGGAAATCAGCAGAGTGCAATAATGATGGGCCTGAATGTAAAGAACGCCAAGATGAGAGCGTATGTGCTGGACGGATTTTTAGCAGGACTTGGAGGATTTCTCTTCTGCCTCAATAGTTGTGCCGGATTCGTTGAGCAGGCAAAGGGACTGGAAATGGACGCTATCTCCGCAGCAGTTATTGGTGGAACACTTCTCTCAGGTGGAGTGGGAACTGTAGTTGGTACCATGTTTGGTGTGCTGATTAAGGGTACAATTGCCAGCCTGATTACCACACAGGGAACACTCAGTAGTTGGTGGGTTCGAATCGCCCTTTCTGCATTGCTTTGTTTCTTTATTGTTCTGCAGGCTATTATTGGTAGTACAAGTAAGAAAAATGCAAAAACAGGAGAGATTCATAAGTTTACAAAAAGAAAAAAGGCAGCTTAACACTTTTCTTCATATATTTCATATACAGCAGAGGACCTTCGAGTTAATTCTCGAAGGCCCTTTGTGTGTGGCGAGACGCTTGAAAAATCAGTAAAATAAAAGAAAAATTGAGCGTTATTCCATAGACTTTAAAGATAGAAAAAGATAAAATAATAGTTGTTAAAAATATGTTATTTTTGTTATACTCTTTTAAATTTATACAAAAATATCAGGGGGCAAGTTTATGTTTGAAAAGTTAAGAGAACTAAAACTGAATATTACGATGTCTGCGGTACTGATGGTTGTACTTGGTATAGTACTTCTGTTTTGGCCGGCAACGGTATCGGTCTTGATTGGTAAACTTGTAGGTTTGCTTCTGATAGTTATTGGAGCAATACAGTTGATTGGCAAGATTTCAGATTTAAATAATCGTGTAATGGGATTGATAGTTGCGGCGGTTATTTTGATTTTCGGTATATATATTTTCGTTAATCCGAAAATAGTAGTGAGCGTTATTCCGATTATCTTCGGAATACTTTTGGTGGTTCACGGTGTGCAGGATATTGCGATGGCATTTGAAGGAAGGGCGTTTCAGGTGGCCCGCTGGGGGGTTATGTTAGCTCTTGGTATCGTAAATATCTTACTTGGACTGATTTGCATTGCTTGTGCATTTGGTATTGTGAACATGATCTTTGCGGTTATGGGTATTATGTTGATTTATGATGGAGTCACGGATATGCTGATCGTTCATAGAGTCAACAAGGCTAGTAGATATGTAGATTCTGAGATTTTACGCGAAGAAGATATAGAAGATTAAAATAGGAGCTAGGTGATAGAATGCGTCAGATGGAATTTAAGATGGAAAGGCCAGGATTGCTGCAGGTAGGAGATAAGTTGCCTGTAACAGAGGGTAAATTACCGAATTCTTATTTCTATACGCTGGGCAGTGCATTCGCTATGTCTGCAAATTATGATACACTGCACCGATTAAAATCAAGAGAGGGAGTAGTTACAAAGGTTGAAGAAACACCCAGAGGTTATTTTGTAACCGTTGATTTTGATGAGGAGGACTGCTAAAAGTATCGTTGCATTAGTTTCTAGGGGGAGACAGCGAGACAGATTTCAAGTAATAGGCCGAGTTAGAGTTGTGGCGGCAAAAGGGAGAACCTAACGGATGCGATATATTCCAACAAATCATTTAAAAAAGGATATGGTTCTTGGACAGGACATCTACGACGCGACGGGAATGATGCTTTTAAGCGCACATACGATATTGTCTGAACAAAATATTTCATATTTGGCATTTCTGGGAGTAAAGGGCATCTATATTGATGACGTGGGCTCTAAGAATATTGAAGTGGAAAATGTAGTTAGACCGGAGATTCAGGTTACTGCAGTCCAGATCGTTCGTGAGATGTTTACAGGAGCGATGGATGAGCAGGTTGATGTCTCCGAAGAGGAAAAGAGAATACAGGAAGTTGTCGAGAAGATGGTGGAAGATGTTCTGAAAAATGAGCATGTTATGTATAATCTGATCGAATTGAAGACTTATGATAGTTATACCTATTTCCATTCTGTACATGTAGGTATTCTGGCCGGTATCATTGCGACTAAGATGAAGCTGGACGAGGATGAAATCTATGATGTGATTATGGCAGGATTCCTTCATGATATGGGTAAAATCTTTATAGATAGAGATTTGATTAATGCACCAAGAAGATTGACGGAGTCAGAACGTGTTCGTATGATGGAACATCCGGAACGCGGATATGAGTTTTTGTCCAAACGGTTTCATTTCTCTGAACGTGTAAATCGTGCTGTATTGGAACATCATGAATGGTATAACGGTATGGGATATCCGGCGCATAAGAAGGAGAACCAGTTGTTAAATCTGGCACGTATCTTAAAGGCTGCCGATGTCTATGATGCGATGACTTCAAGACGACCATACCATCAGCCGTATTTGCCGTCTGAAGTTATGGAGTACATCATGGGACGAAGTGGTATGGAGTTTGACCCTAAGGTAGTGGAAGTGATGGCTAGAGAACTGTGTATCTACCCAGTAGGATGCGAAGTAGAACTTTCCAATGGACAACGTGGAATTGTCAAGGAGAATCATAAGGGATCTATTTTGAGACCGACAGTCAAGTTGTTGGATACGGATAATATCATTAACTTGTTTGCAGATAGAAATGCTAGAAATCTGACCATTGTAAAATTGATGATGTAGGTGAATGTATGACAAACCAGGGGAAGAGTGCGATTGATCAGGTACTGGCAGAGAGTTTTAAAGAGCTTTCTGTGCAGAAGCCGATCGAAAAAATAACAATTAAAGAGATCACAGATAAGGCCGGAGTAATCCGGCCGACTTTTTATAATCATTTTCAGGATAAGTATGAACTCTTGGAATGGATTGTAGAAGAGGAGCTGATTCGTCCATTGCAGGAATTGATACAGGATGGCATGTTCAAGGAAGGGGTTATACGTTCCTTGAATAATATGCAGAAAGAAAAGGGATTTTATACTGCAGCTGCAAAGCTGGAGGGACAGAATTCATTTCCGGAGATTTTAAAGTCGTCTATATCAAGGATGTTAATGGATCATGTATGCGTGGAGTCTGTGAATGCGGAAATACCGTATAGTTGGCTTACACCTAAGAGAGTAGCAGATTCCTATGCTGAATTTATGGATTTTATTATTGTAGACTGGGTGAAGGAAGGCATGACGGTTCCGGCAAGCGAACTTGTGGATACGGTGTTGTTTTTGCTTTCGCATTCAACGATAGATCTGTTTTCAAAGGTGTGGAAGAATGAAAAATAATACAGGAAGACAAATCGGTTGATTTGAATATGTTACCGAAAAGTAAAAGTAAGTATACTAAAATCGACGATTGTACCTAGGAGGAACAGATGAATTGGATTGAAAATGTGCTGATTATTGGTGGAATCAGCTTGGATATATTTGCAGCCATGGAGATTGAGGGGGCCATGCTGGCAGAAGTGAAGAAAAAAGCAATGGCAATTGCCTGCATACTGGTTACCATTCTGCAATTGGGATTTTTCTTTGGTGGATATGGAATATGCTATAAGTTATCAGAATGTGGATTGCTGGAACATCCGGATTGGATTGGATATACCATAGCAACCGTAGTGTTGACATTTCTTGGAGTTCGATTGATTGTTAAAGCGATTCGTCGTGAATTTATCAATGAATCAAGAAGTGAAATCAAGGTTTCGAAGTATATCAGTATTATTGCGGTGGCAAGTTTGTATACGCTTTTGGCCGGATCTGCATATGGCTTAATCGGAACGAATATCCTTGGAATCATCTTTATTATTATTATTTGCTCATTACTTGTGGTAATAGGTGGTTTATACACAGGATATCATTTTGGATTCGAGAAGAAGACATGGGCATATGTTATAGGCGCGTTGCTTCTTTGGATTGCAGCCGGAGAAGTGTTCTATACTCAGGTGTTCCCGTATATATAGTATTTGGTGAATATAGGAGAGCGTGTTGGCGGTTACAGAGAGAACGAAGAAGATTCTTGCAATCTTGGACGATTATTATGGAACAGAATATCGATGCAGTCTGGATCATGAAAACGCGTGGCAGTTACTCTTTGCTACGATTTTGAGTGCTCAGTGTACGGATGCCAGAGTCAATATTGTGACGAAGGATCTCTATCAGAAATATCCCGATATCCGGGCGTTTGCAGAGGCTGATCTGTCAGAGATGGAGACTGCAATTAAACCCACGGGATTTTACAGAAATAAGGCGAAGAATCTGATTCTATGCGCAAAGCGACTGATAAGTGAATTTGATGGGGAGGTGCCCAGCAGTCTGGAGGACTTAACAAGTCTGCCGGGAGTGGGACGAAAAACCGCCAATGTAATTCGTGGAAATATATACCATGAGCCTAGTATCGTTGTGGATACACATGTGAAACGAATCTCCTACAGATTAGGGCTTACAACAAATCAGGATCCTACACAGATTGAGATGGATCTGATGAAAAAATTGCCAAGGGATCACTGGATATTATGGAATATACATCTGATTACATTTGGACGAGAGATATGCACAGCCAGAAGCCCGAAGTGCAACAGTTGTCCACTGTCCGGGATTTGTCGCTCCGGTGACAGGATAATCTAGAAAGAGAGAGAAGAGATGTTAGAGGAATATATCGTAGTGGATTTGGAGATGACGGGAATTCATCCCAAAGTAGATTCCATTATTGAAATTGGTGCTGTTAAGGTTCAGGGGAATCATGTTGAAACATTTCAGACTCTGGTGAAGCCGAAGTGCCCCATACCGGAGAGAGTGACAGAGATTACAGGAATCACGGAAGAGATGGTGAAAGATGCAGAAGAAATTGATGTAGCGCTGCCACATTTCCTGGAGTTTTCAGGAGACCTTCCTCTGATTGGACATATGGTTCAGATGGACTATTCCTTTTTGAAACAATGGGCAGTTAATCTAGGGATGAAATACCAGAGAGATGGTCTGGATACGTTGTTTTTGTCCAGGAAGCTTCTGCCGGAGTTGGAGAAATTTACCCTTAGTTATCTAACGGATTATTATGGGATTGATTTGCATGGACATCATAGAGCGCTTGATGATGCGATGGCTACTAATATTTTGTATCGTAGTCTATGTACGGAGTTTGAGGAGAAGAACCCTAAGGATTTCAAAGCTCGTCCGCTGATTTTCAAGGCAAAGAAGCAGACTGGGATTACCACGCAACAGATTCGTTACCTAAAAGAGTTTACGAAATATCATGGAATAGAAATGCCGGAAGGCGTTTCTGATATGACAAGAAGTGAGGCATCCCGTCTGACAGATCAGATGATTCGTCAATATGGTGCGATGGTTCGAGAGTAAATAAAGGCACAGCGGTGAATTCACCGCTGTGCCTTTAATAGTTCTAGTTTTCTGTTGGGAAGTTCTCACTTGGTGTCGAAGAGGAGGACTTAATCAAGTCATCGATATGTGACAGGATGTTTCGCTCCAGAGTAAGACCCATGGTAGGAACCTGTTCCCTAAGTTCTGTAAGCTGTCTTGTGCTGCCCAGCATATTGTAGCAATCTGCAAGAAGCATATAATTCTTATTGATATCTGTCTTAGTAGCGATACCGTACTCCAGGATACGGGCGGCATCATTGTATTCTCCGGCTTCATAGAGAATCTCGGCAATTGTTACAATTAGAATAGAAAGCTGTACATAGTTTTCACCAATTGCCTGCATCTCGTCTAAGTGATTTCGTCCATATTCCAGTTTTAAATCGGTATTGGACATCTTGGTGAGATTCAGAATTCTCTTGTCTTTTAAAGCATTTAATTCGTCTAGGGCCTTGGACATTTCCATATTTCCTTTGGAATCTGATGGAAATTTATCCATTGGAATGGTAAGATAATCTAAGCTGTTTAGGTCGATGTCAGTTCGAACCGTGGAATTGGCTTCGATTTCTCGACGATAAAAGGCATCTTCGCTTTCCGTCATCTTTCGGGAAGTCGAACGATATCGAAATGCGAGAAACAGCACGAAGATAAACATTAATGTAAGTATCGGAAGAAAACCCATGGTTGATTCCTTTCTAGCACTATTAATTAGAAATAAGAGGTATGAATATGCGTCGTAAACAAAAGAGAAACCGTATTATTGCAGGTATTTTATCTATGGCTTTAATTGGAGCCATGCTGTTTACTTTAGTTGCTTCTTACTTCATCTAAAAATATACTAAAAGCCAACTTTTACGTCAAACATATTAGTAAATATTGGACTTGAAATGACTACTTCGTATTTTGTAAAATTAAGAGATGAATTTTAAAGGAAATTAGTATATATAAAGGCAAAGAAAAGATGAGGATGAAGAAGAAATTACTTAGTGTATGTTTTTTGGCTGGTGTGCTGATGGTGGTAGCGCCAACCGCTATTTCACAGGTTAAGGCAGAGGAGACAGAATCAAAGGAGAGTTCCGACACGTCGGCAGTGATTCCGGATGGAGTTTCTATTCAGGGCACTGATGTTTCGGGGATGACATATGACGAGGCCAATGAGGTTGTGTCAGATTATTTGTCTCAGTATGATTCGGTAGAATTTACATTAAAGGCCGGAGATAAGAGTGTTACAGTGAAAAGCAAGGACCTTGGATTGAAGGCAAGCACAAATGTGGCAGAGAAGGCTCTGAATTATGGAAGAGAAGGAAATCTAATTGAGAGATATAAGCATCAGGCGGATTTAAAATCCGGTGATGGTAAAGATTTTGAAATTGGACTGACAACGGATACTTCAACAGTAAAGCAGCTTCTTGGCGACAAGGAATCGGCGTTGAATACAGAGGCAAGTGATTCCACATTAAAACATGAGAATGGTAAATTCGAATATGTGGCAGGTACATCAGGCGTAACTGTGAAAATCAATAAATCCGCCACTTCTATTGCAGATTATGTTGCAAATGACTGGGATGGTAAGGATGCAGAGATTTCACTGGTAACAGAGGAGACATCTCCAAAGGGTTCAGAAGAAGAATTGTCTGTGATTAAGGATGTTCTCGGAACCTATTCAACAGATTACAGTTCATCTTCCGCTGCACGTAAGACAAATGTTGCCAATGGTGCAAGCAAGTTGAATGGTATTGTTCTCTATCCGGGTGAAACCATTTCTGTTGCAGAGAATTTAAATCCGATGTCAGCTGAAAATGGTTACGCTCTGGCACCGTCTTATGAAAATGGAACAACTGTAGAGACGTATGGTGGAGGTATCTGTCAGGTATCAACAACATTATACAATGCGGTTATGAGAGCAGAACTTGAGATTGTAACCAGAGCATCACATTCTATGATTGTCACTTATGTGGATCCATCTATGGATGCTGCAATTGCAGGTACATCCAAGGATTTCCAGTTTAAGAATAATCAGGATTATCCGGTTTATATTGAGAGCTCAACCAACGGAAGCACGGTTACTTTTACTATTTATGGTAAGGAAACAAGAGATGCTAACCGCAAGGTATCATTTGAATCGGAAGTTACAAGTCAGACGGATCCGGTTACAGAATATGTAGCAGCTTCAGATCAGGCTATAGGATACTTCACTACTACGCAGAAGGCTCATACCGGTTATACAGCAAAGCTTTGGAAGATTGTTACAGTAGATGGAGTTGAACAGAGTAGGGATGTATATAATAATAGTACCTACAAGGTTTCCAATAAGATTGTGTCAGTCGGTGTGAAATCCGATAATGCAGAGGCTACAGCTGCAGTAAATGCGGCAATCGCCACACAGGATGAGGCAACTATCAAGGCTGCAATTGCACAGTGGGCCGGAGCGACAACTACGACAGCACCTGCAGATACACAGACAACAACAGATGCTGGTGCGACTCCTGATCAGAGTGCAAACACGACAACGACAGATGCTACTACAACTGATCCGACAACAGGAACAGTGACACAGTAGTGACTGATACAGTGATATAAGTAGTTAAGGGCTGCCCTGGGATTCCGGGACAGCCTATACGCGTATTTAGAGAGGCATAAAATGGAAGTAGGAAAAGTACCGGAGAACGTGCTGAAGCGTTCTGTCCTAAAGAAGATTTTTAATAAGAGACCGGAGGTCGTGCTGGGTGCAGGCATTGGTGAGGATTGTGCGGCAGTACAGTTAGCGGAGGATGAGCAATTTGTCATTTCCTCAGATCCAATCACAGGAACAGTTGAAGACATCGGCAAGCTGGCAGTTCAGGTTACAGTAAACGATTTGTCGGCAGCAGGTGCAGAGCCTATTGGAATTTTACTTACCATCCTTCTCCCGGAAGGAACAAGAGAAATCAAGTTGAAGCAGGTTATGGCAGATGTTAGTGCCGCATGTACCGCAGCCAATGTGCAGGTTATGGGGGGACATACAGAAGTGACAAAAGCTGTAAATCAGATTCTTCTCTCAGTAACAGGAGTTGGAAAAGTTAAGGCGGGACGTCTTATTTCAACAGCAGGTGCAAAAGCAGGCATGGATTTTGTTATTACAAAGTGGATTGGCCTGGAGGGAACCTCAATTATCGCAAAGGAACAGGAAGAGAGACTCAAGGAGAAACTTCCGGTAAGTCTGATTCGGGACGCTAAGAACTTTGACCAGTTGCTTTCCGTGCAGGCGGAGGCTGCAGTCGCGGTGGAGCATGGTGTCAAAGCCATGCATGATATCACTGAGGGCGGTGTCTTCGGAGCGTTATGGGAGATGTCTGAAGCCTCCGGCGTTGGATGTGAGATTGATTTAAAGAAGATTCCAATCAAACAGGAAACGGTTGAAATCTGTGAGCAGTTTGGATTGAATCCATATAAGCTAATCAGTAGTGGTTCAATGCTTATGGCTACTGAGGATGGTGTTGGTTTGGTACAGGCCCTTCAGCAGCAGGGCATCCATGCTGTAATTGTAGGTAAGGCGACAGACAGCAACGATCGCGTGATTTTAAATGATGGTGAGAGACGTTTCCTCGAACCACCAAAAGTCGACGAGCTCTATAATGTTCATTAGTTCAATTTGAGTATAGAGAAAAAGGGAAAAATAGAAAGGAAAAAAAGATGACAATGCAGGAAAAGATTCTTAATTACATTGAAAAAAATAGTCGAATTGATTTACACGAATTGGCTATTATCCTCGGCGAAGATGAAACAGCCGTTATGAATACATTGGAGGAAATGGAGCAGAAGCACATTATCTGCGGATATCATACTCTCATCAATTGGGAAAAAGCAGGTGTAGAAAAGGTTACTGCCATGATTGAAGTTCGTGTTACTCCACAGAGAGGCATGGGATTTGATAAAGTGGCACAGCATATTTACAATTATCCGGAAGTACAGTCAGTATACCTGATTTCAGGTGGCTTTGATTTTATGGTGACTCTGGAAGGAAAGACACTTCGAGAGATTGCCAATTTCGTTTCCGATAAATTATCTACACTGGACTCTGTTCTCAGTACCAAGACAAACTTTATTTTAAAGAAATACAAAGATCACGGTACTATTATGGCAGAACAGCCAAAAGATGAAAGGATGAAGATGTCACTATGAGAAATCCATTATCCAAGACAATAACAACCATCCAGCCATCAGGCATCCGTAAGTTTTTTGATATTGTAAATGAGATGGAGGATGCTATTTCACTCGGTGTAGGTGAACCGGATTTTGATACACCATGGAGAATCAGAGATGAAGCAATTTATTCTCTGGAACAGGGTAGAACTTTCTATACCTCTAACTCAGGTCTAAAGGAATTGAAGGATGAGATCTGCGCATACCTGGATCGCAAGTATGATCTTCATTACAATCCATCTTCTGAGATTATGATAACTGTCGGTGGATCGGAAGCAATTGATATTGCACTTCGTGCAATGTTGGATCCGGGGGACGAAGTACTCATTCCACAGCCTAGTTACGTAAGTTATGAACCATGTACGATTCTTGCAAATGGTACGCCGGTAATCATTGACTTGAAAGAAGAAAATGATTTTAGACTTACAGCCAAAGAGGTGGAAGACGCAATTACTGACAAGACTAAGATCTTGATTTTACCTTTTCCAAATAATCCAACAGGTGCTGTTTTGGAGCAGAAGGACTTAGAGGAGATTGCCAAGGTTGTTATTGAGCATGATATTTTTGTAATGACAGATGAAATCTATTCTGAGTTAACCTATCTGGATAAGCATGTTTCTATTGCGGCAATTCCGGGAATGAAGGAGAGAACAGTATATATCAATGGTTTCTCCAAGGCGTTCGCTATGACAGGTTGGAGATTGGGATATGCCTGTGCACCAAAGGAAATCATCAGCCAGATGCTGAAGATTCATCAGTTTGCGATTATGTGTGCACCTACAACTAGTCAGTATGCTGCTGTTGAAGCTGTTAGAAATTGTGATGAAGAAGTACAGAAGATGCGCGAAGAGTACAATGAACGTCGTCGTTATCTTGTGCATAGATTTAAAAAGATGGGATTAAAGTGTTTTGAGCCATTTGGAGCATTTTATATCTTCCCATCTATCAAGGAATTTGGACTTACATCAGATGAATTTGCAACGAAATTCTTGCAGTCCAAGAAGGTTGCAGTTGTACCGGGTACAGCATTTGGTGCTTGTGGAGAAGGATTTATCAGAATCTCCTACGCATATTCTCTTGAGAATTTAAAAGTAGCTCTGGATCGGATGGAAGAATTCGTAGAGGAACTTAGAGCAGAAAATTAAGTTAGAAAGAAGTTTTAGATAGTATGGCACAGTTAAATGTGGTTTTATTTGAACCGGAAATTCCGGCAAACACAGGAAATATAGGTAGAACATGTGTAGCTACAAATACGAGATTACACCTGATTGAACCGCTGGGATTCAAGCTGAATGATAAAACAGTAAAAAGAGCAGGAATGGATTATTGGAAGGATTTGGACGTTATCCGCTATGATGACTGGGATGATTTCTGTGAGAAAAATCCTGATGCAAAGATCTATATGGCTACGACCAAGGCGAAACATACTTATACAGAAGTTGAGTTTGAACCGGACTGCTTTATTATGTTCGGCAAAGAGAGCGCCGGTATTCCGGAGGAGATTCTGGTACAGCATCCGGATACATCAATCCGCATCCCAATGGTTGGAGAGACACGTTCTTTAAATCTGTCAAATTCTGTAGCGATTGTTTTATATGAGGCACTGCGTCAGAATAATTTTGACCATATGAAACTGGAAGGCGATTTACACAGACTCCACTGGTAAAGCGGCACAGATTACGAGAAGTAAGGAAGTCACAGATATATGAGTTTTATTGAAGCGAAAAATTTAGTTCATGAATATTTCCGAAGAGATGAAAATGATAACGTGGTGGATATTTTAACTGCAGTTGATAACGTGGACATGAATGTGGAAGCCGGTCAGTTCATCTCTATTCTGGGACACAATGGATCGGGAAAATCTACGTTGGCAAAGCATCTCAATGTGCTTTTGACACCGTCTTCCGGTACGCTCTTTGTAGATGGCAAGGATGCAAGTGATGAGAAAAACACATTGGATATTCGTCAGACAGCCGGCATGGTCTTCCAGAATCCTGATAATCAGATTATTGCGAGTGTAGTGGAAGAGGATGTGGCATTTGGTCCGGAGAATATCGGTGTCCCTACAGATGAAATCTGGCAGCGGGTTGAAAAATCCTTAAAGGCTGTTGGAATGTGGGATTATAGAGAACATTCGCCAAACAAGTTATCAGGTGGGCAGAAACAGCGAGTTGCTATTGCCGGTGTTATGGCGATGGAGCCAAAGTGTATTGTGTTGGATGAGCCTACGGCGATGCTTGATCCGGACGGCCGTAAGGAAGTGTTGGATGCAGTTCATGAATTGAACAAGAAGAAGGGCGTGACAATTATTCTGATTACGCATTATATGGAAGAGGTTGTTGGCTCAGATTATGTGTTCGTTATGGATAGAGGTCACGTGGTGATGCAGGGTACACCGAGAGAAATTTTCTCAGATGTAGAGACATTGAAGGAACATCGATTGGATGTACCACAGATTACGGAATTGGCTTATGAACTAAAGAAATCTGGTGTGGATTTGCCGGATGGCATTCTGACCAGACAGGAACTTCTGGAAGCACTTCGCTATCTGGATGAAAACTAATTATCTGGGGAATGGATTATGGCACTGGAATTAAAAGATATTACATATAAATATAGCGCCGGAACGGCGTATGAGATCACAGCATTGGATCATATCAACGTAACATTTCCGGATGGAGAATTTATCGGAATCATAGGACATACAGGCTCCGGTAAATCAACACTGGTACAACACTTGAATGGGTTGATTAAAGCAACGTCTGGAGAAATTATCTATAATGGACAGAACATCTATGACAAAGACTACAGTATGAAGGAACTTCGTACTCAGGTTGGAATGGTATTCCAGTATCCGGAGCACCAGTTATTTGAGACGACTGTTTATGATGATGTTGCATTTGGCCCGAAAAATCAGGGACTGGATGATAAAGATGTTGCGCTTAGAACATATGAAGCTATGGAAGCAGTCGGATTTCCGCAGGAATTGTGTGATGTTTCACCATTTGAATTGTCCGGCGGTCAGAAGAGACGAGTGGCGATTGCAGGTGTAATGGCAATGAAGCCAGCGGTTCTGATTTTGGATGAACCAACAGCCGGCTTGGATCCTATGGGACGTGACGAGATATTAAATATGTTAAAGGAAACCCATGAGCGCACCGGAAATACGGTGATTCTCGTTTCTCACAGTATGGAAGATGTTGCCAATTATGCCGATAGAATTATTGTAATTGACAAAGGACAGATAAAATATAATGACACTCCGAAGAATGTGTTTAAACATTATAAGGATTTGGAGAAGATGGGGCTGGCTGCTCCGCAGGTCACATATTTTATGAATGATTTAAAGAATGCCGGTATGCCGGTATCGACAGATGCAACCACGGTACAGGAAGCCAGAGATGAGATCCTGAAACTGATGGGACGATAATTATTTGAAATGAAGAGGAATAATCTAGATGCTTAGAGATATCACGCTGGGCCAATATTATCCGGCAGATTCGATTCTGCATAAATTGGACCCACGAGTAAAACTGTTTGGAACCCTGATATATATTATCAGTTTGTTCTTGTTTGATAATATATGGGGCATATTGTGGATTACACTTGCATTGGTTTGTGTTGTTCGATTAAGCAAGGTGCCATTTTCATTTATGATTCGAGGACTTCGTTCTATCATTATTCTTTTGATTGTGGCAGGCGTATTTAACCTGTTTTTGACACCGGGTCAGGAGATTGCTTCTTTTGGAATTTTCAAGATTACAATGGAAGGCTTGAGAAATGCGTCTTTAATGACAGTTCGTATGGTGTATCTGATTATCGGTACATCCATAATGACACTTACTACAACACCAAATCAGCTGACGGATGGATTGGAGAAATCTCTTCACGGACTTACGAAACTAAATGTTCCGGTGCATGAGATTGCCATGATGATGTCAATTGCACTTCGTTTTATTCCTATTCTGATTGAAGAGACGGATAAAATTATGAAGGCGCAGATGGCACGTGGCGCAGATTTTGAATCCGGAAATATTTTTCAGAAGGCTAGAAATATGGTGCCACTTCTTGTGCCGCTTTTTGTATCGGCATTTCGTCGCGCATATGATTTGGCTCAGGCCATGGAGGCGCGTTGCTATAATGGCGGTGAAGGCAGAACAAAGATGAAGCCGTTAAAGTATGTAAGTAGAGATCGAAATGCATATATCTTAATATTTGTTGCCTTTGTAGTTACAATTGTTTTAAAAGTTGTGTTATAAAACTAAAGATAAAGGAGTGAACCATGCGAGTAGCAATGCGAGTTGCGTACGATGGTACGAACTATTGCGGCTGGCAGATTCAGCCGAATGGATTGACAATAGAAGAGGTGTTGAACACGACGCTATCTGAATTGCTTGGGGAGACGATTGTCGTTTCCGGTGCGAGTCGGACAGATACGGGTGTGCACAGCCTTGGAAATATAGCCGTTTTTGATACGAACCACAGAATGCCGGCAGATAAGATTGCATTTGCACTTAATCAGAGATTGCCGGATGATATTGCTATTCAGGAGTCGTGGGAGGCGCCGGAAGGATGGCATCCGAGATTCGTAAAGAGTCGAAAAACTTATGAATATCGCATTTTAAATTGTAAGATGCCGCTTCCAACGGAGAGATTATATACCTATCACTATCATTATCCCCTGGATGTGGAGAAAATGAATACTGCGATACAGGATTTGATTGGAGAACATGATTTCACCAGTTTTGCTTCCGTGAAATCCCAGGTTAATAGTTTTGTTAGAACGATATATGAAGCATCTGTTGTCCGGGAAGGGAATATCATTAAAATCCGCGTAACGGGCAATGGCTTTTTATATAATATGGTTCGCATCATTGCAGGAACATTGATTGAAATTGGTAATGAAAGACGACCGGTTTCGGCGATTCGAGATGCATTGGATGCGAAAGAACGTTCCAGCGCAGGTCCCACAGCACCGGCAGAAGGATTGACCATGATTTCATGGACACCTGAAGAAAATCTGTTGACACGCTAGGAATCGTGTAATATAATGGTAAGGCTGATGTAGCTTAAAGATATGATTTCATCTAGCCCCGAAGTCATATTTTGCTATAAATTAGTAGGGAATCTATATTTCGGACATTTTTATAGAGGAACTGCGAGTTTTGTATTTAAGGAGGAATATCCAGATGAAGACTTATATGCCAAACCCACAGCAGGTGGAAAGAAAATGGTATGTAGTAGACGCAGAAGGACAGACTTTAGGACGTCTTTGTTCTGAAATCGCTAAAGTATTAAGAGGAAAGAACAAGGCTATCTTCACACCACACGCTGATTGCGGTGACTTTGTTATCGTTGTTAACGCTGAGAAGATTGCTGTAACAGGTAAGAAGTTAGACCAGAAGATTTATTATCACCATTCAGATTATGTAGGTGGTATGAAAGAAACTACTCTTAAAGACATGATTGCTAAGCATCCTGAAAGAGTTATCGAACTTGGTGTTAAGGGAATGCTTCCAAAGGGACCTCTTGGAAGAGAGATGTACAAGAAGTTATTCGTATATGCTGGACCAGAGCACAAGCATGCTGCTCAGAAGCCAGAAACACTTACATTTTAATTCGATAGGAGGGAAAGACATTGGCTAATACTAATAAATATTACGGAACTGGTAGAAGAAAATCTTCCGTAGCTAGAGTATATTTAGTACCTGGAACAGGTAAGATCACAATCAACAAGAGAGATATCGATGAATATCTTGGTCTTGAAACACTCAAGGTTGTTGTACGTCAGCCATTAGTTGCTACTGACACACTTGAGAAGTTCGACGTAATCGTTAACGTTAAGGGTGGCGGTTACACAGGACAGGCAGGAGCTATCCGTCACGGTATCGCTCGTGCATTATTAACAGTAGATGGTGATTACAGACCAGCTCTTAAGGCTGCTGGATACTTAACACGTGATCCTCGTATGAAGGAACGTAAGAAGTACGGTTTAAAGGGCGCTCGTCGTGCACCACAGTTCTCAAAGAGATAATCT
>JAFOVD010000035.1 GCA_017392525.1 Lachnospiraceae bacterium
CATCGACATGCTGGTTGCCAAACTAAATGAGCGCTATAAAGTAAATATTGAACTTTGCAAACCAAAGATTCCATTCAAGGAGACCATTATGGGATCTTCTGATGTAGAATACAAATACAAGAAGCAGACCGGTGGACATGGTCAATATGGACATGTTAAGATGCGTTTCTCACCTGATGAAAATCCAGAATGTAGCTATCATTTCACAGAATGTGTCGTTGGTGGCGCAGTTCCAAAGAATTATTTTCCTGCTGTAGAAAAGGGCTTGGCTGAAGCCGTACTCGCCGGCCCTCTTGCTGGTTACCCAGTCATCGGCGTACACGCAGATCTCTATGATGGTTCCTACCATCCTGTAGATTCTTCTGAAATGGCATTTAAAACTGCCGCTCGAGAAGCATTTAAAAAGGGTGTTATGGAAGCAAAACCAGTTCTGCTTGAACCAATTGAAACACTACGTGTAGAAGTTCCGGATAATTACACCGGCGATGTAATGGGTGATTTAAACAAACGTCGTGGTCGAGTTCTGGGCATGAACCCAACAGAATTCCAAAAGACAGAGATTCTAGCAGAAGTTCCTCTTGCTGAGATGTATGGATATGATGCTAAGCTTCGTTCTATGACAAGCGGCTCAGGAACTTATTCCTATGAACTGGCCAGATATGAACAGGTTCCAGCAGATGTACAGGCTGCAGAAGTTGAAAGACGCGCAAAGAAATTAGAAGAGTGTGAAGAATAACAATACGGGGACTGATGAAGAATCAGTCCCCGTATTTTATCTATTTATTATTTATTCATTTTTGCACTCGCCGGAAGTAATAAAAGAATTATATAAACCGATTGAAATATTGGTTGAAATGATATCGCAGCTTTACTATAGACCAATGATTCTGCTTCTTCTAAAACCAAATCCATACTCTTAATTAAAGATATTGTAAATAACGCTCCACCTACAAGTAACACTAAGCAAAACAATTGCTTGTATACAGAATGTACCTTTCCATATTCTTCATCACTATAATTTCCGCTAAATCCCTGGCCAAAATATCTCATTTGTCCAGTCATTAACAGATAAACAATTGCAGTCACCATAATAATCGTTAAATACGATAAATCAAATAGTTGTATACCAATACTTAGATTAGTATAAAGGGCATAACCTAGAACTACTGTAGAAATCAAAATAATCCATACGATTTTAATAATAATATTTTTCATAATTATCACCCTCCTAATCGAATATAGACGTCTTGATTGTTAGATAGCCTAATGTATTTGTTCCTATTCTTAAATAAAACTGTACCCCCGTATTACCATACCCTTTTCTATATAATGCTTTTGACCAAGTACCGTTTCCTATTTCACTATTAACACCATTATTACAGATGCCATAATGATATGTCCGAATGTAATTATCTGTCGTTTCTGCCGTAACGTAAAGTAACTCATTATTCGGACCACTATTATCTCTCCACGTAATGATCCCAGATTCATTATATCCAACCTCTTTACTATATTTCGTCTTACCTGTTGCAGTAACCTTCATCTGATAATAAGTATTCTCTCTATTCGTAAGAGAATACCAATGTTCTTTCTCCTCTACTATTATTTTATCAACCGTAACTTCACATTCTAAGTCATCATTTGAAGTACTAACAATATCTTTTTCATCACATACATTTTCATCCACTGCCTCAATAGCTACTATCTGACTTGGCCGCACATCTAATTGATCCGCAATAGCATCCCTCTCGATGTAAAACTCCATATTTCCTTCCCCATTAATCGATTCAGATGCTGAAACAATAACTGAAGCATTAAATAAAAATAAAAAACATATAGTTACCAATGAAACTAATCTTTTTTTCATATTCGGACCTCCCCTATACAATATATGTATGTTACAAAAAATTATACTCCATATCTGCATAATCGTCAATAACGCCTCATCTAGCCAGCTTGCATTGAGCATCATGTTCATCTGTAATCTTTGGGTTCAAAATATATATAAATAGAATCAATATAAAATTTGGAGCACAAAACTATCCTGATAAATGACGTTAAAAAGCCCTTCCGAAGAAAACCTCGGAAGGGCTTTAATATCATAGATTTTATCTATTATCGACTAAAATTACTCGATAACAGAAGCAACTCTACCAGAACCTACTGTACGTCCACCTTCACGGATAGCGAATGTAAGACCCTGTTCCATAGCTACTGGATGGATAAGTTCGATAGTCATTTCTACGTTATCACCAGGCATGCACATTTCTGTACCAGCTGGTAATTCGATAACACCAGTAACGTCAGTTGTTCTGAAGTAGAACTGTGGACGGTAGTTGTTGAAGAATGGAGTATGACGTCCACCTTCGTCCTTTGTTAATACGTAAACCTGAGCTGTGAACTTCTTGTGGCAAGTAACTGAACCTGGCTTAGCAAGAACCTGTCCACGCTCGATTTCTGTACGGTCAACACCACGAAGAAGTGCACCGATGTTATCACCAGCCATAGCCTGGTCTAACTGCTTACGGAACATTTCGATACCTGTACATACAGTCTTCTTAACATCTTCATGGATACCAAGGATTTCAACTTCGTCATTAAGTACAAGTGTACCACGCTCTACTCTACCTGTTGCAACAGTACCACGACCTGTGATTGTGAATACGTCTTCTACAGGCATAAGGAATGGCTTATCTGTATCACGTTCTGGATCTGGGATGTAAGAATCAACAGTATCCATAAGTTCCATGATCTTGTCGCCCCATTCTCCGTTAGGATCTTCAAGAGCCTTAAGAGCAGAACCCTTGATGATTGGGCAATCTGTGAAGCCATATTCTTCAAGCTGTTCTGTAACTTCCATTTCTACTAATTCAACAAGTTCTTCATCATCAACCATGTCGCACTTGTTAAGGAATACTACGATGTAAGGTACACCTACCTGACGAGACAGAAGGATGTGTTCCTTTGTCTGAGCCATAACACCGTCAGTAGCTGCTACTACAAGGATAGCACCATCCATCTGAGCAGCACCAGTGATCATGTTATTTACATAATCAGCATGGCCAGGGCAGTCAACGTGTGCATAGTGTCTCTTCTCTGTCTGATACTCGATGTGAGCTGTAGAGATTGTGATACCTCTTTCACGTTCTTCTGGAGCCTTATCGATGTTTTCGAAATCTACCTTAGCGTTACCTTCTACTCTTTCAGAAAGTACTCTAGAGATAGCAGCTGTTAAAGTTGTTTTACCGTGATCTACGTGTCCGATTGTACCAATGTTACAATGTGGCTTTGATCTCTCAAATTTTTCCTTTGCCATTTTAAACTTCCTCCTTAGGTTAGTGCCCGTTTTGGGCTAGGTTCGTTTTTAAATTCGCCGGGCGAAAGGCATTCCGCCCGTCGACACTCGACTAATTCCGATTATATACGGAAAAGCCTATTTTTTCAATATTTTTTGTGAAGAATTGTCCTAGGGAAATCCTTCATATATCAGAACGAAATTCTGCTAATTACATAGCGTGTTCGCTGATAACCTTATCCTGAACGCTCTTTGGAGCTGGTTCATACTTCTCGAAGAACATAGAGTAGTTACCACGTCCCTGTGTAGAAGAACGAAGCTCTGTAGAGTAACCGAACATTTCTGAAAGTGGAACAAGCGCTCTAACGATCTTACCACCGCCGAGGTCATCCATACCTTCAATCTGTCCACGCTTAGCGTTCAATGATCCGATTACATCACCCATGTATTCTTCTGGCATTGTTACTTCTACCTTCATGATAGGTTCAAGTAATACAGCACCACCCTGCTTCATAGCATCTTTCATAGCCATAGAACCAGCGATGTGGAATGCCATTTCTGAAGAATCGACTTCATGGTAAGAACCATCGTATACAGTAGCTGAAATACCAACAACTGGGAATCCAGCAAGCATACCTGCCTGAGCAGCTTCTTCGATACCTTCGCCTACAGCTGGGATATATTCCTTAGGAATAGCACCACCAACTACAGTAGATTCGAACTTGAATGTTTCTTCACCGTTAGCATCCATAGGTTCAAACTTAACCTTACAGTGACCATACTGACCACGACCACCTGACTGCTTAGCATACTTGCTATCAATGTCAACTGGCTTTGTAATAGTTTCCTTGTATGCAACCTGAGGTGCACCTACGTTAGCTTCTACCTTGAATTCTCTAAGAAGACGGTCAACAATAACTTCAAGGTGAAGCTCACCCATTCCGGCGATAATTGTCTGACCTGTTTCAGCATCTGTATGAGCACTGAATGTAGGATCTTCTTCAGCGAGCTTAGCAAGAGCCTCACCCATCTTACCCTGATCATTCTTTGTCTTAGGTTCGATAGCAAGCTCGATAACTGGCTCTGGGAATTCCATAGACTCAAGGATTACTGGATGCTGTTCATCACAGATTGTATCACCAGTTGTTGTGATCTTAAGACCAACAGCAGCTGCGATATCACCAGCGTATACCTTGTCGATTTCTGTTCTTTCGTTAGCGTGCATCTGAAGGATACGACCAACACGTTCCTTCTTGTTCTTAGTAGCATTGAGGATATATGAACCTGAATTCAATGTACCTGCATATACTCTGAAGAATGCGAGCTTACCTACGAAAGGATCTGTCATAATCTTGAATGCAAGTGCTGCGAATGGCTCTTCATCAGATGAAGGAACTGTAAGTTCATTTCCATCCATATCTGTACCCTGAATATCAGGTACATCTGTTGGAGCTGGCATGTATTCAACAACACCATCAAGTAACTTCTGTACACCCTTGTTCTTATAAGCAGAACCGCAGTATACAGGAACTGCCTCAGATGCGATTGTAGCTCTACGAAGAACTGCCTTCATCTCGTCGATAGATGGCTCTTCTCCTTCAAGATACATCATCATAAGGTCATCATCGAGTTCACAAATCTTTTCAACAAGGTTTGTATGCCACTCATCAGCAAGATCCTTTAAGTCATCAGGAATCTCTGTGATTTCGATGTCCTTACCTTCATCATCTTTATAATAATATGCATCCATTTCGAATAAGTCGATAAGACCCTTGAAGTCATCTTCTGCTCCGATTGGAATCTGTACTGGGATAGCATTCTTGCCAAGACGATCGATAATTGTCTGTACTGACATGAAGAAGTCAGCACCCATCTTATCCATCTTGTTAATGAATGCCATACGTGGTACGTGGTATGTATCAGCCTGACGCCATACGTTCTCAGACTGTGGTTCTACACCAGCCTTAGCATCGAATACACCAACGGCTCCATCAAGTACACGAAGTGAACGCTCTACTTCTACAGTAAAGTCAACGTGACCAGGAGTATCGATGATATTGATACGGTGCTCTTTTGCACCTGGCTTAACCTTATGGTGATCTTCAAGTGTCCAATGACATGTTGTAGCAGCAGATGTGATTGTGATACCACGCTCTTTTTCCTGCTCCATCCAGTCCATTGTAGATGCACCGTCATGAGTTTCACCAATCTTGTAGTTTACACCAGTATAATAAAGGATACGCTCTGTTAATGTTGTTTTACCAGCATCGATATGAGCCATGATACCAATATTTCTGGTTCTATCCAGTGGATATTCTCTTCCAGCCAAGATTTTTTCCTCCTATTACAATTTCAAAAATGCTTTTAATTCTGAAATTAGAATCTGTAATGTGCGAAAGCCTTGTTTGCTTCTGCCATTCTGTGCATTTCTTCTTTACGCTTTACAGCTGCACCAGTATTGCCTGCTGCATCCATAATTTCGTTAGCCAAACGCTCTTCCATTGTCTTTTCACTTCTCTTACGAGAAAACATTGTTAACCAACGAAGACCAAGAGCCTGACGACGATCAGGTCTAACCTCGATAGGTACCTGATATGTAGCACCACCAATACGTCTAGCCTTAACTTCAAGTACAGGCATAACGTTGTTCATTGCTTCCTCGAATACTTCGAGAGCTGGGCGCTCCATCTTTTCTTCAACTTTAGCGAATGCTCCGTACACGATCTTCTGAGCTACGCCCTTCTTACCATCAAGCATGATATTGTTGACAAGCTTAGTAACGACCTTGCTGTTATAGATTGGATCCGCTAATACGTCTCTTTTCTGAGTATGTCCTTTACGTGGCACGGTACTTCCCTCCTTAATCATTATTATTGTTTTCGATTAAATCAACGGTACTCACATTTACGTGTTCGTGCTGTATTTATTAGTGAAAATAAATCCAAACACTAAACCATTTGTAAATACAATTGCTTTTTACATGCGTACTATGACGCGTTACTAATCAACTCTAAATTCGAATTACTTAGATGCCTTTGGCTTCTTAGCACCGTACTTAGAACGACCCTGCTTACGATCTGCCACACCTGCAGTATCTAATGTACCACGGATGATATGGTAACGTGTACCAGGCAAATCCTTAACTCTTCCACCACGGATAAGAACAACGCTATGTTCCTGAAGGTTGTGACCTTCACCAGGGATGTAGCTTGTTACTTCGATTCCGTTTGAGAGACGAACTCTGGCGATCTTACGAAGAGCTGAGTTAGGCTTCTTAGGTGTTGCAGTCTTAACAGCTGTACATACACCTCTCTTCTGTGGAGAAGGAGTATCTGTAGACTTCTTCTGTAAAGAGTTGTAACCCTTCTGAAGTGCTGGGGAGTTAGACTTCTTCTGAGAAGAATGACGTCCCTTTCTAACTAACTGGTTAAATGTTGGCATTACTTTCACCTCCTGTTTTATTTCGTTGATAGATTTCTCCAGCAATTCTAGCAACAAATGTCTAGATTTGCGCATAAAGAAACCTATGCACGCTAGAATATTATATTCTCGTGCATAGGTTTTGTCAAGAAATTTTATATGAATTATTCAGCAGTCCCGCCGTCGATGTCGATTGCAACAACCGCATCTTCTGGGACATTCATAATTGTTTCTTCTGTAGCTTCTGCATTCTCGTCAGCTTCTTCTACTACTTCAACTTCTCCGAGCTTCTGCTCCATTTCGAAGTTCTTATCTGTAGAAAGAGAAATATCTCTATATCTCTTCATACCTGTACCTGCAGGAATCAGCTTACCGATAATTACATTTTCCTTAAGACCGATCAATGGATCAACCTTACCCTTGATAGCTGCATCTGTCAGAACCTTTGTTGTTTCCTGGAAGGAAGCAGCTGAAAGGAATGAGTTTGTAGCAAGGGAAGCCTTTGTGATACCAAGGAGTTCCTGTGTACCAGTTGCAGGCATCTTGCCTTCAGCTTCAAGTCTTTCATTCATATCTTCGAAATCAAGCTTATCCATCAGTGTTCCTGGGAGCACATCTGAATCACCGTTATCTTCGACACGAATCTTCTTCATCATCTGACGAACAAGCATTTCAATATGCTTATCGTTGATATCTACACCCTGAAGACGGTATACTCTCTGAACTTCACGAAGCATGTAATCCTGTACCGCACGAGGTCCCTTGATCTTCAAGATATCCTGTGGATATACAGAACCTTCTGTAATTTCATCACCTGCTTCAAGCATATCGCCATCATGAACCTTAATACGTGATCCATAAGGGATTAAGTATGTCTTAACCTCTCCATCTTCCGGATTAGTTACAGTTACTTCACGTTTCTTCTTGCTATCCTTAACTTCTGCCTTACCAGCAATTTCAGTGATAATAGCAAGACCCTTTGGCTTACGAGCCTCAAAAAGTTCTTCTACTCGAGGAAGACCCTGAGTAATATCAGTACCAGCGACACCACCGGAGTGGAATGTTCTCATTGTAAGCTGTGTACCAGGTTCACCGATAGACTGAGCTGCGATGATACCAACAGCTTCACCAACCTGTACTGCCTGTCCTGTTGCCATGTTGGCACCATAACACTTAGCACAAACACCATTCTTAGAACGGCATGAAAGAACTGTTCTGATCTTCAGCTTATCAATTGGATTACCGTTTGCATCAACACCTTCTTTAATGATACGTGCTGCTCTTGCAGGAGTAATCATATGATTAGCCTTAACGATTACATTGCCATCCTTATCACAAACTGTTTCACATGTGAAACGTCCTGTGATACGATCCTGCAACTTCTCGATTTCTTCTTCTCCATCAACGAATGCGGAAACAACCATACCCGGAAGTTCACGATCTGTGCCTTCGACACAGTCCATTTCACGAACAATAAGTTCCTGTGAAACGTCAACCATTCGACGAGTCAAGTATCCGGAATCGGCTGTTCGAAGAGCAGTATCGGACATACCCTTACGAGCACCATGTGCGGACATGAAGTATTCCAGTACATCAAGACCTTCTCGGAAGTTTGACTTGATAGGAAGTTCGATTGTTCTACCAGTTGTATCAGCCATCAAGCCTCGCATACCGGCAAGCTGCTTAATCTGACTGTTAGAACCACGGGCACCAGAGTCAGCCATCATGAAGATGTTGTTGTACTTATCCAAACCTGAAATCAGTGCATCTGTAAGCTCATCATCGGCTTCTTTCCATGTTGCAACAACTTCCTTATAACGTTCTTCATCTGTGATACGACCACGCTTGTAGTTCAAGTTAATCTTAGCAACTGTTTCTTCTGCTTCAGAAATAAGTGAATCCTTCTGCTCTGGGATAGTCATATCTGAGATAGAAACTGTCATCGCAGCGATTGTTGAATACTTATAACCGATAGCCTTGATATCATCAAGAACTTCTGC
This sequence comes from Lachnospiraceae bacterium, assembly GCA_017392525.1. Taxonomy (GTDB): domain Bacteria; phylum Bacillota; class Clostridia; order Lachnospirales; family Lachnospiraceae; genus FD2005. The sequence goes on from JAFOVD010000035.1 coordinate 8,716, forward strand.
TGTCTTTGTAGCACCGTGAGTATTGATTACATGTTCCAGAATTCCCTTTAATTCCTTCTTACGTACAAGGAAGTCAATCTCAGGTACCAACTCATTTTCAGGATTTGTACGATCTACATATCCAAGATCCTGAGGAATGATTTCATTGAAGAGACATCTACCAAGAGATGTGTCAACAATCTTAGACTTTAATGTTCCATCAGCTTCTTCCTTCTGGAAACGAACCTTAATCTTACTCTGAAGAGTGATTTCATGGTTAGCGTAAGCCATTACAGCTTCGTTAACATCTTTGAAGCACATTCCTTCACCCTTCTCGCCATCACGCTGCTGTGTCAAATAGTAAACACCAAGTACCATATCCTGAGAAGGAACGGCAACTACACCACCATCGGAAGGCTTAAGTAAGTTGTTAGGTGACAGAAGCATGAAACGGCACTCAGCCTGAGCTTCTGCTGTAAGTGGCAGATGGGCAGCCATCTGGTCACCATCGAAATCGGCATTGTAAGCTGCACAAACAAGTGGGTGAAGCTTAATAGCCTTACCTTCTACAAGGATAGGCTCGAATGCCTGAATACCAAGTCTATGAAGTGTAGGAGCACGGTTCAACATAACCGGATGCTCTTTAATGACATCTTCAAGGATGTCCCAAACTTCCGGCTGAAGTCTCTCAACCATCTTCTTAGCACTCTTAATATTATGCGCTGTACCATTCTGTACAAGTTCCTTCATAACGAAAGGCTTGAATAACTCAATTGCCATTTCCTTAGGAAGACCGCACTGATAAATCTTTAATTCTGGTCCAACGACGATAACTGAACGTCCTGAATAATCGACACGCTTACCAAGCAAGTTCTGACGGAAACGTCCACCCTTACCTTTAAGCATATCAGACAGAGACTTAAGTGCTCGGTTACCAGGGCCAGTTACTGCACGTCCACGACGACCGTTGTCGATAAGAGCATCTACAGCTTCCTGAAGCATTCTCTTTTCGTTACGTACAATGATATCTGGAGCCTTCAATTCAAGAAGTCTTCTCAGACGGTTATTTCTGTTAATGATTCTACGATACAAATCGTTCAAATCAGATGTTGCGAAACGTCCACCATCCAACTGAACCATTGGACGAAGATCTGGTGGAATAACAGGGATAACGTTCATAATCATCCATTCTGGCTTATTTCCAGACTGACGGAATGATTCAACAACTTCCAGTCTCTTGATGATACGTGCACGCTTCTGACCGCTTGCTGTTTCCAGCTCAGTCTTCAATTCTTCTGCATCTTTGTCAAGATCAATTGCAGCAAGGAGTTCCTGAATTGCTTCCGCACCCATTCCTACACGGAAAGATCCATAGCCATACTGATTCAGTGCATCCTGATATTCTGCCTCAGACAGAACCTGCTTATACATAAGTGATGTATCTCCACCATCTAATACAATATAAGATGCGAAATACAAAACTCTCTCAAGGATACGTGGAGAGAGATCAAGGATAAGTCCCATACGAGATGGGATACCCTTGAAATACCAGATGTGGGAAACAGGAGCAGCAAGCTCAATGTGTCCCATACGCTCTCTACGAACAGATGCTTTAGTAACCTCTACACCACATCGGTCACAAACAACACCCTTGAAACGGACCTTCTTATATTTACCACAGTGACATTCCCAGTCCTTTGTTGGTCCAAAAATCTTCTCACAGAACAAACCGTCCTTTTCAGGCTTAAGAGTTCTGTAGTTAATAGTCTCAGGCTTTTTAACCTCACCATGTGACCATTCTCTGATTGTCTCAGGAGAAGCCAGACCGATTCGAATACTGTCGAATGAAATCGCTGTTGTACTATCTTCTTTATTCATGTTCTCTGGCATTTATGAAGCTCCTTCCTTATTTACTCTTCGTCAAAATCATCTGTAGAATCAAATGCAAAATCTGCATCCATATCCGGTTCTTCGACATTCTCTAATTCTTCTGTTTCAGCATTGAATTCCTGCTTTGTAAATCCATGCTTTTCAAAAGATTCGTTATTCTCGAATGCGTAGTTTCTATCATTTCGATCACCTACAATGATCTTGTTAATATCTGTATTTCCATATTCACTTGTCTCTTTAAGATGTACTTCAGAACCATCTTCGTCAAGAAGACGTACATCAAGAGCAAGTGCCTGTAATTCCTTAAGTAATACCTTGAAGGATTCTGGAATACCAGGTTCAGGGATATTTTCTCCCTTGATAATTGCTTCGTATGTCTTAACACGACCAACGACATCATCGGACTTAACTGTTAAGATTTCCTGCAATGTGTAAGCTGCGCCGTATGCTTCCAGTGCCCAAACTTCCATTTCACCGAAACGCTGTCCACCGAACTGAGCTTTACCACCCAGTGGCTGCTGTGTAACAAGTGAGTAAGGACCTGTAGAACGTGCATGGATCTTGTCATCTACCAAGTGGTGGAGCTTCAGGTAATGCATGTGACCGATTGTTGTACGGCCTTCAAAAGGCTCACCTGTACGTCCATCACGGAGCTGAACCTTACCATCTCGAGCGATTGGTACGCCCTTCCAAAGTTCTCTGTAATCACGATTCTCATACAGATAATTCAGAACCTCTTCGTTCAGAACATCCTTGTATTTCTGTTCGAATTCGTCCCAAGACCAGTTAACGTAATCGTTAGCCATCTCAAGAGCATCTCCGATATCATCTTCCTTTGCACCATCGAATACTGGTGTTTCGATGTTAAAACCAAGTGCCTTTGCAGCAAGTGAAAGGTGAATTTCGAGGACCTGTCCGATATTCATTCGTGAAGGTACACCCAATGGGTTAAGCACGATATCCAGAGGACGACCATTTGGAAGGAATGGCATGTCTTCTACAGGAAGAACTCTAGAAACGACACCCTTGTTACCATGACGACCAGCCATCTTATCACCGACAGAAATCTTTCTCTTCTGTGCGATGTAGATACGAACTGCTTTATTAACACCAGGTGATAATTCATCACCATTTTCTCTTGTGAATACCTTAGCATCTACAACGATACCGTATGCACCATGAGGTACCTTGAGGGAAGTATCACGAACTTCACGAGCCTTCTCACCGAAGATGGCACGAAGAAGCCTCTCTTCTGCAGTAAGTTCTGTTTCTCCCTTAGGAGTAACCTTACCAACCAGGATATCTCCGGCACGAACTTCAGCACCAATACGGATAATACCGTTTTCATCTAAGTTCTTAAGAGCATCATCACCAACACCAGCAACATCGCGTGTAATTTCTTCTGCTCCAAGCTTTGTATCACGAGCTTCTACTTCATACTCTTCAATATGTACAGATGTATAAACATCATCCTGTACCAATCTTTCTGAAAGAAGTACAGCATCCTCGTAGTTATAACCTTCCCAAGTCATGAAACCGATAAGCGGGTTCTTACCAAGACCAAGTTCACCATTACATGTTGAAGCACCATCAGCGATAACTTCGCCCTTTTCAACGCGATCGCCCTTAAATACGATTGGTTTCTGGTTATAGCAGTTAGACTGGTTAGATCTTTCATACTTTGTAAGAATGTATTCCTGTCTTTCTCCAGAATCTGTCTTGATGATAATTCTGTTAGATTCAGAACGTTCTACTGTACCAGCTTCTTTTGCGAGTACGCAAACACCTGAATCGACTGCTGTCTTAGGTTCCATACCCGTACCTACAACAGGAGCTTCTGTCTTCAGAAGAGGTACTGCCTGACGCTGCATGTTTGAACCCATCAGCGCACGGTTCGCATCATCGTTCTGAAGGAATGGAATCAATGCTGTAGCAACTGAGAATACCATTCTTGGAGATACATCCATGTAATCGAATGCTGTCTTGTCGTATTCCTGAGTTTCTTCTCTATAACGACCAGAAACCGCATCACGAACGAAATGTCCTTCTGCATCAAGCTGAGCAGAAGCCTGAGCTACATGGTAGTTATCTTCTTCATCTGCAGTCATATAAACTACATCATTTGTTACACGTGGATTCTGAGGATCTGTCTTATCAATTACACGATAAGGAGCTTCCACGAAACCATATTCATTAATTCTTGCATAAGAAGCAAGAGAGTTAATCAAACCGATGTTAGGTCCTTCAGGAGTCTCAACAGGACACATACGACCATAGTGCGTATAGTGTACATCTCGGACCTCGAATCCGGCACGGTCTCTAGAAAGACCACCAGGTCCTAACGCAGAAAGACGTCTCTTATGTGTCAACTCAGAAAGAGGGTTGTTCTGATCCATGAACTGAGACAGCTGAGAAGATCCGAAGAATTCCTTCACTGCTGCAGTTACTGGCTTAATATTAATTAAGCTCTGTGGAGAAATACCTTCCTGATCCTGTGTTGTCATACGTTCACGTACAACTCTCTCTAATCTGGAAAGACCGATACGATACTGGTTTTGTAAAAGTTCACCAACCGCACGGATACGACGGTTTCCTAAGTGATCGATATCGTCTTCCTTACCAACGCCCCATTCCAAGTGCATGTTGTAGTTAATTGTTGCGAAGATATCTTCTCTTGTAATGTGCTTAGGAATAAGGTCTCCCATATTTCTAACGATAGCATCTTCAATATCTTCAGGAGTATCGTTTTCTTCTAAAATCTGCATCAATACAGGATAGTAAACCAATTCCTTGATGCCAAGCTTCTTAGTATCAACATCAACGTATTCGTTAATATCAACCATAAGGTTAGACAGAACCTTAACATTTCTAGCCTCTGTCTGAATCATAACGTATGGTACACCAGCGTTCTGAATCTTATCAGCAAGTTCACGCGTTACCTTTGTTCCTGCTTCTGCTAAAACTTCACCAGTTGTTGTATCTACAACATCCTCAGCAAGAATCTGTCTGTTGATACGATTCTTAAGGGCTAACTTCTTGTTGAACTTATAACGTCCAACCTTTGCCAAATCGTAACGACGTGCATCGAAGAACATTCCGGCAATCAGGCTCTCTGCTGAATCAACAGAAAGAGGTTCTCCCGGACGAATCTTACGATAAAGTTCAAGAAGACCACCTTCATAACTTCCGTTAGGGTCCTTTTCTGTAATAGAAGGATCCTTTGCAAAAGAAGCAAGGATCTTAGGTTCCTCACCGAACAGGTCGATGATTTCCTGGTTTGTACCTACACCAAGTGCACGAATCAATACTGTGATTGGCACCTTACGTGTTCTATCTACACGAACATAGTAAACGTCATTGGAGTCTGTTTCATACTCTAACCAAGCACCACGGTTAGGAATTACTGTACAAGAATACAGAGTCTTTCCAATCTTATCGTGATCGATTCCATAATAGATACCAGGTGAACGAACCAACTGTGATACGATTACTCGTTCAGCACCGTTGATTACAAAGGTACCTGTCTCGGTCATGAGTGGGAGGTCTCCCATAAAGATCTCATGCTCATTAATTTCATCTGTTTCCTTGTTGTATAATCTAACCTTAACTTTCAGCGGAGCTGAATATGTAGCGTCTCTTTCCTTACACTGCGGAATAGTATACTTCATCTCATCCTTGCAAAGTTTGAAATCAACAAACTCCAAGCTAAGATGTCCACTGTAATCCGCAATTGGGGAAATGTCATCAAACGCTTCCTTCAGTCCTTCCTTTAAGAACCACTCGTAAGAGTTCTTCTGGACTTCGATAAAGTTTGGCATTTCCAGAACTTCGTTATGACGTGCATAGCTAAGTCTAATACCTTTGCCAGATTCAACCAGATGCATTCTGTTTTTCTCCATTCGACGTTCCACCTCTCGTTTGTATTTGTAATGCATTAAAAATAACAATTGTCTCTATATTGCGCTTTGTGAGGGTTTGACCACAATATGTTGAGCTTAAAAAAGCCCGCAATTAGCCTACCTCGCCACAATAGTGCAACGTACATTATATGATATTTGTCAAGTGATTGTCAACAAATTTTTCATCTTTTCTATAAAAACCACAAACAAAAAATCACCGGCAAATGATTTCTCATTCACCAGTGGTTTCTCTACTTCAATACTATTTTCTGTGCATCACAATCCACAACCGCATCAACACCTAACGGTATAATACATCGAGGCGTTGCATGCCCTACATTTACATTAAAAACTACAGGAAATGATGCATCTGCAATCACCTCTCGCAAAATCTCTTTATACTCTTCTGCATAAACTTCATTTACCGGCTTACCAACAAGCGCCCCATTGGCATATTGAAATACACCAGCCTCTTTCAGCTTTAAAATCATCTTTCGATATTTCTCCGGTATCGCCATTTCTTCACTAGACTCGATCAAAAGAATCTTATCTCGCCATTCTTCGCCCATCGGGAAGATACCATACTTCTCGCAAACACGGACTGTATCCTCAAATCTACTATTATCAAAAACATCATAGATTGTATCTATGCAACCGCCAATGATTTTGCCAGAAAATTTCGGATTGCCCTGAAGCAATTCAAAACCTTCATTCTTATGAACCGGCATATCCGTACCAATATCTTCTATATTAAATGATTCCCTTGCTGTATACCAAACATCGCTCGGTGTGATCTCCGCAATCGTACCCGTCCGAACCAACTCTTCAAAATACTTCTTTGTATACGGAAGCATCTCATCTGAGATTTCACATATATCCGGCAGGAATGCCTGTCCGTAGAAGGTCTTCATCCCAAGTTTCTGCAGCATAAGATGATTGATCGTAGAGTCCGAAAAACCGAGAAAAATCTTATTCTTATCAACATCCGCTACTCTCTCATCCGAAAAGAAATACGTCATGATACGATACGTCTCTTCGCCGCCTACCGCGCATAGAATCATATCAACATCTTCATCCGTCAAAGCATCCAGCAAATCCTTCGCACGAAGATCCGGATGCTCCTCCACGAACTCAATTCCCTTTAACGCATGTGGCATGAATTTCACATTTAGACCATATTCCTCTAGTCTTCGAATTCCAATTTCTACTTCATGCGCCACAAAATCTTCACCAATTGTGCCACGAGACAAACTTACAATTGCAACATTCACAGTCAATGTCCTCCTAATCCTTAATCATTATCTAATATTACCACAGCCCTCACTTTAACGCATCATCTTGTTGAACTTTTGACGCACAAAAAAGGCCACCACCCATTCGGGTAGTGACCTCTCAATCAAAACGTATTCAAAACGAATGCTTAGATTACTTTAATGTGATCTTAGCGCCTTCTGCTTCAAGCTTTGTCTTGATGTCTTCAGCAGTTGCCTTGTCAGCACCTTCCTTAACGATCTTAGGAGCGCCATCAACTACTTCCTTAGCTTCCTTAAGTCCAAGACCTGTTACTTCACGAACAACCTTGATAACCTTAACCTTGTTAGGACCTACTTCTGTTAATTCAACATCGAATTCGTCCTTTTCTTCACCAGCTGCTGCACCATCGCCAGCTGCTGCTACAACAACACCAGCTGCTGCAGATACGCCAAATTCTTCCTCGCAAGCCTTTACGAGATCGTTTAATTCTAATACGCTTAATTCCTTAATAGCGTTGATAAATTCTTCTGTAGTCATCTTTGCCATTTTAAATTTCCTCCATTTAAAAGATTTGCGGTTATACCGCGACTAAAATTAATGTTTCAACAGTGTAATCTGGATTACTCTGCTGGAGTTTCTGTAGCTTCTTCAGCAGGAGCTTCTGCTGGAGCTTCAGTTGCTGCTTCTGCTTCTGCAGGAGCTGCTTCACCACCCTGCTCAGCGATCTGGTTAAGAACACGAGCGAAGTTTGTGATAGGAGACTGTAAAGATCCAAGTAACTTGGAAATAAGTTCGTCTCTTGATGGTACTGCAGCGATAGCCTTCATACCTTCTGCATCATAGAATGCACCTTCAACAACACCTGCCTTGATTTCAAGAGCTGGAGCTGTCTTAGCGAACTTAGCAAGCACACGAGCTGGAGCTGTTGCATCATCAGCACAGATAGCGATAGCTGTTGGTCCTTCAAGAACAGGAGCAAGAGCTTCGAAATCAGTTCCCTTGAATGCAAAGTTCATCATTGTGTTCTTATATACCTTATAAGTAACACCAGCTTCTCTTAACTGCTTACGTAATTCTGTGTCTTCAGCAACAGTAAGACCACGGTAATCAACTGCTACAACTGTAGCTGCGTCTTTCACCTGTTCAGAGATCTCCTGTACGATAGGCTGCTTTAATTCAACTTTTGCCATTTTCGATTTTACCTCCTTATAATATTTCATATTGCGCTGAGGTATAAAAAACCTCTCTGCCAAAGGACAGAGAGGTAAATAGTTCAAATCATAACGACCGCGATCACTCGGTCTGACTTGTACATCCTCGGTAGGTTGTATACGTTACGCCTTGCGGCACCTACTGTCTTCGGCAACATGCTTTTCGCATTATATCATTATATAATTGGATTGTCAACAATCTAATTAAGCTTCAGTAACTTCTGCTACAGTCTTAATAGGGTTAACCTTTACACCAGGTCCCATTGTAGGAGCAAGTGAAATACTCTTTAAGTATGTACCCTTTAAGCTAGCTGGCTTAGCCTTGTTGATTGCACCCATAAGAGTACGGAAGTTGTCAGCAAGCTGTTCCTCTGTGAAGGAAGCCTTTCCAATTGGCACATGGATAATGTTTGCCTTATCTAATCTATACTCAATCTTACCGGCTTTGATATCGTTAACGGCCTTTGTTACGTCCATTGTTACTGTACCAGCCTTAGGGTTTGGCATTAATCCCTTAGGTCCGAGTACACGTCCTAAACGACCAACAACACCCATCATATCAGGTGTAGCAACTACAACGTCGAAATCTGTCCAACCATCGTTCTGGATCTTAGGAATCAGTTCTTCTGCTCCTACGAAATCTGCGCCTGCAGCCTGAGCTTCGTCAGCCTTAGCACCCTTAGCGAATACTAAAACGCGAACTGTCTTACCAGTTCCGTGAGGAAGTACAACTGCACCACGGATCTGCTGCTCAGCGTGACGTCCATCACAACCAGTTCTGATGTGAGCTTCGATTGTTTCATCAAATTTTGCTGTGGCATTCTTCTTTACCTGTGCGATAGCATCTGCTGGATCGAACAGAGTAGTCTTATCATATGCCTTAACAGCATCTAAATATTTCTTACCTTTTTTCATAAAAGATTTACCTCCTGTGGTTTTATCGGGGAAATTACCCTTCCACTATAAATTTATGCAGAATATGAAAGAAGAAGTGTGGAAATGCTACGTTTCTGCAGCGCTTACCTCTTCATAATAAGCAGTGTCTGCATTTCTCGTTTTGAGTTTTCTATAGAACTTTAAATATTTCGGAATAGATGAAATAAATTAGTCTTCTACTTCAACACCCATAGAACGAGCTGTACCAGCGATCATGCTCATTGCAGCTTCAACAGATGCAGCATTTAAGTCTTTCATCTTGTATTCAGCGATTTCCTGAAGCTGAGCCTTTGTGATCTTAGCAACCTTTGTCTTATTAGGTTCGCCAGATCCCTTCTGGATCTTACAAGCCTTCTTAATCATTACAGCTGCTGGTGGTGTCTTTGTGACGAAGCTAAAGCTTCTATCAGCATAAACAGTGATGATTACAGGAACGATGGTATCTCCCATATCAGCTGTCTTTGCATTAAACTGCTTTGTGAACTCAACGATGTTTACACCGTGCTGTCCAAGTGCAGGTCCTACAGGTGGTGCTGGAGTCGCCTTACCAGCAGGAATCTGCAGTTTAATATATCCTTCAATTTTCTTTGCCATTGGATTTTCCTCCTTGTATTAGTTACATTTTCTGAACGTCCGCGAAGTCAATCTCGACTGGAGTCTCGCGGCCGAACATCTCAACATTGATTGTAACTGTCTGCTTCTGAGGATTAATTGCCTGAACAACACCTACTGTGTCTGCCCACGCACCATTTGTAACATTAATCATGTCACCCTCTGCAAACTCTACCTCAATGTTTTCATTATTTCTGATGCCCATAGATTTCATCTCGTCCTCTGTAAGAGGTACAGGCTTACTTCCAGGCCCAACAAACCCGGTAACGCCACGAGTATTACGAACAACATACCAAGTGTCATCATTCATAAACATATTGACGAAAACGTAACATGGGAACATTTTACGTTCTACTGTCTTGCGGGCTCCGTTCTTTAATTCAGTTACCGTTTCCATTGGAATACGAACTTCCAGGATCTGGTCTTCCAAATGACGGTTCTCGATTGTCTTCTCAATATTTGCTTTGACTTTGTTCTCATAACCTGAATAGGTATGAACAATATACCAGTTTGCCTCTGCCATTTACCTTTGCCTCCTACAAATTAACCAGGAAATCAACACCATACTGAACAACCATGTCAATTACAGCAATAACAATTGCTAAAATAGCTGAAATAACAATAGTTGCTGCGGATTGTCTAGCAACAGTTGAACCTTCCGGCCAGATAATCTTGCTAAATTCCGACTTCAGTCCTTCGAAACGCTGGGACATCGTCTTTTTTTCGTTGTCTGCCATGTCTCTTATGCTCCTTTACATCAATTACTTGGTTTCTTTGTGTAAAGTGTGTTTCTTACAGAATCTACAATACTTCTTTGTTTCAACACGGTCTGGATGAATCTGTTTATTCTTAGAAACATTATAATTTCTCTGCTGACATTCTGTGCATGCTAATGTGATCTTTGTACGCACAACTTCCACCTCCACTCAATTTCTAAAATGTGTCATACTACGAACCATTTCGTAGCATTTGCACCGTGATATGTGGATTTTTCCATCACGGATGATCTTATTCCCAGCTCATTTTTTGAACAATCAGTTCCTTCCGCGCTGCTTATTTCGCGGATTTCAGCCGATTTTTACTGTTCCCTAAAAAAGAGCATAAAAAAAAGACCTAACTTCCATCGCTAAACTAATGTAGCATAGGAAACTAGGTCTGTCAATCTTTTATTTTTTTCAGCACCTCTTTTATTTCTGATTCAAAAACTGTTTTCTGTTCTTTTATGATTTTTCTGTACTCTGCGAAATCATCCTGATGTTGTTTAAAATTTTCGCAAATGTCATGCAACAATAAATTGATTTCCTCCATACTCTGTGACGGATTTTCATATTTATATATAGAAGAAATCGGAACGTCTATATCATTTCCTGCACTCCCTCTGCGATTGGTAATAACACAACAGCCATTAGCTGCAGCCTCCCTCGGAATACGGTCTCTGCCCGGATGTTCTCCGAAATCCACATATATTTTGGATGACTGCATGAGAATCACTTCTTCTTCCAAGGTAAGATTCACAAGAGGAATCCATTTTATCCAATTTGCATACTGCATCAATGGTTGCAATTCCCCGTATCCCTTCTTGGGATTATAAAGTGCAACATCTCTCCTTAACTCAACCGGATACAAGAACTGTCCATGCATATCATTTATATAATCCGTAAGCCAGAGAATCTTGTCCTGCGAAACATTCTTATTATATATGTAATTTCTCGCATATTCAGACTGCACCAAATGGTACTCTGAACGTTCAATTATAGAATCCAGATTTTCTTCTCCTGTAGATTCTGTATAGTTATCTACGCTCATCCACCAGAAAAAGATTCTAGCCTTTTTAATGACAGAAATACTATAGGATAGTCCTTCCGGAACTACAACAACATTTCCGGGCTGATCGATTTCTTCTAATCCATGTGCCCGCTTTGTTACATAGATACGGTACCGCTCCGGTATTTCATTCTCCACACCAATTGCATCGATATAATTTGGATTTGACGCATCTACGTAACAGACTTTTGCCTCAGTTTCATCTGCTAAAAATCTGTTACAAACTCCGCAAAACTGATGTGCCAGCTCCGGGCCGCCGGAAATAACTCCCGCAGGTGCTAATATATATATATTCATTCTACGCCTTTCCCACCTTCACTTATTGCTACAACTGTTCAAGAAGATCTCGATCCATCTCTCCAGCACGTTTTGCCCATGTTTCCAAGCGCAGTGCCCGTTCTCTTCCTGTATCCGCAATCTTCTGCATCATTTCTGCATCTGACAAAAGCCGCTTTACAAGTTCCGGAACCTCTTCCAGTGTCGGATATCTGTAATTATCCTGCTTACGCTCCAGCTCAAACATCACAAGTTCCGGGCTATCCGATAGAATACCCTTGCCTGCTGCAACCCCTTCTAATTTACCGAGATTATCCCGTACACCATTGAAGTTTTCCTTCATATAGATGGAAGTATCCGTAAGAGCCACTGCCCCTGAAAGCATACCGTTAAACACACGATCATGGGTACCATCTTTGAACCAGGTCATGGTACTTAATACGATTTTGGCATCATGCATCTTCTTTACCACATCATCCGCTGAAATTCTTCCGCCAAAATGAACATTTGGCGACGTAATAAAATCACATTCCTCCCAACCGGTACCATATAACTCTATTGATACACCAGCCTCTGCCAACAACCGAACAGTACATTCTCTAAAATACGAAACAGCCAAAATGTCTACATAATGCAACTTTTCGATAATCCAGTTTAACTCATCATCCATCACGCGAAGTCCACGACTCAGTAGCTGTTTCTCAATAACCGCCTCTGTTGTCTCTGATGGGTGCTCGATTAATTCTCGAAATGAATCAACGGCAACCTCTTCCATATCTATATTATAATTCTTAAACTCTGTACTAAAATCCGGTTTGATTTGGTCAATAAATATGCGAGGCAGGTTACCTGCATAGATAACATCTATTTTTCTGTCCTGAATCTTTGGAACCTTCAGATCTGTTTCTATACCGCCATGGGCTATAAATCCGGTTATACCAATCTGCGGATAAAATCTCTGTACATACTTCATCTGATTTCGATCCGGACATAATACGATTCCCGTAGAAGGAGTCATATCCATTGCTTTCTTGTGAGCAAATGGATGATCCATCAAGAAATTAATAAAAGGCACCTGCATTTGCTCCCACACGTTTTTCCCTTCTACCAATTCCATATTCATACAGGTATTGTTAAATGCTATCGCCGCTGTTACCGGAGAATCAATGAAACTTTCCATTTCCTTAAGAGACTCCATAACATTTTGGTTGTCAAATTTCATCACCTCGTAGCCCAGCTTACGAAATTCCGGTTCCATTGCCAGCATAAAGATATCCAAAGTATCTCTTCCGGAAATCGTCAGAATCAGTTTTCTTCTTCTGCATATATGAGACATAATTTCTACAACACGAGGTTCAAACACAGACATTGCATATTTTTCATTATAATTCTGCCGCGCTCTCTCACAGATTTCTTTGTAATCCGAGTCTCCAAGATTTACCACACGTTCCAGCGCACTGCAAAGTGCCGGTACATCTTCCGACGTAAAAACAAACCCATTCCATCCATCCGTCAGATCATCTGCCACTCCACATACATCGGAAATGATTACCGGGCGGTGCATCATCATGGCCTCACAAGCCACCGTTGGCATCGGTTCAATTCTGGATGGAACCAAAAGATAATCCATCTCGCTCATTAGATTCAGCACCGTCTCGTGAGACTGTCTTGGAATGTGAATTACCTCGTCATACTTCTCAGAAGCCTCAATCACCGGGCCTAAAATCTTTGGATCAGCCTTGTCTCCATCCTCTTCACCGCAAAACACAAAGAGACATCTCTTTCGTACTGCATCCGGCAATCTTTGAATCGCATTTATTGCATAATCTTGTCCCTTTACATTGCCATAAACAGCCACCGTAAAAAAACGGATTTTCTTATGTCCGGGATCCCACTGCTCAAAATCAATATTATAAGTGTCTTCCTGTAGAAGATTTAACAGTTTTGAAAGTCCGGATGCATCATATGCATCCTTGACACCAAAATGCAATATTGGTGTCCACACACCATATCGTTTCTGAATCACCCGTTGCACATATCCACTTACCGAATAAATATGAATATTTGTCGGCAGACTTGCCATATCCGGAATAACTGATTTGAAATACTCGAAGAAATGCTCCCCTTCATGAATCCACCAAAGCACCGGGATACGCGTCAACTTCATGATATGAATCACTTCATATCCCAGTAAGGTATTCACAATCACCCCGTCATATGTGGATAGTTTTGCACGAAACGCCACCTCACGGTGGATAAACTGGTTTTGAATCCGAAGAGAAATGCCCATTTCTTCTACATCTTTTCTTAGCTCCCCATCCAGAAGCGAAATCATATCTATGTCATGACCCGCATCCTTCAGCGTTCGCACCATATCCAAGAGAACTATGGGCGCACCCGTATGTGATAATTGATGTGTAATAACTAAAATTTTTGCCATAGCTCCCCCCATACTTACTGCTGCTGAATCGCAAGATTGGCGTATACCATTGTATTTTCATTATCGCCTTCTGCCATAAACTGTTCTGCCATATTACTATAAAGCAACATCCTCTGTACCTTATCCGGAAGATACTGACTCACAATAAATGCCAGTGCTACCGCAGAAACCGACTCATCTTTAATATACTGTATCAAATCCTTAATAGCCTTATCGTCTCCGGTATCCTGAAGAAATTCCAGTAAGAAATCCCGGATTTGGTAAATCAGATCCACCATGGCATCCGCATCTCTTCCCTCATAGATACGCCGCACCACATGCAACGATTTCTCCAGTTCATAAATCTGAATCACAAAACAGTAATTAATGAAATGAACCGTGCCATTACTTAACTGGAAATAATCCGGATGGGAAACCTTCAACTTCTCATAGCACTTAATAGCGCCATCCATATCATCCGAATTAATCATTCTTTTTAAATCCCAACATGCTTCCATTGCATCGGATTTCGCGCCAAACAGCGACACGTCGCTCTCTATAAAATCGATGCGATTATGTAAAATCCAGACTGTCAAAAGCCGCTCGGACAAAAATCCGTATACACGCTTGTTATAGTCGTCATATCCCGTCATATCCATATGGGATTCCACTTCAAACAGGATTGCAAACAACCACTCACAATAACAATCCAATATATCCGATGACGTGATTATCATATTGGCGAAATGCATCCGCTTCCCATTCATAAATGCCTCAAACGTAGGCAAATACTCAGGAGAAATCTTTCGAATTGCTTCCTCCGCAAGAACCAAATCCTTGGCCATATGATTCTCAACATATTGTTCTCTAACAGTTGATTCAAGCATCAACTCCGGTGTTAAGATTGCCTGATGGCTGCCCATAATCCGGCGAACCTCAGCTTCATTCACAGGCTTTTCATCACGGTTCACAAAATATCTACGATAATGCACCAGACCGGTAATTTCAGTTTTTGGCGCATTCTTCCACATCCAATACAGGCCAGTCAGCTCCGAATAATTGCGGTTTTTCTGAGAAATATTTTCTCCCTCATCATCCCGCTGATATCCCAGATCTTCTCCCAATGCAGCTCCCACCTGAAGGGATGTATAACCCTCAACCTCCGGTGGTGTATATTTTCTATGTGTCATAATATAGATATTCATCTGCTTCTGTTCCATACTTCTATTTCATCCCGCGCTCTTCCTGCATAAATCTCTCCACAACATCTGCCATTCGAATAGACTCTTCTGCTGTCAATTTAAAGTCCTTTTTATCAGACCTGTTTATCTTGGAAACAAACTCTGCCAACTCGTATCTGAGTCCGTCCCCCATAAAATTCATCTCATAATGATCCACCTTTTCGGCATCTTCATATCTTATATCGAACTTTTTCGTCAACCACCATGGAGACGGCGCAAGAATATATCCCTTTGATCCGGAAATAACCAGATTTCCTTCTGACTTAACACCTACCCCCATCTTTGCAGTGGCCATACCTCCCTTATAGCGAAACTGTATCTTCGTATAAAGGTCCAGGCCATTTTCATCTCTTATACTATCGATTCGAACATCTTCATAATCCAAACCAAATATTTTAAATATCGGTAACATCGTATATCCGGCAAACTCCAGAAAAGCACCACCATACTGCGCATCTGTCCGCTCTCTCGATTGTTCATCTGCCAATCGTGTGAACGTCGCCTCAACATCACGAATCTCACCTATTTTTCCACTCTTTGCCACATTTAAAAGTTGCTGAAAACTTGGAGCATACGCAGTTCGAATCCCCTCCATCAGAATCACATTCTTCTCCTTGGCAAGGTGATATAGTTCCATCGTCTTCTCACGGGTAAATGCCAACGGCTTTTCACTTAAAACGTGTTTTCCGGCCTGTAGCACGCGTTTTGCATAGTCATAATGTGTCTCATTAGGAGATGCAATGTAAACTGCGTCCACAGAAGAAACAAAACCATCAAAATCGTCCGTCTGAACTTCAATCTGATATTTTGACTGAAACGCTCTGGCGCTCTCTACAATCGGATTATATACAGCTCCAACATATGCACCACTGACGTATCTGGACTCATTAATAAAACGAGGCGCCATACGTCCCGAACCAATTACTCCAATCTGTAAAATCGGCGTCTCATGTTCTCGTATAAGGGTTGATGAGATATTCGGTGTTCTAGGGAGATATCTCACTTCACAATATGCATTGAGATAGTCAAACTTCCCGGTCCAATCCGAACCAACGGTAAAAATATCGATATCATATTTCTGAATATCTTCTATTTTCTGCCCTTCGTGGTCTTCTACAATTATTTCATCCGCAAATCCTGTTTTCCGCACATTTTCTATGCGCGTAACTATAGGATCCACAACATTCATCTTGCCACGCATCTGGTCGAAATGTTCCGTTGTCACACCGACGATCAGATAATCGCCCAATTCTTTTGCATGTTTTAGTAAATTATAATGACCCACATGAAACAAATCATATGTTCCATATGTAATTACTTTTTTCATTCGAGTATCTCCTCATAAACTGTCATCCCCATGCGCACGACTTACTCCTCAGCAAGAGCTTTCGCTATTTCCCCAAACCTCTCAAAAAACGGAATCAAATCCTGTTCAATAGATGCAGCTATTTTACTGTCATCTTTACTCTGATAAGCAGCACTAAAACTCTTAAAGATTTCATTGGACTGCGCCTCATTAACCTGTTCATCATTCTCATTAACCAGGTCCATTGTACGATTCAGAATCTGAATCTCCCAGTTTACGCCGTCAATAACAGCTTTCAGATACTCATCTGTATCTTCTTTTCTATCATCCTTTAATTCCTGTGCGACATTACTCAATCCGCGAAGCAATCTTGGATTATAATCCACTACTGCCTTCATCGCTTCAATCTTTTCTTCCCTCATTTCCATACTTCAATCCTCCCTATTCTTCACTTATTTTATTCCAAAAATCTTCCATTGCAGATTGTTGTTCAAAAGATTTTACGCTCCCAACACAGGTTTCTCTGTCAGGAACCGGAAGCTTATTATCTGCAATATAATCCAAAATCTCTACAAGTTGCGAAACCTGCCCTGTCTCATACAAATATCCATTTTCTCCCGGTCGAATCAACTCAGGAGCAATGCCAACCGGCGTTGATATCACCGGTATTCCTGCCGCAAGCGCTTCTGCAATCACAAGAGCGAAGCCCTCATACTCCGATGCCAATGCGAGAAATTCGGCTCCATTTCTAATTCCATAAGCCCAAGGCTTTTCCTGCCATCCAAGCCACTTTACACGATGCGACACTTCCAACATGTCACCGATTTCCTCTAATCGGCTTCTGTCCTTGCCATCACCTATCAAAACCAATTCCCACGGGAATTTAGTACAGGCAATAGCACGAAGCAATATGTCTACCCCTTTTTCTTCCGAAAGTCTACCCACATATAGCAATGTATGCCCTGTCCTATTCTCGTTATGAACCTCTGACACTCCGGAAAGTTTTTCAGAATCAATCGGGTTATATATCATTGTTGCTTTGCCAACGCCTAACATGTTGTTAATCCGCTGTTCCTCTGCTTTGGTCAGGCAAAAAACCTTATCGGCAAACGCTAGACGTTCCATTCCGCCAACTCCGTATTTCTCATATATTTCAACAGGCGCATGTAGCCATGAGATTATACGGCAATCCGCCTCTCTTCCCAAAACCTTTAAAGCCCTTCTTGCAACATAGGCAAGAAATGGCCACGGCGTAGCCAATACCGCATCCGGCATACCGTTTGACTCAAGAAACACTCCATACAAATCCGTAAACTGCTCTATATCCTGCACCCGTTCTCTACGAAGCGGATAAAAATCAATTGATGCATTAAGCCACGGGGTACCATCCCAAACCATCTGTATAACGCGGACCTTGCAGCCCTTGCTTATAAGAAATAATGCCGTCTGGTTGACCACCATTTCAACACCGCCCTGACCGGAATATGGAATTAAGATATCAACTTTCATTTCCGACATGTTTTAACCACTCCACCAATTTCTCCGGGCATTCATCATTTCTAGACATAATATCTACATCTTCCGGCGAAATCTTCGCATTGACATAGATATTATTATAACCATCTGATGCATATTCCTTTCGCATAGTTCTAAGAGCTTCCAATTGCTCCAAGGCGTCTGCTTCCTTCGCACGAATTACCGAATCTAATGCCTTGCTATCATAAAGGGTCTTTAATCCACTAAGTACAACATTAATGGAATAAGAATATAACTGTAAAATAGCATATGATACCGCGTCTCTTATGCCGGGATAATTCTGAACTCCGGATACCTTATCATATATAGCCTTCATTGCTGTAGAGGTACTATGATAATATTTTTCCACATCTACCGTCTTAGACAGGGACGAATTCGTGTCCCGATACAAATATAAAATCTGCTTT
This sequence comes from Lachnospiraceae bacterium, assembly GCA_017392525.1. GTDB lineage: Bacteria > Bacillota > Clostridia > Lachnospirales > Lachnospiraceae > FD2005. The sequence continues at coordinate 27,506 of JAFOVD010000035.1, forward strand.
ACATTTCCTACGCTCTTGGCCTTGGCAAATGCTTCAATCAAAAAATCCATATCTTCCAGCACATATTCTTGCCGGAAAGAAAGATGACAATTCTCTAAAAACTTTCTCTTAAAAATCTTAGTGCAATTATATCCCCCTGACGCAATCAATGTACTTCGCTTTTTTGAATCCAGTTTTCCGGTAAGTTCATCCGCTGTAAACAGAATCGCTGTATCATTTTTCTGATCATAAAATCCTGTATCAACAATGTCATAATGCTCCCCGTCGGCGCCTGTATAGCCGATTGCCTCCTCGTAGAGAAGTTCGTACATATGTGGGGTTATTGCATCATCTGAATCCACAAATCCGATATACTCCCCTGTTGCATACTGTAACGCGATATTTCTGGCATTTCCCGGACCCGCGTTCTCCTCCAATGGGATCAGAATTGTCCGATCCTCATAAGTTTCCTCAAAACGCTTTGCGATCGACAAACTATTGTCTGTCGATTTATCATCCACGAGGATTACCTGCCATTCTTTCAACGTCTGTTTTGCAATACTGTCCAGGCATTCCTGAAGCGTATCTTCTGCATTATATATCGGAACAATTATAGATACCTTTACTTCACTCACCCTCGTTTTTCCTCTCTTTAACTTCCTATTATTTACCATTATATCAAACTTCCCCTAGGATTTGACTAGTAATTCTCCAAATTATCAGACATCTTTAAACCACAACATCTAGATTTAGTAAAAAAATCCTATATTTTCGCGGTTTTTTCCTGTATCTTGTAGATGCTTTTTTGACACATTCGTGTTATAGTGTAAATGAATAAATGGATTTTTTGCCCCATGCAGATAGCTGCAAATTTCAAGGAAGAAAGGAGGGGACGTCTTATGGCAGGTATAAGTTCTGTCTACGATTATTATTTGTCGACGTACGGCACTGAGATACGTTCGCAAAGTCGTTATGATACGCATAAGAAAAGTGAATTACGTGACACATACAACAAGATCGTGAAGTCCAATAAGGAATCCCCTCTTGTTAAGATCAATGATGATGATATTGATCTCCAAAGATTTGCAATCGACCTTAAAGAATCTGCCAGGGATGTGAATGCTGTCGTATCCGCTCTCTCTTCTGAAGAAGAGGGTATTGAATCTATGCTTCATAAAAAGGTCGCTCAATCATCCAATGAAGACTCTGTATGGGCAGAATATATTGGTGCTGATAGCGGTTCAGAATCCAACCAGCCATACAAAACATTCTCCATTGGTGTTAACGCTTTGGCTACGCCTCAGATTAATACAGGTAATTTCCTGAAGCCTGATGGAAGAAATTTCGAGAGCGGTAATATTTCCTTTGACTTGTATACTCCGAACAACTCCTATGAGTTCCAATTAACAGTTGATTCCGGTGATACAAATCAGGATGTTCAGAACAAGATTTTACGACTGGTAAATACTTCGGATATCGGTTTATCCGCACATATTTTAAAGAATTCTCTTGGACAAACCGCTTTACAGCTTCAGTCCAAACAGACCGGACTGGCAGAAGGAGAAGAATATCTGTTTAATCTCCAGTCCTCTACATCATGGAATGAATTAAATCGCCTGGGTATTCACAATGTAACTCAAAGTGCTTCTAATTCTTCCTTTACTTTAAATGGCAAGGAACATAGTTCTCTGTCCAACACCTTTACCATCAATAAAGAGTTTGAAGTTACGCTGAAATCTCCTACCAACGGGGACGATGCAACCATTGGTTTTAAGAGCAGTACGGAAGCCATTGCCGATGGCGCAAATCAGATGATTCGCGTATATAATAGCATGCTACAGACCGCTCAGAAGTATTCCACCGGTCACAGTAACAGCCGCCTGTTTAGTGAAGTTGATGGCATCGGCAATACTATGGATGCAGAATTTCAGGCAATTGGTATTACCCGCGAGGGCGATGGCACTCTTAGTATTGATAAAGACAAGATGACAGATGCACTGGATAACGGAAACAGTATCCAGGCAATTGCATCCCTGAATAAATTCAAGAATATGCTTGCAAGGCAGGCCGATCGGGTTTCCGTAAATCCAATCAGGTATCTGGATGCTCTGGTAGTAGAATATAAAAATCCCGGCAGAACATTCTCTGCTCCGTATACGCAATCTGCATATTCCGGAATGATGATAGATAAGAGTATGTAACTACCATATTCTTGATATACAAAAGACGTGTGAAAAACTTTGAGCCGGTTTTTCGCACGTCTTTTCTCTGCTATGAAAGATATCCTCGAAGAATCTCTAACATCTCCCTTAATCGAATTTCATAGGTATGGTACTTCTTTACTGTTTCCAATCCATGTTCTGCAATAGCCTCACGTTCCTTCTCATGCTTTCTGTAATAAGCTATCTTATCCATGAGATCATCTTCGCAATCAAAGGACACCAAATCCTCCCCTTCTGACAAGAGCATTCCTGTTTCCGCCTGGTAGTTCGTAAGTAAAAATCCTCCGGATCCCAATACATCCCACATCCTTAGAGGCAATCCAGTCTTAATATTTGGAATAGTAAAATTCAAATTTATATCGCTTTCATGAAAGACAAGCGGCATCTCCGTCCAATAATTTACCGACCCCCGATAATCCACAGTAATCAGATCCTCTGTATCGCTGTTACTGTAGAGTGAAATCGGATGTTTCTTGGAAATTCTAAGAATCCCCCTCTTCCTCTGAACCTGAGCAATCTTAAATCCAAGGACCGTTGTTTCAAAGATAAGACTTAAATCAGAAAAAGACTGCTCGGATTTCTTTAAATCCATTTTTTGTCGTATTGAACTCATAATATCAGTAGTTAAAAGCCTATCAACCAGATGCTCACCATATAAATCTGACTGCGCTTCAATCAGACAATCAAAATATCCCCGTTCATAATCTGACAAGACATATTCCATTCTATCGAAACTATTTCGCTCATATAGACTACCGACAAAACTAATTATATTTTGATATAATTTTTTCTTATGCTCAGGAGTATTCTGGATACACTGCTGCATCCTATTGGCATCCACTGCCAGCGGCAGATAGTGAATGTTCTCCACTCCCATGGAACGAAACTCTATTTCATTGGATTTATCAAAGGTAAATATCACATTATATGGCGAAAACACCGAAGTGTGATACATGCTAATCAATGGATTATCACATGTCCAACTCACATACAGAGTCCGATTACATTCACACACCTTGGCAATACATGCAAAATAGTTAACCGTAAACACAAAGTCAAACGGGACACCCTCCTGTTTCGCATTTAAAATGCAACTCTCCAAAAGCTCCTCAAATTCCGGAGCCTCATCATAATTGTCCAGGTGATACTCCATTTCTTCCACCTGATTCCCAAGGGCTCTTAGATTTGCAATGATATCTTCATAATTATAGGCATTCCATCGATAAACTAATATCTTCACCATACTCTCCTACACATTCACACTCTTAACAATCTCAGCAATCTTCCTAGCACGACACTCCCAGGTTTCCCTATTCACCGCCTTGTGATATGCCGATTCTGCTATCGCAGACTGTCTCTCTGTATCCTCAAGAATCGACTTTAACACCTTCGGAACCCCTTGAATATCCTCCAGAGAAATCGCAAGATAGTCTGTTCCCGCAACATAATTATCCGTAAGATAGGTACTTTCATCTGTTACAACAACTGCATGATTCAGCATCATGTTCGCAATTCGCTCAGTCATCCCTGCTTTATGCCAGGACATAATATTCAAAGAAATCTTTGATTTTGCATAGATTTGTAAACTCTCTTCCGGAGTCAGATTCCCGTGTCGAATCAGATTCTTCGCTCTCTTATAACGTTCCTGCTTCCAGCTATCGCCAAATACATGTACCGAAACATCCGCTTCCACGATTGCATCCATTATTTTTTCACGGAAATAACTCATTACCACAAAACAAACCGGTTTGATATCGAATAACAAATCCCGAAACTCTTCATCCGTCTGGCATGTTCGTCCCATAGCCTTTAGCGTTTCCTCCAACCCCTGCTCCCAGGTCTGATTTCGATGATTCAACATATGATGCAGAAATCTTCGTGCAACACCGCCGGTCTTTCGATTCATTTCCAACACCTGCGGAATCCATAGTCTCCAATCATGGTAGGACCCAACAAAACTAATATCATAGATTTTTTTGACTTTGGAGGGACTGCTCTCATCCAACTCCTCTTTCAAAGGTACATATTCTTCTCCTGCCGGAGGCACTAGAAAAGTTCCCTTTACCGACGGATAATATCGCTCAATAAAACGCACATAATTCTCATCATGTGTAAGCACATAATAGTCATTCTTCGGGGCATTCGTCAGCTGATTTCTCATCCAGACCGGGTGATCCAAGATCATGTGGAATTTAGGGCCAACCATCAAATCATGAATATACTCCTCCTTTGATGCCAGTACGGAAAACCCATATGTCTGAAACCCTATTACAGCACGAAATCTCTTTCCGGCAAAATCAGCCAGTCCCGCCATACCATTTTCCTCGAGATTGTACTCTTCTATATTGAACCCCATTTTATCCAGTTCTGTAAGTAAACTTCGTGCAAATCCGTCCAGCACTCCGTAGCATATTTTATCACCGGTATATATTAATATTGGACAGTTTTCTATATCCATTATCTCATACTGCGGGCCATGACTAATCATTTCCTCCAGAAATGCTACGCCACCCTCAGCCTCAAAACTGCTTAACCCCATCTCAATAAGCTGAGACGCCCGATTGTTAAACAGACCTTCTCTCTGATAGATATCTGCATATCTTCCCAGGTAATAACACTGTAACTTATACTCTTCCCAAGTCATCTAATATCTCCCTAACGGCCGGCTTCCAAGTATGATACTCCCTTGCTTTTTCAAGTCCCTTTATAGCCATATCCATACGCTTCTCATCATCCTCCAGTAAGTCTTTCACTATTGCCGGAAGTGACATCAATTCCTTTAACTGAAACATCGCAATCTCTCTATTATTTTCAAACTCACCTTTTAGATAAGCGGATTCATCCGTAACTACAGTGGCTCCTGACAACATACCGTTAAAAATCCTGTCATGTGCACCGTCCTTGAACCATGTCAGCGTATTTAAAACAATTTTCGACTGTAACATGTAAGGAAGTACTTCTTTCGCATCCACTTTGCCAATATGAGTAAGGTTTTGACTCTCCAGAGCCCAGTCGCATTTCTCCCATCCCAAGCCAAGAACATGTACGTTGATTCCGCTTTCAACTAATATACGAACTGCCATTTCTCTGAAATATGACACTGCAAAGCCATCCAGAAAACGAAATCCGTCAATATAATCCTCTAGTCTCTCCTCTGTCAGTTCCAGATCTCTTTCTTCAAATTCACGACGAAGGTTCTTCTCTATAACAGCTTCCGTAGTTTGATTTGGGTTTCCTATTAAATCCTCAAGACAATTTCTGGAAAAAATCACACCATTAATCTCCGGGAAATCCTTAAAATCCGGAATCAACTGCTCAATCATTACGCGCGACAGAGTCCCTGCATACAAAACATCTATCGGTCGCTTTGAAAAAACTAAAGCAGATGTATCATTTCCAGAAATGCCGGCATCCTCCATAGCCTCTAAAATCGCATGTTCACATCCCGCATGGGCCAGAAAATGACACTCTTCTATATTTTCAAAGAAACGTCTAACATAGGTCACGTGGTTTTTATCAATTACGTAAAGCGTAGTATTCTTTGGCGCGCCCTCCAACTGCTTACGATAGTGAAAGGGATGGTCCATCAGAATATTTATATATTTCACTCCCATGGAATCCCACAGGTTACCCCCCTGTTCCTCACCCATGTTATAGCCAAGGTTATTAAATGCTATTACCGCATCCAGTCCAAAATCTCTGCGGATTTCCATCATTTTCTTTAAATCCACATCCATTGTCTCAACATGTAAAACATGGCAGGAATGCCCTAGCAACGTAAGTTCTTTTATAATCTCATCCGTAAATAAATCCATGGTGTCATAGACACCTTTAATCAATACAAAATTCTTCATAGCCTAATTATACATAATTTTATGGTTTACCGCCCCTTTTATGCTAAAATTATACTATTAAGAATTTGACGAGGGGAGACTCTATGAAAGTACTTTTCTACCGCTACGGAAGTATATTGGAACCTGATATCATCGATACTTTTCACGAGATAGGTCTGGATATCGATGAGTATACAACGGAAATTACCAACAAGAATATTTCACAAAAAGAATCCGTAACTCAGGTCGGAAACTATCTTATGGATCATCCGGTTGATTTTGTGTTTTCCATAAACTTCTTTCCTTTTTTATCTGAGATATGTAATGTATTCCATATTCGCTATCTAAGCTGGATTGTAGATGCTCCGGTTATGGAACTGTATTCTACTGCCATAGAAAACCCCTGGAACCGAACTTTTATATTTGATCGAGCTGTTTACGAAGAGATCCATCCTCTAAATCCGGATTGTGTTTTTCATCTTCCCCTTGGAGCCAATGTCTCTCCAAAAGATCAATTATTCAAGCAATCCTCCGCAGCAGACCGAAAGCGTTTTAGCCATGACATCGCATTTGTAGGTTCTCTATATACCGAGAAATGTCCCTACGACAAGCTATCAGGTGCCTCACCGGCGTTAACAGGATATCTGGACGGTATTATGAAAGCCCAGGAACAGGTCTATGGATATTACTTTATTGAAGAACTTCTTGACGATACCCACGTCCTTGAATTTCGCGAACACCTTCCGGGTTTTTACCATTATCCGGCGAAGTCACACCTTACCGACAAACGTACGATGTCACAACTTTATATCGGCAACAAAATATCTGCAATGGAACGTGTTGACACCTTTCGTTTACTGTCAGAACACTTCCCGGTAACTATTTATACAGGAAGTGATACCAGTACTATTCCTAAACTGGATAATCGCGGTCTGGCAAAATCTCTCACGGAGATGCCGCTGATTTTTCATCATTCGAAAATCAACTTAAATATCACCTCCAAAGCCATACGAACCGGCTTGCCGCTCCGTATCTTTGATATTCTAAGCTGCGGAGGATTTGTTCTATCCAACTATCAGCCGGAGATTCCAGAACTATTTCAGATTGGTGAGGATCTTGCTGTTTACACCAGTATGGATGAATTACTTGCCTTAACCGAGTACTATCTGACCCACGATGCAGAACGTATTGCGATTGCGGAATGTGGTTACGAAAAATTAAAACAAAATTATACTTATGAGAAGCAACTAGAAAAATTGCTTCTTACAGCATTTAAATTTTAAGAGGATTATCTATGAATTTACTTTTTATGGACTGGGGTTGTTTTGGTAAAGACGGCACCATCAAAGCTATGGAAGAACTTGGTCATACCGTATATAAATTTTCACACGAAGACTATAACCTTCGTAACAGTCAGGCATTTCTAGATGCCTTCTACGAATTTGTGGAAAAGCATAACATCGATTTTTGTTTTAGCTACAACTACTTTCCTGTACTTGCTATCGGCTGCCATGAAAAGAACCTGAAATATATCTCATTCCTTTATGACAGTCCTTACGTCATGCTTTACAGTTTTACTCTGATGTATCCTACAAACTATGTATTTCTCTTTGATCAGGCAGAATACATTAAACTCCGTCAGGGGGGACTGACTAACATCTACTATATGGTTCTACCTGCCGATACCGAACATATCAAAGCCTTATTAGATCGTCCTTATGATAAAGAACGTGTAAGTTGTGACATTTCTTTTATGGGGCAATTATACAACGAGGAACACAACTTTCTAGACCGTGTCACCGCAGCCGGCGATGAGTACCTAAATGGATATCTCCGTGGAATAATGGAATCTCAAAAGAAGATTTCCGGCTGCAATTTTATCGAGGAAATGCTTACGCCAGACATTTTAAAACGAATGTATGATGCCTATCCGTACAATCCGGATCCTTCCAGTGTTGAGCCCAAAACCTATACCTATGCAAAATACTTTGTCGATCGAAAGATTACATCTGAGGAGCGTATCCACATTCTTTCTGAAATCGGGAAGCATTTTCCACAGAGATGTAAGTTATTCACGTGGAATCAAAACTCAACTATAGAAGGCGTTAATAACATGGGGATTGCGGAATATTTCAACGAGATGCCTCTTGTGTTCCGTCACTCAAAAATCAATTTAAACATCAGCCTTAGAAGCATCTATACCGGAATTCCACTTCGTTGCATGGATATCATGGCAAATGGCGGTTTTCTGCTCTCGAATTACCAATCCGACCTTGCGCAAGCTTTCATCGCCGGTGAGGACTATGACTATTACGAGGATGTAGACGATTTGATGCAAAAAATCGACTATTACCTTACCCATGAAAAAGAGCGTAAGGAAATAGCCGAAAATGGTTATCAGAAGGTATTGTCCCTTCACAATTATAAAATTTGCTTCACGGAAATATTCCGTATTTGTGGAATCCACTGATTCTATGACGAATTTATCACATATATTCGTCATAGAATTTTTGGCGTTCCTCCATGTAGGAATCCATAGACACCACACCACAATGATGTTCCACTAAAGAATGCTCTGCTGGTATAACTGCCACTCTATATCCTTGCCGTCTAAATTCAAAGCACTGAGAAGCATCATAGAAATGCCACTTATTCAGCAAATCTTCTCTCCATAAAACATCATATTGTGTGCAGAGAATCAACCCGTCCAGGACATCGACATCCAACGGCTTTTCTTTGTCCCATTCATATCGATATTCTTGAAAATTTCCTTCTGCTTCATGATCATCAATAAACGTGCCCTTCATTCGGCCATCCCACCAAATACAGCTCTTCGGAAACTCAGACGCTCCAACGACGCCACAAATTCCAATGGTAGGATTATCCTGAAACAGTCGGAGTACACGCTCTATAAATCTCTCATCTGTAATCATCAAATCCTGATGAAGGTAAATCTTATATTTTGCATCAGACTCCCGCATCGCCGCATTATAAGCTTCTGTAATGCAATCTGCCTCTCGAATGGCAATCACATCCGTATACATCCCCGCCGGAACCTCAAGCTGATTTATATGGGCAATGCATCTCTCATACATCTCTTCGTCGTTTACCGCCGTAATAAAACATATTTTATTCTCATCCAATTCTGTTACTGCTAACTGTTTTCTAGCAACAATAACCAGATTTTTTGCATCGTATCCGACTGTATTCTCACTCTGATCTAAGGACTTAAACAAATCGATTAACGGACCATATTCCTCCGGATAATTCTCTAGATCTACCGGATAAATATCTGCAAGTTCAAAGCCACTATCTTTTAACAGCTTTTTCATTTCCGATACTGTTAACACTCTGCCATCAGATTTATTATTTCCATACATAAATCGATCATTGACCATTAGTGGAACAATTACACTCCAGTGCTTCATGTTTCTCATGGAAATAATCACTTCGCCCTGCGGATTCAGACACCTTTGTATTTCTCGAAGAAATAGCAGGGGATTCTTCACACGCTCCAATTCATCTCCAAGAATACAGTAGTTGAAATATCCTTCATCAAACGGCAGGCATTCGCCGTTCATTCCTATCATTTCCACATCCATCGTCTGCACATGAATTCCCTGGATTGAAGAGGCAATCTGGACTAGTTTTCCATTCTTCTCTACGCCATATATCTGCGCATTTTTAAACTTACGCTTCGCCCACGCCAGCGTTGCACCTGCTCCACACCCTACCTGAAGTATACGCACAGAGGCATCCTCATGGCATCCAACAGGAGTTACCAATTCATGTTGTGGATAGAAATAATTCTGCATTTCTATTCCATATTTCGCATTCAATTTATCAATATTCCGATGAACTACCTTGTCAAATTCCCCTCCTAATTTTTGAAATGACTGACTTCCAAAATGCAGAATCACACTGTTATGACATAGATAATTCTCATATCCCGCCTCACGTATTCTAAGACAAATATCTACATCCTCTGAATTTCCCGGGGAAAAACGTTCATCTAAAAGGCCAATTTTATCTAATACGGTTCGTTTTATCAGATGAGCAAATCCTACTAAATAGATTTTTGACTCATAGGGATTCTCATTCCAGACATTTGCTTGAACTGCATATTCCAATACTTCTTCCGGCTTTGTAAATGTCTGCTCCAATGACTGAAAATTTGATACATAATTCGATTTACTTCCCGTGGAACCCACTTTGTCATTTTCATATAGTCCCATCTGCAACCAAAATAGAGCATTCGGCGGAAGTACCGTATCATTGTTTAATAAAAATATATCTGCATCTTCAGACGCAAGAGCGATTCCCTCGTTACATCCCTTCGGGAATCCATGATTTTCATTATTGCAACGAAGGATAATGTCCTGCTGCTTAGCTAACCATTCCACACTACCATCTGTAGATCCATTATCCACAACAATAATTTCTCTACTCTCCTCCGGAGTTGTTTGTCTGATACTATTGATACACTGTACCGTATAATCTTTTAGATTCCAGGATAAAATAATAATCGCAACTTTCGGAACAGATGC
>JAFOVD010000036.1 GCA_017392525.1 Lachnospiraceae bacterium
TATTTCTAAGCTTTCCTGTCTTTGCTTTGGCAGCTGTACTTCCCACTGCCCTTTTCTGATTTTTAGCCATAACGTTCTCCCTTCCTTTACTCTATGCCTCTGTAGCTTTTGACATAGTCTTGTTTTGGCTTTTATTTTTCGCTGGCCGCTATTGCATTTATGGCATCAAACTCTGAACCGTAGATTCCACCCTCCTGCTCCAGCTGTTCCCAGCTTATCCAGGCTCCATTTAACTGGATCCCTTTCAAACTAATGTCCGTAACCATAACGTTCTGTGGTTTTTTGTGGTTGATTACATAAACCGAACGATTCAGGCTAAACGGAGTAGTAAACACTCTTCCTGATCTAATCATATCCTCCAAATCTGCAATGGAGATATTCTTATCCAAAACATTTACTTTCACCATATAAATACCCCTATTTCTATACCGATATAACCCCTTACAATCGCTATATATATACAGTAAAATTGTACTCTAAATAACATACTTATTCAACAAATGGGATTTTTGTTTATAAATTTTTTCGAATTATCCAAACAACTCTGTATATTCTGCAATGACAGATGTGGTTCCCAGAATAACTATCGGTGTTTCCTCCTCTGCCGCATAGTGTTTTGCCTTTACCAGAGCCTCTCCGGTATCATCTGTCCATTCTGCATTGTGATCCAGCCCCTGAAGCACTTCCACCTGGTGTTTTGTAAATCTGTAATGTGGATTTTTCGATCCTGTCAATATAAGAACGCTGGTATATTCCTGCATTTCTTCTACTACACCAACATAATCCTTGTCATCCGGTATTCCCACAACCAGAGTGATTCTACGCATATTCAACTGCTTTAAGGTCTCTTTAACCACCTTGGCACTTTCCCGATTAATGGTTGCGTCCAAAAGTACAAATGGATGACGTGATTTAATCTCCATTCTACCCGGCCAGACAACTCTATCAAAAGCCCTTTGTATCTCATCCTGTTTCTCGACTGCACTTCCGTTCATAAGCAAAAGTGCTGTAAGAGCGAGGGTTGCATTTCTAGCCTGATGCTCTCCCAGAAGCGGCACGCAAAACTCCATTCTTCCCAAGCCTTGCGGCTGCATATTGTCAGGAAATGATGCCGTATTGTATACGTACGTAAACTGCATTCCTTCTCTTGTATACTTTATATTCTCCGCCCAGAAGTCATGACCATAAATCAAAAGCTTGGTACCGCTGCGCTTTCCACGCTCCTTCATAATCCGTTCAACATTCTCTATCTGCGGTCCGATAATACCGTACTTACAATTCTTCCGAAGGAGATGGGATTTATCACCGGCAATTGACTCCAAGGTTTCCCCTAGCTCTCTTGTATGCTCTAAAAACACATTATTGATAATGGCAATTTCATGCGGAACATGGGCTACATCATCATATTTTGCCCCCTTTCCACACTCCAGCACCCGAAGATTGGCTCTTTTCTCCCGGAAATACCGAAGCGCTATCAGAGCCTGATAACCCATTGGACTAATATATGTTCCCGGAGTCACCTCTGATTTAACCCCCTGTAAAATATCCTCGGTTGCCTCTGTGCAGCGCACAAAATCCGCATCAGAAATCATCTCTCCCTGGAAACGAATCCGCTCGTTAAAACTTCGGATATGAGGACTTGTCAGAAGTCCGGTTCGATATCCCATTTCCTGACCCAGTTCCGACAGCATAGTTGCTACAGAACCTTTGCCCTTACTTCCGGTGATGCAGACAGTATATCCGAGCAATCCCTTAGCCAGCCCTTCTGTTAATTCTTCTGTGTATTTAGGACACCGCTTCTTTTTGTCCGGGTCCTCATAATTCTGGTACTTCTGTGCTTCCAAATATGAAGCATAGATAATATCTTCTGCTTCCTGTCTAGTCATCCTGCACCCCCTGTTCAAATTACTGTCACACAATTACTCTCGCACTGTATCCTTGACAAATTGCATCAGCCGACCTGCAACATTTACACCGGTGGTACTCTCCATACCTTTGATTCCCGGCATTACATTGATTTCACACAAATACGGCTTTGAATCACCGTACAACAAGTCAATACCCATGGCATCCAATCCGGTCTGCTCATACAAATCTCTACCGATTTTCTTAAATGATTCTGTAATCTCCAGCTTCTCTGTCGTCGCTCCAAGAGCCACATTTGTTCGAAAATCCCCGTCCGAAATTCTCTTCATAGCGCCAATAACCTCTCCTCGAAGTACATAAAGACGCATATCCACACCAGCACTTCCTTGAATAAATTCCTCATAGAGGAATTCCTTATCCTTTCTCTGCTTCAATTCCCAGATTGCATACTCATCCGCATTTCCAATCAACCAGATTTCACGCCCCATAGAGCTTTCCAGTCCCTTCACCACAAATACCCGGCCAAGTCTTTTCGCAACGGTCTCATATCCAATTTCGCAGGTTCCCATCATATATCTGGGTATAAGAAACTCATCTGAGTGCAGGCGCTTTACCTGCTGGTATTTATTCATATAGGTTCGATATGCTTCTTCCGAATTAAAGCAATATCTTCCGAGATTCGACATCTCCGTTCGAAGCAAATCTCCCTTGTATCGCAGAATTACAAAGTCTCTCTTCTCAAGGACTTTCCCTTGATTTATAACCCCTTCATCTGTCAGGAAACTATCACATGCACCAATCATTTGCAAATCTATCCCCAGATTCTTGGCTTCTTCCAACAATCGATTGCAGGTGTACGCATTTCCCATATTATTGTATTTTTCAATCAGATAGCCTGTTATCATAGTATTCACATCTTTCCTGTCTATTACATGTGCTGCAAAGTCCATGTTCTACCGCCTCTTCCTCTGCCAGAAGAAGATGCGCCCGAAACACAGCACTTTTCGATGGGCTGAGAGAAAGTGCATGGGAAAGAGAAATATCCAGATGCTGAAATCTCTTTAACACATCAATCAACCCCTCCAAAGGATAATCCGGCTCACCGCCCCAGAAATGCATCTTATCCATGGTAAGACCGTGGAACTCGCACAGATTATCTCGAATCATCTTATAGCCCTGAGCCAGCAAATCCCAACTGATCTGCTCCACCATAAGTTCCTTCATGATGTCATCTTCCTTTGCGAGTTTTTCCTGATACTTGTCAATCAGTCCTCCCAGCGTCACCACAATATCCGCCTGCATCAATTCCCGATCCAAAAGTACTTCATATCGTTCCTGATCCTTAATTGCAGAACGCACCGCGGTATAGGCCTGATGCATCTCTTCCCGCACGTCCTGGAAATGATACTTCACCATAATTTCTTCCATCAGGCTCTCCGTCATCATTTCCGACAAATTCAATGGGCCAAATAAATCCATCATAGGATTCTCTCCTTTAAAAATTTCATAATCTGACTATAATTCTCTGCTTTATGCGGAAATGTGCAATTGCTGCAATTCTTAATCCGCTTTCCATCCTTTTCAATATATTCCGGGCTTCCCAGGCAGGAATCCAGAAAGTACATTGGACAATAACAAAACAGGCAGTTCATTTCCTTCTGCCCGCTGTGACAAGGATAGAACCTGCACTCATGATTTTCAAAATAACGATAGGAATTCTCCATCTGTTCCACCCTCCGCCTTGTCTCATCTCTATTCTATACTAAAACACTTCAAAGTGTTAAATTGCGCCGGCACCGGCAATTAGATAGAATGTTCATAGTTATTTTCATCTTAACACAAAGTAGAAGAAAAAAAACTAGAAAGGGATAGAAATGGACGTAAAGACAAGATTTTTAAAATATATCAGCATCCATACAACTTCAGATGAAGAGGGTGCTGCTAATGTACCAAGTGCAGAGAGAGAATTCGACCTGGCAAAGGTTCTTCGTGATGAAATGATTGAGATGGGTCTTTCTGATGTAACAATGACAGATCATGCCTATGTTTACGGTTTCCTGCCTGCAACAAAAGACATGAAAGACGCCAAGGCTGTATGTCTCATCTCCCATCTGGATACAGCTCCGGATTACAGCGGAGAAAATGTTAATCCACAGATTATTGAAAACTACAACGGCGAAGATGTAACTCTTCCGGGAACAGGTGCTATCTTATCTGTTTCCGATTTCCCTGAATTAAAGGATATGAAGGGACGCACTCTGATTACCACAGATGGAACCACTCTTCTTGGTGCTGACGACAAGGCCGGTATTGCCGAAATCATGACAGCAATCTATGAATTAAAGGAAAGCAATAAGAGTCACGGTCCAATCTACGTATGCTTCACACCGGATGAAGAAATCGGAAGTGGTGCCGCACTCTTTGACAAGGAACTTTGTCCTGCAGATTTTGCATTCACAGTAGATGGTGATTACGAAGGTGAAGTTGCATATGAAAACTTCAATGCCGCTTCAGCAAAATTTGCAATAAAGGGTGTAAATGTTCATCCTGGCGAAGCTAAAGACATCATGGTAAATGCCGGTCTCATTGGCTGTGAAATCGCTATGATGCTTCCTGCAGAAGAAACTCCGGCCAACACAGAAGGTCGCGAAGGCTTCTACCACCTTATTGAGATGTCCGGAGATGTTGCAAGTGCAAACATGGTCTATATCATCCGTGATCATGATGCCGACAAATTCTCTGCCAAAAAGGATTTCTTAAAAGAGGTTGCTGCTAAAATTAATGAAAAATACGGCGACGGAACAGTTACATTAACTATTACAGATTCCTATGAAAATATGATTTCCGTTATGGAGAAACATATGGATGTCATCGAACTTGCAAAATCTGCGATTCGTTCCGTTGGATTAGAACCAATCTCCCGTCCTGTTCGTGGTGGAACAGACGGAGCTCAGCTTTCATTCCGCGGACTCCCTTGTCCAAACTTAGGAACCGGCGGCTACGGTTTCCACGGACCATTTGAACATATCACTGTGGAATCAATGGAAACAGTTGTAGCTATCCTTAAGAATATTTGTGAAAACCCAATTCGATAAACAACATTAGAAAAGCGGTCACCCTTATCAGATATCTATTCTGATAAGGGCGACCGCTTTTTTCACTTAAAAATCTGTATGTATTGCGCCATTTTTTCTGGAGTCGACAATCTTCAACATCCTGGTCGGATCTTCTGTCTCCGAATAGAATCCCACACCTGACTGCACACTAAGTTCTATCGGTATGTTCTCTATTTTATGGATACATTTCAAAGCATCACGTATACGGGATTCTAATTCATCAATCTCTATCCTCTGCCTGTACTGATGAAGCACCAGGAACTCATTTTCACTCTTATGGATTAGAACACTGTTCTCTCCGATTTCCTTACGCAATTCCTTTACCACCCGTCTGAGAAGCTTCATCTCAAATGCCTCTCCATAGGACAAGCGATAAACATTCATTTCCTTCAACTCCACATATACAAGTGCAAAATCCAGTCCTCTTACCCAGTACTGGTCCTCATACTTCATCAGGGTCGCATGGAATGCCGCCTCAGAAGAAAGTTCGCTCACTTCATTCTGTGGAAGTCGATCATCCATATTCCGCCAGTTCTGCTTCTGGTCTGTCACATCTACAAAAAATCCAATCAAACCAACGATCTTACCATCCTGAAACAGTGGTCGCTTCGTGGCTTCAATTTCCCTGACTTCACCCTGAATAATACATTGTCCGGGAGAGCGCTCTATCACTTCTCCCTTGGAAATGACACGTTCCTCATCATTGACATATTGATCCGGATCAATATGCCATCCCACCTCTTCATCTGTCTTACCGAGAATTGACTCGATACTGTCAAATCCATAATAATCCAGAAACTTTCTGTTTGCTCCCAGGAACCTGCGCTGTTTATCTTTCCAAAAGATTCCAGCACCGGTTAATTCAAGTACATTGTCTAAAATATGATAAGAATTAATATCATCTAGCGTCTTCTCATTCTTTAATTCAATTGTTGCTCTGCCTTCCACAACTTTTTTAAGTTCCTTCTTGGCTGCCCGATTCACAATATCCGACTCTTGAGCAACGTAGGTCTGATTAAGCACCTCTATAAATGCATCATCCACATCACTGACACAACTGATAAACATATTCTTGCCATTGAGCTCCGTCGGGATCAAAGTGTAGGACTGCCATTCATATTCACCCTGATCATTAATTGTCCGGAAATAATCAACCATGTATCGACCATTTCCTTCCATAAATCTTCCTTCAAAGGTATCCAAAGAATAGAAAGACAGAAATTTCTTCTGATCATTCTGATAAATATTCTTCTTTGCATAATCCTCAATAGAACCAATGGCATCTGCAACATCAATCTTGCCACGATATCTGCCTGAATTCAGATAAATATTCTGTACAATATCACCATCCAAGCTAATCATGTCAATACGTTCATACAGCGCACACATGAAATGTAACAGTTTATCAATGCTCTCCGGGTCTTCTGCAATGAAAGATGTGTGATTCTGCAATGTAACAATATATGCAGTAACATGTTCCTCCGTATTGGTGGCAATATGTCTGATTTTCATAGTAAACAAAATTCCGTTATGCAGAAAGTCCAGTCGGTGTTCCATCCCGTCTACTCTGGCCTGAGCAGCTATCTGAAGAGCCTTTTTCTTCTCTCTCCATCGACCTGTATTAAAGAAATCATCTGCCTCTGTAATGCTACGAAGTCCCAATGGGAACAAAGCTTTCATAAAATTACGGTTTGCCAGAATATTTCTAATCAAACCATCCTTATACTGGATAATGGACAGAGATGCACCTGTTATATTGGAAACATTGTCAACCTCTGTTGTCGTTGTTGTCGGATAATCCGATAAGATATTAATTCCGGAAATTGCATCCATATAATTACGCAGGGATGACTTCTCCAATCCCAGATTCTTAGCAATAAGGCTCTCTCTGGCGTCTTTATAGGAAAGAGGTTTTCCAAAATAATAACCCTGAGCTTTCTCACATCCTATCTTGCGAAGGAAATCAAACTGTTCCTCGGTCTCAACTCCCTCTGCAACAGTCTGAATACTGAGCATCTTTGCCATATCTACAATTGTTCCTATTATTTTTTTAACTTTGGGATTTGTGTCAAAATTACGCAAGAACTCCATATCGATTTTTAAAACATCAAAATCATAGTCCTTAATGACATTAAAAGAAGAATAGCCGGAACCAAAATCATCCAGCCAAACCTGATACCCCTTACTGCGAAATCTCTTGATCTCTGAACCAAGTATCTTCTCGTCCAGCACAAGAGCAGATTCTGTGATTTCAATATCGAACATGTTTCTTGGTAGACCATTCTCTGTAACTGCCGCCTCTACCTCAGCAAAGATATCACAGAGTTCAAAGTCCAAACGTGAAAGATTCATAGATACCGGCTCAAGAAAGCCGATATTTTCCAGACGTTTGCGATAATACTTGCAAACCTTATGAATCATATAGATATCTAGTTTATGTATTAACTGAGCTTCTTCCAAGACACCAATAAACTGATTCGGTGGAATAATTGTACCATCCTCATCAATCCATCTTGTTAACGCCTCCCAACCACACACTTCCTTGGTCAGGACGCGGACAATCGGCTGATAGAACACTTCGATGCGGCCGTCTTGCATCGCTTGCTCAAAATTGTCTAAGATATATGTCTTCATGTCTCTGTTCATAACTCATCCCTTCATCAATCATTTGCCCGTAAACACACTCTTGATGCTGTCATAATGAAGAAAAATCCCCTGCTTTGCAAACTCCTCAATTTCGTCCCTTGTTGCAAGCATATAACCATCGGTTTCCGATTCCTGTGGATGAACGTCCCCTTCATCAAAATCCACCTGGAAATGATACACATCCACAAAATAATTATCGCCTTCATCCGGATTCACTCTCTGATAGGTAAATGCATAAGCCTCCTCCGGATGACTAACACGAATACCTGTCTCTTCAAATACTTCACGTACAACTGCTTCTTCTGAGGTTTCTCCGGCTTGAACGCCACCACCGGAAACTTCCCAATGGCCTGGGGCCCATCTCTTTGTCATGACCCTCTTGGTAATCAAATAACGTCCGTCCCTATGCTGAATCACACCTAAAACTGTTAAATGAAACTCCCCATCTTTTAGGTGAAAATCATTTCTAAGCATCTTTCTACCGGTAGGACGTTTATTTTCATCATAAATATCCCAGTACTCTAATTTCCCGTTCTCATTTGTCAAATTCATAAGTAATCTCTTTTCTTTTCCTTTCACACTGCCCACAAACAGGGAGTGTACATTCATTATAGCAAATACGTTTAATTTGTACACATGATTTTTCTATATTCGCAAAACTTTTTGTATTTTTACGATAATTGTATGAGTTTTCTAAATATTTTACAGATCCATATATTGAGGACGATATTATTAGTCTTATATGTTTACTGTTACTATCTTTCTTCCGGAAATAACAAAAAAGTTCTTTGTGAATCTGAATTCACAAAGAACTTTTTCTTGTATACTGATTATTCTGTAATAATTTCGTATGTATAATTCTTAAGATCTGCCTTTAATGTAGCCTTAGCTCCATTTCCAGACCATGTCATAGTCATGTTAGAACCTTCTGTTTCTACTTCGAAATCAGAATCAAATCCAAATGCAGGACATTCCTTTCTGAACTTCAGGAGCTTAAGCTGTTCCTGAACGGATGGCCATGCAAGTCTTTCCTTGATATCTTCAGGAGTAAGATTTGTACGGTTGATTTCCTTATGTCCGCCTGCACCGGCACGCTTAACAGCTTCATGGTCATTCTTACCCTGGAATAAATCAAGGTACCAAACCTGAGGCTTACCAGGCATGAACATCTGGATTGCACGAGCAAGAA
>JAFOVD010000037.1 GCA_017392525.1 Lachnospiraceae bacterium
CATCCTGAGCCAGGATCAAACTCTCATGTTAAAATATGTCGTTGCCCATAGGGCGACGGCTCAGTACGCGAAGCGTACAGAACTTACATAATCATTTGAACACATGATTCAGAGATAAACTTGACGTTTATTTCCTAATCTTTACTGTGTTAGGTTGCGATCTTTAAAATCGCTGTTCTTAAAATAATTCTCATTAGAATCTTTCAAGGTTGTTTCACTGTTCAGTTTTCAATGTTCTTTGTTGTTTTGCTCTCTCAAGCGACAACTTCTATATCTTAGCACCGAGTTAAGTTGTTGTCAACAACTTTTTCTAATTTTTCGAAACTTTTTCGATTGCCTCAATCGCTGTAGTTTCTAGGTCTTAGAGCACCTCGGCAGTGCGAAATATATAGTATCAAAATCCCACCTTACTGTCAACAGAAATATTAAGAAAAAATAAAGTTTCATTATTTAAAACAAAACTGGGAATTGTCAGATTTTTCAATCCGACAATTCCCACTATATTACACTGCTAACTCAAGAAATAACACTGACCGCATCTCGAACATTATCTACACCTACCAGTTCAACATCTTCTATACCCTTCAAATGCTTCAACGAAACCTTCGGCAAAATAACACGTTCAAACCCCAGCTTACACGCTTCGTGAATTCTTTGCTCAACCATATTCACCGCACGAACTTCACCACTCAGCCCAACTTCTCCAAAACATATTGTTTTTTCGTCTATAATTATATCTTTAAAACTCGAATAAATCGCAAGCACAAGCCCTAAATCAATTGCCGGTTCATTCATGCGAACACCACCCGCAATATTTACATAAGCATCATAGTCTCCCAAGGGAATATGCAATCTCTTTTCCAGTACCGCCATCAGCAGATTCACACGATTGTAGTCGACGCCCACAGAAGTCCTTCTTGGCATTCCAAATGCACTTCTAGAAACAAGAGCCTGAATCTCAATGAGAATCGGTCTAGTTCCTTCCATAGAGCATGCAACCACAGAACCACTTGCATCTTCCGGTCTTCCATCCAGCATAAACTCCGAAGGGTTCTTCACTTCTTTCAAGCCATCTGAACACATTTCAAATACGCCTATCTCGTCTGTAGACCCAAATCGATTTTTTACACCTCTTAGAATTCTATATGATGCATGCCGATCACCCTCAAAGTACAGTACAGTATCCACCATATGTTCAAGAACTCTTGGTCCAGCAACAACACCTTCCTTTGTTACATGCCCAACAACAAATACAGTTATTCCAAGTCCCTTTGCTATCTGCATTAATATAGCGGTAGACTCTCGAACCTGAGATACACTGCCCGGAGCAGAATTTACCCCTTCATTGTACATTGTCTGAATAGAATCAATTACAACGACATCCGGTTTCTCTCGTTCTATCACTGACTTTATCAAATCAAGATTCGTTTCACATAAAAGCGCTAAATTTTCTGAGAATTCTCCCATTCTATCTGCTCGAATCTTTATCTGCTGAAGAGATTCCTCCCCTGAAATATATAGCAATTTTACATTATCATGACTAAGGTTTTTGCACACCTGTAGTAAAAGGGTAGATTTACCTATACCCGGATCACCTCCCACCAAAACAAGGGATCCTTTTACAATTCCCCCTCCAAGAACACGATCCAGTTCTTCCATATGTGTACTAATCCTGTCTTCTAAAACAGATGTAATATCCTTCAGCACTGTCGTTTCGACATCTTTTATTTCTTTTCTGCCTTTTAATTCCTTTTTATCTACAATTTCTTCTACAAATGTATTCCATTCTTTACACCCAGGACATTGTCCCATCCACTTTGTAGATTCAAATCCGCAATTCTGACAGAAATATATGGTTTTTTTCGTCTTTGCCATGCATGTCCTTCTTTCTACAAAAAAAATCCGCCCTATAAAGGGCGGATTCAAATTCATTTAAGCCTTCACAACTTTAACCGGCACCAAATTACCCGACTCCAGTTTTACACTTAAGCTTAACTTTCCGCCAAGGTTCGTCTTCATTCTGCCAGTGTCTGTCTGACCAACCGAAATGTCATATTCTGCTTCCGGTTCTAACTCTAAAGTGATCTGAGCGTCCTCAACGCCGTCTACCGAAAACTCAATTTGATTTTCCGTAACACAAAAATGGTCTACTGCAGTTCCCGGAACAGATTCGTATACGAACATACCATTTCTTTCCAGTTTGGTTATTTCCTTATAAGTCTTAACCTTCAACAAGTCTCCATCATGTTTAAAATCCTCTACCTTAGATTTCTTATCCAAGGAATAATCCCCAAAACTGATTGTTCCATCTGATTCCACACGAATCAATTCGCTAATAACAGCCATTTTTACTTCCTCCTAGATTGCTATCCACGGCATCTCTGCCAGCGTCTTCCCTAATTATATAATAGAAAACATAAAATTTCTATTCATTTAGGACTCAAATACCAATTCACCCTTCTTTACGCTAACAACAACGCTATCACCTTTTTTTATGTCATTTCCAAGAATCTTTTCAGCAAGCACATCCTCTAAGTCCGTCTGAATCTTTCGACGTAAAGGTCTAGCTCCATATTTCGGATCAAATGCCTTGTCTACAATATAAGTTTTAGCAGCCGGACGAATCGTAAGATCAATATCCATCTGCTCCTTAGCCCTTGAAATCAGTGATTTTGTCATAATTGTAACAATAGACTTCATATCCTCCTTAGTAAGAGGTCTAAATACCAGAATATCATCTATTCTATTTAAAAATTCAGGTTTAAATATTCTTCGTATGTCTTCCATTACACTGTTTTTCATACGTTTATAATCGGCCTCTTTACTTTCATCCTGAGAAAATCCCAGATGCTTCGGTTCCATAATTGATTGCGCTCCGGCATTACTTGTCATAATAATAATTGTATTTTTAAAATCTACAACACGGCCTTGTGAATCTGTAATATGACCATCATCCAACACCTGTAACAGAACATTGAACACATCCGGATGAGCCTTTTCAATTTCATCAAAGAGAATAACAGAATATGGATTTCTACGAACTTTCTCACTAAGCTGTCCGCCCTCTTCATATCCTACATATCCCGGAGGAGAACCAATCATCTTAGAGACACTATACTTCTCCATGTATTCTGACATATCAACGCGAATCATAGCATCTTCATTTCCAAAAACAGCTTCCGCAAGTGCTTTAGAAACTTCTGTCTTACCAACACCTGTCGGTCCTAAGAACAAGAATGAACCAATCGGTCTTCCCGGTTCCTTTAACCCAACTCTACCACGTCGAACCGCCTTAGAAACAGCTGTAATTGCCTCATCCTGGCCAATTACACGCTTATGAAGTGTTTTTTCAAGATTTCTAAGACGAACTGCCTCTGATTCATTTAATTTTGAAACCGGTATCTTTGTCCACTTTGCAACAGTCTCCGCAACATCATCTGCAGAAAGAACAAGTCGTTTACTTTTCTTCTGTCGTTCGTATTTCTTCTTTAATCGATCGATTTCCTGTGAAATTTGATTCTTTTCCTCTTTCACTTCGCTTGCCAAAGCCAAATCATTATCCATCAACGCCCTGTCCATCTTATCATCACACTCCAGGAGTTGTTCCTGAAGATCACCAAGATTATCTGGTGCCTTAACAGACATTAACCTAAGTTTTGCAGCCGATTCATCCATCAAATCAATGGCCTTATCCGGAAGGAAACGATCAGAAATATATCTTTCCCCAAGTTCTACACAAGCATCAATCGCTTCATCAGAAATAACTACACCGTGATGCTTTTCATACTCTTCTTTTATACCAAGTAAAATTTTCTTTGACTCTTCCTTTGTAGGTTCTTCAACCATTACCGGTTGAAATCTACGTTCAAGCGCCGCATCTTTTTCTACATATTTACGGTATTCCGAAATCGTTGTGGCACCGATAATCTGAATTTCACCACGTGCCATTGCCGGTTTTAAAATATTTGATGCATCTATAGCACCTTCTGCTCCACCAGCACCAATCAAAGTATGAATTTCATCGATAAAAAGCAGAATATTCCCTGCTTGAATAATCTCAGCAATTACCTTCTTGATTCGCTCCTCAAATTCTCCACGATATTTTGATCCCGCAACCATACCGGACAAATCAAGAGAGAGTACTCTTTTACCAAGAACTGAATCCGGTACCATGCCAGATTCAATCCGTTGTGCCAATCCTTCTACAATTGCTGTTTTACCAACTCCCGGCTCACCAATTAAACAAGGATTGTTCTTTCCTCTACGACTGAGAATCTGAATAACACGTTGAATCTCATCATCTCTTCCAATAATCGGATCCAGTTTACCCTCTCTAGCCAATGCCGAAAGATCCCTTGAGTATTGTTCCAAAGTAGGCGTTCCCTCGACTCTGGAGCCATTACCCTTTCTTCTATGATTATTCCGTTCTCTTTTAATATACAATTCGCCGCTTTTACCCATCGCTGCTACAAGCACCGAAAAGATTCTTTGGAAATTCATATCCATGGATGAAAGGAGACGGGAGCATGCACAATCAGGCGTACGAAGAAGTGCAATCAATAAATGCTCTGTTCCAATTTCCTCCGTATTACAAAATACAGCCTCATTCTCTGCCTGTTCAAGAACAGCATCCAGTTTCGGCGTATTTCCATCCGGTTCAGCAATCATAACACCGTTATCCGGATACATTAAATCTTCAATTAATGCGCACACATCCTCCTCTCTAATTCCATTTTCAAACAGCACCTTCGCTGCTATAGATTCTTTTACATGCAACAGGCCTATCAGCAAATGTTCAGTTCCTACATAGTTGTGTTTTAACTTTTTAGAAGCTCTCTTTGCATAGCTTATAGCCCTTTTTGCAAGATTTGTATATTCCATTTCTTTCACCTTTTCTAATCTTACAGATCGTTTAAATCCATAACGTCAAGATCGCCATTACTACGACGATTGTCCTTGTCATTCTTCTTGTCACTCTTCTTATCTTCGTTCACTGCATTAGAGATACTCATATCTTCGTCAAAAATTGTACCTGTTGTATCATCATCTTCAAAGATATCTTCATCCCTATGGAATAAACGGCTGAAAAATCCTTCTTTTTCAGAAGCAGATTCCTCTTCTTCACCATTCTCTTCAGAATCTTCATCATCAGAAATTTCTACTGTTTCAGCTACCTCTTCAGGAACCTCCTCAGAAAACTCTGATTTCTTTTCTATTACCTTATTGTCTGGTTCTTTCTCATCTACTTCATCGAAATCATTCTCATCATCAAATACATCGTCATCATTCTTCGACTTAAGCACTTTAAAATTAATAGTAATTATTGCAAGTACCACAACCACAAATATCAAAATTGCAATTGCACTTCTGGAGTTCTTAAATCGTGTCAAAATAGATGATGCAGTTAGATCAGAACCATCTCCTTCATCTGTATGAGACGATATCATAGATAACATATCTGTATTCAGTGTCTGCACTGTTCCATCCGCTGTATTGTACTGGAACCATCCTGTATTCTGATTTTCATCCACCCCATATACGAAATAGAATCCATCATCTTCATATCCACTAAGTGCATAACCATAGTAATCCATGT
The DNA here is from genome assembly GCA_017392525.1 of Lachnospiraceae bacterium. Lineage (GTDB taxonomy): Bacteria > Bacillota > Clostridia > Lachnospirales > Lachnospiraceae > FD2005. The sequence continues at coordinate 5,597 of JAFOVD010000037.1, forward strand.
CTGACGCACTAAATTGAGCTTCTGTAAATAACTCAGACGGCAAACTATCAGGGGTCTGAATAATAACATAATCATCTTTCGATCCAAGCATGGAAAGCAATGACACGGAATTAGACTCTTCAGAATAAATATAGAATTTACCGGAAGAAGATGTATCACTTGCTGGTTTTAAATAAACCAGTGTCATAGATCCGTTAGAAAGTTCTTTATACTTAGAATTATTAATTGTAAGTTCCGTCTTTTCAAATCCAGCTGGAATCTCATCATCAGAAAACCGTTCTGACACAACATAGGCAATTCCGTCAACCTCAAAATCTCCCTCTACTGTATTATCAGCTTCGGTACTTGTTGTATCTTGTGTTGTTTCTGTTGTAGTCTCTGTTGAAGTTGACTCTGCCGGAGCAGCAACCGTAACATTTGTACTACTTCCTGTTAAAGTATTAGGCTTTACACTAATGTATGAAGTTCCCGCTGCTGCCGCAGAAAATGTAAGTGTAGCATTTTGTCCGGTATAGGAAACTGTACTTCCGGAAGTTGTGTAACCACTAGCCGAACAATTGGTTAATGACAACACACTTCCATTAAAGGAAACTGTAAATGTATCCTTGGCCGGAGCCTGAATTGTAACCGTTAAGGAATCGCCAACATTCATACTGCTTTTCGATACCGCAATAGATGTGGATCCCGTACCGGTTGCTGATACAGTCATTGTAAAAGCAAACAACAGGGTTAACATCAACGCGCAAGTCATTAAAATTTTATGTTTTCTATTCATATATGAACACCTCAAACATCACATTTTTCTAAGGAAACCAATCCTCCAAGTTATTTAAATTATAGAAAACTACGACTGTTACGTCAACTTTCCATTTAACAATTTCGGCAGAGTAAATACCCCCAAATAACAGCTGACAATATAGAAATTAACGATACTGTGAAAGTTGCGTCACACTGCGCCGGTCCTATACCGAAAAACAATACTCCAAGGCAAAACAATCCGATTGCCTCAAACAAAGCAATAAATCCTGTAATAACAATCTTCTCTCGTGTGATATCCATCATAGAAAAAACCTCCTTGCATTTCTTATGATGAAAGTATCTCATTTTTCATGTCCCCTTTATGGTACACCTTGCGCAAGCGAAGATTTTTCTATATTATATGAAAGGTTTTCACATAAGGAGGAACACATGAAAAACTGTATTATCGCTCAGTCCGGCGGGCCAACGGTAGCAATTAACGCTAGTTTAGCCGGCGTATTAAAAGGCAACTATGAAACAAATCAATTCGACACAATCTATGGTGCGTTAAACGGTATCACCGGTATTCTTAATGACCGCCTATTAAATCTATCTGAAAAAATAGAAACAATCCCTGATTTTATTGAAAAATTGAAAGTAACACCTGCTATGTACCTCGGTTCATGTAGATACAAACTTCCTACCATCGAATCCGACGAACATACATATCAAAAGATTTTTGATTATTTCCATAAAAAAGAGATTGACACTTTTTTCTATATCGGTGGAAATGATTCCATGGATACCGTTTTAAAATTGTCTGATTATGCAGCCAAGATTGGAAGTAACGTCAAGGTCATCGGTATACCAAAAACAATTGATAACGATCTTTGCCATACCGATCACACTCCGGGATTTGGTTCAGCCGCAAAGTACATCGCATCTACCATTCGAGAGATTGCCCACGATACATTTATCTACGCAATCAAGTCTGTTACCATCGTAGAAATTATGGGACGTGATGCCGGCTGGTTGACAGCAGCAGCTGCTCTCTCCCGAACAGAGTATTCAACAGCTCCTCAGCTTATTTATCTTCCGGAAGTTGCATTTGACAAAGATGCCTGCATCCGAGATGTTAAATCACTTCTCGAAAAGACAAACAATGTTATTATTGCTATTTCTGAAGGAATACGTGATAAAGACGGTAATTATATCAGCGCTGCTGAAGCAGGAAATGATACATTTGGCCACAGTCAGTTAAGTGGCGCCGGTAAAGCTCTTGAATATATACTAAAGGACGCCTTATCCGTAAAGGTTCGTTCTGTAGAGGTAAATGTACTTCAAAGATGTGCTTCTCATCTTGCAAGTTTGACTGATTTGGACGAATCCATTGCCCTTGGCGAAAAGGCCTGCGCACTTGCAAAAGAAGGTATGAGTGGAGTTATGGTTACATTAAACCGTACAAGCGATGAGCCTTATAAAACAGAAATTGGACATTTCGACATCCACAATATTGCAAACGAAGTAAAGAACGTTCCTGTTGAATGGATTAATGAGGCCGGAAATGATGTTACAGAAGAAATGATAACTTACCTTCGCCCATTAGTTGTTGGCGAACCTGAGATTTGTTATGAAGATGGTCTACCTACTTACCTTAACATCTCTCATCTTCTTCCAGAACATCAATAATACATTTTTTCATTGAAAAATCCCTGTATGAACCCAAATTCATACAGGGATTTTTTTATATATGGAAACGCCGCTGCAATTCCAGTCTGGCCTGAGTTCCACCTAAAATCAATGTCCCAAGGAAAACCAATACACAGGCAATAAACGCACACTCCGAAAAAAGAGGATGCTTAACGATTCCCGCTTCTACCAGTCCCACCGGAATCAGCCCGATTATAATTGTTAAAAGCTGAAATACCATGTAACTATGCCAATTTCTATGATTTACAAACATAAGTACAATCAATACCACATCAACCAGAATCAGCGCCCCCGGCAAAACATAGTCCACGGACCATCCATGAAAGCCCGTCAGATGATCAACTAAAAATACAAGAAGAATTGCTCCTATTACGCCGAAGAATATTCGATGTAAGTATCCTCTTCCTTTTACTATCATTCGAAGCATCCATAAAGGATATAATAAAGCCGCAACTACTATAAAGCTCCATTTAAAGGACCAGTCCAAATGATAATTAATAAAAATACATATTATTGTACTGGCAACCCATAAAAAAGTAATAAGGTTAACAAAACCTGCAATTTTACGCTGTTTCAGCAAAACATTCGGATAGATATTAAACTGATTCGGCAGTTTCTGATCATCCTTTTTATCATCCACAACATTGCCACAGAGCGGGCAATATTCCATATTATCTAACACCGTGATTTTACACGCCTTACAATTACCCATCTTAATACACTCCGTTCGTCTCTATTTCTACATGTACACCGTCACCGGCAATTCTGCGAAATACGCCTTTTTGAATGGCTGTATCATTATATGCAGAAGAAAAAGTATAAACCAACGTATTCTGATACGATGTGATTGTAGCCTTAAGATTCTGTCCCTTGGAAAAGGACAGGAAGGAATAAAACATGGAAATATATGGTTTATATTCATCCATAACTTTTATATTTCCAATGTTTGTAATTGTTGTAGTATTTGCTGTTGCGGTTCTATCATACACAAAACGCATCGCCATATTTTTAAGCGGCAACGGGACAGCTCTTGCTACAAAATACTGTTCATTCGACACGTTGTAAGAGAAAATCGCCTCCAGATTTTCCTTTGTAATCTGAGATCTAAGACTTTCCTTTGTGATTTCCATAATCTCTTCGAATGAATAATCATCTTTTTCCGGTCTAAACTCAGCAGAGACCATTGCGAAAAAATTCTTCGTCGTTATTGATTCAAAAAATGGTCTTAAATTAACAGGAACCGCAACACGAATCGGACGTTTCTTCGTAATATGACGGTAATTCTCCTGATAAGTTGCATAGATAAAGCAGGCTATCAAATACTCATTAATTGATGCACCATACTTCTCTTTTGCAACGGCTTTCAATTCCGTAACCGGCATAAACCCGTGAACAACACCAAAGCCATGATACGGAATCTTCTCACCCTTAATCAAAAACGCTTTTCCTGACTTGTAATTCTTTGCATGACTACGCTTGTAATTTCGGATAAAGCTGTCTTCTCTATTCAGTGACGTATCATCAGACAACCCATCTCCCAGCTTATTTCGAATCTCCGGATGTGATAACCTGAGATACTGATATGTCAATTCACGCAAAAATCCAATACCGCCCATACCATCTGTAAGAGCGTGGAAAACCTCCAGATTAATTCTCTTTTCATAATAGGTTACTCGAAATAGATAACTGTTATTCTTGTTTGCATGAATAAATCTACAAGGATAAGTATTTTCCTTATGAACTCGAGGCGCCTTCTTACCATTTTCCTCAAAATAGTACCAGAAAATACCACTTCTCAACCTAAGATTAAATCCCGGAAACTTAGGTGTAACAATATCAACAGCCTCCTGCAAAAGCTCCGGTTGAATCTCCTCTGTCAGAACAGCACTTATGCGATACGTATTTGTCATACTTTCGCCTGCAATAACCGGAAATATATTGGCTGTATTGTCCAATCGTTCCCAATTTATCTTCTCTCTTCTAGCCATAAAAGCTCTACCCCTTTTTGCTTTTTCGAATCTGATGGATCTTTGCCATCCATAATAGCACTCCTGCCGGGAGTATTTTGCTACCAATATATGTAAACTTCACCGATAAACCCGGAATAATCAACTTTTTCCCACGCATCATCTTCTTCACAGCATATTTTGCGCAGCGTTCCGGCGACATACCGCCAGGATTCCCCTGAAATCCGGCAATCTTATGAAATTCTGTAGCAACAGGTCCGGGACAAAGCGTCCCGATATATACTCCACTCTTCTGCACTTCCGGCTCATAGGCAATTGATCTACTAAAAGAAAGTACATAAGATTTTGACGCATAATACGCAGCCATAAACGGGCTTCCCGGCATATACGCGGCAGAACTGGCTATATTAAGTATATAGCCGTGCTTTCTCTCTATCATATCCCTTAAAAAGTATTTCGTCAAAAGATGAAGCGCACGGATATTCACGTAGAGCATGGACATTTCCTGTTCTATCGGAACATCCATAATCTGTCCAAATCCGCCCAGACCGGCTCCATTGACCAATATTTCCACCGGCTCTTCTGCATATGCTTCATAGAGCCTTCTACACTCTTCCGGCTTTGACACATCACATGGAAATGCCACCGCCCTGCATTTTGTTCCATCGCGTTTCACTGTCTGACTGATTTCTTCACAAAAAATAGCAAGGCGCTCTTCACGCCTTGCTACTAAAACCAAATCATAATCGCGAGCTAATATCTTGGCGATTTCTCTTCCGATTCCGGATGAGGCACCTGTTATTATTGCAATCATAGATTATACCTTTTCTCAAGCGTTCTTTACAGAACTATTATATACTATCTGTTCACCGAATCCTATAAGAAGATATACTTCAAAACGAATAATACAGCTAATACGTACATAAGAGGAGTAACATCCTTAGCCTTACCTGCAAATACCTTGATTACAACATATGAAATAAATCCAACTGCAATACCTTCTGAGATACTGTACATAAGTGGCATAGCCATTAAGCAAAGGTATGCAGGAATTGCTTCTGTCATATCAGAGAAATCAATTTCAACAACTGCAGAAACCATAAGGAATCCTACATAAATTAAAGCTGGTGCAGTAGCAAAACTTGGAATTGTTGTGAAGATTGGTGCAAGTACAATAGATACCAGGAACAAAAGTCCTGTAACTACTGATGCAAGACCAGTTCTACCACCTTCAGCAACACCTGCAGAACTTTCTACGAATGTTGTTGTTGTAGAAGTACCGAAAATAGCACCAACAGATGTTGCAATTGCGTCAGAAAGAAGTGCTGGCTTAATACGAGGCAGTTTTCCTTCTTCGTCTAACATATTAGCTTTATTTGCAACACCAACAAGTGTTCCAAGTGTATCAAACATATCTACGAATAAGAATGCGAAGATAATTACTACAAAATCAAGAGCATCAACGTGGCCAACAGCCTTCATGTTGAAGCACTGTCCAAAAGTCTCGCCAATTGCTGTGATGTCAAAGTTTGACCATGATGGAATTAATGAATAAAAACCATTTTCAACATCTACTGTGTAAACACCAGCAAGCTGGCAAACAAGACCGATTAACCAAGTTGCGATAATACCAATTAAGATAGAACCCTTTACGTTCTTAATAGAAAGAACAGCGATAATAAACACACCGATCACTGCAAGTAATGCTGTAATACCTGATGTTGTAAAGTTATCTCTAAAATTAACAATAGAAACTAAAGTAGATTCGTCATTCGTTACGATGCCACCATTCTGTAAACCAATGAAAGCAACGAATAAACCAATACCAACAGAAACGCCCTTCTTCATTGTCAATGGAATTGCATTGAAGATTGCTTCACGAATATTTGTTAAAGATAATACTACGAAGATTAAACCTTCAACAAATACAGCAAGCAGAGCAAACTGCCAAGAGTAACCCATACTTCCGCAGATTGTGTAAGCGAAGTATGCATTCAGGCCCAGTCCAGGAGCCAATGCAAATGGATAATTTGCAAGAACTGCCATAAGAATTGTACCAACAAATGATGCTAATGCTGTTGCCATTAATACCGCATTCTTATCCATTCCTGAAGCAGACAGAATACTTGGATTAACAGCGAGGATGTATGCCATTGTCATAAATGTTGTGATACCGGCAACAACCTCTGTTTTTACGTTTGTGTTGTTTTCTTTTAACTTAAAAAAACTTTCCACTTTACCTTCCTCCATAAGCGAAAAAACTTAGGCATACACTCTCGTATGCCCAAGTTCATAGTATACAAATCTTATTATATTTTCAATAGATTTATTAAAAAAATATGATTTTTTTAATTATATATTAGTATCTCTAATATATGAATATTTTTCCTCTTATAAGTTCTGTCCATTAATGGATGCTTTGATAAATTCGCGGAATAAAGGATGTGCCTTGTTTGGTCTACTCTTGAATTCAGGATGGAACTGAACACCAACATGGAAACGGTTTTTATCTTCTTCCACAGCTTCTACCAACTGACCATCCGGTGATGTTCCGGAAATAGTAAGTCCTGCATTGACAAGTGCCTCTCTATACTGGTTATTAAACTCAAAACGATGTCTATGTCTCTCAGAGATTTCTGCAGCCTTGTAAGCATCTTCCATTCTCGTTCCATTAACAACCTTACATGGGTATGCACCCAGACGCATTGTACCACCTTTACGTACAACAGCAATCTGCTCTTCCATTAAATCAATTACAAGGTTCTTGCCCTCAGGATTAAATTCTCTGGAATTTGCATCCGTTAATCCGAGTACGTTTCTAGCATATTCCATAACAGAAATCTGCATTCCCAAGCAGATTCCAAAATAAGGAACATCATGCTCTCTTGCATACTTACAAGCAGTTATCATACCCTCAATTCCACGATCACCAAATCCACCCGGAAGGATAATACCATCTAAATGACCAAGAATCTCTTCTGCATTTTTGTCTGTAATCTTTTCACTGTCAATCCAGTCAATTTCTACCTTGGCATCATTTTCATATCCGCCGTGATACAGTGCCTCACGAACTGATAAATACGCATCATGAAGTGCTACATATTTTCCTACCAGACCAATATGAACTGACTTTGACAGACCATGAATTCTCTCAACGAGTTCCTTCCATGCAGTCATATCCATTGCACGATCTTCTAAGCCCAATTCTCTGCAGGCCACCGTATCCAAACCATTCTTATGAAGCATAATAGGAGCTTCATAAAGTGCCTCTACCGTATCATTTTCAATAACACAATCCGGCTTAACGTTACAGAACAGTGATATTTTCTTCTTAATACTGTCTTCCAGTGGATGATCCACTCTTGCAACAATAATATCCGGGAAGATTCCAAGAGAACGCAATTCCTTGACAGAATGCTGTGTCGGCTTGGATTTATGCTCATTTGAACCACTTAAGTATGGTACAAGTGTTACATGGATGAAGAGACAGTTTTCTCGACCAACCTCTAATGAAACCTGACGGATTGCTTCTAAGAAAGGCTGAGATTCTATATCACCTGTAGTACCACCAATTTCAGTAATAAGCACATCTGCTTCTGTACTCTTGGCACCCATATAAATAAATCTCTTTATCTCTTCTGTGATATGAGGAATAACCTGAACAGTTTCTCCAAGATATTCTCCCTTTCTTTCTCTATTTAATACATTCCAATATACTTTTCCGGATGTAAGATTCGAATATTTATTTAAATTTTCATCAATAAAACGTTCATAATGTCCCAGATCCAAATCAGTCTCTGCACCATCTTCCGTGACATATACTTCTCCGTGCTGGTATGGGCTCATTGTACCCGGATCAACATTCATATACGGATCCAGCTTCTGTGATGCAACGCGATATCCACGCATCTTAAGAAGTCTACCCAGTGATGCTGCCGTAATTCCCTTTCCAAGTCCTGATACTACTCCACCTGTTACAAATACAAACTTTGTCATAATTTCCTCTCATTTCTATAATCAAATTTACTCATATGTAGAAATAATTTCCTGCGCAATCTCTCGTTTACTAAGTCTCTGATCCATAGCCATCTTTTCAATTTTTCGATGAGCTGCTTCCTCAGAGATATTAAGTGACTGCATAAGAATTAATTTCGCCTGCGTGACCAGTTTTAGTTCTTTCATCTTTTTCTGCAACATCATATTCTCATGCATAAGCATCTGAATTCGATTATTTGCAATTTTGGATAACCTAAGCGCATCCCAAAACAACTTTGTATGCACCGGTTTACCCAACGTTATTACTCCATACTTTTCCATATGCACTGATGTCTCCGCCTCAACCTCGGCTTTGACAAACAAAATAACCTGGAACATGTTTTTTTGTGCCAGCGCTCTTGCAAGCTGTTCAGCCTTTTCACCATGCAATGGTGCATTGATTATACACGTTTCAAAAGTCTGCTCCATGCAAATACGCTTGGCTTCCTCTCCATTGGAAATGGTAACAACATCATAATGATTCTGCTGTAAAAATTTCCGAAAGAATTCTTCTGCTTTTGGTTGATCACAAACCAGTAATACGTTTGCTCCCATAGGCATCCTCCCAAATTTTACAGCCCTATACGTTTTCTTTTTCCTGAATATTCTCTAAAAACTTATGTAAAATATCATAATCCTGTAAGGATGTAATAAACTCACTTCCCTCTGCCAATGCAATTGCTTCTGCAAGAGATAAAGGCAATTGTTTTAACTTCATTCTCTCCTGGTCATCAATCTCTGTACTTGGTTTATCAAGAGGTTCCATAAGCTCTGCTTCCTCACGTATTCCGGCAAGTCCGGCCTGAAGAATTACAGCAAAGGCAATATACGGATTAATACCGGAATCCGGCGATCTAAGAATAAATCCATCATTGCTACTACTTTCTCCGTCATACAGGCGCAGTAATCTGGAACGATTTTGCTTTGACCATGTAATATACTTAGGAGCTTCGTTCTGCCCAAATCTTTCATAAGATTCCATCTGGGTATTTAAAAATGCAGTCAAATCCCGCATGTGATTTAACACGCCTGCCATGAAATGGTTATGCTTTTTAGGGTCCGTTTTTAACAAGCTCTCCCCATGATGGAACAATGAAATCTTCAGATGTAAACCGTTACCGGGTTTTCCATGAATCGGCTTTGGTTCAAAACTGGCATACACACCATTTCTTGCCGCAATAGCACCAATGACATTCTTATATGTCATGAAATTATCTGCAGATGTAAGTGCATCCGCCCCAACAAAATCAATCTCATTTTGTCCAGGTCCAATTTCATGGTGAGATGATTTTGGTTCAACTCCCATCTCCTCAAGTGTTAAACAAATTTCTCTACGAATGTTTTCACATCGATCCAACGGAGCAATATCAAAATATCCCCCCTGATCCAACGGAGTTTCCGTTGGATTACCCTCATCATCAGTTTTAAAAATATAAAACTCTGAGCTTAATCCAATTCTAGCCATGAATCCGGCGTTCTTACACTCTTCCACTGTTTTTTGCAAAAATCGGCGGTAATCAAAACGATAAGGAGAACCATCTGATTTTATTACGCTACAATAGAATCGAATTACTCGTCCCTCCTGTGGTCTCCATGGTAAAATATTCATTGTATTTGGATCCGGCAACAAATAGAGTTCGGAATGATCCGGATCCTCATATCCATTCACCAAATTCGCATCGAATCTCTCTCCATGTTCAAAAGCTCTGCGTAATTCACCCGGCATAATTGCAATATTCTTCTGTACACCAAATACATCAGAAAACGCTAAACGAATGAATTTTACATCGTTTTCTTCCACATATTCCATGATTTCTTCGACTGTATACCTGATCATATAATCCTCCTGTTTAAATTTTTGAACCAAAAAAAGGGGTGGGAAATCCATATGGATTTAATGCGTTTTTTTTAAATCCACTGGACTCCCACACCCCTTTGTGCGTGCAAATATATTTTTTACTTAAATACTTTACTACGCCATTTTTCATTTGTAAAGTACTTTTTTCTTTTCGAATAAAAAAAGAGAAGCGCCACGCGCTCCTCTTTACACTCAAACTATTTATCTTCTTCTACAGCATCTTCCGGCTTTTCAACCTGAACAATTGCAGCCTTCTGCATTGGAATACGGCAGTTCTTATTGCTTCCGAATTCAACAATAACTGTATCATCCTGGATATCAATAATCACACCATAGAATCCACTTGTTGTAAGAATTGTATCTCCAACTGCAAGATTAGCCAACATAGCGTTCTTCTGACGAGTTTCTTTCTGCTGTGGACGAATCATTAAAAAGTACATAGCTACCAATAAGATAACAATCCAACCCATTGTAATGATTCCTGAGTATGTTGTTGTTAATAACATTTGACTTCCTCCTAATTTTTCAAATCATAAACATTTTAAGCGACTTAATCGAAAAGCGCAACCGATTTACTTCTTTTTCTCTCGATCGTACTCTTCCATACCCTCTAATTTATGTTTCTTATACTCTGCAAATCTTCCTTCATCCAACGCATCACGGATTTCTTCCATCATATTGTTATAGAAATAAAGATTATGCATAACACATAAACGCATACCTAACATCTCTTTTGCTTTTAACAGATGTCTGATATATGCCCTACTGTATGTGCGGCAAGCCGGGCAACCACAGCCCTCCTCAATCGGACTCATATCCTTTTCATACTGTTTATTAAACAGATTAATCTTGCCCCTATTTGTATAAACATGACCATGTCTACCATTTCTACTTGGATAAACACAATCAAAGAAATCTATTCCACGTTCTACCCCCTCTAAAATATTAGCCGGGGTACCTACGCCCATAAGATATGTAGGCTTGTCTTTCGGTAAATAAGGAACTGTCTCTTCGAGCACATGATACATTTCCTCATGTGACTCACCAACAGCAAGGCCACCAACAGCATAACCATCCAGTCCCCACTCTGCAATTCTCTTAGCATTATCAATACGAATATCATCGAAAATAGCACCCTGATTAATACCAAATAACATCTGCTGCTTATTTACGGTGTCTTCCAAACTATTCAGACGTTTCATCTCGTCCTGACAACGTTTTAACCAACGCTCTGTTCTAGCTACAGAAGCTTCCACATAAGAGCGATCTGCTACAGAACTTGGACACTCATCAAAGGCCATTGCAATAGTAGATCCAAGATTTGACTGAATCTGCATACTCTCTTCCGGTCCCATAAAAATCTTATGTCCATCAATATGTGAGCGGAAGGTTACTCCCTCTTCCTTGATCTTTCTCAATCCTGCAAGAGAAAACACCTGAAATCCGCCGGAATCTGTCAGGATTGGCTTATCCCAAACCATAAACTTATGCAGTCCACCCAATTCCTTAATCAGTTTATCTCCTGTACGAACATGCAGATGATAAGTATTTGATAACTGAATCTGTGTCTTCAGTCCTTGTAAATCATCTGTTGACACTGCGCCTTTAATAGCAGCCACTGTACCTACATTCATAAATACAGGTGTCTGAACAGTACCATGTACCGTAGTCAATTCTCCTCTTTTTGCTCTTCCTTCTGTTTTTAATAGCTTATACATGAAGAAACCTTTCTAATACTACTTGTCATAAATTTTCTTAATATGCCCCATCTGAGATGTGACATTTTGCAATAATAGATCTGCAACCGTAATCATGGCCATAGATTCTACTACTACAACTGCTCTTGGAACAATGATTGGGTCATGTCTTCCATGAATTGTAATATCCACTTCATTTCCATCTTCCAAAACAGTCTGTTGTATCTGGGAAATAGATGGGGTCGGTTTAACTGCTGCACGAAATACAATCTGACTTCCATCAGACATTCCGCCCAACACTCCGCCGGAATGATTTGTTGTTTTTATTACACTTCGATCATCTGAAATGCGAAACATGTCATTATTTTCTGAGCCCCTAAGCTTTGCAGCATGGAATCCCTCACCAATTTCAAATCCCTTTACTGCGCCAATAGAAAGCATAGCTTTGGCCAGAAGAGCATCTAATTTATCAAAAACCGGTTCTCCTACGCCTACCGGCATTCCATCAATTATGCACTCAATTACTCCACCAACAGAATCCTTTGCTGAAATAGCCTCATGTACATACTTTTCTGCTGCTTTTGCAGCCTCATTGTCCGGCATGAAAAACATGTTCTCAGCGCACTCTTCTATGGAATATTTCTCAGCTTCGACTTCACCAATACTCTTTGTGTAAGCAGACACAACAATGCCAAGTTCACTTAGGATTTTTGCTGCAACAGCGCCGCCGATAACACGGCCAATGGTCTCTCTCCCAGAGGATCTGCCACCTCCACGATAATCACGAAAACCGTATTTCTCAAAAAATGTATAATCCGCATGTCCCGGACGAAACGCCCGTGAAATGTCATTATAATCTTTTGAATGCTGGTCACTGTTTCGAACCATAACTGAAATCGGAGTACCTGTTGTCTTTCCTTCAAATACTCCGGATAAAATTTCACACTGATCCGATTCATTTCTAGCAGTTGTCACCTTGGACTGCCCCGGTCGTCTACGATTTAGATATTTCTGAATATCTTCCTCCGTAAGCGGTATACCGGCCGGGCAGCCATCAATAACAGCTCCCAACGCCTTGCCATGGGATTCCCCCCACGTTGTAACTCGAAATTGTCTCCCAAATGTTGAACCTGACATATTTTCCTTTTCCTTTCCCAAAAATAGGGGTTGCAAGCAACCCCTACATAAATAACTAGCCTAATTTATGAATGCGAATACAGTTTGGTTTATCAACCTTCACCGGCGCATTTTTCATAAGTCCATAATGTCCATCATAATCCATATGGAATGTACGAATCTCATTTGAATCATGATTTAATACGGCTATATATTCACTTCCCGGCACAACCAGAAGTGACTTTGGATAATCACCTGATGTATACGTAAATCCCTGCCACTCTAAGGTACCGTCCTGTTCATTTCGTTTAAGATATGAATATCCATCAACAGCATCTACTGTGACAAAGATGTACTTCTCATCTTCCGTGAATCTGAAGCATGTGCAAGCAGCATTCTCATACTCCTTATCCAGTACATCAACAACCTGAACCAGTTCGAATTCCGGTCCATTATTATCCCTATATGTATAGACCTCCATTGTATTTCCAATGCCGGTCATAATATAAGCAAATTTACCATCCTTTGAGAATCTCATGATTCTAGCACCTGCATCTAATTCGGAACGAATCATGTCAACCATATGAAGATGACCAAGTTCATAATCAACTTCATAAATCTTGGTTTGATTTAAACCGAAATCAACAGCACATAAGTATTTCTCATCCGGTGTCAAAGTAACACATGTTACCTTAGGATGATCCAATCGCTTCTCGGATGCACTTAAAAACCCACCTTTATGGAAAATTCCATCTGCAATATCACCAATACTGCCATCCTCATTTATTCTCATCATTGTAACTCTACCATCATGGTAGCCTCCAACGAAAAGATAACGGTTCTTGGAATCAACTTCCACATAGCATCCACGCATGCCACCAATCCATGACTGGTTGATTTTCTCTAATCCACCTTCTTCGTCAACATGAAAAGCAGCTACGCCCTCATCAGCGATGGAATATAAGAACTTTCCATCCTTAGAAATTGTCAAATACGACGGATTATTAATTGGAACAACACTCTTTTCTGTAAACACGCCTGTGGCTGAATCTACATCATAAACATGAATCCCCACACTGTTTTCATGCGTATAAGTACCAACATAAGCTACATATTTGTCCATAGTAAAACCTCCTCTTATGCCTTATTCAATTAAGTTAAGTATAACCTATTTTTCCGCTTTTTCCAACGGTTCCAAGACAAAGAAGGTTTGAACTTTATTTTTACTTTCTCACAAGAAGAGAAATGCCGTCGCCCACCGGTAAAATCGTACTCGAAAAATCTTTATCGTGCCCGGCTTCAAAGAGAAAGTCACGCATCCTCTTATAGATTGTTCGATTTCTACGTGTAACTGCAAAATGGGATTCAATTATATCTCCATCCTGTAGTACATTATCCGTAATCAGTACTGTCCCCGGCTTCGTTAAAGCCTTCAGCATAGGGAAAAATACCGGATATTGTCCCTTTGCGGCATCCATAAAAATGAAATCATATGGCCCTTCGAGGGTCGGCAAAATCTCAGCCGCATCTCCATAATGCAGATTTATAACATCTTCAAAACCCGCATCTTTAATATTCTTTGTAGCAATCGGAATACGTTTGTCATAGTTTTCAATTGTATCGATTGTACATTGAACCGGATTATATGTAGCCATTAAAACAGAAGAAAAGCCAATGGCGGCTCCTACTTCTAGGATCCGCTTTGGCTGTTTCATCTGCAGGAATACCTTGATGAAGTTCTGCATATCTTTACGGATAATCGGAACATAGTTCTCAATTGCATCTGCTTCCAGGTTTTCCAAAAACTCTGTATTTCCTTCTGCAAAGGAATTCATAAATGTTAAATAACGTTCATCAATGATCATATTAAACTTCCATAATAATTGGCAGAATCATTGGACGACGCTGTGTTTCCTTCCAAACAAAATCAGAAAGTGAATTCTTGATTTCATTCTTAATACGAGTCCAATCAGAAACATTTCGTTCTGCTAAACGAAGGACTGTATCATCCAACACTGCTTTTGCACTGTCCATAAGGTCTTCTGATCCACGAACATATACAAATCCACGGGAAACAATATCCGGTCCCGCAATAACTTCGCCACTTCCGCCATCTAATGTCATAACAACGATAATAATACCGTCTTCTGCTAATCTCTGACGATCGCGTAAAACAATATTACCAACATCACCTACGCCCAATCCATCAACCATGATTGCGCCGGTGTGAACGCGTCCATTTACTCTTGCATTCTCTTCCTCGTCAAATTCAAGGACATCTCCGGAATGGAGAATAAACGTATGATCGGAATCATAACCAAGAGAACGAACAGTAGCTTCCTGTGCTTTAAGGTGTTTATACTCACCGTGCACCGGAATCGCGTACTTTGGATTTACCAATGAATAAATCAACTTGATTTCTTCCTGGCATGGATGTCCGGAAACGTGAACATCCTGGAAGATTACATTGGCACCCTTCATATAAAGCTCGTTAATTACATTGCCAACCGCCTTTTCATTTCCCGGGATTGGATGAGATGAAAATACAACGGTGTCTCCCGGCTGAATCTGAATCTTACGATGCATTCCATTCGCCATACGGGAAAGAGCAGCCATAGATTCACCCTGAGAACCTGTTGTAATCAAAACAGTTCTCTCATCCGGGAAGTTTTTCAATTCTTCAATACTAATCAGCGTATTATCGGGAATATTCAAATAACCAAGCTCAGATGCCGTGTTAATGATATTCACCATGCTTCGGCCTTCAACCACAACCTTACGCTCGTACTTACAAGCCGCATCAATAATCTGCTGCACACGGTCTACGTTAGAAGCAAATGTTGCAATAATAATACGGTGTTCCTTATTTTCATTAAAAATACTGTCGATAGCCTTACCAACTGTACTCTCTGAAGCAGTAAATCCCGGTCGTTCCGCATTTGTACTATCGCACATTACGGCAAGAACGCCCTTCTTACCGATTTCGGCAAAACGCTGTAAATCGATGGCATCACCAAATACCGGTGTGTAATCCACCTTAAAGTCACCTGTATGAATAATTGTTCCTACCGGTGAATAAATTGCAAGAGCTGCTGCATCCTGTATCGAATGATTAGTCTTGATAAATTCTACACGGAAATTGCCCAGATTAATATGCTGACCATATTTAACCACCTTACGACGTGTAGATTTCATCATGTTTCGCTCTTCAAGCTTACGTTCAATAATACCGATTGTAAGCTTTGTTGCATAAACGGGTACATTAACCTTCTGGAGAACATATGGAAGCGCTCCGATATGATCCTCATGACCATGTGTAATAAAGAATCCCTTAACCTTGTCAATGTTCTCTTCAAGGTAAGAAACATCAGGAATTACCAAATCAACACCCAACATGTCATCTTCCGGAAAAGCTAAACCACAGTCCACAACAATAATACTGTCTCCATACTCGAAGGCAGTAATATTCATACCTATCTGCTCAAGTCCTCCCAGAGGGATAACTTTAAGCTTTTCATTTTCAATTTTCTTCAAAAATAACTCCTTTTCCTTGGTAGGGAAATGGGTACACATCCTATCGTCTGTCCACGGGCAATACAGAACCTATTCAAAGTCTGTGTCTTCCATTAATTCCTCAAACACCTTAAGAATTGCAGAGAATTCAACATCATCTTCCACCGGTTCATAGGCAACTTCATCTTCGTTAGAAGCAACCTCCCTAAAAATGTAAGCTTCCGAATCACCTTCTGCATCTTCGGCTACCAATAAATATTTATGTTCACTGACAGTAGTCTCTTCTAAAACGAAAAGTTCTACAGTCTCATCAGTGTCTGTAATAAATGTAATTTTATCCATACTATAATCCTTATACCTGTCCATTCTTTCGAGCATCTAAATAGCTCTGCAAAATTAACATGGCCGCAATTTCATCCACGTATTCCTTACGGTTTTCTCTGCGAATACCCAATTCCATCATGGTATTGTCTGCCATAACTGTAGTTAATCTCTCATCAAAAAGAGTAACCGGCAGTCCTGTACGCTTTTCTACCTCTTCTTTAAAGGCCAGCGTCTTCTCTACACGCTCACCCTCTGTATTATTCATATTCTTTGGATTACCCAAAACAATAGACTCCACCTGATATTCATCACAAATCGCCTTGATTCTCGCAAGTGTTGTGCGAAGCTTACCCGGCTTTTCTCTACGAATAATCTCCAGTCCCTGGGCAGTCAAAAGCAAGGGGTCGCTGATTGCCACCCCACAAGTTTTTGATCCAAAATCCAATCCTAAGATTCTATTTTCACTCATTTATTATTCCATGCCTCTGTCTTAATATATTCTGTGAGAAGTTCTTCTACCAGTTCATCCCGTTCGACCTTCATAATAAGGCTTCTCGCATTCTTGTGGCTAGTAATAAATGTTGGATCTCCAGACATAATATAACCTACAATCTGATTCACCGGATTGTAACCCTTCTCAGAAAGTGCGTCATAAACCTGGTGAACGATTTCCTTAATACTAGTCTGATTTTCCTTTTCAACTTTAAAATACTGTGTATTGCTTAAATCTTGCATACATTCACGACCAATCTGCTTATATAGCATAGTTTATGATTATTCTATATTATATTTAAAAAATAATCAACCGCACCAACTCTTTGTTTTTCTTTATTTCTCTAATTCGTACGTTTCCATCAGCATAATTTCATCATTCAGAAATCTCTCTGCCTTGCCACGAACAAATCTGTTATGTAAATCTTCGTCCGATTTTACTGCATATCTTACATACTCTTCAGTAAATCCTGTCCAATATGTCTGACCATCCAATTCCATCGGCTCTTCCATCAGGACACATACATCCTTATGCAAGTCTTCTTCTCTAAACTCTTTCGACATTTCCCCGGCGAGACGAATCAATTCTTCAGAACGCTGAGATTTAATCTGTTCCGGAATCTGATCCGGCATACGTTCTGCTCTTGTACCCTTTCGAATAGAGAATTTAAACACGTGCATCTCGTAGAAATGTATCATTTCCAGATATTTCTTTGTCTCCCGGAATTCCTCTTCGGTTTCTCCCGGGAAACCAACGATTACATCCGTTGTAATTGCAGGATGCTCAAAGTACTTTCTAAGATAATCTACGCTCGCCTTAAACTCCTCTGTAGTATACTTACGATTCATGCGCTTCAGCGTCTCATCACAACCGCTCTGAAGTGACAAATGGAAATGCGGACAGAGTTTGTCTACCTTGGATGCTCTAGAAGCAAACTCCTCAGTAACAATCATCGGCTCCAATGAACCAAGTCTGATGCGACGAATTCCCGGGATTTCCTGAACAGCTTCAATCACATCAATCAAACCGTACTCATCTTTTACTCCGTAAGAGCTAAGGTGAATTCCGGTAAGGACAACCTCCTGATAACCAGATTCTGCAAGGTCCTTTATCTCACGGACAACATCATCCTTGTCTCTGGATCTGACACGGCCTCTTGCATAAGGAATCACACAATAACTGCAGAACTGATTGCAACCGTCCTGAATCTTGATAAAAGCTCTTGTATGCTCTGCTGTCTTGGTTACATGGAGCACTTCGTAATCCTGTACACCATCGTTGATATCGATAATATCAATATTCTGCTTATGATCCTCAAGGAACTTATGGATTTCAGGAACCAGCTCGTTTTTCTTATTATTTCCAATAATAATATCCGCAGATAAATCAAGCGTATCACTCTGACTTGCTGTCTGAACATAACATCCTGCAGCTACAACAATTGCGTCCGGATTCAGCTTTTTCGCCCTATGAATCATCTGTCGGCTCTTGCGATCTGCCATGTTTGTAACAGAACATGTATTAATCACATAAACATCTGCTCGTTCTGTAAATGGTACAATTTCATAGCCATCTGCCTCTAAAAGCTGCTGCATCGCCTCTGTTTCATATGCATTTACTTTACAACCCAAATTATGAAGGGCAGCTGTTTTCATATTTCTATCTCCTCTCGTGATTGACTTTTACATCCCTTTGATTTACCATAAATTCAACAAACAAATAGGAGGTACCAAACATGAAAACTGTACAGATCTCACTTAACTCAATTGATAAGGTAAAATCTTTTGTTAACACAGTAAGTCAGATTGATTCCGATTTCGATCTTGTATCCGGAAGATATGTTATCGATGCTAAATCTATTATGGGAATTTTTAGTCTTGATCTCTCTAAACCTATTGAGCTTAATATTCATGCTGAAACAGGTGTAGAGGAAATTCTTGAAACATTAAAACCTTATATCGTTTAAGATTTAGATTTTAACATGATTTCATGGCACAGCTTGTCTGTGCCTTTTTTATTTGTAAAATATTAGGCCAGCAAACGCCGGCCTATACTATCTTAATTCTCTGGTTCTACCAAGATAACTTCCGTAGTTTCAATTGCTGTCTTCACCAGCTCTTCCATACTACCAACGAGTTTCTTTTCTGAGTTATGAATATTCTGTAATCTTGGCTTAGTAACAGGATGCTTCGCCACAAAGATTGTGCAACAATCCTCAAATGGAAGGATGGAAGTCTCATATGCTCCAATCTTCTCTGAAACAGAGATGATTTCCTGCTTATCAAATCCAATTAAAGGACGATATACAGGAAGTGTACAAACTTCATTTGTAGCCATAAGCGAATGCATTGTCTGTGATGCAACCTGTCCAATGGATTCTCCGGTAATTAATCCCAGATCGCCGTTCTCATTTGCAAAATGCTCTGCAATCTCCATCATATAACGACGCATGATAATTGTCAGTTCTTCGTGAGGACACTTCTCGTAAATATTCAACTGACAGTCCGTAAAATTAACAATATGAAGGCGAATAGGGCCTGTATACTTACTGATAATACGTGCAAGATCTACAACCTTCTGCTTTGCTCGTTCTGATGTATATGGTGGCGCATGGAAATATGTAGCATCAATTGCCACACCACGCTTGGAAATCATGTATCCGGCAACCGGAGAATCAATACCTCCAGAAAGAAGAAGCATAGCTCTTCCATTAGTTCCAACAGGCATTCCACCAGGTCCAGGGATAATCTCAGAATAGAAATTAATCTGCTCACGAATCTCAACATACAACATCAAATCCGGATTATGTACATCTACAGACATTTCCGGGAATGCATTCAGAATCTTCTCTCCCAAATCCATGTTGATTTCCGGTGAAGTCTTTGGATAATTCTTTCTGGCACGACGTGCTTCTACCTTAAAGGTCATATTCTTATCCGGATAAGTCTCATCCAGATACTGAATGATATCCTCTGCAAGCTTATCAAATCCCTGATCCTCCACGAGAACAGCCGGACAGATACCAACAATACCAAATACTGTCTGCAGTGCCGCTACAGTCTCTTCATAATCGAAATCTTCATCCTTGGCTTCTACATAGATACGTCCCTGCTGTTTAATAACCTCAAACTTACCTTCTACAGGCTTCAGAGCGTACGTAATCTGACGAACCAATGCATCTTCGAACAGATGACGGTTCTTTCCCTTAATAGCAATTTCACCATACTTAATTAAAAAAGCGCGATACATAATTTCTCTCTTTCTTATCTATACTTTCATTGACATCTTAATGTCTTGTAAACTTCTGAAGCATTGGAATCAATGTTCGCATTGCATCCAACGCATAATCAACTTCTTCCATGGTAGTATGTACGCTAAAACTAAAGCGAACCGTTGAATCAAGGAGATCCTGATCAAGGTGAATCGCCTGTAACGTTTTAGAAATCGATGGCTTATTGGAAGAGCATGCTGAACCTGCTGAAACATAAATATTCTTATCTTCCAGTGCATGAAGCAACACTTCTGCTCTTACTGACTTCACACTAACACTCACAATCTGGGGTGCTGAAGTATGGTCCGTTGGTCCGTTTACACTGACACCATCAATTTTCGTAACTTCTTCAATAAAATGATCTTTTAACCGGAATAAGTGCTCTCTATTCTCTTCCAAATGGTCATACATCTGGGCAGCAGCCACTCCCAGGCCAGCTATCGCAGGTGTATTCTGCGTTCCTGAACGCAGTCCCCATTCCTGTCCGCCTCCAAGTATTTCCGGCTTAATTTTGATTTTGCCGTTGACATATAAGAATCCGGATCCCTTTGGTCCATGAATCTTATGTCCACTGACAGACAGCATATCTACACCAATTCTCTCCGGAAGAATCTTGAATTTACCATATGACTGAATTGCATCTACATGAAATGCACACTTCGGATTCTTATTCTTAATGATTTTTCCAGCTTCTTCAATTGGAATTACAACGCCAATCTCATTATTTACATGCATCATAGCTACAAGAATGGTATCTTCTCGAATCAGATCTTCTAATTCCTTCAAATCAATATGCCCCTGTCTATCCACATGCAAATAGGAAACCGAGAATCCTTGCTCTTCAAGAAATGCCAGTGGGTTTCCAACACTTGGATGCTCAAATGGCGTAGAAATGATATGTTTACCAGCTCTACTATTTGCCATCGCATAACCGACCAGCGCCAGGTTGTTGGATTCTGTTCCACCGGACGTAAAATAGATTTCCTTTTCCTTAACCTTTAATGTCTTTGCAATTGTACGACGTGCATCTCTTACAAAATTCTCACCCTCTATGCCCTTATTATGAAGGGAAGAAGGATTTCCATAATCTACTGTCAATATCTGCATCACCATTTTAGCTGCTTCTTCTGAGCATGCTGTAGTGGCAGAATTATCTAAATAAGCTTCCATCTTATCACTTCTTTCTTTTCAAGCTATAGCTATTCTAAAATTTCAGCCGCAAGCATTACTGCTGACATGGTAGTAATTGCAGCTGTATCTGTTCTCAAAATTCTCTTTCCAAGAGAAACCAATTCCGCCTTGCCGTCTGCCATTTCGATTTCCTCATCCGAAAATCCACCTTCCGGCCCAATCATAATGCTAATTGTTTCTGCATCCTTAACTCTCTTCAGGGCCTCTTTTGTAGGTGCCATACCAAATTTATTTTCATATGGAAGCAGACACAAATCCATCGAAGAAGCGTACTCCAAAGCCTCTTTATAATTCATCACTTCATGAACCCTTGGAATTATACTTCTCTTCGACTGCTTTGCCGCAGATTCCGCAATTGCCTGATAACGTTTTACCTTAGACTGCTTCTTTTTCTCATCTAATTTAACAACGCAATACTTCATTTCCACCGGAATAATTTCAAATACGCCTAATTCCACTGTCTTTTCAATGATTGTCTCCATCCGGCTTCCCTTAGGAAGTGCCTGAAACAAATATATCTTCTGTGAAAGCTCCGTTTCATGCGCCTCTCCTGTAATCTTTGCAATTACAGTATCCTGCGCCACCGAAGTAATCTCACAAAAAAAGCTCTTTGAAGACTCCGTACTGATACGAATAACTTCACCCACACGGATTCGAATCACTTTTGCAAGATGCTTTGCATCCTGTCCGGTAATTGTAACGATATCACCATTTAACTGACCATCATTAACAAAAATCTGTTGCATATACTCTCCTATTTTGTAGCAGTAATATTCACCCATTCACCCTGGTGATTAATCTCAAGTACTTTTAATCCGGCATCTTCCAAAGATTTTTTAACCTCTTTTTCCTTGAAATTGATAATTCCGGACGTGATAAGGTGTCCACCCGGTTTCAAAGCATTTTTCAACTGTTCTGACATGCCAATAATAATATCCGCAAGAATATTGGAAACAATAACGTCGTACCTATCATATCCAACCTTATCCTGTAACTCCTTGTCATCTGTAAGATTTCCAACATAAAAATCTCCCAGAGACTGTTCCAGATGGTTAACCTCAAAATTAGCCGCTGTGGAAGAGATACAGTCATCATCAATATCTGTTCCAACCACATGAGATGCACCCATCTTTAAAGCAATAATAGACAAAATACCGGAGCCACATCCAACATCAAACACTTCGTCACCCTCTTTAAGATGCTTCTGCATCTGCCGGATACAAAGCTGTGTTGTCTCATGCTTACCGGTTCCAAATGAAACTCCCGGATCGATCTCAATAACAATCTGATCATCCTTTGCTTCCACCTGTTCCCAAGTCGGCTTAATCAAAACATTTTCTATTTCAAAGGAATGAAAGAATGACTTCCAGTTATCTCGCCAATCCGTATCCTCTGTCTCGGAAATGTTAATTTCACCCTTTCCCAGGTTTACTATATTTCGAAGCTTTTCTAATTCATTTCGAAGTTCATCCAATAATTCGCCATATTCTTGCCCTTCTTCCAAATAGAAGTTGATACGGCTACTACCGTCATCTTCCGGTAAATCCGGCTGTAATTCCTCGAAATGACCGCCTTCTCTTTCAGTATCATCAACAGGCATCAAATCCTCTATTTCTACAGCGTCAATCCCAAGTTCTGAGAGTGTTGCAGTAACAAGATCTTCAGCCTCTTCTGTCGTATCTATCGTAAATTTCATCCACTTCATAGAATGTCCTCCATTCAAAATGCAATCAATCATGTATATTACCACAAAATTCCGTAAAAGAAAAGGCAGTGCCGGTCTCCGCCACTTCTGTAATCATTGGCTAAAAAAAGAGGCTCCTAAACAGAGCCTCTTTCGTCTTGCATTTATAATTCATCAAACGCGTCTTTAATCTTGTCTTTAAAGCCTTTTTTCTTTTCCGGCTTCACTTCTGTCCCAGACTTTAATGTATTACCACTTGCCTCATCAAATTTCTTCAGAGCTTCCTTCGCCTCTTTATTCAAAGTCTTTGGAACCTGAACCACAAGAGTAACATAGTGATCACCACGTACATCCTTATTTCTAAGAGATGGCACGCCCTTACCACGAAGTCTGATTCTTGTATCTGTCTGTGTTCCCGGCTTCACTTCATATGCTACCTTGCCATCCAATGTATCAATAATCGCTTCACCACCCAATGCAGCCTGTGCAAAGGATATTGGAGCTGAAGAATAGATATCCTGGTTTCTTCTCTGGAAAATCGGATGTGGCGAAACTCGAACTTCTACAAGTAAATCTCCTCGTGGACCACCATTAATTCCCGGTTCACCTTTCTCACGGATACGAACTGCCTGACCATCATCAATACCCGCCGGTATACTTACTTCGATTCTCTTCTTCTTTGCAATATATCCCGTTCCATGACAATCCACACACTTGTCAGTAATAATCTCGCCTGTACCATTACAATCCGGACAAGTTGTTACATTCTGTACTGTTCCGAAGAATGACTGCTGAGTAACAACAATCTTACCCTTACCGCCACACTTGCCGCATGTCTTCTTGGATGTTCCCGGTTTTGCACCTGTTCCGTGACATGTAGGACATTCATCCTTCAGTACCATTTCAATTTCTTTGGTACATCCAAATGCTGCTTCTTCAAACTTGATACGTACACTGGTTCTTAAGTTAGCACCTTTCATCGGACCATTGTTCTGTTGTCTTCTGCCACCGCCGAAGAAGTCGCCAAAGATATCTCCGAAGATATCTCCCATATCCATGCCTGAGAAATCAAAACCTCCTGCGCCGGCACCACCGGAACCATCAAAGGCTGCATGGCCGAACTGGTCATACTGTCTACGTTTATCTGCATCTGAAAGAACAGCATAGGCCTCAGAAGCTTCCTTAAACTTTGCTTCAGCCTCTTTATCTCCCGGGTTTGAATCCGGATGATACTTCTTTGCAAGCTTACGGTATGCTCTTTTTATTGCTGCGTCATCGGCTGATTTATCAACGCCTAAGACTTCATAATAATCTCTTTTTTGTTCTGCCATATTCCATTCCTTTTTTCAGTACATGAAGTCAGGAACTAATTTCTTAGTCCCTGACCCATGCAATAAACTCTATATGATTTCAGATTATACTTCCTTAAAGTCAGCATCTACAACATCATCATCATTTGATGCTGCACCCTGTGCACCAGCATCCTGCTGAGGAGCTCCCTGTGCCTGAGCCTGCTGCTCATACATCTTAGAGAATACCTTCTGAGCTGACTGCTGTAACTTTTCATTTGCAGCCTTAAGTTCTGCAACCTGATCATCAGTCATATCTTCTGGCTTTTCATACTTAGCAACTAAATCCTTAACAGCCTGGATATCAGCTTCTACCTCTGACTTGTCAGCAGCATCTAATTTATCGCCAACTTCATTTAATGCATTTTCAGTCTGCATAGCGAAAGAATCAGCAGCATTCTTTGTATCGATTGCTTCCTTACGCTTCTTATCCTGTGCTTCGAATTCTGCAGCTTCCTTAACAGCCTTATCGATTTCATCATCAGACATGTTTGAACCACCTGTGATTGTGATATGCTGTTCCTTACCTGTTCCAAGATCCTTAGCAGATACTGTTACGATACCATTTGCATCAATATCAAAAGTAACTTCGATCTGAGGTACACCACGACGTGCTGGTGGGATACCATCCAAACGGAACTGTCCAAGAGACTTGTTATCTCTCGCGAACTGACGCTCACCCTGTACTACATTGATATCAACTGCTGTCTGGTTATCTTCTGCAGTAGAGAAGATCTGGCTCTTCTTTGTAGGAATTGTTGTATTTCTTTCAATCAATCTTGTAGCTACACCACCCATTGTTTCGATAGAAAGAGAAAGTGGAGTTACATCAAGAAGAAGGATTTCACCTGCACCGGCATCACCAGCAAGCTTACCACCCTGAATAGAAGCACCGATAGCTACACATTCATCTGGGTTTAAGTTCTTAGAAGGTTCCTTGCCTGTAAGCATCTTAACCTTATCCTGTACAGCTGGGATTCTTGTAGAACCACCAACAAGAAGAACCTTGCTAAGTTCAGAAGCTGTAAGTCCAGCATCCTTTAATGCGTTCTGTACCGGAATAGCTGTTCTTTCTACTAAATCTCTTGTTAATTCATCAAACTTCGCACGTGTAAGATCCATATCAAAGTGCTTAGGACCTTCAGCTGTTGCTGTAATGAATGGAAGGTTGATGTTTGTTGTTGTTGAAGAAGAAAGTTCCTTCTTAGCCTTTTCAGCAGCTTCTTTTAATCTCTGAAGTGCCATCTTATCTGTAGAAAGATCTACGCCTTCAGCCTTCTTGAATTCTTCCAGCATCCAATCCTGGATCTTCTTATCGAAGTCATCACCACCAAGTCTGTTATCACCAGATGTTGCAAGTACTTCAATAACGCCATCACCAATTTCGATAATAGATACATCAAATGTACCACCACCTAAATCGTATACCATAATCTTCTGCTCATTTTCGTTATCAAGACCATAAGCAAGAGCTGCAGCTGTTGGTTCGTTAATAATACGCTTTACATCAAGACCGGCAATCTTACCAGCATCCTTAGTAGCCTGTCTCTGAGCATCATTGAAGTATGCAGGAACTGTAATAACAGCTTCTGTAACCTTTTCTCCAAGGTATCCTTCTGCATCAGCCTTTAACTTCTGAAGAATCATAGCTGAAATCTGCTGTGGGCTGTACTTCTTACCGTCGATTGTACGACCGTTGTCTGTACCCATATCTCTCTTAATAGATGCGATTGTATTTTCCGCATTTGTAACTGCCTGACGCTTTGCAGGTTCACCTACAAGTCTTTCACCATTCTTTGTAAATGCTACGATAGATGGTGTTGTACGTGCGCCTTCTGTATTAGCGATAACAGTAGGCTGACCACCTTCCATTACAGCTACACAACTGTTTGTTGTTCCTAAATCAATACCAATGATCTTTCCCATAATCAATTCCTCCTATTTATAATGAGATTGTTAACTGAATATATAATCAAATAAAAACTAATTTGCTACTTTTACCATGCTGTGACGTACTACAGAATCATGGAACATATAACCCTTCTGAAGTTCTTCCACGATTTCATTGTCACCGGCATTTTCATCCTCCACATGCATAACCGCATTATGGAATTCCGGATTAAACTCCTGACCCACAGCCTCAATCGGTGTAACTCCAATTGTCTCTAAACTTGTCATAAGCTGCTTATAAATCATCTTCATACCATCAGCAAAAGCATCTCCTTCTGCTGCTCCGGCCAAACCTCTTTCAAAGTTATCTACAACCGGAAGGATTTTCTCAATTACACTCTTTGCGCCAGCATCAAACATCTGACCCTTTTCTTTTTCAGAGCGTTTACGGAAATTATCAAACTCTGCCATCTGACGCTTGATACGATCATTTAATTCTTCAATCACCGCATTGTCAGATGTCTCCTCTGTTTCTTCGGCTGCTGCAGCATCTTCTTCAACTGCTTCTGCTGTTTCTTCTACAGTAGCTTCCGCTTCCTGATCAAGTTCAGCGTCTACTTTCTTTTCCTGTGTCTCTTCCACAGTTTCCTTGTTGTTCTTAGCCACTTCCTGACCACCTTTCTATCTATTGCTATCCTCTGACTGATCGATCACTTTACCAAGCTCCGATTTCAGATTCTTCAAGTTTTCCACAACTTTCTTGTAGTCCATTCGTTTTGGACCAATGATACCTATCGTACCTTTGACGCCATCACCCAGCTCATATGTTGCAGTAACAACACTGCAATCTTTCATAGTAGACATTTTTGATTCGCCACCAATATACACCTGGATTCCGGTACCCTTTGTCTCTTCCTCTTCCTGAACATCATTCAGAAAATCAGCCAGCACTTCTTTTTCTTCAAACGCTGAAATCAATTCTTTCGCGCTTTCAGAGGAGGCCAGCTCCGGATATTTAAATACATTTGTAGCACCACTCGTATAAACTTCCAGTTCTTCATTCGGATCAATCGTATCTGCAACCGTATTCAAAACCGAAGCAATAATGTCTTCGTGAATACCTGCCTGTTCTCTCATCTTAGAAATAAGACCCAGATTAATCTCATTCACTGTCAGCCCATTTAAGTTTGTGTTCAAAAGCATATTTAACTTGAGCATCGTCTCATTATCCAGCGGCTTATCGACCTGAATCATCTTATTACGAACAATATTGCCGTCCATAACTACTACAGAAAGAATCTGACGTTCATCCACTGCTGAAAGCTGAACAAACTTTACACGATTTCGAACAACAGATGGCGCCGATATCACAGTTGCATACTCAGTATTCGTTGCCAGAACCTTAACAACTTTCTTCAGGACTTTCTCCATCTTCTCTGTCCTCTGCTCGAGGAATTCTTTCATGTCCGTAATCTGCTGATCTTTCTCTGTAATCAAACGATCTACATAGAATCGATATCCCTTATCCGATGGAATTCGACCCGCCGACGTATGCGGCTGGACAATATATCCAAGCTCCTCCAAATCGGCCATCTCATTTCGAATCGTCGCAGAGCTCAGATTCAAATCGGAATACTTGGAAATAGTACGTGATCCAACAGGTTCACCTGTTTCCAAATAATTCTGGATAATAGCATATAGGATTTTTTCTTTTCTTTCGCTTAAAACTTCTTCCATACATCACCTCATATGGTTGTTGTTTCTTACTTTATTTTTATGTTGTTAGCACTCATTCATTTGGAGTGCTAATATCTACATTTCATAATCTACTCCCTTTCCATTTCTTTGTCAACCATTTCACGATTTTTTTATATTTTTTATATAAAAACAGATGCCACATGATAATCACATGACATCTGTCTTACCTCATTAATCTTCTAATAAAAATTTTGCCATAGCGTAGTTACTTAAATCCATTCCACGCTCTGTTAAAAACACTCTTCCTTCATACATATCCAGAAGTTCTTCCCTGCGAAGCTCCGCAATTACATCCCGGTAAATCAAATCCATTCTGGTACCAAAACGTTCTTCAAAATCAGCAAGCGAAACACCATCTGTCATACGAAGACCGAGAAACATAAATTCCTCCATCTCATCATTTCTCGTACGACTCTGTAATGTCTCCTCATCCATCCAATGATTTCCGGCAGTATCATTTCTATCATACGCTTCAGAAGCTTCTATATAATCATATATGTTTGTCTTGTTTGAATATCGAACTCCATCTATATAAGAAGAAGCTCCCAAACCCGCACCCAGGTACGGCACCATCGTCCAATAGCCACTGTTATGCTCACCCTCATATCCGGGTTTCGCAAAGTTGGATATCTCGTATTTCCGATAGCCATTGGCTGCCAGGAAATGTTCCGTTTGCTTGGTAAGTTCATATACCTGATCTTCCGTCGGCAAAATCTCCGTCTGCATTCCGGCTTCCTGCCTAACGCTGTCAAACTGATATTTCTCGTAAAAAGGTGTTCCCTTTTCAATAATAAGAGAATATGCAGATATATGTTCCGGATGTAATCGCACAACCGTATCCAATGTATTCTGTAATTTCTGAGGATTCTGATAAGGCAATCCCGTCATCACATCAACATTAATATTCATAAATCCGGCATTTCTTGCAAGCTCAAAGGTATGCAAAAAGCGTTTCAAATCATGAACTCGGCCTAGCAACTTCAATTCATCCTCATTTGCAGATTGCAGACCTATGCTAAGTCGATTAAATCCCATCATGTGAAATGCACGAAGAGAATCCCTGGTCACTGTCCCCGGATTACACTCCAATGTAATCTCCGCTCCCTCATTGATTCTGAACCATTTGACAATGGTATCCATTATAAGTTTTATACAGTCTGTTTCCAACCAGGTTGGTGTACCACCGCCAAAATAGATGGAACGCAGGGGATAACGATATGTCTTCCCCTGATATTCCAGTTCCTTTACCAGTGCCGCCGTATACGTTCTACGCATTTTCTCATCGTATACTCCGGATAAAAAATCGCAGTAATTACACTTCTTCATGCAGAAAGGAATATGGACATATAACTCTTGTTCTCTAATCTTCATCTAACTTCAGTACACTCATGAATGCTTCCTGCGGAATCTCTACATTTCCAACCTGGCGCATTCTCTTCTTTCCTTCCTTCTGTTTCTCAAGAAGCTTCTTCTTACGGCTGATATCACCACCGTAACACTTCGCCAATACATCCTTTCGCATTGCTTTGACAGTTTCACGCGCAATAACCTTGTTACCGATTGCAGCCTGAATAGGAATTTCAAACATATGTCTTGGAATTTCACCCTTAAGCTTCTCACACATCTTACGACCGCGTTCGTAAGCAGTTCCTTCAAATACAATAAAGGAAAGTGCGTCCACTGTTTCCTTATTAATGAGGACATCCAGCTTCACAAGCTTGGATTCAACATATCCCTTCATTTCATAATCAAATGAAGCATATCCACGGGTTCTGGACTTTAATGCATCAAAGAAATCGTAGATAATTTCATTCAGTGGCAATACATACTTAATAAGTGCACGTGTTTCCTCCATGTATTCCATGCTGACATAGATACCACGTCTCTCCTGGCAAAGATCCATTACAGCCCCCACATACTCAGAGGTTACCATAATTTCCGCATCTACCACCGGCTCTTCCATATAATCTATCTCAGATGGATCCGGAAGATTTGATGGGTTGGTAAGTTCAATCATAGTACCATCTGTCTTATGCACACGATAAACAACTCCCGGTGCGGTTGTAACAAGATCCAGGTTGTACTCTCGTTCAAGTCTTTCCTGAATTACATCCAAGTGAAGCAATCCCAAAAATCCACATCGGAAACCAAATCCAAGGGCAATAGAGGTTTCCGGTTCAAACTGCAGTGCAGCATCATTTAACTGTAATTTCTCAAGTGCATCTCTAAGGTCTGTATATTTAGAAGAATCTGCAGGATATAGACCGCAGTAAACCATCGGATTTACCTTCTTGTATCCCGGAAGGGGTTCTGCACACGGACGATTATGTTCTGTAACCGTATCACCCACACGTGTTTCCTGCACATCTTTAATACTTGCCGTAAAATAACCAACAGTACCGGCCGGCAGCTCATCACAGGGAATAAACTGTCCCGCACCAAAATATCCAACTTCAACTACCTCTTCAACAGCGCCCGTTGCCATCATGCGAACCTTCATTCCTGCCTTCAGGGTACCCTCTTTAATACGACAGAATACAATTACGCCACGGTAAGCATCATAGAGAGAATCGAAAATCAAAGCCTGTAACGGAGCAGTTGCATCCCCTGTTGGAGCAGGAAGCTTTGTAACAATCTCCTCTAATACGTCTTCCACATTTAATCCCGTCTTCGCGGAAATACATGGTGCATCCTGTGCTTCTATCCCAATCACATCCTCGATTTCATCCTTGACACGATCCGGATCTGCACTTGGTAAATCAACCTTGTTGATAACCGGAATAACATCCAGGTCATGATCCAAAGCCAGGTAAACATTAGCCAGAGTCTGCGCCTCAATTCCCTGTGCAGCATCAACCACAAGGATTGCGCCATCACACGCTGCAAGACTTCGTGAAACTTCATAGTTAAAATCCACATGTCCCGGAGTATCTATTAAATTAAAGATATACTCGTTGCCATCTTTTGCATGATAAATCAAACGAACTGCCTGAGATTTAATGGTAATCCCGCGTTCTCTCTCCAGTTCCATATTGTCAAGCACCTGCGCCTGCATTTCACGTTCTGTCAAAAGACCGGTCATCTGAATCATACGATCAGCCAATGTTGATTTTCCATGATCAATATGCGCAACAATACAAAAATTACGAATCTTATCCTGTTCGAATGTCATTTTATACCTCTCTAAACAATTGCCAATTGCAATCTATTTTCGATGTCAATATTACCACAGAGCCGGGTGTATTAACAAGCAAACCCCAAAAATTCTCCCTTCCATTCTGCAAAGGGCACGTGACCGATGCTCGTTTTTTGCATATTGAAAAATAATAATATTCGCGAAAATATGGCGGCGGGCCGTCGAGGAGCGTAAGAAATGACGGTATTACCTGGAAGCGAATGAAGGAACGGGATAATGGAGAAATTTGTTACTATTCACAGTTATAGAATATTTAAAATGTATTCTGTCCAAATTTATTTGGTAAGAAATACTTTTAAATATTCTATAAACTGGAATCAGTGACTCCACCCACATGAATAATGTTAAGTGCTTCAGCACTGAGAAAGAAGTCTGAAAGACTTCCATTATGAATGTGGGTGGAGTTACTGTGAATAGTAACTTATCTATAGTCGGGGAGGCTGTGAGTTCTATGAGATTTCTTATCTTTGAAATGAAAACAGTATGCTACAATTCATATCTTTATTTTGGTGACTCTCTTGGTGAGGCTCTTACAAAGCTTGG